>WHSZ01000048.1 GCA_009379845.1 Pseudonocardiaceae bacterium | reverse complement strand
GGTGTGGGGCAGTTCCTGCGGTGTCCGGCTTCCCGCTGAGGCGGCTGGTGGTGGGTATCCGTTTGCCTTGCCGGTGATCTCGTGGCTGGCTCGTGCTGGTGGGCTGGATGTGCCTGCGGGTGTGACGTTTCTGGTGGGTGAGAACGGGACGGGTAAGTCCACTTTGGTCGAGGCTCTGGCGGTTGCCTTGGGGCTGAATCCGGAGGGCGGTAGTCACAATTTCCGGTTTGCTACCCGCGCGTCGGAATCGTCCCTGGGTGATTCGTTGGTGGTGTCGCGGACCGGTCGCAAGCCGCGCACGGCGTTCTTTCTGCGGGCCGAGTCGTACTACAACGTGGCCACCGAGATCGAACGGCTGGACCAAGATCCTCACTCGCCGCCGCTGCTTCCCGCCTACGGTGGGGCATCCCCGCACGATCGGTCCCACGGCGAGTCCTTCCTGGATCTGGTGACGCATCGGTTTGGCCCGGGTGGGCTGTATCTGCTGGACGAGCCGGAGGCAGCCTTGTCCGTGCGGGGCTGTATGGCGGTGCTGGCCCGGTTGTCCGAGCTGGCCGAGCAGCGGTGCCAGATCATTGTGGCCACGCATTCCCCGATCCTGCTGGCACTGCCGCAGGCCACGATCTACGAGATCGCCGACGACGGAACCATCGAGCGCGTGGACTACGACGAGGCGCTGCCGGTGCGGTTAACCCGGGACTTTCTCGCCTCACCGCAACGTTACCTGCAACACCTGCTCAGTCAGCCCGAGTAAGCGCGGCGATCACACGATCGGCGTTGTGGTGCAACGGGATCACCCCGTGTCAGGGGTCGTGAGGCGTGACGATCAGCGCGGTTCGTGCTGCGGCGAGAGCTGCCGGTGCGGTGGCCAGGAACGTGGCTACTATGTCGTCGTCGAGCGAGCCGATGACCCGTTGGCCGCGCAGCACGTCGAGGTAGCCGTCGGGTACGCGGTGGACGGTCACTGGCTCGTCCTGCAGGAGCCGGGCGAGTGACAGCACGTTGGATAGGTCGTCGTGGTTAGCCATCGGTACCTTTCTGTGGGGGCGCGGTTGCGCACTCCGCGCAGGTGATGTGCGAACCGCCCGAGTTGGTCGGTGCCCAGTGCGGGCAGGTGTGGGGATGCGCGTTCGGATGCGCGTTCGGATGCGGCTTCCGGTGTTTCTCCGGCCGTGGTCCCGGCGCCATCACGGCTGCGTCGCCATCGCGTGCCTCTCGACGTACGCCGTGGCGCAGTCCACGCACAGCGGCGGCCGACCCTCCCAGGCGTCCTCCGTCAGCCCTTCGCGAGTGATCACCAGCGACACGCCACACAGGGCGCGCACCTGGTCGCCGATGATCGGTGCCGGCGCGTCGTAGCCGTGCCGCGAGCTGTCGTTCAGCTGCCAGAGGATCACAGCTGCCCCTCGGCCTTCAGCTTGCTGGCGATCGCCTCACGAAGGTTCACGATCAGCTCGGAGCCGATCTGGTCAGACAGGACGACTGACTCGCCGGTCTCGCCGACGCGGATCCCTACCTGCGGTCCGTACGGCGGGTCGAGCAACCCGGCCACCACCGGAATCGAGCGGCCCCCGAGCGTCACACCCTGCACGACCAGCGCCGTCCGCCAGCCCTCCATCGTCGTCACCTCCCACACGGGCGGTGACGCTATGACTGCGGGGAGCTCAGTTCTTCACAATGTATGAAGCGATGTCGTCGTGAGGCTAGCCGAGGCCGAACCGGTTGCGCAGGCTGTCTAGTTCCCAACTTCGGCGGCGACTCCGGTGGCTCAGCGCGGCTATTAGATCGCGGGCGAGGGGATCTTGGCGGATGCGTTGGGGCGCAAAGCGGTCGGCTATCTCGAGATGTTGGACGGCGTGGGTGTCGCGGGAGCCGTGGGCCTGGCCATAGGAGCGGGCGAGATCGAAATGTAGGGCTGCCGCGCGGTCGCGACTGTCGAGTCGAACGATGTCGATTGGTTCTCGCTCGGTGCGTTCGGCAACGGTCGGTCCCTCGTCGAGTTCGGCGGCGATCGCGACTTGCCAGACTTGGACGTTGGTCGGGCCGAAGTGTTGCAGGAGCCCGTTGCGTTCACCGGTTCTGGCCGCGAGCTGGGTAGCCTCGTCCACGTGGGCATGGGCGGCGTCGGTGTCTCTTCCGCGCGCCGCAAGGTGAGCGCCCATCAGGTGTAGTAATCCCAGCATCTCGGCGCCGAGGGTGTTGTCGTGGTGGATGGCGCTCAACCCTCGCTGCTCGGACAGCGTGCGATCCAGGAGCCGGATGGCGCGATCGCGGCCACCGGCCCGGGCAATGGAAGGCACGCGGGCGAACATCGCGAACGCCAACAACTCGGCCTGCTCGGTGAGAACGGCAGCGTCGTAGGCGCGGCGAGCGGCCTGCTCGGCCAGATGGAAGTAGCCATAGGTAGTGGCAACCACGAAGGCGTTGTATGCGGCGCGGACAAGCAGTTCCGCCGCCTCGCGGCGCTGCGGGCCGGTACCCGTTGCGATATGGACTTGGAGCTCGACCAGCACAAGATCCGCGTCCTGGGCCGCCGCGCTGTACTGCGCACCATCACGCGACCGCGCGTGGGACTCCACAAGTTCGCGTAAATCGGACAGATCCCGGGGCCGCATGTCCGGCACATCATCGAGCGTCGCGTCATTGAGGCCCTGCTCAATCCGAGCCACCACACGTTTGCCCGCAGCCGTTTCCGAGTCTGGTGGCAGATACGGCTGGCCGGTCAAATCCGCCGGCGAACAACCCAACGCCGAGGCCAGATCCTCCACCAACCCCCGGCGCTCGAACCGGCGCTCACCTCGTTCAAGCATCGATAGATAGCCCATGGAGATTCCAGCGAGCCCGGCCGCCACCTCCAGACTCAGGCCCCGCCGACGACGAACCTTGCGCACCCGCTCGCCGATTTCCGCCGGTTCAAGCCGCCGTTGATCCGCGTTCATCGGTCACCACTCTTCGCAGAAGGCAGCCTCTCCGCGTGCCCCCGGCCCGTCAACCGAGGCGTTCCTCTGCGAGGAGGCACACCCGCGAGCCTACCCACTGCGCGACTGGGTGACACGTTCAAGGCGCCCGGCAGGATCGCCAGCTCGCCATCGAGCGGCGCAATGACGTGGAGCCCCGGAAGGAACGACTCCGGACCTTGGAGGAAACGCGTGAAGGTCACATTCTTGGGCACGACCTCGGAGAAGGGCGCATGCCCGATGCTCTACGCCCCCGATCGCGGCACCTACCTGGCCCAGGGCAAGCGCAGCACCGTCGATGGCCTGATGTGATTTGGCCGCACGCGGTACCGCACGAGCAGCACGTCAGCGACACTTCCCACCGGAAGGCCACGTGAACTACCCAGAACAGCTTCGGACCGCGGTTGCTGACCAGCTCGCTGTACTGCTGTCGGCGTCCGGGATGTCGGTCGTCAACTGGCGAAACCGGCGCCCCACGGTGGGAAATACCGGCCACTTCGGAGTGTCCGAAATGGCCTGCGCGGTCGTTCCGGAACAATGACAATCTGATCGATCGCCGCGTCGTCGCGGCAGGCAGGCAGACACCCGAAGGGCTTCACGATGAGCTACGGTCCGCACCACACGATGCCGGCCGGCCGCGCATGGCGATGGCCGATGCTGGGCCGCGGCACCGACGAATCCGATCGCGCCGCCACCCCACTCGAGTTGTTCTTCGACCTGTGCTTCGTGGTGGCCGTTGCCCAGGCGGCCGGGCAGCTGCACCACGCGCTCGCGGAAGACCACGCGGCCACCGGGCTGGTCAGCTACCTGACGGTGTTCTTCTCCATCTGGTGGGCATGGATGAACTTCACCTGGTTCGCCTCCGCCTACGACAACGACGACGTGCCCTACCGGGTGGCCACACTGGTGCAGATCACCGGCGCGTTGATCCTGGCCGCCGGCGTTTCGCGGGCCTTCGAGCACCACGACTTCGACGTGGTGTTCCTGGGGTACGCGGTGATGCGGCTCGGGCTGATCGCGATGTGGCTACGCGCCGCGTATCACGATCTCGCTCGGCGTAAAACCGCCCTACGCTACGCGGTCGGCCTGATCGTCGTGATGGCCGGCTGGTCGGTGATGCTGCTATCCGGGCACTGGCCACTGTGGGGTTGGTGGCTGATGGCCGCGGCCGAGCTCGCGGTGCCGATAGTCGCGGAACGCGTCACGACGACCCCCTGGCATCCCCACCACATCGCCGAGCGCTACGGCCTGTTCACCATCATCGTCCTTGGCGAGACCGTGCTCGCGTCCGCCAGCGCGGTGCGCGCCGCGCTGGACGAGCAGGGCGCCAGCGGCTCGCTGTTCGCCATCACCGGCGGCGGGTTGCTGATCGTGTTTTCCCTGTGGTGGGTGTATTTCTCCAAACCAGCGCACGACATCCTGGTGTCCAACCGGATCGGTTTCGTGTGGGGCTACGGGCACTACTTCATCTTCGCGTCGGCCGGCGCCGTTGGGGCCGGGCTGGCTGTCAACGTCGACTACGCGGTGCACGCGGCGCACATCTCCGGATGGGCGGCGGGGGCCACGGTGACCGTGCCGGTGGCGGTGTTTCTGCTGGTGCTGTGGCTGCTGCAGCTGCGTCCGCACCACACCGGTCGCGCGCACCAGGCGTTGCCGCCGGTAACCGCGGTACTGGTGCTGGCTTCCACGATCACGCCCCAGCCGGTGCTCGTCACCGGCGTGCTGCTGGCCGCGCTGGTTGGCGCGGGGACGGCCAGCGCGCCCGCTCAGTACACGACCTGATCCACTAGATTGTTAACGATTTTGTTGACGTCGTTCTTTCGAGGTGGCTAGCGTCGAACTCCGTCGTGGTGAGTCCAGCAAAGGAGCTTCGACATGTCGATCACCACCGGATGTCGCGCGGAAGTCGTCGGGTCGATGCTCCGGCCGGAACCGTTGCACCGGGCCAAGACCGCCTTGGCGGCCGGGACGATCTCCGTCGCCGAGTTCAAGTTCATCGAAGATCGCGCCGTGGACCAGGCCATCGCCGTCCAGGAAGCCGCCGGGGTGGACGTGGTGACCGACGGTGAGTTCCGGCGCGGCGTCTTTACCGGCCCGCTGACCGAATCGATCACCGGGTACGAGTACGTGCCCGGTGTTACCCGGAACTGGTACACCGACGAAGGGCCGATCGAGGAAGAGCTCCCGCTGGTGATCACCGGGAAGCTCACCTCGCTACGGTCCATGGTGACGGAGGAGTACACCTACGCCAGAGCCAGGGCCACCCGGCCGGTGAAGGCCACCGTGCCCAGCCCGCTGATGACGTTCCTGCGCTGGTCACCGCGGCACGCGCCGAGCGAGTACCGGGACGCGTTCGAGATGGCAGCCGACGCGGTGCGGATCGTGAAGTCGGAAATTCGGGAACTCACGGCGCTCGGTTGCCAGTACGTGCAGATCGACGCACCGGAGATCGCCACGCTTGTGCAGCAAGAAACCCGCGACTGGTACGAAAAGCAAGGTATTCCCACGGACCGGATGCTCTCCGAAGGGCTGGACCTGATCAATTCGGTCACCGACATTCCCGGCCCCACTTACGGCATTCATCTCTGCCGGGGTAACAGCGCGGGGCGCTGGATGGCCTCCGGTGGCTATGACCACATCGCCGAGGCACTGTTCCGCCGGGGTACCGGGTTCGACCGGTTCCTGCTCGAATACGACGACCAGCGGTCCGGATCGTTCGCACCGCTGGCCGCGGCTCCGGACGGCAAGATGGTCGTGCTCGGCTTGGTTTCCAGCAAGAAAGCCGCGGTGGAGACGGTGGAAGAGCTCGAGAAGCGCGTCAAGGAAGCCGCGAACGTGCTGCCGCTCGAGCTGCTGGCCATCTCCACGCAATGTGGTTTCGCGTCGGTGGCAAGCGGAAATCCGGACGTCTCCGAGAAAATCCAGGCCGCGAAGCTTTCCGTGGTCGCGGAAACCGCACGTGCGTTGTGGAACGACTGACGCGGTTACCCGCAACGACGTGGCGCACAGCGCGGCACAGAGCGCGTATTTGAATATGTCTGTTGTTACATATACTCTCGGGTGAGCCGCGAGGTTTCCCGGCATTTCACCGGGCTGCCGTTCGGCGGGATGCACGGTTCCGGGCTCGGCAGCGAGGAATGCGTCGAAGAGCTGCGTTCCTACACCGAAACCAAGAGCGTGCACCTGTCCCCGCACTGAATCGAGGAATGGATGAGCAAGAACGTTCCCATCGCGCTCGCCTGCTGGGATTACGACCGCACGCAACCCCTCGCGGACGGGCGTGTCCGGCCCGACGGGCTGGATCTGACCTACCTGTCGCTTCCCATCGAGGAGACGTTCTTCCGGATGATCCGGCACCGGGAGTTCGACGCCGCCGAGATGTCCCTGTCGTCCTATGTGGTCAGTATGTTCAACGACGACAATTTCGTTGCCATCCCGGCGTTTCCCTCTCGGGCGTTCCGGCACAACGCGATCTACGTGAACACCGCGAGCGGCATCGAGGAACCGGCCGATCTGGTCGGGAAGATCGTCGGCGTGCCGGAGTACCAGCTCACCGCGAATGTGTGGATCAGGGGCATCCTCGCCGACCGGCATGGCGTGCCGGTCGATTCCGTCCGGTACCGCACCGGTGGTCTGCACGAGCCGGGCAGGGTGGAGAAAGCGCAGCTCGATCTGCCGCCGGAAATCGAAGTCGAGCCCATCCCGGCGCACCGCACGCTGGCCGACATGTTGGTGACCGGCGAGATCGACGCGTTGTGCTGCCCGCGAATCCCTCGCCCGTTCCTCGCGGGCGCACCGGAAGTAGCCAGGCTGTTCCCCGAGCCACGGCCGGTGGAGGAGCGGTACTTAACGGATACCGGAATCTTTCCGATCATGCACACGGTTGTGCTACGACGTGAGCTGTACGAGCGGCGACCGTGGATTGCCCAGTCGCTGTTCAAGGCGTTTCAGGAGGCGAAGCGGCACACCGAGGAACGGCTGTCCGAAACCGCCGCGGCACTGTTCATGCTCCCCTGGCTGTACGACGACCTGGACCGCGCGCAGCGCGTGCTCGGCAAGGAATTCTGGCCGTACGGGCTGGCGGACAACGAGACCACGCTGCGGACGTTCCTGCGCTATGCCCACGAGCAGGGACTGGCGAAGCGCCAGCTGGAGCCGGCCGACCTGTTCGCGCCGGAAACCTACGAGGCGTACCTGATCTGACCGCCGGAACGAGGCGATCGAACGAGGCCATCGAACGAGGTCAGTCTTCGCCGGTGCCAGCGGGCCTACCCGGCAACCACTCCGGGGCACTCGCGCGAAGTAGGCGGGTCAGCCCTGCGGCTGGGAGATGTTGACCATCCAGGAGATACCGAACTGGTCCACGCACATGCCGAACTCGTCGCCCCACACCTGCTTGTCCAGCGGCATCGCCACGGTGCCGCCGTCGGACAGTTTCTCCCAGTAGCCGCGCAGTTTGTCGGCGTCATCCCCGCTCAGGCTCACCGACATGTTGTTCCCCGGGTTGAGTTCCATCCCGGCCGGCATGTCGGCACACATGAGCGTGAATCCGCTTTCGGTCTCCAGCATGCTGTGCATGATCTTCTCGGCGTCGTCCGTGTAGTCCTGCGCGCCGAATTCGCCGAACGTGTTCAGGGACAACGTGCCACCGAATACACGCTTGTAGAATTCCATGGCTTGCCGAGCGTCGCCGGCGAAGTTGATGTACGGGTTGAGCCGAGAGGCCATCGGATGCACCTAGGTCGTGACACTGTCGATCCGTGCCGACACTAGTGGTGCCCCCAGCAGCCGAGGTCGCACAAATGGCTGATGCCGCCTACCGCACCTGGACCCCGTGACGGTGAATGTGGCTGCGTTCGAAACCGCCTCGGGATTCACGGATTCACGCGGGGTCCTGGGTTTCGCGCAGCGCCGCAAGGCATTCCGGCAGCGCCACCGAGCCACCTGTGCTGGACACCGCGACGTAGGTGGTGTGCCCGGTCGCGATGTGCTCGCCGGTTTGACGCTGAATTGTGAACGCGATGGCGAGCGAGGTCCGGCCAACGGCACGCGGTCGTACATCGATGTCGAGGACTTCGCCCAGTCGCGCGCCCTGCTGGTGTTCGCAGCCGCTTGCGACCACCACCAGGTCCGCTCCCGATTCGCGGAGGGTGCCGTACCCGCCGACGAAAGTATCGAGCCAGTGGAGGAAGGCATCCTCGAAGCACTCGTAGTAGCGGCTGGCGTGCAGCATGCCTTGGGCATCGCAAAGCCGCGGCGGAACCGAGGTACGAAACGTGGCGGCGGCGGTTGACACCATGACTCCTCCGGAGATCGCATACCAGGGGCGGCCCGCGGCAGGCGCCCGGCGACGGCCGGCCTGCTGCCGGGACCAGCATCGCATCAATACACCGATCGGCCGAGTTTCGGTTCGCGCCGAGGACGTGGCCTCCCACATCGCAGCGGCCGCGGTCACGTCTACGGCGAGTTCGCCACCGCGGCCGCGGTCTCCGCGGAGTAGCCGCGTTCCACCCGCACGTCGACAACCGCCTGCCCGCCGTCGCGCACCGCGAGCACCGCCTTGCGCAGCGCCGGACCGAGGTCCGCGGGATCGCGGATCGGGCCGTGACCGGTGAATCCGAGATCCCGAGCAAGACCGGCGACGTCCGGATCCGGTTCCTGTAGGCGCATTCCGACGTGCGCGTTGCCGACCGGCCGCGAGCGGGTACGGGCCACCCGATACTGATGCACCTCGTCGTTGAAGAACGAATTGTTGTTCGCCACCACCACAAGCAGCGGTATCTCGTGCCGCGCCGCGGTCCACAATGCCGTGACGCCCATCAGGTAGTCGCCATCCCCGAGCACCGCGACGGGCAACCGATCGCCGCCCCGCAGTGCGAGTGCGGCGCCCACGGCGAGCCCGGGACCCGAGCCGATCCCGGCGCCACCGTCCGCACCGAGGTAGTCGAGTGGCTCGCCGATCGGCCAGCGTGCCGCGTCCCAGGCGAACGGCACCCGGATCAGCGTGACCGCCCGGTCGCTGGTTGCCTCGCGCAGCGTGTCCTGCAAGTGCGCCACCGTGATCGCGCCGGTCGGCCCGGTCTGGTCGGCGGCGCCCTGTCCGGTCCGGTCAGCGGCCTCCGGCGTGAACGGCGCGTCGCGCGTGCTTGCTGGCTGCGCCGCCGGCAACCGCTCGAGCAGCGCGGGGACAGCGACGTCGGCGCGGCAGTGCAGCAGCACGTCCGCCGGGTGCAGCGCCTGGTCCACTTTGGCCCAGCCGCCCCACAACTGGTGGTCGATGGTGGCCACCACGATCCGCGCGGTCACCTCCCGCTCGCCGTACGCCTGCCGCAGCGTTCCGCCGAGATCCAGCCAGTCGAGGCTGAGCACCACGTCCGCCGCCCTGATCAGCTCGAGGTTGGCAGGGTTGATGAACAACCCCGGCGCGGCGCCGTGCGACGGATGGTCGGTCGGGAATCCCGCGCCCACCTTCAGGTCCGTGACGACGCTGGCACCCAGCCGTTCGGCGAGCTCGATGCGGCGCTGCCAGGCGTGCTGGTCGTGGCCAACGCCGCCGGCCAGTATCACCACGTTGCCCGCCTCGGCCAGCAACCGAACCGCGGCGTCCACCGCGTCCGTGGACGGCTGCGCGTCCGGGAACGGCGGGTAGCGTTCCGCCCGCGGGGTCGGCGGCTCCCCGGTCAGCTCGGCTTCCTGCACGCCGACGTCGAAGCACAGGTAGACGGGCGCCATCGGGTGGGTGCGGGTGAGCTGGTTTCCGCGCAGCAGTGCGGCGACACTGGCCGGTGCGGAGGCCGGCTGGTCGTCCCACTTGACGTAGTCCCGCACCAGCGCGGCCTGATCCGCGGAGGTGTGCAACCAGTCGATCCACGGGCGGCGCCGGTCCGCGTCCACCGGTCCGGTGGCGCCCACGATGATCATCGGAACCCGGTCGCAGTAGGCGTTGTACACGGCCATGGCGGCGTGCATCAGCCCGACGTTCGCGTGCAACGCGACCGCCATGGGTTCGCCGGTGACCTTCGCGTAGCCGTGCGCGATCGCCACCGCGTGCTCCTCGTGCAGGCAGACCAGCATGCTCGGGTCGCGGTCGCCGAGGTAGTTCACCAGGCTGTCGTGCAATCCGCGATAGCTGGATCCGGGATTCAGTGCCACGTAGGGAACCCCGGTGGCCCGCAGGGCTTCGGCGATCGCGTCACTACCCCATCCCGCGGGCGCATCGTCCGGCGGTGCGGCGGTTTCGTCGGGCACGTTGATCACAACCATCCCGGTGCGACGAGTAGCAGAACAGTGGCTACCGGAGCGGTTAGCACCATACCGAACGCCCACTTGCCGAGCCCGCGGAATATCCGGCGCTGCAGGTCTTCCGGAGCGTTCGCCACGATCAGGGCACTTGTCGAGGAGAACGGGCAGGCGTCAACCACCGTCGCGGACAGTGCGATCGCCGCCACCACCGCGAGAACCCCGATCGATCCGGACGCCAGGAACGGCACGATCAGCGCGATCATCGCACTGATCACCCCGGTGCTGGAGGCGAAAGCGGACACCACCGCGCCGACCGCGCACAGCAGCAGCGTCACCAGCAGCGGGGATTGCAGCCCCACCACGCTATTGCCCAGTGCTTCGATGGTGCCGCCGCGTTCCATCACCTCGACGTAGGTCACCACACCGCAGATCAGCACGATCACCTGCCAGCTCACCCGATCCAGCGCACCCTTGCTGGACTGCTGGAAAACCAGGTGCAGCACGACCGCGATCAGCAGCGAGAGCATGCCGACGTCGAGCCCGAAACCGAGCAGGCCGACCGCGAGAACGAGGATCCCGGCGAGCGTGGCGATCCGGGGCGGCGTCAACCGGGGTGCGTCCGCGTCGTTTTCCACGTCGGTCGCCGGGGGTGCGGACTGGGCGCCCGGGCCGGACGATGCCGGAGCGGCGTCCACCGCGACGCGTTGCCGGCGAACGAGCGTGACCCCGCCGTATATCAGGTAGGCCACCACCGCGAGCGCCAGGTTGTACCCGTAGACCAGCAGGTACAGCCCGACGGGGCTGGCCGTGAGATCGTTGCGTTCCAGGGTGGTGTTGGTGATCAGCCCGAGCAGGCTGATCGGCGAGAAACTCCCCGCGCATCCCCCGGTGATCACCATCAGGGAGACCAGCATCGGGTTGATGTTCAACCGTTTCGCCAAGCCAAGCGACAGCCTCGCGAACATCGCGGACACCGCGGGCGCGATCGCTCCCACGCTCACCAGTCCGCTGGTGAGCAGGAAGATCAGTGGTGGCACGACCGCCGCGTTGCCGCGCACCAACCGGACCAGCTTCTCAAGCAGCCATTCCAGCGTTCCGTTCGCCGCCGCGATGCCGAACAAGTACGTGACACCGAGAATCAGGACGAACATGTCCGCGGGGAAACCGGCCAGTACCGCGTCTGGTTCCTCGCCGAGCATCAACGTGCCGACCAGGAAGGCCGCGACCATCGCCAGCGCACCGAGGTTGACCGGGCTGAACGTGCCCAGGACGAAAACCGCGAGCAAGCCGGCGATCGCGACGATGTGGAAAGTCATGGCGTGTCCTTCCGGTTCGTCGGATCAGCCCCACACTTCGTCGGCGACCTGGACGATCAACTCGAGCTTGCGCCACTGCTCGTCCTCGGTCAGCACGTTGCCCTTGTCAATGCTGGCGAAACCGCATTGCGGGCTCAGGCACAGTTGTTCGATCGGCGCGTGGCTCGCCGCGTCGTCGATGTTTTTCTTGATCTGATCGGGGGCTTCCAGCGTGCCGGCCTTCGAGGTGACAAGGCCGAGCACGGCTTTCTTGCCGGGTGGCAGGTGCCGCAACGGTTCGAATCCGCCGGCCCGGTCGCTGTCGTACTCCATGAAGTACCCGGCCACGTTGACCCGGTGGAAGGCGGTCTCGGCGATCGGTTCGTAGCCGCCCCGCGCGTGCCAGTTGGAGCGGTTGTTGCCCCGGCACATGTGCATCACCACGGTCATGCCCTCCGGGGCACCGGAAACCGCGGCGTTCAGCGCTTCGGTGTAGTACCCGAGCAGCACGTCCGGGTCGTCGCCGCGACCGATCAGCAGCTGCCGCTGGTCCGGGTCGCAGAGGTAGGCGAAGCTGGTCTCGTCCAGCTGCAGGTACCGGCAGCCGGCGTCGGCTACCGCGCGCACGAATCCCCGGTAGGCGTTGCCGAGATCGTGAAAGAATTCCGCGAGGTCCGGGTAAACGTCCTGGCTGACCGCTTTCCGGCCGTTGCGGAAATGCAGCACGCTGGGTGCCGGAATCGACAGCTTGGGCGTTACCCGGGTGCGTTCGGTGATAAAGCTGAAATGCTCGAGCATCGGGTGTCGTGAGAATCCCACCTGGCCCACGACGCGTGGTCGATCGGTGGTCGGCGCCACTCGATGGTCGGTTCCTTCCGGCACATACGACTGGTTGACCTTGGGGAATTCGACACCATCGAGCCCGACCAGGAAATCGAAATGCCACTGTGTCCGTCGCATTTCACCATCGGTGACCACCGATAGCCCGATTTCTTCCTGACGGTCGAGGAGCCGGACGATCTCGTCGTCTTCCACTGCCCGCAGCTGGGTTCCGCTGAGTTCTCCGCGAAAGGCTCGCTCGCGGGCATCCATGAGTTTCTTGCTGCGGAGCAGGCTTCCTACGTGATCGGCGTGAAAAGGCGGCGGCGTTGCCGTTTCCATGGCGGCGATCTCCTGTTAGCGCGGGCACCATCGCCCGCGGGGTACAAGGCGCGATCCGGGTAGCTGGGGTAAGCGTGACGTCACGACGTCATCGGCGCGCGGCTGCGAGCTGTGCAACTCCTTGCCGCGGTGCGTGGCCGACGCGAAGGGTAAGCGTATCAGTAAGAGCAGACATATGGAACCATGCCTTGACCAGTGCGTTCGTTCTGATCATTCGCTCGATTCGATCGAATCGATCTGGGGAGGGGAGACCTCATCGCCTTCCGCGATCCCGGCGTCGCGCTCCAGCCGGTCGACCATCGCGAGGCCGCGCTTCGCCCACGCCACCTCGACCTTTGCCCGCTCGATGAGGCCCCGGTAGGTATGCACCTTGAAATCCACAATGGCGTCGTGCGCCTTTTCCGGGGCGCGGGCCAGGCGGCGGCGGATCAGGTCGGTATCGCGGCGTTCGAGCTGGTCGGCGTGCGCGCGCCATTGCCTTTCAAGCCGCCGGTAGTGCTCGAGATGTGCCTCGAATTGCCGGCGCGCATTGGCGAATGAGCCGAATTCGAAGTAGATGGCTTTGAGGTAAGCGGGATCGCGTTCCCGTGGGGGTTGCTGCGGTTCGCTGACCCACCGGGTGAGTTCCGAAGCGCCGGCTTCGGTGAGGAAGTAGGTGCGTTTGGTGGCCTTCGTGCCACGCCGGGCAGCGGAAACGTCGATCAGGCCGTCCGCCTCCATTTTGCGCAATTCCGTGTAAATCTGCGGATGCTGGGCGTGCCAGACGTAGATCGCTGACTCGTCGAACTGCTTGGCAAGCTCGTAGCCCGTCATCGGCCGGTTTTCCAGCAAGGCGAGCAGCGCATGCCGCAAGGACAACGGAATCCTCCTAGATCCGGGACGGAGCGAACGATTCCAGTCAGTCTCTCACGCGATACCGCTGTCGCAGGCTGATCTTGATTCGTGTCGATTCGCGCTGGCTTCGCGGCCGTGGCCGTGGTCAACTTTGGGCGCGACGGCGAGTGGAGGCGCGGAGCGGAGGGACAAAGGTGCCAGAGACAGTGACGGGCGACGCCCTGTTCGATGTGCGCGGCAGCCGGGTGGTCGTCACCGGTGCCGGTAGCGGGCTCGGGCTCGCGATCGCCACCTGCCTCGCGGAGCGCGGCGCGATCGTGACCATGGCTGAGGTGAATCGGGAGCGGCTGGAGGCCACGTGCGAGGAGCTGGCCGGACGCGGGCTGGACGTCACCGCGGTTCCCACCGACGTTCGCGAGCCCGACCAGGTAGACGAGCTCATCGAACGCGTGACTACCGCCGGCGACCTCGACGTGGTCTTCGCCAACGCCGGTATTTCCGCTGGCCCTGGTTTCTCGCGTGCGGAAGGCGAAATCGACGCGCTGAAACCGTCCGACTGGGACGCGGTTCGGGCCGTCAACCTCGACGGCGTGGTTGCGACGCTGCGGGCCGCGGCGCACCACATGAAACGGCAGCGCTCCGGGAAGATCGTTGTCACCGCGTCAACCGCTGGCCTGCGTACCGACCCGATGGTCGGTTACGCCTACGTGGCGACCAAAGCCGCCGTCGTCAACCTGATGAAGCAAGCGGCGCTCGAGCTCGCGCCGTACGGCGTGACGGTCAACGCCATCGCGCCTGGCCCATTCCGCACCAACATCGGCGGGGACGGCGGCCCATCCCCGGACGTCGAGGCCCGGTGGGCGGAAACCGTGCCGCTCGGCCGGATGGCCAACCCGCGCGAGCTGTACGGGCTCGCGCTGCTGCTCGCCTCGCCGGCCTCCAGCTTCATGACCGGCGCCGTTTACCCCGTCGACGGTGGCGCCCTCGCCCGCTCCCACACCGCCTAACTCCCGGCGCCGGGTCAGGGGGCCTCCGCGGCAGGGGCTGGCTCGGAGCCCGGGGCGAGCGGGCGGCCGGCCGGCGGGTGCTGCGCCCACACCCGATCCCATTCGCCGTGGAAGGTTTCCACCACGTCGTCGCTCGGCGGCGCGGTGAACAGCGATACCACGATGAACACGCCCCAGGAAACGATCGCCACCCAGAACGGCGTCTCCAGCCCGAACGGATGCCCGTAGAGCTCGAAGTACCCGGCTAGCGCCACGACCTGACCGATCACCAGGCTGCTCACCGCACCGGCCTTGGTCGCGCGGCGCCACAGCACACCACCCACCATCATCGGGAAGTACGTCATGAACCCAGTGAAGGCGAATGTCGCGAGGTCGAAGACGGCCGGCAACGGCTGCAGCGAGATGACGTACAGGATCGCGAGCATGGCAAGCACGAAGACACGTGCGTACCGCACCACGCTTCGCTCATCGAGGTGCTTGCGATACCGCTGGACCACGTCGACCGTGAACAAGTTGCTGATCGTCAGGGTCTGAGCGTCCATAGAGGACATCACGATCGCGAGCAGCCCGACAAGCCCGACCGCCACCAGCCCGGTCGGGAAGAGCTGGCTGCTCAGGATGAACACGATCGAATCGGATTCCTCTTCGTTCAACCCCGGCGCGAGAACCGCGCCCCACATGCCGAGCAGGATGGCCGAACCCCAGGTGGCGAGCACGGCGATCGGGTAAACGGTGCCCATCCGGCGAAGCGAGCGGCCGGATTGCGCCGAAACCATCCGGATCCAGATGTAGGGGGTCGCGAAGTTGCCCGAACTGAACAGGATGAACCAGCTCAGCGCCGGCCCGAACCCTGCCATGTCCCAGTTCCGGCTGATCAGTTCCGGGGCCTCGACGTTGAGCTGATTGAACAGCTCAACCGGTCCACCGCTGGCGGCCGGCACCCAGATGACCGCGATCAGCAGGAAACCGAGGAACAGCACGGTTTGCACGGTGTTGGTCCACGCCGTCGCGCGCATGCCGCCGGCCACGGTGTAATAGGCCACGACCGCGACGAGGATAAGCCCGCCGAGCCAGAACGGGATGGCGCCGTCGGTTACCGCGTTGAAAACCCGGCCACCACCGATGATTCCGGTGAGAACGACCGGGAGTGTCCACGCGACCATGAACACGAACGCCAGGATCCCGAGGGCGTTCGAGTCGTATCGAAGGCGGTAGAACTCGACCGGCGAGGTGATCTTCTTGCGCCGCGCCACCAGCCAGCAGCGATAGCCGAAGTAGAAGTGCACGGGCAGCGTCAACACCGATGCGCCGATCAGCATCCCCCAGGTGCCAAGCCCGATTCGGTAAGTCTGCCCGGCGAGGCCGAGCATCACGAACGCCGTCATGTTGGTGCCGAAAACCGCGGCGAACAGCGGGAAACCACGCAGCTCGCGGTTCGCGACGAAGTAGGATTCCTTACTGGTCGACGTGCCACGGGATGAGGCGCGGCCAATCGCCAGCATGATCAGGAAATAGGCCGCAGCCGCGACGGCTGTGACTACCACCGTTGAGCTCATCACATACCCCTATGTATGTCACCGAAGGCGCTGGGTTGATCAGGTGAGGAGGGTCATCGCAGTCAGTCCTCGCGTTCCGGCCAGATCGCCTTGAACAACAGCCAGAGCGTCGGCACCGCGGCCAGTATGAACAGGGCGTGGTAGGTGTAGGCGATCGGCAGGCCGAAGACAACCGGCTGCACCTTCGAGTCAAGCCAGAACGGGAAGCTCAGCACAACCATCAGGGCGAACACCGCCATGGCGAGCCAGTAGAGGCCATTACGGCTGTTTTTCGATCGTGGCTGGGTAGCAGTCATCATCGACTCCTTGCCGCGCCGGTAAGGGAACGTCGTTGTGCCGGGCGCCGCCGCACATCCCGGGTATTAAACCGGAATTATCGCTGATCAGGTACCGGCTGCCGATCGGCTTTGAGACGAGCTTGGAATCAATCGAATCCGCCAAGATATTGGACGCGATCGTGCGTGACGTTGCGTATCGGGTCGGCCGCCGTCCGGGCTCGCCGAGCTAGCCGCGGCCCAGGTCGCGGAGCTTGGGAAGAACCTTGTCACCGAACAGCGTGACGCTCTGCTGGAACTCCTCCATTCCCATGGTGCCGAACTGGAACATACCGCTGATCGTGCCGAAACCCATCTCGCTCTGATAGTGGGCCAGTTGGTCGGCAACCGTTTCCGGTGAACCAACCAGCGCGTACCCGCCGTCCATCAGGGTTTCCGCGGTTATCCGGGAGGTCCCCAGCCCGCTCTTGGCGGACATCACCCTCGGTGCCGACGCCTCGGTGAGGTAGCCGGCCGGGTAGAACACGTCCTTCGGCATGCGAATGAGGGTGTTGAACAAGAATTCCAGGTGTGGAGCGGCCTTGCGGCGCGCCTCCTTGTCGGTGTCCGCGAGGAACATCGGCAGCGCCCACCCGATCTGCTCCGGCTCCGGCTCGTAACCGAAGCCGTTGGCCGCGTCCCGGAACATCGTGAACGCGCGCCGGATGTTCTCGATGGGACTGTAGGTCTGCAGGTAGGTGTACCGGCGCTCGGCCGCCCAGCTGACCGTCTCGGTGCTGCCTTGGGAAGGGCTCCAGATCGGTGGATGCGGGTTTTGCCTCGGCCGCGGCCACGGGTTCACATAACGCAGCTTGTAATGCTTCCCGTACCATTCGAACGGCCCTGGTTCGGTCCACGACCGCACGATCAGATCGTGCGCTTCCTGGAAGCGTTCCCTTGAATCGTTCGGGTCCATGGAAAACGAGTGGTATTCGGCGCCGATACCGCGGACGAACCCGGAAATGATCCGGCCACCCGACATCACGTCGAGCATCGCGACCTCCTCGGCGACCCGCATCGGGTGGTCCCGTAACGAGATCGCGTTGCCGAGGATGGCGATCTTGCAGCTGGTCCGGGGAACGAGCATCGCGGCCATCAGGTTGGGGGACGGCATCAGACCGTACGCGGTCTGATGGTGCTCGTTGACCGAGATACCGTCGAAACCGAGCCGATCGTAGATCTCGAACTGCTCGAGGTACTCCGCATAGAATTCCGCGCCACGCTCCGGATCGAAATGCGAGTTGCTGAACGTGACCCAGCTCGAATTGTCGCTGTCGATGTGCTCCCGCGGAATGTCGCGGTAAGGCATCAGACCGAAGCCGAAGACCTGCATGGATTTCTCCCGGGGGTGGCGCTTCTAGGATTCGAAGAACGGCAGGACGGCATCCAGGAAATGATCGGGCTGCTCGATCTGCGGCAGGTGGCCGCATTCCGGCACCAGGTGAAGGTTCGCGTGCGGGATCAACGTGGTGAACTTCTGCCCGAGTTCGGCGGGCAGCAGCTGATCCTCAGAACCCCAGATAATCTGCGTGCGGGCCCGTATCCGGTGCAACCGGCCGGGGAGTTTGACGTCGTGGAAGTATGGATTCCAGGCGAGCTTCGCGGTAGCCGCCCGGTTGCGAAGCAGCAGCAGGAAAGCGTCCGGATCGGACTCCCGCTCCGCGGCGGCCGCCCGGACCCGCTCCCGCAATTCCGGGGTGTGGTAGGTGCGCTCGAGGATTTCCGTCGGGCTCATGGCGAACATGTCCACCGGATGCCCGCCGTCCGGGCGCAGCCCAGCCGGGTCGACGAGCACCAGGTGGCTGACCCGATCCGGTTCGATGGTGGCGAGGTCGGCGGCGACCCAGCCGCCGAGCGAGCTGCCGATCAGCCTGACCTGGTGCAAACCGAGCGCGTCGAGTATGTCCAGCACGGCGTACGCCATATCGTGCGTGCTGTCGATCTGCTCCCACCGCTGGCTGTGGTTGAACCCCGGCAGGTCCGGGCGGTACACCGTGTAACTCGAAGCGAGCCGGTCATGCACCGGCAACCAGTCGCCCAGATCGCCTGCACCGTGCAAGTACACCACCGGTGCGCCCGAGCCGCCGGAACGCATCCGCACGGATGAGCCCCGTACGTCCAGGTCCGTGGCCACACCATGCTCGAGCCCGACGGTCATCACACCCACCTCACGATCGACGAATGTCTCGCTCCCAGGGTGTTTCAGACGCTACGAAGCCGGCGCCGGGCGGTCCAATACCTATGACTTCTCAGCGGGCGTCATCGAGGCATCAATCCTGCTGCGCGGTGGCCCATTTCTCGATCATCAGCCGCACCGATTCCAGAAACGCGTCGAGCGGTGGGGTGATCTGATCGCCGCGGTACGCGAGGCTGAGCGTGACGGAGGGGGTCGGATCGATCAGCGGCCGGTACTCCACACCGGTGCGCGCGGTCAGCTGCGCGGACGCGGTGACCACAGCCAGACCAAGGCCGCTTGCCACCATGCTCAGCGTGGTTTGCACGCTGTCGGCTTCGTGGATGACGAACGGGCTGAAGCCGGCGGCACTGCACAGCGTGATCGCATGGTCGAACAGGTGCGGCTCAACGTTGCGCGTCATCATGACCAGTGGTTGCCCGCGCAGCTCGGTGAACCGGACGACGTCGCGCGCCGCGTACGGATGGCTTTCCGGGATGGCGACGATGGCCGGCTCTTCCTTGACCTTCACCACCTCCAGATCGGTTTCCGCGGTGGTGTGGCGAAGGAACGCCGCGTCGAACATGCCATCCCTGACATCGTCGAGCGCGGCTTGGGTGTTCGTTTCCCGCAGCGAAAGCACCACGGACGGGCAGCGTTCGTGGTGCAGCCGCAGCAGTTCGGGAAGTGCGCTCTCCGCGACGGTCCCGGTATAGCACAACCGGAGATCGCCGATCTCACCTTCGCGCACCCGGCGCGCGTTGTCGGTGAACCGCTGGGACATCTCCACCAGCCGCTTCGCTTCCGGCAGGAGCAGCCGGGCGGACGAGGTGAGCTGTACCCGGCGCCGGGTGCGGTCGAACAGCCGCACGCCCAGTTCGCGCTCGAACGACGCGATCTGCTTGCTCAGCGCGGGTTGCGCGATGTAGAGCCGCTCCGCGGCGCGCCCGTAATGCAACTCCTCGGCGAGGACGGTGAAGTACCGCAGCTGTCTGAGCTCCATCGGACCTGCTTCCTTGCAGTTGTCACGAGGACGGCGTCACGAGGGCACTGTCAGCGCCGCGCGTGCCGCACGCTGTACGGCGGGATGCCACCAGCCACCAGCGCGTCGCTGTCGATCGAAACCGGGCGGTACTCGCAGGTCGCCAGCCGCTCGATCATCCGCGCGGTCGGATCGGCCACCTTGTCCGCCCTGCCGAACAGGAAGGACCAGTTGAACTCGTCCGAGCCGTAGTGGGCGACCGTGTCGAACGCGTCGTTGAACCGCTGCCAGGAGCGCAGCAGGGTGGCGTTCTGCCACAGGTTCGGGCAGCCGACCTGGGAGCCGACCACGCCACCCTCGGCGAGCGCGGAGGCGCACAAGGTGAGAAAGTCCGTGCCGAACAACCGGTTGTGCTGGGCGTCGTCGTCGCGCTCCCCCGGCAGGTCGACGATGATGATGTCGTACTTGTCCGTTGTGGACTCGGCGGCGCGGCGCACGAAGTCCCAGCCGTCCGCGTAGTACATCCGTACCGGCCCGTCGCCGGTTTCCGCGTTGGCTTCGACACCGGCCAGTTCCGCAGGTGTGTAGCCGTACGGCAGGTGTTCGGCGCACAGCCGGACGGCTTCGGTGTCGATGTCCACGTGATCGACGAGGGACGCGCCCGCGTTCAGCGCGAGCTTGCTGATGACGCCTTCACTGGAACCGACGGCCAGCACCCGGTCAACCCGCTCGGCCAGCAGCAACGCGGGCACCAGCAGTGCTTCGTGGTAGAGGATGTGGCTGAACTCGTTGCTCTGCGGATCGTCGTCACAGAACAGCGACACGCCCTGCGCCGTCTTGGCGATCACCACGTGCTGGTAGGCGGTGTCGCCTTCGTACCGGATGTCGTCGAGCTCCCACAGTTGCGACAGGCCGGGCGCCAACGGTTCCTGGAGCGCCCGCCCACCGTCGAACTCGGTCAACCGCTTCTCCTTTCCGCTGGTCGCGTACCGGTCCTGCCGCGCCGGTAGGTCTGATCATGCTACCTATGCCCGATGGCCGGGCCGGATCATGTTCTGCGCCGGTAGCGTCCGGTCGCCCGCAGCCGGGCGTTCGGAATCGACGGCGCGGGAAGGGCGGGACCGCCGTAGCCGGGCACCGTGCCGAAGCGGCCACCCGGCTCGCCCGAGGTGCGCTCGCGTTCCCAGGTCGTCCTGGCGTCGACGATCTCATCGTGACCGGGACCGATGAAGTTCCACCACATCATGAGCCGCTCGTCGAACGGAACGCCGCCGATCAGCAGAGCCCTGGCGGGGTCGGTGGCTTCCAGCAGCACCTCGCGACGCCCGTGGTTGAGGTAGCGCATCGAGCCGACCGGGACGCGCTGACCGTCGACCGTGATCGGCTTGGACAGAGCCAGCACGGCGTGCTCGAAATCCGGTTCCAGTGCTAGTCGCAGCCGCGCCCCGGCCGTCACCGAAACATCCGCCCCGATCAGCGGCGAGTAGGTGCGGGCCGGCGAGACGGCCTGTTCGAACCGGCCCATGATGACGGTGACCGAGCCGTCGGCGTCGGCGAGCGTGGGGAGTTCGGCGTGGTGCTCGAAGTGTGGCCGGCTGTCCCGGTACTCGGCAGGCAGCGCGACCCACAGCTGCACGCCGTGCAGCGCCGGCGAGCGGTCCAGCGACTCCTCGGAGTGCGCGACGCCGTACCCAGCCGTCATCAGGTTCAGCTCACCCGGCCGCACGAGTTGCCTGCTGCCGACGCTGTCTTGATGCCAGACCTCGCCGTCCAGCAGCCAGCTCACCGTCTGCAAACCGGTATGCGGATGCGGTGGCACCTGCATACCGGCCTGTCGAACGATGTCGGTGGGGCCGTAGGTATCGACGAAGCACCACGCCCCGACCATCCGCCGGTTCCGGTTCGGCAGGCTCCGGCGTACCAGCATCGCCCGAGGGCCGCCGAGCGGCACCTCGCGCGGTTCGAGCAGTTCGGTGGCCGGTTCGTCGGTGCGAGTCAGCAGCTGGGTGGCGGGGGCGCGTTCCACGTTGCTCATCTGGGGACCTCCGCTCTTTCTGCTTCGCGGCGGAGGCTGTCGTGCGTCGGCGCCTCGGGGACGTGTGCGGGGCGCAGCCGGTCGTATTCCTTGCGGAGCACCGGGATGACCTCCTCGCCGAGGATGTCCAGTTGCTCCAGGACGGTCTTCAGTGGCAGGCCGGCGTGATCCATCAGGAAAAGCTGGCGCTGGTAGTCGCCGAAGTGCTCGCGGAACGTGAGCGTCTTGTCGATCACCTGCTGCGGGCTGCCGACGGTCAGCGGGGTGTGCTCGGTGAACTCCTCGAGAGTCGGGCCGCCGCCGTAGACCGGTGCGTCGTCGAAGTACGGGCGGAACTCGCGGATGGCGTCCTGCGAGTTCCTGCGCATGAACACCTGCCCGCCGAGCCCGACGATCGCTTGGTCGGCCGCACCGTGGCCGTAGTGCTCGAAACGCTCGCGGTACAACCCGATCAGGCGCATGAAGTGCTCCTTCGGCCAGAAGATGTGGTTGGCGAAGAAGCCGTCGCCGTAGTAGGCCGCCTGCTCGGCGATCTCCGGGCTGCGGATGGAGCCGTGCCACACGAACGGCGGCACCCCGTCGAGCGGGCGCGGTGTCGAGGTGAACGCCTGCAGCGGGGTGCGGAACCGGCCTTCCCAATCGACCACGTCCTCCCGCCACAGCCGGTGCAGGAGGTGGTAGTTCTCGATCGCCAGCGGGATGCCTTGCCGGATGTCCTGCCCGAACCACGGATAGACCGGCGCCATGTTGCCCCGGCCCATCATCAGGTCCACCCGGCCATCGGCGAGGTGCTGCAGCATCGCGAAGTCCTCGGCGATCTTCACCGGGTCGTTCGTGGTGATCAGCGTGGTCGCGGTGGACAGGATTATCCGGGTCCTGGCCGCGACGTAGCCGAGCATCGTCGTCGGGGAAGACGGGACGAAGGGCGGGTTGTGGTGCTCGCCGGTGGCGAACACGTCCATGCCCACCTCTTCGGTCTTCTCCGCGATGGTCACCATCGCCTTGATCCGCTCGGCCTCCGAGGGTGTACGACCGTTTGTCGGATCCGGCGTGACGTCGCCGACCGTGAAGACCCCGAACTGCATGTAACCAGTACCTCCGTGCGCGCCAGACCGCCAAGAAAGTTGCTAACTCAACTACTTCGCCAACCACTGTAGCCGCGCGCGCATTCCCCGGCCCGGACACGCACGGTTCCGGGGTTGTGGCCGACCCGGCTCACGGGCCGGCACAGGTCGGTGTCGTGGTGCTCTCGTACGGTACGGATCGTGGGTGATATGGATTCGGCGAGAAGCGGTGGTCGGGCGGGGGAACGCTGGACGCCAGGGGACTACGAGACGCTGGTCGAGGGCTTGCGCGATGGGCTGGTTCTGGAGGACCTCGCCGAGAAGTTGGGCCGATCCGCCAGCGCGACTCGGACTCAGCTGCGCCGGCTGGTGCCACGCGATGTCGACGCCGAGATCAAGCCCAGGGACCGGGAGGCGTGGCTGCGCGAGCGACTGGCCGCCGGAGACGGGTACGACTGGCTCGCGGTGTTGCGGGAACATTCCCGTGCCGAGGGGCAGCACTTCTTCACCGGCGAGGACGAGCGGTTGTTGCTGCGCGCGTGGGACGAGCGCACACCGCTTCGCGAGCTGGTCGGCCAGCTGTCCGCGTCAGAAACGCATATCGCCAGGCACCTGATCGTTCTCGGCCTCGCGCATGGGGTGGCCGATGTCGTGGAACGCCTTGGCGCCACCGAGGAGGGCACGCTCGATGTCCGGATGCGGCTCGCGGTGGATCGGGCCGCCAGCTCGGTATGGGTGCTCGTGGTGGACGGGGCCGCCGGTGTCGGTCGCAACCGCGAGCTGAACTTGCGGCGCCACGTGTCCGTACACGCCACCCAGGACGCCGCACTGGCCGAATTGGACGGTCAGATCGCCGAGCACGACCACCGGGGCAGCGCCGAGCAGGTGTACTGGTCGATTGTCGAACGCACGGCAGGCGAGTCAACGATCGGCACCGGCTCGCACGGCGTCTACGACCCCACCAGCGGGGACTCTGGTGGCGAAGCCGACGAACCGCCGTTCTAGGGGCGATCATCGAGGAGCCACGGCCGGTTCAGAACTGCACACCCTTGGTCAGCGCGCCGTCGACGAGGAGGTTGGTACCGGTTACGAAGCTCGCGGCCGGGCTGGCGATGAATGCCACGCCGCGCGCGACCTCCTCCGGTTTCGCCATCCGGCCGGTAGGGTTGAGCGACAGCGCGTGCTGGAAGAAGTCCGGGTTGCTCCGCTCCATGTTGCCCCATACGCCGCCCTCGAAGTACGTGTTGCCGGGTGACACGCTGTTCGCACGGATTCCCTTGGGCGCCAACTGGTACGCCAGTCCTTGGGTGTAATGCACCAGCGCGGCCTTGAACGTGCCGTACGGCCCGGCCGCGAAGTCGATCTCCCGCCCGGACACGCTCGAGATCGTCACGATCGATCCGGCCGAGCTGCTCTCCAGGTACGGCATCGCGGCGTTCACCAGCCGGACCGTACCCATCATGTCGACGTCGAAGCTCGCGCGCCAGTTGCGTTCCTCGTCGGGGATCGCCAGCGCGCTCACGTTCGCCACGACGATGTCCAGCCCGCCGAGCTCGGCCGCGCTGTCCTCGACCCATTGCCGCACACCGTTCTCGTCGGCAACGTCGACGGCCTTGCCGGTGGCGGTGTACCCGGCATCGCGCAGGGTTTCGGTACAGGTGCCGACGTCCGACTCGGTGCGCGCGCAGAACGACACGGCCGCACCCTCGTCGGCGAGCGTTTCCACGATCGCGCGGCCGATTCCCTTGGTGCCGCCGGTGACGAGGGCACGGAGCCCCTTCAGGTGCAGATCCATGGTCGTCCCTTTCGTTGGTGTCAGGCGATCGTCGAAGCCGCCTCGCGCAGCCTGCCGTGCGTTCCGCGGTACACCTCGGCCCTCGGCAGCAGAGCCTTGGCCACCTTGGTGGCTGCGCTGTAGTTCGCGTCAACCACGTTGGCGAGCGGCGCCTCGCTGATCTGGGTCAGCAGCTGGTAACCGTCCAGCTTGTCAAGGCCGTACAGCTCACCGAACCATCTGATCATGTCGACCTGGCTGGCGCGCCACGCGTCCTCGAGCGGCCGGCTCGACCCGATCACCACGAGGTGCTCGTCGGTCTCGATGCGCGGCCATGCCGGCGCCCCTCCCTTGATCAGCTCGACGAGCATCGTCACGTGCATCGCGCCCTCAACCGCGGTGCCGCACGCCTCGCCCTCACCCTGCCGGTAGTGCCCGTCCCCGACGGAGAACAGCGCACCGTCCACATTGACGCCGAGGTAGCAGGTCGCCCCGGCATGCATTTCCGGCGTGTCCATGTTGCCGCCGAAGGTGTCCGGTACCAGCGACGAGCGCACCTCGCCGGCGGCCGGTGCCACGCCGACCGTGCCGAGCATCGGCGCCATCGGAAGCTCCAGCCGGAGATCGCTTGCCTGTGCGGCGAACTCGACGGTCTGCCGCTCGCTGTTCACCTGGTAGATCCAGGTTCGTTCGGAAAGCGGGTCCTGCAGCGTCGCGGTGCGGTCGGTGCCGGTCAGACCGCCGAAGAACGGAATGGTCGTGGACGCCCCCCAGTCACGTGCCGGGGTCAGATCCACAAAGTGCAGCGCCAGCGTGTCCCCTGGCTCGGCACCGTCCACATAGAACGGCCCGGTTTGCGGGTTGACATACGGCATGTTCAGCGCTCTGCTCGGCATGTCCGTGATGTCGCGCAATCGCCCGCAGAACGCGTCCTCCGTCCACAGCCGCAGCACCGAACCCGGCTTTATCCGGTGGGTCGGCGCGACCCCGCCGAACGTCCAGGCGTACTGCTCCGGCTCCGGCGTGTACTCGATGACGTCCACGTGCTCTCCTCCCGCCTCACCGTAGCGATACGTGGCCGCGGTCCAGCTCGTCGATGCTGGGCACGCCAAGCAGTTGCAGCGTCCGGGTGATCTCCTCGGTCAGGATCGTGATGGCCCGCTGCACGCCACGCTGCCCACCGGCCATCAGCCCGTACAGGTAGGCCCGCCCTACCAGGCACGCCGTGGCGCCGAGCGCCTGTGCCGCGACGATGTCCGCGCCGCTGCTGATCCCGGTATCCAGGAACACGTCGGCGCGATCTCCCACAGCGTCCACAATAGACGGAAGAAGTTCGAGCGGGGTGGGCGCGCGGTCCAGTTGGCGGCCACCGTGGTTGGACACGATCACGGCGTCCGCCCCGTGGTCAACGCAGGCGCGGGCGTCCGCGACGCTCTGGATCCCCTTGATCATCAGTGGGCCCGGCCAGGCGTCCCGCATCCATCGCAGGTCCTCGAACGTCACGGTGGGGTCGAAGATCGTGTTCGCCAGCTCGGCCACGGTGCCGTTCCACTGCTGGAAGGTGGCGAAGCTAAGGGGCTCGGTGGTGAGCAGGTTGAACCACCAGGACGGGTGCATCGCGCCGTCCAGCACGGTCTTCGGGGTGAGCCGGGGCGGGATGGTCAGCCCGTTACGCACATCCCGCATCCGCGCGCCGCCCACCGCGCTGTCCACGGTGAGCAGCAGCGCCTCGTAGCCGGCCTTGCGGGCCCGCTCGATGAGCTCGAGCCCGGCGTCCCGGTCCCGCCACACGTAGAGCTGGAACCATTTGTGCGCGTCGGGCGCCTCGTCCGCGACCGCCTCGATGGACGTTGTGCCCATTGTGGACAACGCGTAGGTGAGGTCGGCGTGTTGGGCCGCGCGGGCGACGGCCCGCTCGCCCTCGTGGTGCATCATCCGGGTGAAGCCGGTCGGGGCGAGAGCGAACGGCCAGGCCCAGCGGCGGCCGAACACCGTGGTTCCGGTGTCGACGGTACCGACGTCGCGCAGCACGGAAGGGTGGAATTCCACGTTCTGAAAGCTTTCCCGTGCCCTTCGCAGGCTGATCTCGGTCTCGGCCGCGCCGTCGGTGTAGTCGAACACCGCGCGGGGCGTCACTCGCCGGGCGATCGCCCGCAGGTCGGCGATGGTGTGTGCCTTGGCGAGCCGCCGTTCCACCGGGTTGCGCGGTAATCTCCGCGGCTGAAGCAACGGCCGAAGTTCGGACCACCGGGGGAGCTGCCTGCGCACCATCGAGTCACCTCATCGTCGCCAACTGGTGTTCTTGTTCGTTGCGCCGCAGGGCGGAGTGCATCGCGCCGCGCCCGGAGACCTCCAGGTCGTGCCGCAGCGCCCGCAGCGCCGTCTCGCCACCCTCGTGCAGCGCTTTCATTAGCGTGCGGTGCAGCGTGGCGAGCCGTTCTGTGGAGAAGTCGGGCTGGACGAACGCGCACATGAACCGCAGTTCGTCCGCGCACGACTCGTATGCCGCGAGCAGTCTCGGGTTGCCGGAGGCGCGCACGATCGCGTGGTGGATCGCCCCGTGAGTCGCGGTGACCAGATGCCAGGGCGCGTCGGTTGGCAACGCTTCCAGCTCCCGAACCTTGCTTTCCGCCTCGCCGAGGTCGGCGCCGCGCTCCAGGGCGAGGCGGAGGCTGCCCAGTTCGATGACGGCGCGGAAGTCGAAGAGCTCGTCGATCCGCTCGCGGGTCAGCTCACGGACGAACGCGCCGCGGTTGGTCTCGTGCACCAGCAGCCCCGCGCTCACCAGGCTGCGCAGCGCCGAGCGCACGGTGTACCGGCCGACCTCGAAGCGGGCCGCGAGGTCTTCCTCCTTGAGCCGGGCACCGGGCGGGAACGCCCCGTTCAGCAGCTCGCGGCGCAGTGCGTCCGCCAGCCTGTTCGGCGACGTTGGCGCCGGATCGTCCATGAATCCAGATTGTGACACAATCTCCTTCCTGGTCAACGGCTCGCTCGCGACGAGCCAGGAAGGATTGCCATGACGGCCATCGACGCGGTCGCGTGGATTCGGCTGGAAGCGGGCAAGATCCTCGTCACCCGATCACGCGGCAAGGACGTCTACTACATTCCTGGCGGCAAACGCGAGCCCGGCGAGAGCGACGTGCAGACCCTCGTCAGGGAGATCGACGAGGAGCTCGCGGTGGCCATCGCGCCCGCCAGCGCGGTGCACGTCGGCACCTTCCACGCTCAGGCGGACGGCCACGCGGCCGGCGTCACGGTGCGCATGAGTTGCTACTCCGCGGAGTATCGCGGACCGCTCGCGCCAAGCGGCGAGATCGAGGAGCTCGGCTGGCTGAGCTACGCCGACCGGGACCGGGTGCCTCCCGTCGATCAACTGGTGTTCGACCACTTACATGAAACCGGTCAGCTCACCTGACTCCGTTAGACACAAATGTCTCAAATGAGATAGAAATGTCTCATGACGATCGATCGCGACCAGATGCTCATGGCAGCCGCGCGTGTGCTGTCGCGTAATCCGCGTGCCTCGATGGCGGAGGTGGCCGCCGGTGCGGGGATCAGCAGGGCAACGCTGAACCGTCTGGTGCCCGGACGCCAGGAGTTGGTCCGTGAGCTGACCGAGCTGGGCGTGCGGCGGGGAACGGCGGCGATCTCGGCCGCCCGGCCGGAAGAGGGCGATCCGCGCGACGCCGTGCGCAGGGTGGTCGCGGAGTTGGTGCCGTTCGTTGATCTGTTCGTACTGGCCAGCAGGGAGCACTCGAGCGCCGAGCTGTTCGCGCGGACCGCGGAAATGGATCGCGTCCTCGCCGAGTTGTTCCTGCGGGGTCAACATTCCGGAGCGTTCCGGGTTGACCTCTCGGCGGTATGGATGACCGAGGCGCTGTACGGGCTGTTGACCAGTGCGGTGCTGGCGGCTCAGGAAGGCCGCCTGGCCACCTTGGACATCGCCACGGCGACCGAGCGAACCTTGCTCGCCGGGATCGTTCGCGGGGAGTCACCCTCGTGAGTCAGCTTTACTCGCCCGTGCGGCGGTGGACGGCGCTCGGCGTGCTCGCACTCGCGACCCTGCTCGTGATGATCGAGATAACGGCGCTGGCGCTGGCGATGCCGTACATCGCGGCTGATCTGCGGCCGGAAGCCACCGCGGAGCTGTGGATCGGTGACGCGTACGCGTTCATGATGGCCGGAACGCTTGTCACGATGGGCACTCTCGCGGATCGGGTCGGCCGTAAGAAACTGTTGTTGCTGGGTGCCACCTGCTTCGGTCTGCTCTCGTTTGCCGCCGCGTTCGCGCCGACGGCCGGTGTGCTGATCGCGGTACGCGCGCTGATGGGGCTGGCGGCCGCGACCCTGATGCCGCCCACCTTGTCGTTGATCCGCAACATCTTCACCGACCCCAGGGAGCGGGTTGTGGCGATGGGTGTGTGGGCGGCGATGATCTCCGCGGGAATGGGCATCGGGCCACTGGCGAGCGGGGTGTTGCTGGAGCATTTCTGGTGGGGCTCGGTGTTTCTGATCAAGGTGCCGGTCATCGTTCCCCTGGTGATCGTCGGTGCGCTCGTGATCCCGGAGTCCCGGAATCCCGCCCCGGGGCCGTGGGACCTGCCGAGCGTCGCACTGTCCATTGTGGGCATCGTCGGCGTCGTCTATGCGATGAAGCAGATCGCCAGCTACGGCGTCGGGCAGCCGGTCGAATGGGCGGCCGCGGTGGGCGGTATCGGCGTGCTGATGCTGTTCGCGCGCAGGCAGCGGCGGTTGTGCACGCCGCTCATCGACATCGCGCTGTTCGCCAAGCCCCGATTCTCCGGAGCGGTACTCGCCAACGTGCTGACCGCCATCGGAATAACCGGTGTCGTGTACTTCATCGCGCAGTATTTGCAGATGGTGCAAGGAGCCACCCCGTTGAGCGCCGGGCTCCAGCAGTTGCCGATGGCGGTATGCGCCTTGCTGGCCTCGCTGCTCGCCGGGCGGATCGCCACGCACACCTCCGCCCGTGCGGTGGTTTCCGGCGCCGTCGGCCTCGTCGGGCTTGGCCTCGCGGGACTGGCCGCGCTGTCCGCCGGGATGCCCTACGTCGTGCTCGCGGTGCTTCTGGGCCTGCTCGGCATCGGCATGGGCCTTGCCTCGGCTGTCACCACCGACGTCATCGTCACCAGCGTGCGGAAGGAGGAAGCAGGGGCTGCGTCGGCGATTTCCGAAACGGGGTTCGAACTCGGTGCCGCGCTGGGAATAGCGATCTTCGGCACCATCCTCACCGCGACCTATCGCGGCACCCTCACCGTCCCGGTTGGACTCCACCCGGACACCGGTCGCGACTCCCTCGGCAATGCGCTGGCGGAAGCCGCGAACTTGCCTGCCGGTGTCGGGGAGCAGCTGACCTCGGCCGCGCGGGATGCCTACATCAGCGGCCTGCAGCTCGCTCACGCGGTCAGCGCGGTGCTGTTGTTCGGCTGCGCCGCGGCGTGCTGGTTCATGCTGCGCGATCGGGTGAGTGAGCGCCGGTCCTACCCGCGACGTTGAGTACCGGATGGGTGTCATGCGGTGAGTGCGTCGATCCACCTTTGGGCGCGTCGGGCCTGGCGGGTCATGAGCTCGGGTTGTCCGAGCCCGCCTCGAGGCGACCGCGATGGATTGAGTCGGGATGTTGGGGCACGGACACTAGGAAGGTGGCTCCCACAGCTCGATGTTGTTGCCTTCCGGGTCCGTGATCCAGGCGAACCGGCCGTGGTCGTAGGCCTCGACCTCGCTCGCGTCGATGCCGGCAGCGGTCAGCTGCGCCATCATCCCGTCCAGATCCCGTACCCGGAAATTGAACATCACCTGTTGGTCAGGCCCGAACTTCTCGTTATCGGTGGGAAACGGTGCGAACACGGTAGGACCAGCCTGCTGTTCCCACACCGTCTCGCCGTCGAGACCGGAATCGACGCCGAGGTGATCTCGGTACCAGTGGGCGAGGGCGAGTGGGTCGTTGGCGCGAAAGAACGCGCCACCAAAGCCAGTCACCTTCTCCATGGCGGCCTTTCACCTCGCTCGTTTCGGGAGCGTGACCAGCCTGCCGGATAACCGCTCGGCGCGAAAGTCCTAACGCGACATCGTCAGCTGAAGGCACGGCGCGCGGTCTCCCGAGCAGTGAGCACAGCCACGACGCCGCCCGTGCACAGCACGGCGTAGTAGGTCAGCGACAGGCCCAAGCCGCCGGTGGCCGCGACCAGGCTCGCCGAGACCACCGGCAGCAACCCACCGCCGAGGACGGTGCCGAGCTGGCGGCCGAGCGAGCTCCCGGAGAGCCGGATCCGGGCGTCGTCGAACTGTTCCGGGTAGAAGCTGCCGCTCACAGCCAGCGACATGGGTTGCAGTATGGCGCCGGGTACGGCCATGGCGAGCACCACCAGGGCCGGGGTTTCGGTGCGCAGCAACGGGAAGAACGCGGTGATCACGTAGATCGCGCCGAGCAGGTAGGCGGACACCAGCAGTGGACGGCGGCCTATCCGGTCGGAGAGCCAGCCGAACGCCGGGTTGCTGAGGATCCCGATTCCGTTGCCGATCGCGATACCGAGCAGCGGAAGCGTAGGGCTGAGTTCGAGTGTCTGCACGACGTAGGAAAGGCCGAAGACCGCGGTGAAGTAGAAGACCGACGACTCGGCGATCGCCGCGCACAGCACCCGTACCGTCGGCAGCTTGTACCCGCGGAGCACGGCGACGAGGGGCACCCGCCGCGTACCGCGCTGCGCCACGGCACGCTGGAAGATCGGCGATTCCGCGACCTTGAGCCGTACGTACACGCCGATCAGGAAGATCACCGCGCTGGCGAGGAACGGGATTCGCCAACCCCAGGCCAGCAAGTCCTCCCTGGACAGCAATCCGGCCAGCAGCACCACCGTGGCGCCGAGCACCGTTCCGGCTGCCGCGCCGCCCTGCACGATCGACGCGAAGAGGCCACGACGGCGGCCGGGCGCACTCTCGGCCGCGAGCAGCGGCGCTGCCGTGGACTCGCCGCCCAGCGCGAATCCCTGCGCGAACCGCAGCGTCACGAGCAGGATCGGAGCCAGGATCCCGATCGCGGAGTAGGCGGGCAACAGCCCGATCGCGGTCGTCGCCATTCCGGCCACGGCCATGGTCCAGATCATGATCGGTTTGCGGCCGAGACGATCGCCGAGATGCGCGAACACGATGCCGCCGAGCGGGCGAGCGATGAAACCGACCGCGAACACGCCGAACACCGCGATCGTGCCGACCGCGGAATCGAGCTTCGGGAAGAACAGGGTGTCGAACACCAACGGGGCGAGGAACCCGTAAACAAGGAAGTCGTACCACTCGATCGTCGTGCCGAGGAAGCACGCGGTGAGCATCCGCCGCTGCCCCGGTGTCGCGCGCGTACCTTCCCCGAGCTCGGCGAGTTCGCCATCCTGAACGGACATCGTTGTCCCTTCCTTCCAACCGGTTTGGTCAGGTCACGTGCACGTCCACCAGGTACGGCTCCGCCGACGCGAGCGCGTCACGCAGGCTCGCGGTGAGCTCGTCCGGATGTCGTACGGTGCGGCCTGCGCAGCCCACATCCCTTGCGAGGCCGGCGAAATCGATGCCCGGCAGTGCGGTGCCAACCGGCTTGTCGACGCCGAAGTGCTGGGCGAAGCGATCGAGAGCCACGTAGCCACCGTTGTTCACCACCACAAACGTCACCGGTGCCGCTTCCCGCGCTGCCGACCACAATGCCTGGATCGCGTACATGCTCGACCCGTCTCCGAGTAGCGCGATCACTCGCCGCTCGGGCCGGGCAAGCGCGACGCCGACGGCGGCCGGCATGCCGTGACCGAGCCCGCCGCTCGCCGTGGTGAAGAACGACTCCGGGTGATCGAACGGCAGGTGGTCCTGCATCGCGGACCGGCTGCTCGGCGCCTCCTCCACGACGATGCTGGACGCTGGCCGGAGCTCGGCGAGCGTCTGCATGAGCAGCGCTTCGGAAATCGACTCGGTGTGGTGCACTCGTTCCGGGCGCACCCGCGCCGGTGGTGCCTCGCGGTGCACGGGTTCCGGTCCGGCAAGCAGATCTCGCACGCCCATCCGGACTCCGGTGATCACCGCCGTCCCGAGCGGCGTCCATGCCGCGGTCGCCGGGTCGTCGACGAGCTGGAACAACGCCGTTCCCGGCGGGAGGTGCGGCCCGTGTCCCTCGACGTGATACGTGAACACCGGCGCCCCGATGACGACGACCACGTCGTGCCCGGTCAACCGTTCCCGGACGCCGTCCCTGCTCGCCGGCAGGAAGCCGGCGAACAGCGGATGTGTCTCCGGAAAGCCGCAGCGGGCGGACACCGGCGCGGCCCACACGCTGGCCTGATGCCGCTCCGCGAGCGCCACCACGTCGTGGAACGCGCCGTCCCGGTCCACCCCGGCGCCGACCACGAGCGCGGGCCGTTCGCACCCGGCCAGCGCGGCGGCGACCTCGCCAAGCGCGGCCGGATCGCCACGCACATCCGCGCGGACACCGCCCGCCGGCAGCGGCTGGTCCGGATCCAACGGCTGGTCCCAGTCGTCGACCGGGATCGACAGGAAGACGGGGCCACGCGGTGCGGCCATCGCGGTGCGGTAGGCGCGCGCGAGGGCGGCCGGCACGTCCTGGGCGCGGGCCGGTTCACAGCTCCACTTCACGTACGGCAACGGCAGCTCGGTTGCCCGGTCGGCGAACAGGAATGGTTCGCCGACCATGAGTGAGCGCGCCTGCTGGCCCGCGGTGATCACCAGCGGCGTCCGGTTGCGGTACGCCGTGAAGATGTTGCCCATCGCGTGCCCGACCCCGGCGGCGGAATGCAGGTTGACGAGCGCGGCACCGTTGCTGGCCTGCGCGTAGCCGTCGGCCATGGCGAGCACGACCGACTCCTGCAGGCCGAGCACATAGCGGAAGTCGTCCGGGAAGTCCCGGAACATCGGCAGCTCGGTCGAACCGGGGTTGCCGAAGATGGAGGTCATCCCGAAGGACCGCAGCTGCTCGACGGTGGCTTCGCGAACGGTCTTCGGCACCGGTGTCTCCCCTCGCCGTCGCGGGTGCGGACAGCATGACCGAGCCGCCAGCACACCGACATGAACAAACGTCGCGAAACCCATAAGTTCTACGCATGACTCTCGAGGCTCGGCACGTAGCGGCGTTTCTGGCGATCGTCGACCACGGCAGCGTCGGGCGAGCCGCGGCGTCACTCGAACTGACCCAGCCGGCGGTGAGCAGGACGCTTCGGCAGTTGGAGACCTACCTTGGTGTGCCACTGTTCGAGCGACGAACCACCGGAATGGCGCTCACGTCGTACGGTCGCGCGCTCGAACCGCGTACCCGCCTCATCGCGGCCGAGACCGAACGCGCCGTTGAGGACATCCGGACGCTGCGCGGGCTCAGCACCGGAACGCTGAAGGTCGGCGCCGTCGGCTCGGTGCTGACGCACGTCCTCCCTCGGGCCATCAAGGGGCTCCTTCGCAGCCAACCCGGCCTGCGGGTGGAGATCACCGAAGGGGTGGACGACAAGCTGATCGAGGCGCTCCTCGACTACGAGATAGATATCGCGATCGGTGTCGGGTTGCCGGAAAGCGATCAGGTCAGCCTCACCGGCAGCCTGAAGTGGCAGGACAGGGAAACCATCGTGGCGGCCACCGATCACCCACTACGTAAGAAGGACCAGCTGACCATCGCCGACCTCCACGACGTGCCCTGGGTCATGCCGCCGCCGCATACCAGGCCGTACGACGCCTTCGTGCAGCTGTTTCGGGACGCCGGGTTGGAACCGCCGAGCATCAGCGTCGTCACCCGCTCGGTCGTGGCCGTCAAGTCGCTGATCGCGGAGGCCGGCCATCTCGCCGTGATGCCGCAGCCGTTGTTCGCCCCGGAACGCGCCGCCGGCACCATCGGGCCGTTGCCGGTTCCCGGCGGTTCGAAACCGCGCCGATTCGGGGTGTTCCGCCGCAGGCACGGTTACCTACCCCTGCCAGCGGAGGCGTTGGTTGCGGAGCTGGAGCACGTCGTCGGGTGGATCCAGCCGGGAACCCGGCCGCGTTCGAACGACGAACCTCTTTAAGGGGCGGGTTTGCTTCGGCCGGCTCGCCAACCCGCGATCCCCAACACCGCTCGCCCCACGCCGACGACATATCCCAGTGGAAGCGCGAAGCCGATCCAGAACAGGAACTCGAACGGGAGCAGTGCCAAGGACAGAACAAGACCCAGCCGATGGCCAAACCAGAGCAACACGGCCACTACGAGCTCTGCCGTGCAGACGACCAGAAACGCGACCAGTAGACCAAGCGTCGTCTCGATCCCCCAGTTCTCGAACGGACCCTCGCCGTAAGTCGGGAATCCCATAAAGGTCCAGACGTCACCGGTGTCGGCGAAGTATCGAATCCCGAAGACACCGGGGATTCCGAAGCCAAGCGCGGCGACGAGGCACAGGATCGCTGCGGCCCGGTTCATGAGCCCTCCGATGCATTCGTCCAGAGAGCGTCGTGGGCGCTGATCCGGACTTCAACAGACGGTGGCCAGCGGCTCATGTTTCCGGGTCGCGATTGGCGCCGTGCGCGTTACGTGGAGGCGTTGGTCAACCGGTCCAGGCGGCAAAAATCCCTTAGCCAGAGGGTTACTGGCATCAATGTCGCATCCTCAGGGCGCGGAGAGGGCATCCAGATCAGCGAACACTTCCGCGTCCGCACAGGCCGCGTCGACCGCGACGGCAAGCCCACCCTGCGCCACGCCAGTCGCCTACACCACATCGGCATCGGCGACCGCTGGTCACACACACCAGTGCTCATGCTCATCCGCGACCGGAACATCCGAATCATCATCGAGGAAACCGGCGAACTCATCGGACACCTCACCCTGGACACCACCAGGGACTACCAGCCACAGAGACACCGCGGGAACAAGGACGAGACACAGGCGTGAACGATGTCCTGAGAGATCACATTGCGCGCCCGAAGGGATTCGAACCCCTAACCTTCTGATCCGTAGTCAGATGCTCTATCCGTTGAGCTACGGGCGCCCATTCAGTTGTCAGCCGGCTGAGACCGGCTGTGTGATCCCCGGAGTAACGAGGATCTCGCGGAGGCTCCGGGATTTGAACCCGGGAGGGGCGTGAACCCCAACCGCATTAGCAGTGCGGCGCCATAGACCAGACTAGGCGAAGCCTCCCGGGCCCTTCGGCCACTGCCCGCACAGCGTACACAGTCGGCGAGCGAGCCTTCAAAGCCCCCTAGCCATCGTGGGCCAGCTCCAGAAACGGCCGCAGTGCATCGGGGTTGGCCAGCGCGTCCTTGCTCACCGCCCGCTCGGGCTCGGCGCCGGCGAGGATCTTCTTCACCGGCACCTCGCACTTCTTCCCGTTCAGGGTGCGCGGCACCTCGTCCACCACGATGAACCGGTTCGGCACGTGCCTCGGCGACAACGCCGAGCGCAGCTCGGCCCGCATCCGCGGCTCAACGTCCTCGAGGGTCACGCCCGGCGCGAGTACCACGAAACACAGCAGCTCGCCGTCCGATTCGGACGCGCTGGTGGTGTCGATCACAAGGGAGTCCGCGATCTCCTCGAAGCCCTCCACCACCCGGTAGAACTCCGCGGTGCCCATCCGCACCCCGCCGCGGTTCAGCGTGGAATCGCTCCGCCCATAGATCACCGCCGAGCCGCGCGGCGTGAACCGCACCCAGTCCCCGTGCCGCCACACCCCCGGGAAGTCCTCGAAGTACGCCTCGCGCAGCCGCGATCCGTCCGGGTCGTTCCAGAAGAACACCGGCATGGACGGCATTGGCTTGGTGATCACCAGCTCGCCGACCTCGTCGAGCACCGGCTGGCCCGCCTCGCTGTACGCCGCCGCGGCCGCGCCAAGCGACGCGCAGGACAGCTCGCCAAGCCACACCGGCACGTCCGGCGCGGACCCCACGAACGCCGTGCACAGATCGGTACCGCCGGACACCGAGCAGATCTGCACGTCCGAGCTGACCTCGTCGGCGATCCACTGGAACCCTTCCGGGGACAGCGGCGCACCGGTCGAGCCGAGCGCCCGCAGCGCGGACAGGTCGAACTCGCGACCCGGCCGCAGGTGCTGCTTCAGGCAGTTCTGCACGAACGGCGCGGAGGTGCCGAAGTACGTCACGCCCTCATCGGCGGCCATCCGCCACAGCGTGTTCAGGTCCGGATGTCCCGGGTTGCCGTCGTACAGCACGATCGTCGAGCCGACCAGCAGCCCGGAGATCAGGAAGTTCCACATCATCCAGCCGGTGGTGGTGAACCAGAAGAGCCGCTCACCCGGCCCGACGTCGCAGTGCAACGCCAGCACCTTCAGGTGCTCAACGACGATCCCGCCGTGCCCTTGCACGATGCCCTTCGGCAGTCCCGTGGTGCCCGACGAGTACAGCACCCACAGTGGATGATCGAAGTCCACCGGCTCGAACTCCAGCTCCGCACCGTCGTGCTCGGCGAGCAGGGCGTCCCAGTCCAGCGTGCCGTCCAGGAACCCGCCAACGTAGTCAACCAGTACGGTGGCCCGCAGCGACGGGATCTGATCCCGCAACTGGCGCACGGTCGGCCGCACGTCGAGCGACCGTCCACCGTAGACATAACCGTTCACGGCGATCAGCACGGTCGGCTCGATCTGGACGAGGCGGTCCGCGGTGGCGCGCACCCCGAAGTCCGGCGAGCACGACGACCAGGTGGCGCCGAGGCTGGCGGTGGCGAGGAACGCGATGAGCGTGGCAGGCGTGTTCGGGGACAGCGCGGCCACCCGATCACCGCGCCGGACGCCGAGCGCACGCAACGCTGACCGGGCGGCGGCGACCTGCCGCCGCAACTCGCCGTAGCTCAGCGTGGTGCGCAAGCCGTCTTCCCGGGTGAAGATCACCGCGAGGTCCTCGTCGGCCTTTCCGGCACCCGGCCGTAGCGCGTGCTCCGCGTAGTTCAGCGTGCCGCCGGGGAACCACCGCGCGCCCGGCATGACCTCCTCGGCCAGCACCTCGCTCGGCGACGCGTGCCAGCGAACGTCGAAGAACTCCGCGATCGCGCCCCAGAATTCCGGTAGCCGGCTGGTGGAGAACTCCCACAGCTCGTGGTAGTCAGCCACGTCGATGCCACGCTGCGAGCGCAACCAATCGCGGAATGCGCCAATCGTGGTCGGGCGGTCGGGATCGGGCTGCCAGAGCAGTTCCGGAGCGTCACTCATACTCCGTTCCTAACCCATCGTCGTGCCCGGCGGCTAGGTGTGCCGGCCATATCCGCGACAGCCGGGGGTGGGGGTGGGAACCATGTCAGGCGCTGCGTTCCCACAGCGTTCGGTTCCCTGCTCGGCTCCCCTCGGACTGGCGTCTGACTCCCGGCCTCCGCCGGGCCTTACGTCGATCCAGCCGAACCAACACGCCCTCGTCGTCCCGCTTCCAGTGCGCGCCGTACGAGTCGGTGAACTCCAGGGCGGGCACCGCGGCCGAGGAGTACAACGAGTCCTCGTCCAGCTCACCGACGTCGATCGGGAACGGGTGCACCGCCGTCACTCCCGGCGGGACCACGTGCAGGTAGTTCGCCCGTTCGTCCGACTCATCGCCGGGGACCGTGACGACACTCTGGCATTTGAACACCGGTGCGGCGCCGCCGTTGTGCACGCAGACCACGTACTCGGCTTCGGAGTCGTGCCGGGAACCGGCGTCCAGCCAGGCGGCCACCTTCTGGGCCTGTTCCTCCCGCTTCACCTCGTCGCTGTCTCGGCGGTTCAGCAGCATGATCCACACGTATGCGGCGAAACCAAGCAGCGAGCCCGCGCTACCGACCGCCTGTACCCAGGTCGCTATCTGGGACACCCCGAGCCTCCTTCGCCGACCTGGTCAGCTGCCGCGGTTCTCGCCCAGCTCCTCCACGATCGGGTTAGAGGGCGTCTCGGTGTGTTGTTCGGCGAGGCCGTCCTTGGTGTTCAGCCGCCGCTGCCGCGCCTTGTCCGAGCTGGACTGGCCCTCGTCGAGCGGGACGGAGCCGAGGACCTCGGAGACGTTCTGGTAGTCGCCAAGCGGCGCGGCCCGCAGCGCGCGCACCGTGTCCTGGTCGGCGCCGTGCTTCTCCGCGTACTCGACCAGCGCTTCCTTGCTCACCGGGAAGTCCAGCGCGGACAACGAGGCCTTCAGACTTTCGCGGTCGGTGCTCATCGCTCGAAGCGATACCCGAGGGGCAGCGCGTTAAACCATCCGGTGCAGCACCGCGTCGGTGAACTCCTCGGTACCGGCCGTGCCGCCGAGATCGCCGGTGCGGATCCCGTCGGCGAGGGCACCCTCGAACGCCCACCGCAGCTCGGCCGCGGCCTCCGGTTGCCCGAGGTGTTCCAGCATCATGGCACCCGCCCACATCTGCCCGATCGGGTTCGCCACGCCACGGCCCGCGATGTCCGGGGCCGAGCCGTGCACCGGTTCGAACATGGACGGGTACTCCCGCTCCGGGTTGAGGTTCCCGCTCGGCGCCACCCCGATCGAGCCGGCCACCCCGGCGGCCAGGTCGGAGAGGATGTCGCCGAACAGGTTCGAAGCCACGATCACGTCGCAGCTCGTCGGCCGCAGCACCAGCCGCGCGGCCAGCGCGTCGATCAGCACGCTCTCCAGCCGCACACCGCCGGCGTTCTCGGCGACCACCTCGTCCCAGAACGGCATGGTGTGCACGATCCCGTTGGACTTGGTTGCCGAGGTCAGCACGCCCTTCCGGGAGGCAGCCAGCTCCGCGGCGTACCGCGCGATCCTGGCCACCCCGGCGCGCGTGAAGATCGATTCCTGCACGGCGGACTCTTCCGGGCGGCCCCGGTACGTCCGCCCGCCGACCTCCGAGTACTCGCCCTCCACGTTCTCCCTGACGATCACCAGGTCCAGATCTTCGGCGCCGCGCAGCGGGCTTTCCACCCCCGGCAGCGTGCGCACCGGCCGCAGGTTCACGTACTGGTGGAACGTGCGGCGGATCGGGATCAGCAGTCCCCACAACGTCTCGGTGTCCGCGATGTCCGGAACGCCGACCGCGCCGAGGAAGATCGCGTCCGCACCGGCCAGCTGCTCGAGGCCGTCGGTGGGCATCATCCGCCCGTGCCCGCGGAAGTACTCGGAGCCCCACTCGCGGTGTTGCCAGGTGACGGCGAACTCGTGCTTTTTCGCCAGCGCGTCGACGCAGCGGATGGCGGCCGGCACGACTTCCAGTCCGATCCCGTCGCCGGCGATCACGTCGACCCGGTAGTTGTTCATGCGCACTCCTCTGTGTGGCCGGGGTGTGTTCAGGGCTACTCCTGCAGGGCGGCGCGCAGCATGCGGCGGGCGGCGGCGCGGGGGTCCGGGTTCACCTCGACCAGCGCGTTGACCACGGCGCCGTCCACCAGTGCGATCAGCTGTTTCAACCGGTCCGGCTGCACCGGCATCCCGGACCGCTCGAAGAACCGCAGCAGCAGCTCCTCGAGCTCGGCGGCCAGCGTGGTCATCAGCGGGCGCAGGTAGGGCCGCCGGCCGGTGGCGACCAGCCGCTCGTAGCGCAGCAGCACCGCGTCCATGTCCGGGGTGCCGTCCTGCGGCGGGCGGCCGAGCAGGATGTCCAGCACCAGTTCGACCAGGGTGTCCACGCCGCGCTGCCGGGCGGCCAGCTCATCAAGCCAGTCCGCCCACTCGGCGAGCTCGTTGCGGCTGTGCCGCTCGACGGCGGCGCTGACCAGGTCGTCGAGCGAGTCGAAGTAGTAAGTGGTCGACGCGAGCGGCAGCCCCGCGCGCTCCGATACCGCGCGATGCCGCACGGCCTCGAATCCACCCTCGGCGAGTAACGCCGCGGCGGCGTCGATCAGCTCGTTGCGCCGTCGCTCGCCCTTCGGGGTGCTCGGCGTGCTCGCGGAGGTCATGACCTGCGATCGTGCCAGGTTTACCCGGCGAAGCTAGAACTTGCCCGCGATCCCGGCGGCGATCCGGCCGAGCCGGTCCGCGTACGGCGCCTCGGTGCCACCCGACGGCGGCTCGCTGAGCACGACCACGGTGCGGCCACCGGATGCCGCCCGTTGCGCGTGCTCGGCGTGCGGGCGCGCGCCCGTCCACGGCCGGGTGTCGGACGGTTGATCCGGCATCAGCAGCACGGATACCTGGCCGAGCTTGCCGTCCACCGTGACCTGGAAGCCGGCGGAACGGGCGCCCTGCTCGCAACGCAGGTTCCCGGCGTTTCGGCCGGAGGGGGTGGCCGGGAGCTCGCCAGCGAGGGCGACGGCGAGCTCCCGGTCCACCTTTTCACACCCACGAAGGGTGCTGCCGGTCCGTGGACCGACATCGCCCGACTCGTCGCCCCCCTGCTTGGGCGACTGTGTCGGGACGCTCTCTTGTGGATTGCCACCCTTCGGCAACCCGTACGGAGTCATCTTGCTACCGGTCGTGCTCGGCTGCTCGGCGGCGACACCTGCGGAGCCGGATTCGCTGTCGCCGGCACCGTTCAGCACGTTGGTGCCGACAACCACACCTCCCACAAGTACCACTATGCCGAGTGCGGAGCCGCTCAGCACGGCAGCCCGCTGCCGCGCTCGCGCCCGCCCCGATGCCGCGAGCACGTCCTCGACGTCGAAGGAAGGCGGCGGCGCGTCGCTTGCCGCGTCGCGGAACAACTCCGCGACCTTACGATCATCCACCACAGCCACCTCCTTCCGAGCTCCGTTGGCTCATGACGCCGACCGCAGGTCGTCCACGGACTCGCCGAGCACATCGCGCAGCGCCTCGAGGCCGCGCGCGGTCTGGCTCTTCACCGTTCCCGTCGTGCAGCCGAGCGCATCGGCCACGCCCGCGACGTCCAGCCCTTCGAAGAACCGGAGCACGAGCACGGCGCGCTGCCTGGCCGGCACCCGCCGCAGCCCCGCGATCAGGGCCTGCCTGGTCGCCACCTCCTCGTCCACGTCAGGGCCGTCCGGCGCCGACTCCGGCAGGTGCTCGACCTGGCGTTCCCGGCGCCACGGCCGGCGCGACTCGTCGATCGACGCCCGCACGAGGGACCGGCGAACGTAGGCGTCCAGCGCACCCTTGTCCCGGATCTTGCGCCACCTCCGATGCAAGGACACGAACGCCGTCTGCGCGAGGTCGTCTGCGCGATGCCAGTCACCGCACAGCAAGTAGGCGGAGCGGCGCACGGCATCTCGCCGGGCGACGAAGTACTCCGCGAACTCCTGCTCGTCACGTTCATTCACGCGTGCTCTCTCGCACTCGTCGGGCCCTGTATGTAGAGGACGTCGGGACCCCGGGATGGGGTTGCTCGGAATGTGGGTGAACTTTTTACACCAGTGTCCCTTCGGGCTGTGGGGCGGGCGACTATCGTTCGGATGGCCCTTCACTGTTACGCCTGGCGTGTGGTGTGATCTAACCGTGACCTTTCCGTCAGCGCTCGTCCACCAATCGTCGTCGAGCACGCTCCCGCCGCTCGACTTCCGGTCGGACACGGTGACTCGCCCGGACAACGAGATGCGGGTCGCGATGTCCCAGGCCGAGGTTGGGGACAACGTCCTCGACACCGACCCGACCGTGCGCGCGCTCGAGGAACGGGCCGCGGAGTTACTGAGCGCACCGGCCGCGCTGTGGACGCCGAGCGGCACAATGGCCAACCTGATCGCGCTGAACGTGCACCTGAAGCGCGGCGATCGCTTTCTCGCCCCGCGTGGTGCGCACGTGCTCAGCAACGAGCTCGGCACCGCCGCGTGGCTGGCCGGCGGGATGCCGGAGGCGCTTGACTGGGACGCGGGGCCGGGAAGGGTCTCGCCGGAAGCGGTGCGGGGCGCGGCCGATCCGCCGAACCGTCCGTACTACGCGCTGCGCACCACGGTGCTGTGCCTGGAGAACACCCACAACGCCGCAGGCGGAACGGTCACCGCGCCGCACGAGCACGCCCGGCTCGCCGCGGCCGCCAGGGGCGCCGGGCTGCGGGTGCACCTGGACGGCGCCAGGTTGTGGCACGCGTCGGTGGCGCTCGGAGTGCCGCCCGGTGCGCTGACCGTCGGTGTGGACACCGTGTCCGCGTGCTTCAGCAAGGGGCTCGGCGCGCCGGCGGGCTCGGTGGTCGCGGGCAGCACCGAATTCGTCGAGCACGCCCGGCGGGTGCGGCAGATGCTTGGCGGCGGGCTGCGGCAGGCCGGTGTGCTCGCCGCGGCCGGCCTTGTGGCGCTGGACCGCATCCAGGAGCTCGAGCAGGACCACAGCAACGCCACCGCGCTCGCGAACGGCCTGACGGAGCTCGGCTGGGACGTGCGGGAACCGGCGACGAACATCGTGCTGGCCTCGGTGCCAGACGTGCAGATCACCCTCGATGGACTCGGCAAGCTCGGTATCCTCGCCACGCCGATGTCTGGCAAGGTTCGCTTCGTCATGCATCGCGATGTGTCCACGAACGACGTGACAGAGGCGCTGCATCGGATCAAGACTGCGGGGTGAGAATGCCTTCCTGGGTGATCTTCGATTACGGCGGAGTCATCAGCGAGCCGACCGCGGCACTGCCTTCGATCGCCCAGTTACTTGGTGTGCACGAGAACGACCTGACGCCCGCGTACTGGTCCGAGCGTGTCGAGTACGACCGGGGCAGCACCGATATCGAGTTCTGGCAGTCGGTCGGCCCCCGGCTCGGTATCGAGGTGGACGCCGAGCTGGCGGTTGCCGCGGCCAAGATGGATACCGCCGGCTGGTTACACACCGACGACGACACCGTCGAACTGCTCGCCGAGCTGGCCGATAACGGTGTCGCGCTCGCGCTGCTCTCCAACGCGCCGCTCTCGTTCGCCGAGCGGGTTCGTACCCTCGATTCGTTACAGCCGCGACCGTGGACCCGGCATTTCCGGCACCTGATGTTCTCCGGTGAGCTCGGCGTGCTGAAGCCGGATGCCAGGATCTGGAAGGCGTTGCTTGACCAGCTCGAAGCCGAGCCCGCGGACTGCGCGTTCCTGGACGACAAGCAACCCAACGTGGACGGCGCGCGCGATGCCGGGATGCACGCGCGGCTGTGGACCGGCGCCGAGGACGCCAGGAGCTGGCTGGCCTCGCTGACCTAGCGGATCTGCTTCGGGGTGTTCCCGCCCTTGATGGCCTTGACCGCGCCGTAGCCGAGCACACCGATCGTCACCACGCCGGCAACGATCAGCAGGAACTTCAGGGCGCTGAAAAGGAAGCCAAGAAGGCTGAACGCCAGCCAGATTATGATCACCGCGCCGATGATCTTCAGAATCATGGGTACCTCCGCTACGGGCGTCTCTACCTATCGAGACTGCCACGTGCTGGCCGGGAGCGCTCGTACCGGTGCGAAAGAACCGGGGGAAACCTCAGGGTGTCCCGGATAGCCAGCCGCCGATCCGGCGAACCCCCTCGGCGACATCCGCGGTGCTGCCGGCGAACGAGATCCGCACGTAGCGTGAACCGGCTTCCGGGTCGAAGTCGATACCCGGCACCACCGCGACGCCGGTGTCGGCGAGCAGCCGCTGGCAGAAGCTCATCGAGTCGCCGGTCAGCTCGGAGATGTCCGCCCACGCGTAGAACGCGCCGTCCGCGGGGGCGAGCTTGTCGATGCCCATCTCGCGTAGCCCATTCAGCAGCAGGTCACGGTTGGTGTGGTAGCGGCGCACGTGCCCGTCCAGCTCACCGCGGGCTTCCGAGCCGAACGCGGCCGGCGCGGCGTACTGCGCGAGCGCGGGTGGGCAGATGTTGAAGTTGCCGGTGAGGCAGTCGACGGCGCGGTGCAGCCGCTGCGGCACCAGCATCCAGCCCAGTCGCCAGCCGGTCATGGAGAAGTATTTGGAGAGCGAGTTGATCACCACGGCTTCCGTTGAGCTTTGCCACGCGCAGGCTTGCTCGGCGCCGAACGAGATGCCGTGATAGATCTCGTCGCTGATCAGTTGCACGCCGTGCGTGGTGCACCAGCCGGAGATCGCCGCGAGCTCGGCCGGCGCGAGCACCGTGCCGGTGGGGTTGGCCGGGCTGGCCACGATCAGCCCGCTGATCGGGCCGGTGCGCTCCACCAGCTCGTCAAGCAACTCCACGGTCGGCTGGAACCGGGTGTCCGCGCCGCACGGCAACTCGACCACCTCGCAGCCGAGCGCGGTGAGGATGTTGCGGTACGCGGGGTAGCCGGGGCGGGCGAGCGCCACCCGGTCGCCGGGGTCGAACGCGGCGAGGAAGGACAGCAGGAACCCGCCGGACGAGCCGGTCGTGGCGATCACGTCCGCCGGGCTCACGTCGAGCGCGTACTCGTTCGCGTAGTGCGCGGCGATCGCCTCACGCAGCTCCGGGATGCCGAGCTGGACGGTGTACCCGAGGCCGTGCTCGCGGAGGGCGTGCTGCGCGGCATCCAGCACCGGGGCGGGCGCGCCGGTACCGGGCTGCCCGGCGGCGAGCGAGACCACATCGCCGTGGCTGACCCGCCGCGCCTGTGCCGCGGAAAGCACGTCCATCACGTGAAACGGGGGCACCGCGGCCCGGTCCGCCACTTTCAGCGCGCGAGCCACCGCCGTCGAATCGACCATGCCGGCCAGGGTAAGCCGTCCCGCCTTGTGGACCCACACCGCTTTTGTAACGTCGTCGTACTAGCGTTCTGGGTACCACGCGGGAATTCGCGGATTAGGGCGTCCGTGGAGCGAGCGTGATGGTCCGGGTGATCGAGCTCAGCGGCTTCGACGCCACGTCGGCTTCCGGCGCCGGGCGGTGTCCGCAGAACTCGGTGGCGAGCAGCGTCTGGTGCGCGGTATGGGCATCACCGGCGGTTACGTCCCTGGTCATGGTGCTGGTGATCTGCCGCTCGCCGGTTTCGCTGTGCATGCTCCACGAACCGAACCCCGGCAGGTCGCCGCCGTGGCCCCAGCTCGGTGTGGCACCGGCGCACACGGTGTCCAGCGGCAGCCGCATCAAGCCCAGCCCGTAGTCGAATCCCGCGTAGTCGCCCTTGTCGTCCAGCGCCGGCACGGTCCGCTTCATCTGCGCCAGCGTCCCGTCGCTGAGCAACTCGCCGCGCAGCAGCGCACCGAAGAACCGGTTCAGGTCTCGCGCGGTGGACACCATGCTGCCCGCACCGAAGAACCGGGAGTAGTTGTAGGTGGTGACGTCGGTCAGGCCGCGCGACGGATCGTAGAGCTGCTCGTAGCCGCGGGCCGCCTTACCGGGCAGGAACGGGTAGTCCCGGGCGAGGAAGGTGTCTCGCAGTCCGAGCGGCGCGGTGATCCGCTCCCGCAACGCCCGCTCGATCGGCTGGCCGGTGAGCCTTTCCACCAGCAGGCCGAGCACCGTGTAGCCGGTGTTGGAGTACGCCCAGCTGGTGCCGGGCGGGAACTGGAGTGGCTGGCTGGTGGACAGCTCGACCACTTTCTCCGGGTCGAAGTGTACGAACCGCTCGGTGTCCACCTCCGGCAGGCTGGTCCAGCTGTGTTCCAGCGGGAGATCCCTCGGCATGCCGCTGGTGTGCTGCAGCAGCTGCCGAACGGTGATCGGCTCCCGGTAGGGCAGCAGCCCGGGAAGGTACTCCTGCACCGGATCGTCCAGCGCCAGCTTGCCTTCGTCGGCCAGCCGCAGCACCAGTGTCGCGGTGAAGGTCTTGGAGATGCTGGCGATGCGGAACCGGCCGTTCGGTTTCGGCTGCTGCATGCCGTGGATGTCCCGGACGCCCGCGGTGCCACGCCAACGGCCCGCCTCATCGCGGACCGCCGCGAGGGCGCCAGGGGTGCCGGCTTTCGGGATGGCCTTCAGTGCGGCTGCCAGCTCCGCGCGATCCGGTGGTGCGGGCGGCTGCTGCGCGTTCGCCTGCGTTGCGAGTACACCGGCGGCAAGCAGCGCGGCGCACAGCCCACCGGTGATCGTTCGGACCGTGTTTCGCATCGATCCCCCAGTTATTCGTGGTCAGTATCCCTGGTAACCGCCGCCACCTGCCATGGACTCCAGGCCGGGGTGACCCTCGAAGCCACCGTATCGGTCGAAGGTGTAGCGGACACCGGCGATGATGTTGTCAACCGGGTTGTAGATGTCGTCGTGGCCGGGCAGCTTGTGCGCCTCGAAGGTCGGGTCGATGCACTGCATCAAGCCCTTGGACGGGGTGCCCTTCGCGGCGTTGGAGTCCCAGTCGTTGATCGCGTGCGGGTCGCCGCCGGACTCGTGCTGGATGATCGTCCAGATCTCGTCGATGTTCTCCTCGGTGACCGGGATGCCGTTCTCCCGCAGGATGCGGATGGCTTCCTTGATCCAGTCCTCGACGTTGCCCGGCGGTGGGCCGGTGGTCGGCGGACCGCCGCTGGACCCGAGGCCGCCACCGGCTGCCCCGCCATCGGAACCGCCTATCGCGCCACCCGCGGCGGCGCCCGCTCCGCCGAGCGCACCGCCCGCTGCCGCACCGGCACCGCCGAGTGCGCCGCCCGCGGCGCCGCCGGAACCACCTGTGCCGCCGGAACCGCCGGAACCGCCGGAACCGCCGCTCGATCCGCCCGGGCTCCCTGCGCCGGCCCCCGCGTGGCCACCCGCTCCGGCGCCCGACGGCCCGGTCTCACCTGGCTGTGGTGGAGGCACCGGTTTCCAGCCACCGACCTTGTTGTTCTGTGGCACGAATTCCTGCTCGCCGGGGGCGGGGAGTTCGGAGAACTTGCTGCCTGGTTCCTTGGCGGCCTCGAGCGCCCCCTTGGGGCCGTTCAACTGCTGCTCGGCCGACGCGATTCGTTGCCCGACACGTTGCACCGCGGCCTGCCCGATGGGCCGGATCTGGCTGTCCAATTGCGCCGGCTTCGCGTCGGACATCTCCCGTTTCTTGGCGTTGATTTCCTGCATCGCGTCGGCGCAGATGCTCTCGATTTCCGACTTCGCCGACTCCAGCGCCTCGGCAACCTTCGTGAGCGCATTCGCGGCCTTGTTCAACGAATCCCCGATCGTGCTGCCGGCCTGCTTGAAATTGTTCATGTAGCCGACGAACGCATCCGCGGAAGCACCGCCCCACGCGCCGTCTAGGCTACTGACGGCTTGACTTATCGAATTGCCGTGCGTTTCCGCCCCCTCGGCGGCGCGGGTGAAACCCTGGGCGATGCCGTTGATTTCCCCCGGGTTGGCCTTTTCGATTTTCGCCCAGTGCTCGGTGACGCCCGCACCCCCGGGTTCACCGGCAAGTTCGTCAACCGCACTCATGGCATCCTCCCCGCCTGCCGTGTGCTCACCGGGATTCCAGTCGCATCATCTCAGCGTTGACTTCCTCGTCCTGCTGGACGGAAACGGAAATCTTGTCCAGCGCGCCGGAGATTTGTCCCGCCCGTTCGCCCGCCTTCTGAAATTCGTCTCGCAATGCTGCGGCCATGGTGTCAACCGCCGAAGAAATCGCCCCAGAACCGGCCAGCTGCCCATACATATCGGGTGCACAGGTCGTGGGCAGGCCGTCAGCGCACTCAGGGAACTTTCCCTTCACTCCGTCGAGCTTTTCGCGACACGAATCGATCGCCTCGATGTGGTAATTCGGCACGCTGTCACACCCCTTCAGTCAACCGCGCCGATGAGACGGGCACCCGAGCGTCGCGGTTCCTTCTTACGTTGTGCCCCGTCCGCCGGCTTCGCAGGTCGGTCATGTCATTCGCCGATAACGGGCGGAGCGGTCTTCTCGTCGGTGCCGAAGATGCCGTGCGGGTCGTCCTCGACGAGGAAGGACGCGCGCTGGTGCTCGTCGTCCTCGCCGCCTTGCCCTCGGCCGGCGCCCGCCGCGCCCATCGGCATGCCGCCGCCACGGCCCGCCGCGGAACCGGCCGCTCCGCCCTTTGCGGCCGCGCCCTCCCCGGCGCCCATCGCGCCACCGGGCATCGCGCCGGTCCTGCCGCCCGCGCCAGCTTCGGCGCCGCCGGCTCCCGCGCC
>WHSZ01000111.1 GCA_009379845.1 Pseudonocardiaceae bacterium | reverse complement strand
TCCGGCACCCATGATCTCGGCTCCGATGCCGGGACCGTGCATCGAAGCGAACGCGTTGTCGGCGCCGCCACTGCCACCGCGGCCGCCGCCCATCTCGTACCAGAACCGCGTGGCGAACATCCACTCGTGCAGCCGTTCGCCGGCATGCCCGAACGGGGCGTCGGGGGCCTGACCCTCGCCGGTGGCGAAGCCATCGAGCGAGATCGAGAAATTGTGGACGCGGACCTCGGACATGGGATGTTCCTTTCGATGAATTGCCTGTCAGATATCAGCATTGATCAGAAAATCCATTACGTCTAATGCCAATCATGGGACGTTCACATTGATATCCTTGATTAATGCTCAACCTGGTCCATCTCAAGGTTCTGGCCGCGGTGGCGCGACATGGCTCCGTGACCGAAGCGGCTGAGGAGCTGCACTACTCGCAACCATCGGTGAGTCACCATCTGTCTCGCTTGGAAGCGGCCACTGGCGTCAAGCTCGTGCAGCGCGTCGGTCGTGGGATCCGATTGACCCCGGAAGGGCAACTGCTGGCCACCCGGGCCACCGAGATCGTGGGACGGGTGGACGCGGCGTCAAACGAGCTGGCAGCACAGGTCGGTTTGCAGGCTGGGCGGGTTCGCCTGGCCGCCAACGCGTCGGTACTGAGCACGATCGTGCCGACGGCGACCGCCACGTTGGGCCAGGCGTACCCGGGACTCGAACTGCGCCTGATCGACCGCCACCCGGTCGAAGCGTTACAAATGCTGCGACATGGCGAGCTCGAGGTCGCACTCATCTCCCAGCACGCCGACGCTGCGGTCGAGGAAGAGGGATTTCGCGTCGTCCACATCGGCGACGACTCGATCTACCTCGTTAGCCAGCGACCCGACGACAGCATCGCGAACCATCGCCACTCCGGTTGGATCGGCGGTTGCCAACGGTGCCAGGACGAGCTGGCCATGATGTGCCGGCAAGAAGGCTTCACCCCACGCATCGCATCACTCAGCGACGACATGGTCGTCGTGCAAGCCCTTGTCGCCGCCGGCGCAGGTGTCACCACCCTGCCCGGCCTCTCGCTGGAAGCCCACCGCCGCCCCGACATCCACACCACCGAACTCACCAACTTCTCCCGCCGGATCTCCGCCGTCACCTACGGAGAGCCACCCGACCCGCCCGCCACCATCGCGCTGATCGAAGCCCTCCAAGACGCCGCCTCGCACCGCACAACGCCTGACCCGTGAGGTGAACGAGAAACACGGTGACGATCAAGGCGTGAACCTCAGCAAGCTGCGCGCGCTCGCCAAGCGGCTGCGGTAGTTCCGCTCGACGTTGCGATTGCTGGTTTTCGTTCGCTTGGCCGCGATGTGTCGCCAGCACTACTCGATGAGACGGGCGGTGAAGCCGGCAAGGATTAGTCGGTGGTAGGCATCTTGGACTTCGTGTGGAATCTCTTGTGTGATGGTGTGGCCTGCTTCGGCATACAGTGTCAGTCGTTGCGTGTCACCGACAAGCATGTTGATCACCCGATCTGCGTCAGCGATGCCTGCGATGTACGAGTCGAGTGAATCACTAGCGGCCGAGCAGAGGAGTTCGACTTCAGGCCACTGTTTCCTTGCCGTCGCGTACGCCCTGCGTTGTTGGTACGGGCGACACGTGATCAGTACAGATTGGACGGCAATTTCGTTGGCCGTGAGCAACCTCTTGGTGAAGTCCACGTTTTCACCAGTGTGTCTTGCTCTCGGCTCAACCAAGATGGCGTGGTCGGGTACTCCCCTCTCCATTGCGATCTCTCGAAAGTGAACCGCTTCGCCGCGAGGGAAGCGGTCAACCGTCGTCGGGGCATTGGCTCCTGTGAACACGATCAGCGGAAAGAGACCGTCGTGGTACAAGTTCGCCGTGTACTTGGCAACGCCGGGATCGTGGCTACCTAGGCCAACTGCGACATCAACGGGCCGAAGCTCGTGATCGAGTCGGTGAAAGTTCCATAAGGTTTCGACTTCTGCCCTTATATGATCCGGGACTGTGGCGGTATCGGGTTCCATCAGGGCTCTCACTAGTCGGGGATCTTGAACGTGTACGACCACGAAAAGCGTGAAGCGGAGTGGACGCCGCGCGCAAATTCGACAGGCACATCATGGCTCGTGTAAGTCGTGCGCGGCGACTGGACCAGCTATGCCGCCGAGATCAGCCGACCCACAAACCAAGGAACGGTCATGCCCCCACACGACGACCGGCCAACACACGACTCGGCAGTGATCTCGCCCGAACGCGCCGCCGAAATCGAGGACGTCATCCACCGCGTTACACGCTGGGCCAGAACGCAATCCTGGGGTCCGATCACCGAACATCGATTCGCCACAACCACAGGGCTGGAAGTCGAAATAGCCGTCGGCCCACCCGACTGGGCAAACATCAATCCCATCGACCCTGGCACACGCCGCGTCGTGACCGACGGCGCGCGCGTCCTGCACGACCCCACAGAAATCCTGGCCACCCTGCTGCGCGCCTGCCGGATCTAGCCACAACGCGACCCATTCAGACAGTTGCGCTATCTGACGTCGCCAGAGCACCTCGCCGACGATGTCGTGGGCAGCAGGCCGCAACGATTACTCGCCCTGATCCCGGGCGAAGCGGTCGGTGGCGGCGATGATCGCTGCGGTCATGCTGCCGCCGCTGTGACCGGTGTCGTCGAGGACGACGAGCTCGCTTCCGGGCTAGGCCCGGTGCAGCGCCCAGGCTGTGCCGAGTGGACCGCTGACGTCGTAACGCCCGTGGATCAACACGGCAGGAATCCCGTGGAGCCGCTCGATGTCACGCAGTAGCTGCCCGTCGTCCAGAAAGCAGCCGTGGGACCAGTAGTGGGTCACGATGCGGGCGAAGGCCAGCTGAATTGCCGGGTTGGCGACCGACAAAGACGGTGCGGCGTCGGGGGCCAGCGACATGTGCGCGTCCTCCCACTCGCACCACTCGCGTGCGGCCTTGGCTCGGATCTCGGGGTCGGGATCGTGGAGCAGCCGGCTGTAGGCGGCCGACAGGTCGCCATCGCGTTCGGCGGAGGGCACGCCGTCGCGGAACCGTTCCCACTCGCGCGGGAAAACGCGGCCCATGTCACGAGTGATCCAGTCAGTGTCGCGCCGGTCGCCGTTGGTCACGGCCGCGAGCACCAATTCGGTCACCCGCTCCGGATATGCCTGCGCGTAGGCGAGAGCGAGTGTGACGCCCCACGAACCACCCCACACCAGCCAGCGCTCGATTCCCAGGTGGACCCGCAGCGCCTCGATGTCGGCGACAAGGTGCTGGGTGGTGTTTGCCGACAGGTCGACGACCGGGTCGGTCGCCGAAGGGGTGCTGCGCCCGGAGTTGCGCTGGTCAAACAGGACCACGCGGTAGCGGTTCGGGTCGAACAGGCTCCGCGTTCTCGGAGAGCTCCCCGAGCCGGGACCGCCGTGCAGCGCGACGGCCGGCTTGCCGTCGGGGTTGCCCGACACCTCCCAATACAGCGAATGGCCGTCGCCGACCTCCAGCATGCCTGACTCGTGCTGCTCGATCGATGGATAACGCCCGTCGTCGGATGTACTCGCCATACAGGCATGATCGCGCGCCGGAATGCCGCGTTTCCCAACCGTTGTCGGCGGAGTCGGGCGTCGGTGCGGGCGGTCAGGCTTGCCAGCCGATGAGGTTCCATTGCCAGAGGAACCAGGTCAGCGCGACGATGCCGGCGAGCAGGGTGACCTGGTGGATCCGGGCGAGGATGCTCGCGCCGGCGCGGCGCCAGCTCGTGATGGTGTACGCGATCGCGGCGGCTCCTGCCGTGAGCACGAGCAGAGGAATCGCGAGCAGCAGGCGGAAGCTAGTCGGCACGCCGAAGAGGAACTCGTCCGAGCTGCCGGTCACGACGGCGAGGCCGAGTAGGAAGGTGAGTCCGAGTAGGACCGAGCCGGTCGCCAGACCACGTGCGAGCCGCCACCGCGAGGTCGTCCGGCCCGGGCGGCGCCGCAGCCGGCGGATCAGTCCGGCGAGGGGCATCGCGAGTGCGGTGAAGGCGGGCACGGCGGAAATGAGTAGGACGACCAGGTTGACCGGCAGCGTCTCGGCGCTGTCGAGGAGTTGGTAGGCGGGTCCGTCGGTGGCGACGTAACGTCGGCCGTCGGTGCCGTTGACGAACGTCAGGTGGTCCGAGTCGTCGGCGAGGCGGTAGAGGCCTTCGCCCGCGGGGTACCAGTGCTTTCCGGTGAAGTGCACGACGCCGTTCTCGTCCACGGTGAGCCGGGAGGGGCCGAGTAGGGAGGTGAGCTTTTCGACCGTTGATTCGTTGTGCCGGGCGGGAATGTAGAAGCCGGGGTGTGGCTCGGCCGGAGTCGAGGTGGGTCGGGCGACCGGCTCGGCCGTTTCCGACTGGGGTAGGAAGCGGTCGTAGAACTTGGGCAGTAGGTCGGTGACCGCGTCGATTCCGCCAGTGCCGTTGGTGGACACGAACAGGCCGAGGTCGCATTCGGGCACCAGGACCAATGCGCTCTGGAAGCCTTCCCAGTTGCCGTCGTGCATGAGTACGCGGTGGCCGTTGATGGTGCGGTCCTGGAAGCCGTGGGCATAGTCGCCCAACCGTGGGTCGGCGGCGAAGGAGCGTTCGTGCATCCGGTCGGCGGTTGTGCCGGCGAGGATGCCGCGGCCATGCCGTAGGTGAGCGATCATGAATCTTGCCATGTCGGCGGGGGTGGCAATGATCGAGCCGTCTGGCGGCATGGTGTCGAAGGTGAACGGGATCGGTTCGGGCGGGTTGGTTTCGGGGTCGTAGCTGCGTGCAATGTCGTGGACGAGGTCGTCGGGTACGGGTTGCGCGGCGGTGCTGCGTGTCATGCCGAGGGGGTCGAACAGGTGCCGCCGCATGTAGTCCGCATAGGACTCTCCGCTGACCCGGGAGACGATGTGGCCGGCGAGTGCCGCGCCGTAGTTGGAGTAGGCGGAGATCTCGCCGGGAGGACGGATCCGGGCCGGCATATTCTCCGCCAGGTGCTCGCCGAGGTCCGGCACGCCGTCCGCGGTGCGGGCCGCGGTGTCGATGGCGCGCTCCTCGAAGCCTGCCGTGTGGTTCATGAGATGTCGCAGCGTCACCGGTTCCGGGAAGGTGTCCGGGATCTGGAAGTCCTCGAGGTAGGTGTTGACGTCGGCGTACAGGTCGAGCCGGCCGGCCTCGACCTGCTGCATAACCGCGGTCCAGGTGAACAGCTTGGTGACCGACGCGATGCGTACCAGCGAGCTGTCGGGGTCGAAGGCGACGCCGTGCTCGACGTCGGCCTTGCCGTATCCCTCGGCGAATGCGCTCTCGCCGCCGGACACCACGGAGACGACGGCACCGGGCACGTCGTGGTCGCGTAGGCCGGATGGCAGTTCGCGGTCGAAGAAGCCGCGCAGTGCGTCCGGCGTGGTGCTCGCGCAGCCAGGCGCCGCGGGGGCGGTGGCGCCGGCGGCGAGTACGAGCCCGCTGCCGGCGATGAGGCTCAGCAGCAGCCGGCCGGCCAGGTGGAACGGGCACATGGGGGTACTCCTCGCGACGGGCCTTTCGGGTCGTGGAAAGCGTGCCGGCACACGCGTGGCGGACACATCGCCGCGCGGGCGGTCGTGGAGCCCGACCAAAGTGGGAGCAGCCGGGCCGGAGCCGTCGACGAAAGTGCGATGGGCGACGGCGCCCGGCCGCCATACGCTTTCTCACATGGACACGAACCGCCTGGCGGGTCGGCGGGCGAGGTGGCGGGTGGGGTGGCGCGGTGTGCTGACCGACCGCCGGGTGGTCGACATGCTCGTCGTGGTGGGCTGCCTGGTTCTCACGGCGCTGGCAGTGAAGACGCCATGGTCGACGCTGCCGCGCCCAGCCATCGCCGTCATCGGGCTGCTGGGCAGCACCGCGCAGTGGCCCCGCCGGCGCTGGCCCCATCTCGCCGTGGCGGTCGGTGCCGCCACGTACGCGCTGTCCGGCAACCCCGGCCCGCTGCTGGTCGGGTCGTACGCCGTCGCCGCGTACGGGCCACGCAGGCTGGTGTGGCTGGCGGTCGTGGTGGGCGCGGCAGGGTTCGCCGGACGGTCCTGGCTCGACGCCGGCGCGGTGACAGTCAACGACATCGCGTATGGGGCGCTGGCGGCCGGCCTGACGGTCGCGGTCGGCAGCTACGCGGCGACCCGGACCGCGCTGCTCGCCTCACTCCACGAGCGCGCCCGGCAGGCGGAGGAGCAACGGCGGCTGCGCGAGGAGCGGGCGCGCGCCGCAGAACGTGGCAGGATCGCCCGGGAGATGCACGACGTGCTGGCGCACAAGGTCTCGCTCATCGCGCTCTACGCCGGCGCGCTCGAACTGCACGCTGGAAGCAACGACCGCCTCCGCGAGGGCACGGCGCTGATCCACACGACCGCACGGGAGGCGTTGCAGGAGCTGCGTAGCGTGCTCGGCATGCTGCACCGTGGGTCCGACGCCGAACCAGAGTCCACACCGGACATCGCGGCACTCGTCGCCGCGTCGACCCGAGCCGGCCACACCGTCGAGCTACACGACCGGTCCGGCACCATGCCACCGCCCACCGCCCGCGTGGTCCACCGGATCGTCCAGGAAGGACTCACCAATGTCCACAAGCACGCCCCCGGCGCCGCCACGACCGTTTCGCTCGAACAGAACGGCGAGCCCGACAGTCCGCGCGGTTTGACCGTAACAGTGCGGAACACGGCGGGCACCCACGAGCCGATGGACGCCCCCGGTTCCGGCGCCGGACTCGTCGGGCTCGCCGACCGCGTCCGGCTCGTGGGCGGCTCGTTGCGCAGCGGCCCCACCGACCTCGGCGGGTGGGAAATGCACGCCGTCGTGCCCTGGCTCGACGCGGGCTTCGACCGTCCCGCCGAGGAGGCCGGGTGATCTCCGTACTGCTGGCCGACGAGGCACTCGTCCGCGCCGGCCTCCGCATGATCCTCGAAACCGCCGAGGACATCACCGTGGCTGGGGAGGCCACAGACGGCCACGCCGCGCTCGACGCGGTGCGCCGGCACCGGCCCGACGTCGTGCTGATGGACATCCGTATGCCCCACCTCGACGGGCTGGCCGCCACCGAGGCCATCCGCGCCCGCCCGCACCCGCCGGCGGTGGTCATGCTCACCACCTTCGACAGCGACGACGAGGTGTTCAACGCGCTCGAGGCCGGCGCCATCGGGTTCCTGCTCAAGGACACGCCGCCGACAGACCTGCTGCGCGCCATCCGCGTCGCGGCCGCCGGCGACGCGATGCTGTCCCCGACAATCACCCGCCAGGTCATCCACCGCGTCACCGCCGAGGACCGCACCCGCCGCCGCGACGCACTCGCCCGCCTCGACGTGCTCACCGACCGGGAACGCGACGTGCTCGTCGAGATCGGCCTCGGCCACACCAACGCCGAGATCGCCACCCGACTACACCTTTCCGAGGCCACCGTGAAAAGCCACGTCACGCACCTCTTCGACAAGCTCACCGCGACCAACCGCGTGCAACTGGCCATCGCCGCCTTTCGCGCCGGCATCGTCCACTAACGTCGGACACAGTTACCGACGAGTCGACCGTCGTCAGCCCAGTTCCAGCGTCAGCAGGTGATAGCTGAGGGTCTTGCCGTGGCCATCGAGAACAGTCGAGCCCGTCACGCCGCCGTCGAGCACGCCAGGGATGCGGAACACGAACGCTGGCGAGGCGGCCAATACGTGCCTGCGGACCTCGCCGGTGACGAGCGATCCGAAATGGGCACGCACGGCGTCGGCAGTCAGGAGTCGATCGAGGACGGCGAACGCTTCCTCGTCGCGCGGCAGCACGGCGAGTATGAGTGTGTCGCCCTTGTCCCCTGCCCGGACGTCGGCGAGGTCGTCGACGCGCAGCGTTTGACCGGACATCACGACACCACGGTAACGGCGTATTTCACCGCGTCGCGCGGCATGAGGCACGAGCGGACGGCCACGATCTCGCGCGCGTCGGCGCGTGCGCCGCCGCCCCCCGCGGGTCCGTTGGTGTACAGAGACTCGACCTCCCAGCCGACAGCAGTCGCAAGCTCCGCCGACGGCACATGCGCCGATACCCGAAGCCGCACCTCGGCCGGGTCGGCCGCCTCGTACAGTCCGCGGAACGCGGCGCCGGCTCCGATGTACTCGACGCCGATGGCCTTGTCTTCGAGCCCGTGGATCGCGACGAGCCGCTCCCGCACGATGTCGGCGGCCAGGCGCGCACGGTCGAGGCACCGGGGACCCGCGTAGGTCAACTGGCCCTCACCGAGCCAGCCGCCGCGGAACCCGAGCGTCACCTTGATCTCGTCCGGCCGGGCACGCCCGGTGGCTCCCCGTGCGATCACCCTGTCCTCCCCCGCGGGAGTGAACGTGACCCCGCTGAAGTCCGCGACCACGTCTGGCGTCACGTACGCACTGGGATCGTCCACTTCGTACAGCAACTGCTCTCCGCACGTCCTGGTGTCGAGCCGCCCGCCGGTGCCCGCGAGTTTGCCGAGCACCGCCGTCCCGTCGGCGGACACGTCGGCGAACGGGAAACCCAGCCGGGCGAGTCCCGGCACCGGTTTCGTCACGGGATCGGCGAAGTAGCCGCCGGTGAGCTGGCCCGCGCACTCGAGCAGATGCCCGACGAGCGTGCCCTTGCCCGCGAGGTCGGCATCGCCGAGGTCCCACCCCAGCTCGTGCGCGAGCGGCCCGAGATACAGCGCGGGATCGGCGCCCCGGCCGGTGATGACGACGTCCGCACCGAGTGACACCGCCTCCGCTACCGGTTCCGCGCCGAGATAGGCACTGGCGGAGATGAGCTCGTCGCCGATCTCCGAGAGCCTTGTGCCCGTTTCCCACACCTCTGGATCGTGTCCGCGCACGACGTCGAGCACGTCGTCGCCGGTCACCACGGCGACCCGGGACGCCACGTCCAGGTCCACGGCGACTCGGCTCGCCCGCTCGCCCGCGGCCTCGGGATTCGCGGCTCCGGAATTGGTGACCACCGTGGTGCCCGAGGCCACGCAATACGGCAGTACCGCCCGTAGCCTCGCCGCGAGCAGCGGGTCGTAGCCCGCCGCCGGGTCGGCGAGCCGCCGCGCCTGCCCGGCCGCGACCGTGCGCTCGCCGAGGCATTCGAACACGAGGTAGTCGAGTTCACCGCGCCGAGCCAACTCGACGGCGGGATCGATGCGGTCGCCGGCGAAACCCGCGCCGGCGCCCACGCGGACCGGGCCGTCGTTCATGAGGCCCATATCGGGATCGCACCGGTAGCGAACGCGACCGCAAGCATCACGATGCTGGCCAGCCATGCCCAGCCGATGAGGCTGCGGATGTGCTTGCCGATCCCCACCCCGGTGAGCCCGACGAGCAGGTAGAACGCGCCGGTCAGCGGGCTGATCGGGAAGCCGAGGGTCTCCTCCCCGATCAGCGCGGCCCGCGCGAGGTCGGCGGCGCCGATGCCGAACTGCTCGCCGACGCCGGACAGCACCGGCAACACGCCGAGGTAGAACGCATCCGGGCCGAACAGCAGGCTCAGTGGCACCCCCAGCACTCCGACGATGAGCGGCAGCGCGGGCGCCGCGCCGCTCGGGATCGCTTCCGCCGCCGTCCTCGCCATCGCTTCGATCATGCCGGTGCCGTCGAGGATGCCGAGGAACACGCCCGCGGCCAGCAGCGTCGTCGCCATGAGCATCGCGCCCTTGGCGTGCGCTTCGATCCGGTCGGTCTGCCGCCTCAGTCCCGGGTAGTTGACGACGAGCGCGACGACAAGCGCCGCGAGGAACAGCAGCTCCGGGGTCGCGACCGCCGCGACAAGGCAGGCGACGACCGCGACCGTGAGCAGGATGTTGAACCAGAACAGCTTGGGCCTGCGCAGATTTGACCGGTCGGTGTCGTCGGCGGCCCCAGCCGCGGGCGGCGTGGGCACGTTCCCGCCTCCCGCCGCCACGGCAACGGCCTCCTCGGCGCGGGCGGCGATGCGCTTGCTTTCGCGCTTGCCGAGTAGCCACGAGATCCCGAGCACGACGACGATCCCTACGATCTGCGCCGGAATGAGCGGAACCCACAGGTCGTTGACCGGCACGCCAGTGGTGGTCGCGGCGCGCGCCGCGGGACCGCCCCACGGCAGCAGGTTCATCACGCCCGCGCCGAGACCGACGCACGTGGCCAGCAACAGCCTGCTCATGCCGAGCCGGTCGAAGACCGGCAGCATCGCGGGGATCGTGATGAGGAAGGTCGTCGCGCCCGCGCCGTCGAGGTGCGCCGCGCACGCGAGCAGCGTCGTCGCCAGGCAGACGGTGGCGGGCGTGTTGCCGGCGAACCCGACGATCCGGTCGATGATCGGATCGAACATCCCCGCGTCGCGCAGGACGCCGAAGTAGGCGATCGCGAAGACGAACATCGCCGCGGTCCCGGCGACGTCCGCGATGCCGGAACCGGCGAACTCGCCGATCTCCGGAGGGCTGAAGCCGGCGATGAGGCCGGTGACGATGGGAACCCCGGCCAGGGCCACGACGGCCGACACCCGGTTGGCCAGCAGTAACACCAGGATCGCACCGACGGTCACAAAGCCCAGCAGAGACACCATTGTCGCGCCGACCTTTCACGGATTCGATGGGAAGTTGCTCAGAGTTTGGTGGCGTCTCGCCGCTGGCGTCCAGCATTAGTTCTCGATAGATTAATGCGCCGTGGGCATCGACCTGTCCGTCCGGCACCTGCGCGTCGTCGTCGCGGTGGCCGACGCGGGCGGCTACACGGCTGCCGCGCGCACGCTCCACATCGCGCAGTCCTCGTTGAGCAGGGCGGTGCTGGAGATCGAGCACCGCGTCGGCGTTCCGCTGTTCGAGCGCACCACCCGGCAGGTCAAGCCGACCCCGGATGGTGAGGAGTTCCTGGCCATCGCGCGCAGGCTGCTGGCGGACTTCGACGCCGCTCTCAACCACTTCCAGGGCTACCTGGAGGGAACGCGTGGCTCGGTGGCGATCGCGGCGCTGCCCTCGCTGGCGGGCAGCATGCTGCCCGCGGTGCTTTCGGCGTTCCGGAAAGGCCGGCCCGAGGTGACGGTGTCCGTTCGCGACGGGCTGTCGGAGGAGGTGCTCGGGCATGTGCTCGGCGGTACCACCGATATGGCCGTCACGGTCTCGCCCACGGTGCCGAAGACCCTGCACGCGAGGCGGATCGCGGTGGACCGTTTCGTGTGCGTGTTCCCGCCCGGTCATCGGTTCGACTCACTCGAGCGGTTCACCTGGCGCGACCTGGAGGGCGAACCGTTCGTCGCGTTCGACCACAGCACGAGCATCCGGGCCTACGTCGACCGCACGCTGACCGAGGTCGGCGTCGAGTTGGGCACGGTCACGGAGGCCCGCAACATCGGCGCGGTCGCGGGGCTCACCGCTGCGGGGCTCGGCGTGTCGATGGTCCCTGCTCTCGTGGACCCCATGATGGGCTTCGCGGAGTTGCACCGGCGCGTGGCGACCGAACCCGAGGTGGAGCGCGACATCTGCCTCGTCCACGACCCGAGGCGCCCGCTCTCCCGCCCCGCGCACGTGCTGATGGAGACGCTGCTGCAGGCGTCCTCCCACGATCTTGAGTTGCCTTCCGGCGCCCGGTGGGTATGAGACCGGGGCCCAGTCTCGACGGCCAGCCTGGCATACCTCGGCGCGCAGCAAGTTACCTTGCGACTCGTCATGCGGCAAGGTAACTTGGAGTCGTGCAGCCGTCTGACCCGATGATCCTGCACAGCGCCCACCCGCCACGGGATAGCCGAAGACGACATGCTGCATGCCTGCCGCAACCCGATCAGCGCTTGGGAGATGGACGAAGGGATGACGATGCTGATCGGTCCGGATACGGCGGCGCGGATGCTAGAGGTCGGCGTCGTGGACAGCGAAGAAGGGCCGGTCATCGTCCACGCGATGCGCGCCCGAGCGAAGTTTCTCTAGAGAGGAGGTGACCACAATGCCACGCAGCATGCAGGAAATCATCAACCAAGCCGACGAGCTGGCCGACCGCTTCGAGTCTTACAGCCCGAACCCGGACGACCAGCGTGACCCGCGTCCGCTGGAGTCGCTGCGTTCGGCGGTCGCCGAGCGAGTCGCGGCAGAGACTGCGATCGTGCGGGCGGTTGGCGAAGCGAGAGATGCCGGATACTCCTGGGCGACGATCGGCGCGTTGCTGGGCACGTCGGGAGAAGCGGCCCGCCAGCGCTACGCACAGGCAGTCGCGCACTGAAAAGGGTTAGCGGCGCCGCCACCCACCTGGACTGCGTCCAGTCCTTGGCCTTCCGCATCGACTTTGATGCGGAAGGCCCACGCTGGAATGTGACGGGAGCATCTCGCCAGGCAACAGATTCGACGCGCTCGGCGACCGGGACGCCTAGGCCTGGGCCGGAACTTTCCGCGTATTTACCGTGACCGCTCGCTTCGGCTGGCCTCTAGCTGCCTCCGGCCGCCTTCGCCGCAATCCGCCCCTGGCCTATTTCCGCTGGTCAGGGGCGGATGGGCGGTGGTCGGTCTGGGCGC
>WHSZ01000107.1 GCA_009379845.1 Pseudonocardiaceae bacterium | reverse complement strand
CTAGTTGAGCGTTTGACTATTTCTTCCTGGCCGGTGTGGTCGATGTGGCATCGTTCACGTTCGCTCGGTACCGAGCGCACCGTCCAGGATCCGCGCCCATTGCCGGACAACGCGGGCGCGGCGACTGCTGTCGTCGGTGAGCAGGTTGGCCAGCCCTAGTCCGCGCGCCATGTCCAGGGTGGCCTGCACGGTCTCTCGCACCCCGGGGTTGGTCTCGTCCACCCCGAGCAACTCGACGGCGGTGCGGTGGGCGACCCGGCCGACGCGGGCCTCGAGTGGAACCACCTGTTCCCGCAACGAATCCTCCGCGGACGCCGCGGCCCACAGCTGCAGGGCCGCGCGGAACAGCGGGCCGGTGTACATCCGCACCATCGCGTCCACGATCACTTCGGTGCGGGATACCCCGGCCGGCAGGTCCTCCAGCTGCGCGCGAATCTCCGCCGACCGCTCTTCGGCCATGTACTCGACCGCCGCGCCGAACAAGTCCTCGCGGGTGGGGAAGTGATGCTGCGCCGCGCCGCGGGACACCCCGGCACGGTTGGCGACAACGGACACCGTGCTCCCCGTCCAGCCCAGCTCCGCAAGGCACTCCACGGCGGCCTCCAGCAACCGGCGCCGGGTCGCTCGGCTGCGCTCCTGCTGCGGTTCGCGCGTCCCGACCTCGGTCACAGGCCCCTCCGCGTTGGGTACTCATAATGTCGAAGTAACGTCGTCAGCAAAGCGGTATGGATACCCAACGCTAGTAGGACTTCGGCAGTCCGAGGGTGTTCTGCGCGACGTAGTTCAACACCATTTCCCTGCTCACCGGCGCAATACGGCCGACGCGAGTGGTGGCGATCAGGGTGCCGAGCCCGTACTCGCTCGCCAGCCCGTTGCCGCCGTGCACCTGCACCGCCTGGTCGACGATCCGGGCGGTCGCCTCCGCCGCCGCGTATTTGGCCATGTTCGCCGCCTCGCCCGAACCGGCGTCGTCCCCGCTGTCGTACAGGAAGGCGGCCTTCTGGGTCATCAGCTTGGCAAGCTCGAGCTCGATCTTCAACTGCGCGAGCGGATGCGAAACTCCTTGGTGTGCACCGATTTCGGTGCCCCATACGTTGCGCTGGTTGGCGTAATTCACCGCCTTGTCAAGCGCGTAACGACCCAGGCCGACGGAGAAGGCCGCGCCCATGATCCGTTCCGGGTTCAGGCCGGCGAACAACTGCGCGAGCGCCGCGTCCTCATCGCCGACGAGGGCATCCGCCGGTAGCCGGACGTCGTCGAGGAACAGTTGGAACTGGCGATCCACGCTCACCAGGTCCATCTCGATCGGCTTGAACTCGAACCCCCGCGCGTCCGTCGGCACGATGAACAGGGCCGGCTTCAGCCTGCCGGTCCTGGCATCCGTCGTCCGCCCGACGATCAGCACCGCGTCCGCGGCGTCCACTCCCGAGATGAAGACCTTCTGCCCGGAAAGCACCCAGTCGTCGCCGTCCCGCTTCGCCGTGGTGGTGAGCCGGTGCGAGTTGGAGCCGGCATCCGGCTCGGTGATCCCGAACGCCATGATCGTGGAACCGTCGGCGATTCCTGGCAGCCACCGCTGCTTCTGCTGCTCGGTACCGAACCGGTTGATGACCGTGCCGCAGATGGCCGGCGAGACGACCATCATCAGCAGCGGGCAGCCGGCCGCGCCGAGTTCTTCCTCCACGACGGCGAGATCGCCGATACCACCGCCACCGCCGCCGTGGGATTCCGGCAGGTTCACCCCGAGGTAGCCGAGCTTGCCGGCCGCACGCCACAGCTCGTCGGCACGCTCGCCGGCCCGTGCCTGCCGGATCATGTACTCGTGACCGTAGCCCTTGGCGAAGTCGGAAACCGCCGCGCGCAGCGCGATTCGCTCTTCGCTCTCGATGAAACTCATCGTTCCTCCTCGTCCGTGCCCGCGCTTTCCAGCACGGCCAGCACCGCCCCGAGATCCACCTGTTGCCCGACTTCCACGGGCAGCTCGCCGACCACACCGGTGGCTGGCGCGGCGATCGCGTGTTCCATCTTCATCGCTTCGAGCCACAGCAGCGTCTGCCCCTCAGCGACCGAGTCCCCTGTGGACACCGCGACGCGGACGACGGTGCCCGGCATCGGGGCAAGCAGTGATCCAGGCGCGACCAGCTTGGCCGGATCGACGAATCGGGGTTCCGGCACCAGAGTCACCGATCCGAGCGCGGAATCCACGCACACGAGGCCGGGATACCTGCTGACCGCGAAATCCCGCCGTACGCCGGCGACCGCCAGCTCGACCCGATCAGGGGCAAGCGATATCAGCCGCACGTCCGGGTGGTTGTCGGCACGCAGACCGGACCGGGTGAGCCGGTATCGCACCTCGTGCTCCGCGCCGGCCGTGGTGTACGTCTTGCGCTGCGGCTGGGAAACGACGTTCCGCCAGGCGCTCGGTAGTTCAGTAAGGACGGTGGCGGAAGCCCGGTTCACGGCCCCGTCGGCGAGTGCGGCGGCCAGCGCGGATACCTGCTCCGCGGCCTCGTCGGCAAGCGGTGCGGACAGTGTGTCCACACCGTGCCGGTCGAAGAACCCGGTGTCGGTTTCGCCAGCCAGAAAATCCGGATGCCGCAACACCCGTACCAGCAGGTCGCGATTCGTGGTCAGCCCGTGGATACGGGCGCGCCGCAATGCCGCCGCCAGGCCGCGAGCCGCCTCGTCCCTGCTCGGCGCCCAACTGATGACCTTGGCGAGCAGCGGGTCGTAGTACACGCTCACCTCCGACCCGCTCAGTACCCCACTGTCTAGCCGGACGCCGTGCCGGGCGGGAGCTTCGAACTCGGCGAGCACACCGTCCAGCTCGAATCGGTGCAGCATGCCGCTCTGCGGGCGCCAGGAGTGTGCCGGGTCCTCGGCGTACAGCCGCACTTCGATGGAATGTCCATTGTGGATCGGTGGCTCGGGCGGCAGCCGCAGCCCCTCGGCGATGCGTAGCTGCATGCTCACCAGATCCAGGCCCGTGGTGCATTCGGTCACCGGATGCTCGACCTGCAACCGCGTGTTCATCTCGAGGAAGAAGAACCGCCCGCTGACATCGGCCAGGAACTCCACGGTTCCCGCGCCCACATAGTCGATCGCCTTCGCCGCGTTCTTCGCCGCATCGTAGAGCTGCTCGCGCATCCCGGAATGCCGCTCGACAAGCGGTGACGGCGATTCCTCCAGCACTTTCTGATGGCGGCGCTGTATCGAGCACTCGCGTTCCCCGACAGCCCAGACCGTGCCGTGCCGATCGGCGAGCACCTGCACCTCGATGTGGCGCCCGCTGTCCAGAAACGGTTCACAGAACACCGTGGAATCGCCGAACGCCGAAGCCGCTTCGGAACCAGCCGACTCCACCGCGCCGGCCAGTTCCCCGAGCGAGCGCACGATCCGCATGCCGCGGCCGCCGCCACCAGCCGACGCCTTGATCAGCACCGGCAGGTCACCTTCCGCGAGCTTATCCGGATCCAGCTCGCCGAGCACCGGAACACCGGAATTCGCCATGATCCGCTTCGCCTCGATCTTCGAGGCCATCGACGAGATCGCGTCCGAGGGTGGGCCGATCCAGGTGAGCCCCGCTTCCTCGACCAGCCGCGCGAACGCGGCGTCCTCGGAAAGGAATCCGTACCCAGGATGGACCGCGTCCGCGCCGGCCGCGCGTGCCGCGTCAAGCAGTAGATCCGCGCGCAGGTACGTATCGGCCGATGCCGTTCCCGGCAAGTGCACGGCCGCGTCGGCTTCCCGGACATACGGCGCGCCGGCGTCCGCGTCGGAGTACACCGCGACACAGTCGATGCCGAGCGCCCGGCAGCTGCGGAACACCCGCCGGGCGATCTCGCCTCGGTTGGCCACCAGCACATTCCTGATCATCGGGCCCTCACATCCGGAAAACGCCGAAGTCGGACGCACCCGAAACCGGGCCGTTGTGAATGGCGGAAAGGCACAGTCCGAGAACCGTTCGGGTGTCCCGCGGATCGATCACGCCGTCATCGAAGATCCGCCCGGAGAGGAACATCGGCAGGGATTCCGCCTCGATCTGTTGCTCCACGGCGTCGCGCATCGCGGCGTCGTCCTCCTCCCGGTATTCCCGCCCGGCCGACGCGGCCGCCTGCCTGGCCACAATGGACAGAACGCCGGCGAGCTGCTGCGGCCCCATGACAGCGGATTTCGCGCTGGGCCAGGCGAAAAGGAAGCGCGGGTCGTACGCGCGCCCGCACATGCCGTAGTGCCCTGCCCCGTAGGACGCGCCCATGAGGATCGAAATGTGCGGAACCGCGCTGTTCGACACCGCGTTGATCATCATGGCGCCGTGCTTGATCATCCCGCCCTGCTCGTACTCCCTGCCGACCATGTATCCGGTGGTGTTGTGCAGGAACAGCAGTGGCGTGTCGGTCTGGTTGGCGAGCTGGATGAACTGGGTGGCCTTCTGGGATTCCTCGCTGAACAGCACACCACGCGCGTTGGCCAGGATCCCGATCGGGTACCCGTGCACCGAAGCCCAGCCGGTGACCAGGCTGGATCCGTAGATCGGTTTGAACTCGTCGAAATCCGACCCGTCGACCACCCGCGCGATCACCTCGCGTGGGTCGAACGGGCTCCTCAGATCGGGCGGCACGATGCCGAGCAGATCTTCCTCGTCGAACAGCGGCGGGCTCGGCTGCCCGCGGGGCGCAGGGCCACGCTTGCGCCAGTTCAACCGGGCCAAGATCCGGCGGCCGATCCGGATCGCATCCTGCTCGTCCAGCGCGAAGTAGTCGGCAAGCCCGGACGTTCTGGCGTGCATGTCCGCGCCACCGAGGGATTCGTCGTCGGACTCCTCGCCGGTCGCCATCTTGACCAGCGGAGGACCACCGAGGAACACCTTGGACCGTTCCTTGATCATCACGACGTGGTCAGACATGCCGGGCACGTAGGCACCGCCGGCCGTCGAGTTGCCGAACACCAGCGCGATGGTCGGGATTCCGGCCGCGGACAGCTTCGTCAGATCACGGAATATCCCACCGCCGGGGATGAAGATCTCCTTCTGGGAAGGCAGGTCCGCGCCGCCCGACTCGACAAGGTTGATCAGCGGCAGCCGATTCCGCCAAGCGATGTCCAGCGCGCGACGGTTCTTCTTCAGCGTCCACGGGTTGGTCGAGCCACCCCGAACGGTTGGGTCGCTGGCGACGATCACGCATTCCACGCCTTCGATGACCCCGATACCGGTGATCACGCTGCCGCCCACTTGGTACTCGGTTCCCCACGCCGCGAGCGGGGAGAGCTCGAGAAACGGCGCGTCCTCGTCGATGAGCAGCTCGATACGTTCCCTGGCCAGCATCTTCCCGCGTTCCCGATGCCGGGCAACGTACTTCTCGCCGCCGCCGGCTACCGCCTTGGCATGCTCGTCGTCCAACTCGGCAAGCTTGCCGAGCATCGCATCCCGGTTCGCCGCGAAGTCCGCGGCATGATTGTCCACTGTAGACGTGAGGGTGGTCATCCGGTGTATCCCAATGTCCGTGCGGCCAGGCCGGTCATGATTTCCGTCGTTCCGCCGCCGATCGCCAGGATCTTCATGTCCCGGTAATGCCGTTCCACTTCGGCTTCTCGCATGTACCCGAGCCCGCCGTGCAGTTGCACCGCCTGGTCGACCACCCACTGCCCAGCCTCGACCGCGGTATTCTTCGCGAAGCACACCGGGGCGATCACCTCTTCCCCGGCGAGGAACCGCCTGGCCACGTCCCTGGTGTATGCCCGCGCCACATCCACCCTGCGCGCCATCTCGGTGAGGGTGTGCTGCACGGTTTGCCTCGAGATAAGCGGGCGGCCAAAGGTTTCCCGCATCCGGCACCACTCGACGGTCAGATCGAGTGCCCGCTGCGCGCTGGCGTATGCCTGCACGGCCAGGCTGAGCCGCTCGGTGACGAAGTGCTGGGCGAGCTGCGCGAATCCGGTGTTCTCGGTGCCGACCAGGTTCTCCGCGGGCACCCGGCAGTCCACAAAAGACAGTTCGGCGGTGTCGGAGCACAGCCAGCCCATCTTCTCCAGTTTGCGCGCCACGGTGAATCCAGGTGTTTCCCGCTCGATCACCAGCAGCGAAACACCGCCGGCCCCGGTGTAGCCGGTGCGCACCGCCGTGGTGACGAAGTCCGCGCGGACGCCGGAGGTGATGAACGTCTTCGCGCCGTTCACCACGTACCCCGAACCGTCCCATCGCGCGGTGCTGCGCAGCCCGGCTACGTCTGACCCGCCGTCCGGCTCGGTTACCGCGAGCGAACCGATCTTCTCCCCTGCCAGCGCAGGGCGAACCCATCGCTCGATCTGCGCCGGATCGCCCGCCGAGGCGATATGCGGCACCGCTATGCCGCAGGTGAAAAGCGATGCCAGCAGCCCAGCGGCGGCACCCGCGTACAGCATCTCCTCGGCCACCACCAGCGAGTCAACCAGATCACCGCCGGCACCACCGACCGATTCCGGGAAGGCCGCCCCGAGCAGCCCAAGCTTGCCGGCCTTCCGGTGCAGGTCGCGCGGCAGTTCGCCGGCGCGCTCCCACGAGTCCTGCTGGTCGCGGATCTCGTCGTCGACGAACCGGCGCACCATCTCACGCAGCGCCGCCCGCTCGTCCGTCCGAAAAGGATCTGTCACAGCAATTCCTCGGGGATCTCCAGGTATCGGGAACGCAGCCACTCGCCGACCGCCTTCGCCTGCGGATCGAATCTCGCTTGTGCGGCAACGCCTTCGCCGAGCAGCCCGTCCACGACGAAGTTGACCGCCCGCAAGTTCGGCAGTACGTGGCGGATCACCGGAAGCTCGGCGGCCTCCGGGAGCAGCTGCCGGAACAACGGCACGGTCAGGGTTTCAGCCAGCCAGCGCCAGGACGGGTCGTCTTCAACCCACACGCCCACGTTCGCGCTGCCGCCCTTGTCCCCGCTGCGTGCCGCCGCGAGCACACCGAGCGGCACCCTGCGGGTCGGCCCTGACGAGGGCGTCGCCGGCAACGCCGGCTCTGGCACCGGTTCGAGTTCCCGGGTCGTGCCGGGCGGTTCGACATCTGCGCTTGTCCCGTCGGCGAGCACGGCGGTGTGCCCGACCAGTTTGGCGTCCACGAAAGCCGGCGTGTACACGCCGTACGGCGACGCGTCGCCGGGCGGGGCGGTGAGATGGAAGCCGGGATAGCTGGCCAGCGCGAGTTCCACGGCCGCGCCGCTGAACGCGCGGCCGACCACCGCGGCGTCCGGATCCTTGACCGTGCAACGCAGTAGTGCACTCGCCTGCTCCTCGGTGCCGGCATCCGGGTGCTCGGTGCGCACGAGTTGCCAGCGCATCTCCGCGGGTCGCCTCGCCGACATCGCCTGGGTCAACTGCGCACGCGCCAGTTCCGCCTTGTCTTCGATATCCAGGCCGGTCAGCACGAAGTTCACTTCGTTGCGGTAGCCGCCGAGCGAGTTCAGGCACACCTTGACATCGGGCGGCGGTGGTTCACCGCGTACCCCGTCGATCCGTACCCGATCGGCGTTTACTTCGGACAACTCGATGGTGTCGAACCGGGCGGTGACATCCGGCCCGGCATAGCGCGCGCCGGAGATCTCGTAGAGCAGCTGCGCGGTGACGGTACCGGCGGTGACCGCGCCCCCGGTGCCGGCGTGTTTGGTGATCACGCTGGAGCCGTCCGGGTGGATCTCCGCGATCGGGAATCCCGGCCGGTGAACGTCGTGCCGGGTGAAGAACGAGTAGTTGCCGCCGGTCGCCTGCGCGCCGCACTCGATCACGTGGCCGGCGGCCACCGCACCGGCCAGCGCGTCGTAATCGTCCCGTGCCCAGCCGAAGTGGGCCGCGGCCGGTCCCACGACCAGCGACGCGTCGGTCACCCGGCCGGTGACCACCACATCCGCACCGGAGCGAAGGCAGGCCACGATGCCCCACGCGCCGAGATATGCGTTGGCCGTCAACGGTTTTCCGAAGCCCAGCTCTGCGGCGCGATCCACCAGATCGTCACCTTCCACGTGCGCGATCCGCACGTTCAGGCCGAGGCGTTCCGCGAGCTCGTGTAATGCCGTGGCGAGCCCGGCCGGGTCCAGCCCACCGGCATTCGTGACGATCTTGACTCCGCGCTCAAGCGCCAGCCCGAGACCGTCTTCCATCTGCCGCAGGAAAGTCTTGGCGTAGCCGCGGTTCGCGTCCTTCAGCCGGTCACGGCCGAGGATCAGCATGGTGAGCTCGGCGAGATAGTCCCCGGTCAGCACGTCGAGGGGGCCACCGTCGAGCATCTCCCGCACCGCGGCGAAGCGGTCACCGTAAAAGCCGGACGCGTTGCCGATCCGGAGCGCGCCGGTCATGGCACCCGTCCTGGTGCGCGGCCTTCCCCTGGCGGACCGGCGAAGGCCTGGGCGATGTCCAACCAGGTACCGGCGTCGGCACCGTCGGCGACCAGTTCGGTGTCGTCACGATGCCGGCGCTGCGTGACCAGGAAGCAGAAGTCGAGCGCGGGGCCGGTAACCCGCTGCTCGGCCTCCGCCGGACCCCATGTCCACAGCGAGCCTTCCGGGGCACTCAATTCGATCCGGAACTCCGCCGCCGGCGGGGTCAATTGCCGTAGCTGGAAAGCGAAGTCGCGGGTGCGGGCGCCGAGGTGCGCGACGTGCCGTAGCCGTGCGGTCGGTGCGCGCACGACGTCGAGCGCGTCCGCGACATCCTGCCCATGTGCCCAGACTTCCATCAGTCGTGCGGTGGCCATCGAGGCCGCACTCATCGACGTGACGTACCACGGCACCTTGTGCCCGTTCGGCACCCGCCCGAGTGCCGTGACCAGCTCGGCGCGGCCCTGCCGCCAGCGGGCGAGGATCTCGGCGGGCGGTTTACTGGCACCTTCCTCGGCGCCCTCGTCGACGAACCGCTCCGGCTCCGCCATGGCGTGCCGCACGCTTTCCTGGAACCCGGCTTCGTCGGTCGCCGCTAGCAGCGCCTGCTCGTCGGTCCACGCCAGGTGAGCGATCTGGTGCGCGATGGTCCAGCCGGGTGCGGGCGTCGGCGATGCCCACGCCGCCTCCGACAGGTCCGCCACCATCCCGTCGAGCTCATCGCATTCCGCGCGAAGGTCCGCCAGCAACGCCGCCACGTCGGTCGCCATGGAGTCAGCGTGGCAGCAAACCTCAGAACAAGCAATCGTGCTTGTTTTTCGACCGTCGCGGATCAGCCCAGCTTCGGGCCGATGCGCGGCGACCAGTAACGGGTCAGAACCCGGAGCACCACGGAAACCTCAAAACCGGTGATTCCGGCGTACCGCGCCAGATCACGGGTCAGGAAGCCGGCGAGGTCGTTCTCGTCGCGGAACAGGCCGTGGTGGATCACCGAGGAGGTACCCGCCACCGTGGAGACGTATCGCGCGGTCGGGTGCCCGCTCAGCTCGGTGGCGATCTCCTGCATCGCCCCGGGAGCGGTGGACAGCGAGAGCACCGCCTCCAGCGGGTAGCCGAGCAACGCGGGCTCGATCTCCACCCGTGGCTGCACCAGCCCCCGTTCCAGCAGCGACTGGGTCAGCCGGTACGCGGTGGAGGCGCTCTTCCCGAGTTCCCTGGCGATCTCCGCGGAACTCGCCCGCCCCTGCCGCTGCAGCACCCGCGCGACTTCGGCTTCTTCCGCGCTGAACTGGTGCTCCGCGGCCAGCGGCATGGGCGGCCGGTTCTCCGCGAGCCGTCGCTCCTGCTCGGGACTCAGCCGGGGCAGTCGCCATGTCGCGCCGGAAGCGTACATGTGCAGCCCCAGCTCCGAGTGGCTCCGCAGCACGCCACCGATGGACGGCAACGTGCTGGTGAGCAGCCGCACCGCGTCGCCCCGGCGAGCCGGATGAAGGATGCAGTACACGTCCGCGCGCCCGGTGGTCACGGCGACGAACCTCGCTTCGTCGAGCTCCGCGATCGCGGTGGCCACCGATTCGGTCTCGCCCGGCCTTGTCGATATCCAGACGTGGTGCGGGTTCCCCTTGCTGCCGATCCACCACGGCAACTGGGCGACCACACGTAGCAACCGCTGGTCGCGCAGCCTGGCGAAGCGCCGGCTAACGGTCCCGGTCGACACACCGAGCACCTCGGCGAGCAGCTGAACGCCGGCGCGCGGCGCGAGCTGCAACGCGGCGACCAGATCCAGATCGGCCGGCTCGAGCGTCTCCATCGGTTCCTGTTTCAATCAAGCATCCGGTTTGTGAATGAATCGGTTTACCAAATACCATATATTGACATATCTATCTTACGGATGTCTCCTCTTCTGAATATCTCACTGCACAGGAAGGTATTCGATGACCGGGTCTCTGCTGCTCCGCAACGCCCACGTACTCGACGTCGAAGCCGGCGATTACCGGGAGCTCGACCTGCTGTGCGTGGACGGTCGGGTGGCGGAGGCGGACTCCCGGCTGTCCGGTAGCACAGAAGTGCCGGAGCTGGATGTTCGCGGCGCTCACGTGCTGCCCGGTCTCATCGACTGCCACGTGCACGTGATCGCGGTCAGCGCGAACCTGAGCGCGGTCGCGGCCATGCCGCCGAGCTACGTCACCGCCGGCGCGATCCGGAACATGGGACGGATACTGGATCGCGGGTTCACCACGGTCCGCGACACCGGCGGGGCGGACTACGGTCTGGTGCGGGCCCGCGAGCACGGGTTCATCCGCGGCCCACGGTTGATCTTCGGCGGCAAGTCGCTCAGCCAGACCGGCGGGCACGGCGACAAGCGCCCGGTCGACACCCACCTGTACGACGACCACCCGTGCTGCGCCGGCACCGGCCGGGTGGTGGACGGCGTGGATGCCGTTCGCCAGGCAGCCAGGGAGGAGCTTCGCAAGGGCGCGCACCACATCAAGGTGCACGCCTCCGGAGGGGTCTCGTCGCCGGCTGACCACATCAACGCCACCCAGTACTCGATGGCCGAACTCCGTGCCGTGGTGGAGGAAGTCGAAGCGGCGGAACGTTACGTGACGGTGCACGCCTACCCGGCACGCGCCATCAACCGTGCGCTGGAGGCCGGCGTGCACTGCGTCGAGCACGGCAACCTGCTGGACGAGCGCAGCATCGAACTTTTCTTGCAGCACAACGCATTTCTGGTGCCGACGCTGGTCACCTACTGGGCGTTGCAGAACGAGGGCATGGACCACGGCCTGCCGAGGGTCAGCTGGGAGAAGGTCGGCCAGGTTCTGGAGGGCGGGCTCAGCGCTTTGGAGCGCGCCGCGCGCGAGGGCGTTCAGCTCGCCTTCGGCACCGATCTGCTCGGCGGCATGCAGCAGCGGCAGAACGAGGAATTCCGCATCAGGGCACAGGTTCAGCAACCGATCGAGATCATTCGCGCGGCCACCATGACGGCCGCGCGGTTGGTCGGTATGCCGGGTGACATCGGCACGCTGGCACCGGGAGCGCACGCGGATCTCGTGGTACTGAACGACGATCCGCTACAGAACATCGACGCGCTGGCGAATCCGGCGAACATCCGACTCGTCGTTCAAGCCGGCGCCGTCGTCAAGGACGCCAGGTCCTAGCGCGAACCGCTGGCAACCGATGCCATCAAACGATGGGAGTACACGGTGGAAAATGCAGTGATCTTGATCGCGGTCTGCGCGTACTTGATCGTGATGCTGGCGGTCGGGATTTGGGCGGGCCGGAAGGTCAAGAACAACGATGACTTCATGCTGGCCGGGCAACGGCTCGGCCGGCTGATCTTGACCGGCACCCTGCTGGCCACCTGGACCGGTGCCGGCACGATCATCGGGCGGGCGAATTTCTCGTACACCTACGGCCCGCTCGCCAGCATCTTCTACAGCATGGGCGCACCGATCGGCATCCTGATCATTTACTTCTTTCTCGCCAAGCGCATCCGGCAATACAGCAAATACACCGTGCCGCAAATCATGCAGGCGCGATACGGGCAGTCGGTCCGGGTGCTGACCGCGATCGCGATCTTGCTGGCGTACAGCGGAATCATGTCCGAACAGGTCCGCGGTCTCGGCTACATCCTGCACTTGACAACCGGTTTTTCCGAGGAGCTCGCCAAGATCATCGGGCTGGTGATGATCGTGTTCCTGGCGTTCATCGGCGGGCTCATCTCGGTGGCTTACACCGACGCGATCAGCGCGCTGCTCATCGCGGTCGGCCTGATCGGCGGCTTCGTGTTCATCCTCATCGATATCGGCGGTTTCGCGGGAATGGCCGCGAACCTTCCGGCGGAAAAGATGTCCTGGAGCGGCGGCCTCACCTCGATCCAGTTGCTCGGCTACGCACTACCCACGCTGTTCCTCTTTCTTGGCGACCAGAACATGTATCAGCGCTTCAGCGCGGCGCGCTCCCCGGAAATCGCCAAGAAATCGGCGCTCGGATTCTTCTTCGGTGACGTGCTGTTCTACTTCGTCGTCGCGTTCCTGGCGTCCGCCGCCGCGTTCCTGCTGCCGGCGATTGACGCGGACACCGCCATCTTGCGGCTGGCCACCGATACCCTGCCGCTGGCGCTCGGGATGGTGCTGCTGATGGCCGGAACGGCGTTCATCATCACGACCGGGAACTCGTACCTGCTGTCCTCGGCCGGGAATCTCGTGCACGACATCTACCGGTCGATATCCCGGCGTGCCGAGGATCCTCGGCGCTACCTGCTGCTGACCCGATTCGCGATCCTCGGCCTCGGCGTGCTCGCGTACACCATCGGCGAGTTCTTCCCCAGCGTGCTGGAGATCCAGGTGTTCTCGTACACCATGTACGGCGCCGTGGTGACGCCCTCACTGCTGGCCGTGTTCCTGTGGAAGCGCGCGACCCCGGCTGGCAGCATCGCCTCCATCGTCACCGGCATCGTGGCCACAACGAGCTGGGAGTTCCTGCTGGACAAGCCGTTCGACTGGAACAGCATCCTGGTTTCCCTGCCACTAGCCGTGCTGGCGCTGGTGGTGGTCAGCCTGCTCACCAAGCCGCGGACCACCACCTCCGAGCCGACCCAGCTGGCAACCAGCTAGGCGGGCTGCTCGGCTCGCATGATCGCCGCGGCTTCGGCCATCGCGCGCAGCTTCCCGTCCGCACAGGCACGGGGCAGGTACTTCATGCCGCAGTCCGGCGCGAGGACGAGCCGCTCCGGTGCGATGAACGGCAGCGTGCGGCGAACCCGCTCGGCCACCACGTCGGCCGACTCCACCTCCGGATCGGACAGGTCGATGACACCGAGAATGATGGTCTGTTCGGTGAAGTTGGCCAGCACCGCGGGATCCAGATCGGACTGTGCGGTCTCGATCGAGATCTGATTCGCCGGGCATCCCGCCAGTTCCGGCAGGAACGAGTACCCGCTCGGGCGCTCGTGGATGATCGCCGCGTAACCGAAGCAGATGTGCACCGCGGTGGTGCCCCGCACCCCGTCCAGCGCCCGGTTCAGCGCCTTCAAGCCGAATGCGCGGGCGTTTTCCGGCCTGGCCTGCATGTACGGCTCGTCGATCTGCACGATATCCGCGCCTGCCGCGAACAGGTCCCGGAGCTCCGCATTACAGACCTCCGCGTAGGCCATGGCCAGCGATTCGGCATCGGTGTAGTAGTCGTTCTGGGCCTGCTGGGACATGGTGAACGGGCCGGGCACGGTGACCTTGATCCGGCGGTCGGTGTTCGCGCGGAGGTACCGCGTGTCGGCTACCTGTACGGCTGCCCGGCGCGTGACCGGGCCGGTCACCCTGGGCACCGGGTTGGGGTGGCCGCTGCGGTCCAGCGCCTCACCGGGGTTGTCGATGTCCACACCGTCCAGCGCGGTGGCGAAATGGTTCGAGTAGCTCTCCCGGCGAATCTCCCCGTCGGTCACGATGTCGAGCCCGGCGCGTTCCTGTGCCCGGATGGCGAGCAGTGTGGCGTCGTCCTGGGCTTCGGCGAGGTACTCACTGTTCACTCGCCACAGTTCGCGGGCCCGCACCCGGGGCGGGAAGCGGCCGGCGAGCTTCTGCCGGTCGATGAGCCAGTCGGGTTGCGGGTAGCTACCTACCAGCGAGGTCGGGAACAGCGTCGTAGTCACAGCGTCATCGCTCCTCTTCTACGGTTTGGGTCACCACCGCGGGACGCGGTTCGCTCTCGAACTCCGAGGCCGATCGGAGCCTGGCCGCGGCGAGTGAGAACAGACCGATGACATCGAATCCGACCATAACCCGGCCGATTGGCCAACCGTACTGTCTCAGGGCGGGTGGCGCGGTCACGACCGGTGGCGTGATCACGCCAGGATGAACACATAGCGAAGTCAGCATGTGTCACTCGCGTAGCGGTGTCCGGCATCGCGTGGGTATTCCTAGCCTCAATTGACGGTGCGCTGACGCCGTCGGTCAGGAGGCAGTGATGGAAGCGCGTGCGGGTGGATGCGGCTGCTGCAGTTCGTGCAGCGGACCGGGTTGCGGGTGCTGTGGCAAGTGCTAGCCAGCTGATTGGTGAGGCCCTCGCGTCGCCGGCCGGATGACGCGAGGGCCCGCTAGTAACTCCTTGAGCGCGTCAGTTGGACGTGGGGACGTCCTCCTGATGCGGTTGTCGGGTTTGGTATCCCAGCGCATCAAGGAGGACGTCCGTGGTCGACAGTAGTGGCCTGTCTCGGGGAGATCGTAACCGTAACAACCGGTTGGCCCGGTTGCGTGGTTTGCTGCCGGTGGCGAATGCGGTGGTGGGGATCGACCTCGCCGATGACAAGCAGGCTGTCGTGGTCACGGATCATGATTCGCGGGTGCTGGTCCGGCGGCGGGTCACG
>WHSZ01000007.1 GCA_009379845.1 Pseudonocardiaceae bacterium | reverse complement strand
TTCGTCGCGCTGCACCCGGCATCCCGCACCGACTTCACAGCCAACATCACCATCAGCGGCGAATACCGACCCGACGAAGCAGCACTCACCGACATCGCCGACGAATCCATCCAACAACTCGGCGAAGTCTCCAACCAGGTGGGCATCGCTGACCGCACCGAAGTCGGCAGCACCGAGGCGCCAGGACTTACCCAGACGGTGAATCTGAAGGCACCGGTGCACGGCACCGAACGTGAGCTGATCCAGTCCCAGGTATTCCTCGCCATGCAAGATGTCGCCGACGCGCGGCAGCGGGTCGTGGTGCAACTCGGATTCACCGCGACACCCGACCAGACCCGCGAACTCATCGGCGACTTCCAGCAATTCGTCTCAACCGTTCGCCCCGAGCAGAACGGCTGACGGATCAGCCCGCCCGTGGTGGCGCCCCGCATGGGTGCCATCACGGGCGTCGGACACCAATCGGCTTGGCGGCCGTTCGCCGCGACATACCGGCGCCGTGATCGCTGTGATCAGCTACTTCCAGACGAAGTCGGGTACCCGGTCCAGGATGTCGCACAGGTAGTCGACGCCGGACTCCACCATGTGCCCCTCGAACGTGCCGCGTTCCCAGGCGACCAATTCGTCGCGCTCGAACCGGAACGGCACGTTCAGGGCTCGCGGATCGCGCAGCATCCATTCCATCATCCGTGGATTCAGCACGTCGTAGGCGAATCTGTCGTTTTCCGTTAGCACCCGGAAGGTCTGGTTGAACGCCGTGCTCTCCAGCTGCAAATCGTGCCCGGTGACGGAATCGACGAGCTGAGTTCCGAGGTCCTCGCGAGTGACCTGCAGTGCGGGCCGCCACGTTGGGGTGCGCACCGCGTAGATTCGGAAATGATTCGACCTGGTGCCGGTGCGGGAAACCTGCACCCGATTGAACGAGTATTCGAAGCAGCAGAACGGGCGGCCGCGATGCGTTCCGGTGATGACGTGCTGGGCGGCCCGGTCCGCACCCCGATCGAACGGTGTCCCGCGATAGCGCAGCAGTACGACCAAGTCCTCGAATCGGTACTGCCATCCGCGCGCGTGCGCCAGACGGCTTAGCCGGTGAATCTTGACATTGCGTGTGCGCGCGTGCCGGACGGCGAAAACCACCGCCAGCACGAGAACGAGCACGCACATCAGCAGCCAGCCGACGCTGAGTGCGTACCAAAGAGCGTCCATGATTCAGCGAATCACGGTGCCCGCGACCCCCGACATCCGCGGGTTACTGCTTCCAGACGAATTCGGGAACGCGTTCCACGAAATCACACAGGTAATTGAGGCTCGGCTCCATCGCCTCGAGTTCGAATTTGCCACGCTGCCACGTGACGAGTTCGTTGCGCTCGAACCGGATCGGAATTTGCTGGGCCCGCTGATCGGCCAGCATCCATTCCATGGTGCGCGGATGCAGCACGTCATAGGCGAACTTGTCGTTGTCCGTCTTGATCTTGAACTTCTCGTTGAACTCCACGCTTTCCAATTGAAGGTCGCGTACGCCAACGAAATCGAGCATCTTCGTCCCGACGTTTTCCTTGGTGACCTGCAAGGTGGGGCGGTGCGCCGGCGTGGCGATCGCGAAGATCCGGTAGTAGTAGGTCTCGTTCCGGCTGCCGCTGTTGTTTCCGGTGTTGTTCTTCCGAACCTTGTAGCTGAACTCGAAGCAGCAGAACGGGCGGCCACGGTGCTGGCCGGTGAACACGTGGCGTGCCCGCCGGGTATGGCCGCGGTTATCGAACGGGTCACCCTGGTATCGACCGATGACACTGTTGTCGTTGGATCGGTACTGCCATCCGCGCTGCTGGGCGACCTTGGTGAACTGCTCGATCTTCTTCTTGTTGTGCTTCCACTGCCAGATCATGTACCCAACGAAGGCGATCCCGATCACCACATAGATGATCCAGTTTTGCCCGTCCATCGCTCATCCTTCCCCGCCCGCCGGACTGGTACGCGGCGTTATTCTCGCTCAACCCGCCCACCGATGGGCTCCCGGGTGCGACGCGCCCGCATCCAGACCAGGTTCCACCCGGTTTTCGGGCGGACGCGGCAGAACCTGTGGCGCTAGCTGAGCACGTCGTTGCCGGTCCAGTCGCTGATCACCTCAACGGGCTCGCGCAGCGTGGCGGCCGGCTTGTTCGGATCGAAGCCGCCGCTGTGCGGGTAGGCGAACAGCGCACCGTTCCGGGCGCCCAGTATGTCCGGTTTGCCGTCATCGTTGATGTCGGTGATCGCGATCGTGTCGACGGTGTCCCAGCCGTATCCAATGGTGAACGACTTGCCCTGCTCACCATCCGTGAAGGAGAACACCTCGAGTTCACCGTTCGGACGCTTGGCCACCACGTCGGGCACCTGGTCGGCGGTGATGTCCGCGATGGCGAGTTGCTCATCGTCGCTCGGCCCGGTGGCCAGCAGCACCGGCTTCTTGAACGTGTTCGTGCCGTTGACGCCACCGGTGTTCTCGTAGACGAACGTGTTCTTGGTGCCGGTGCGGTGCGCGACCATGTCGTCGAACCCGTCCCCGTTCAAGTCTCCGGTGGTGATCAGGTCGGTGGTGTCCCAGCCGTGTCCCAGCACGACTGGATCACCGAGCGTGTTCTTCCCGTCCCATGTGCCGGTATGCGGGTGCACCCGAAGGGTGCCGCCGTCGTCAACGGTGAGCACGTCGGCGAGCTTGTCCTTGTTCAGATCGCCCTGCCCGATCCAGCGGGCGTCGCCCCAGTTCTCGCCGATGGTGGTCGCCGGATCGTAGGTGTTCGTGCCGTCGAACGTCCCGGTGTGCGGGTAGACCTTCAGCGCACCGGTGGCCGCGCCGCGGGTCAGCACATCCGGGATCGCGTTCTTCGTGAAGTCGCCGGTGCGACCGCCACCGTTCGCCGCGGCTCTCTCCCCGGCCGCGGCCGACGGCGTGTAGTGCGCGGCGCGTTCGGTCGAATGACCCGCCGCCGGGGCGGCCGAACTCGTCGGCACCAACGCGACCGACGCGACCACCGTGGCCAGACCACCCAGCAAGCCTCCGCATCGACGTGCCCGTTCCCGCTGCATACGCCCCCGATCAGACCATATCGACGAACCTGCACGCGAAACCCTACTTCGAGTCGGCCAGCTCGTGCAGCGTGCGGAGATGCCGGTCCAGCACCGCGTCCATGGTGAAATGCTCCGTCACGAACTCCGCCCCCGCCCTGGCAAGACCCGCCGAGTCCAGCGGGTTGCCAAGCACCTCGATCAGCCTGCCGGCCAGCGCCTCCCGATCGCCGAGCGGGACGAGGTGCACGTTGTGCCGGTCGATCAGCTTGATGTCAAGGAAGTTGTCCTCCCGCACCGCCGCGACCACCGGTACGCCGGCCGCCATGCTCTCCAGACTCGCGGTGCCGAAGCCATAACCCTGCAATTCGTGACTCTCCACGGCGGCCGCGGCCAGATAATGCGGAATGTCGCATTTCGGCACCGCGCCCGTGGTGACCACCGATTCGTGGACGCCGAGTTCCCGCGCCCGGCTAAGGAAGGCGTCGAAGTAGATCCCGCCAACCACGACCAGCTTGGCTTCCGGCACGGCGCGCAGCACCTCCGGCATCGCCTCCACGAGTGCCGTCCGGTCCCGCAACGGGATCACGTGACCGGTGGACAGGATGACCGGGTCGGCGCCGAGCCCGTGCCGCTCGCGCACGATCGACGCGTCCCCGCCGCACACCCATTCCGGGTCCACGCCCACCGGGATCGGCACCATACCGGCGATCCCGCCGGCATACTTGCGCTCGATGTACTCGCGCATCTGCACGTCCATCACCACGTACGTCGGCATGCAGCGGCGCATGAACGGGGCGACCAGTGTCGCGTCCAGCACGTTGAAAATCAGCTGGTACAACCTGTGCGGGCTCTGAAGTCTCGTGTGGACGCTGAGCAGCGTTGGCACGCCACGCTTTCTTGCCCACAGCCCGCTCGCCCAGGTGAGGTCGAAGAACTGGCCGTGCTGATGGATCACGTCCGGCCGGAACCCGTCGAGCAGCTTGCGCACCCGGCGCGGCATGGACAGCCGTGCGGTGAACGGGATGTCGAAGTTCACAGCCAGCCGCGTCTCCGGCATCCGGAACGCCGGCAGCCGCACGATCCGCATGCCGTCCGCCTCGTGCTCGGACGGTGCCTCCAGGTGCGCGGCGGTCAGCACCAGCACCTCGTGACCGGCTGCCGCGTAGCCGCGAGCGAGCGATTCGGACAGGTGTGCGCTGCCACCCACCCGCGGTGGGTAGAAGTTGTTCACCACCGCGATTCTCATTGCCCTGCCCCGTGTTCGATCGTCCCGTCGGCCCGCACCGTGCCGATCGGTCGTGCCGGCACACCTGCCACCACGGTGCGCGCCGGAACATCCCCTGTCACGACCGCGCCCGCACCGATCACCGCGGAGTCCCCAATGGACACTCCCATCAGTACCACCGCGTTCGCCCCGAAGAACACCCGGTCGCCGATCCGCACCGGAGCCCGGTCGACCTGCGGGTACGCCTGCCCGGTGACACAGCGACGAACCGTGTTGTGCGTGTAGATCTGCACGCCACAGGACACGTCGCAGCCCGCCCCGATACTCAGCCCGCCGGAACCGTCGATCACGGTGAACGCACCGATCCACGTTCCAGCACCGATTTCCGGATCGCCGGTGATCCAGGCGTGCGCGTTGTACGGGTTGCGCGGCAGTTCAGTCACGGCGCCGTCTTCCGCACCAGCTCTGCCATGCCCTGCTCAACACTGATCTCCGGCTGCCACCCGAGAATTTCGCGCGCCCGCGAGATATCCGCGGCACGCCGGGAAACCAGCACGTCGCGCGGGTTGAACCGGGGTTGCACGTCCACGCCGACCGCGTCGATGAGGATCTTCGCGAGCGATGCGATCGAGGTGTCCACGCCGGTGCCGATATTGATCGGCACGTTCGCCCGCCCGGATTCCAGTGCCAGCACAACGGATCGGGCGAGATCGTGGACGTGCACGAAATCCATGGACTGCTCGCCCCTGCCGTCGATCACCGGTGGCAGGCCGGCGCGGAGCCGCTCGATGAAATGGTTGATCACCGACGTGTAGTACGCCTCGATCTTCTGCCCCGGCCCGTACACGTTGAAGAATCGCAACGCGTTCCAGGAAATCCCCTTGTGCCGCTCGTAAAAACCGAGCAGGTCCTCGCCGGCTCGTTTCGAGATGCAGTACGGGGTGAGCGGGCGCAGCTCGTCGTCCTCGTGCATCGGCAGCCGCTGCGGCTCGCCGTACACCGAAGCCGACGAGGCGAACACCACGCGTCGCACGCCTTCGTCCGCGGCCGCGGCGAACACGTTGTGGTTGCCGGTCATGTTGATATCGATGGATTCGTGCGGGTCCGCGATCGACTTGTTGATCGAGACCGTGGCGAAGTGGATGACATGGGTGCAGCCCCTGGTGGCCTCCCGGACGGCGCCCCCGTAGCGCACGTCCTTCTCGACCAGCTCAACGTCCGCGGTTTCGGTCCACTCAGCCACCCGCTCGCGGTTGCCGCGCGTCATGTTGTCCAGAATGCGCACCCGGTATCCACGCTCGAGCAGCAGCGGGACGACGTGGCCTGCGATGAAACCGCCACCGCCGGTGAACAACACGGTCTTGTCGGGCATGGGGCTCCTTCTGGCCTGGCTGTCGCGTTAGGACAGCGAAGTGACGACGTCGGTGAGGGTTTCCGCGACACGCTCGATCTCCGCGCCGGTGAGGTTCGCGTGCATCGGGATCGCAAGGCTGCGCCGGAAGATGTCCCTCGAGATCGGACAGTCAGTCGTCGTGCCGTACAGCGGTTGCAGATGCGAGGCGTAGGTGCCGAAGGTGCACTGCACGCCGCGCTCGCGTAGCCCGAGCGCTACCTTGTCCCTGCCGAGCGATGCGTCGATCATCAGCAGGTAGGACTGCCAGGGATGCTCTCGGCCGTCCGGTTCGACCGGTATGCACACTCCGTCGAGGTCTTTCAGCAGCTCGCCGTACCGGGTGGCGACGTGCCGGCGGGCGGCAAGCAGCTGCGGCAACCGATCCAGCTGCACGTTCATGATCGCGGCCTGTACGTCGGAAAGCCGGTAGTTGTAGCCGAGCTCGTCGACGCTCGGCACCGGCAGCTCGTGGGTGCCTTCCCTGGAGATGGCCGGTTCGATGCCGTAGTTGTGCAGCTTGCGGGCGGCCGCGACGAGGTCGGCGTCGTCCGAGGTGATCGCGCCGCCCTCGCCGGAGGTGATGCCCTTGCGCCCGTGGAAACTGAACGCGGCTACGTCCGCGAGGCTCCCGGCCGGCCGGCCACGGTAGCTGGCACCGGCCGCGCAGGCGGCGTCCTCGATCAGGAACAGGCCGTGCTTGCCGGCGATCGCGCGCAGCTCGTCGTAGTCGGCCGGCAGCCCGGCCACGTCGACGGCGATGATCCCGGTGGTCCGCGCGGTGATCGCGGCTTCGACGGCGGCGGGGTCCACGGTGAAGGTGTCCGGCAGAGCGTCCGCGAAGACCGGCGTGGCGCCTGCCCAGAGCACGGCGTGCCCGGTCGCGGGGAAGGTGAAGTCCGCGACGACCACCTCGTCGCCCGGCCGCACGCCGGCCGCCAGCAGTGCGAGATGCAGCGCGGCGCCGCAGCTGCTCGTGGTGAGCGCGTGTGCGGTGCCGGCCGCCGCGGCGAACCGCTCCTCGAAGCGCCGGCAGGTCGGCCCGGCGCCGGCCAGCCAGCCGGACTGGAAGACTTCGGCGATGGCCGCGAGCTCAGCCTCCCCCACCGTGGGTTGACCGAGAACGACTTGTGACACAAGAACTCCCCGCTGATGAAAACGCACCCGCAGTGTATAGCGGGACCACCCCACGACCCCGCCCGGTGCACGCCGCAGGTGGCCAGCGGGTTGCCCACTCCCGGCAAAGCGGCACGTACCTCGGGCGTTCGGCAACGGCGGTCACCACGTACGCTGGTTCGCCGTGCGGCACGTGATCGTGATCGGTGGCGGCATCCTCGGGCTCGCGGTCGCGCGCGAGCTACGGGCGCGCGACGCGGGCGTGACGGTGCTCGAGAAGGAACCCGGCTGGGCGGCACACCAGACCGGGCATAACTCGAACGTGGTACACGCCGGGCTGTACTACAAACCCGGCTCGCTCAAGGCCAAGATGTCCGTCGCCGGCAATCGATCCATTGTGGACTTCGCGCGGGCGAGCGGGGTGCCGGTCGAGGTGTGCGGCAAGCTGGTGGTGGCCACCGCCGAGGCCGAACTTCCCGCGCTGCGCGTGCTGGCCGAACGCGCCGAGGCGAACGGCGTCCCGGCGAAGATGATCACACCGGCGGAAGCCCGCGAGTACGAGCCGGAAGTCGCGTGCGTTGCCGCACTGCGCGTGGAGAGCACCGGCATCATCGACTTCACCGAGGTGTGCCACGCGCTGGTCGCAAGGCTCACCGACGCGGGCGCCGACCTGCGACTGGACACCCCGGCGCGCGGTATCCGCACGCGAGCGGGAAAGGTGGAGGTGGCCACCGGCACCGACGTGCTGCGCGCCGACGCGCTGGTGAACTGCGCGGGCCTGCACGCCGACCGGATAGCCCGGCTGGCCGGGCTATCCCCGAGCGCCCAGATCGTGCCGTTCCGTGGTGAGTACTACGAATTGCGGCCAGCGGCACGGCACCTGGTCCGCGGGCTGATCTACCCGGTACCCGATCCGAGCCTGCCGTTCCTCGGCGTACACCTGACCCGGATGCTGGACGGCAGCGTGCACGCCGGGCCGAACGCCGTGCTGGCGCTGCGCAGGGAGGGCTACCGCTGGGGCGAGGTCTCCGCCCGCGATCTCGCCGAGGTCGCGCGGTTCCCCGGCATCTGGCGACTGGCCAAGAAGTACGCGTACCCCACCGGTATTGACGAGATACGCCGGTCACTTTCCGGTAAGCGGTTCGCGGCCAGCCTCGCCCGCTTGGTGCCCCGGATCGGCGAGCACGACATCCAGCGACACGGTTCGGGCGTGCGGGCGCAGGCGGTGCTGCCGAGCGGCGCGCTGGTTGACGACTTCCTCATCGACAGCGCTCCTGGCCAGGTGCACGTTCTCAACGCACCCTCGCCGGCCGCGACAAGCGCACTGGAAATCGCCAAACACATCGCGGACAGGACAATTCTCTAACCCGCATCCCGTCAATTCCTGATACGCGATGGTCAAGGCTAGGCGGGCCGCAGCACCTCGCGGCCGCCGAGGTACGGGCGCATCGCCTCGGGCACCCGCACCGACCCGTCGGCGTCCTGGTGGTTTTCCAGTATCGCGACGATCCACCGGGTGGTGGCCAGCGTGCCGTTCAGCGTGGCCGCGATCTGCGGGCGGCCGTCCTCGTCGCGGTACCGCACGTTCAGCCGGCGCGCCTGGAACGTCGTGCAGTTCGACGTCGAGGTGAGCTCCCGGTAGGCCTGCTGGCTCGGCACCCATGCCTCGCAGTCGTACTTCCTCGCCGCGCTGGTACCGAGGTCGCCCGCGGCGACGTCGATAACCCGGTACGGCACCTCGATCTTGGCGAGCATCTGCTCCTCCCACGCGAGCAGCCGGTCGTGCTCGGCCTCCGCGTCCTGCGGGCGGCAGTAGACGAACATCTCGACCTTGTCGAACTGGTGTACCCGGATGATGCCGCGGGTGTCCTTTCCGTACGAGCCGGCCTCCCGGCGGAAGCACGACGACCAGCCCGCGTAATGCAGCGGCCCGGCGCCAAGGTCGACGATCTCGTCGGCGTGATACCCGGCGAGGGACACCTCGGACGTGCCGACGAGATACAGATCGTCGTCCCGCAACCGGTAGACCTCGCTGGCGTGCGCGCCGAGGAACCCGGTTCCCGACATGATCTCCGGCCGCACCAGCACCGGCGTGATCATCATTGTGAAGCCGTTCTCGATCGCTTGCTGCGCGGCCATGTTCAGCAGGGCGAGCTGCAGCTGGGCCCCGACGCCGGTGAGGAAGTAGAACCGCGCGCCGGACACCTTCGCACCGCGCTCGGTATCGAGCGCGCCGAGCGCCGTGCCAATGTCCAGGTGATCACGTGGCGTGAAGTCGAACTCGCGGGGCGTACCAACGTGTTTGAGCACCACGTAGTCGTCCTCGCCGCCGGCCGGCGCGTCCGGGTGCACCACGTTGGGTACCGAGCCGTGTAGCTCGGTCAGCTTGTCTTCCGCCTCGGCACGCTCCGTGTCCGCGGCCTTCACCTGCGCGGCGAGGTCCTTTCCCTTGACCAGCAAGGCTTCCCGCTCATCGCCGCTCGCTTTGCCGACCTGCTTGCCCAGCTGCTTCTGTTCCGCGCGCAGGCTGTCCGCGCGCGCCACGGCCGAGCGACGGGTCTCGTCCGCGGACAGCAAGGCGTCCACGACGCCGTCGTCCTCGCCTCGCGCGCGCTGCGACGCGCGCACCGCCTCCGGGTCTTCGCGCAGCATCCTCAGGTCGATCACAGCAGGCCAGCCTAGCCGCCGCGGGCGGAGCCTCGTTCGCCGGTGTTCCCCTTCGGCAGGCACTCGGATCCGAACATCCACGCGGCCATACCCGACGCCCCGGCGTTCGGTGCCACGGGCGGGCTCAAGCCCTCCGGCCGTTGCCAACCACGAACTCGGCGACCGCTTCGGCGAGCTGCTCGCCCGCGTCTTCCTGCAGGAAGTGCCCGGCACCGGTGATCGTCGGGTGATCAAGACCTTGGGCGCCTGCCATCGCGCGACGCAGGATCGGCTCCATACCCCCGGTGATCGGGTCACCGTCGCTGAACGCACACAGGAACGGCTTGTCCAACATGGACAGTGTTGACCAGGCCGCCCGGTTGGCTTCCGTCGCGGGATCGTCCGGGCTGGTCGGCACCAGCGTCGGCATCGCGCGCGCCGCGACCTTGTACGACTCGTCGGGAAACGGCGCGTCGTAGCCAGCTCGCACGTCGGCGGCGAGCCGGGTGCGGCAGCCGGACTGCACGAAGCGTGCGACGTCCAGCTCGGATGCCTTGGTCACCGCCTCCCGGAACGTCCACCACACCTCGGGCATGTCGTGATCGCCGGTCGGCAATCCGGTGTTCGCCGCGACCACCCTGGCGAAACGCTCGGGGTGCTCGGCGACCAGCCGCAACCCGATGAGCCCACCCCAGTCCTGCCCGACCAGGGTGACCTCCCGCAGGTCGAGCCCGTCGAAGATCAGCGAGCGGACCCATTCGACGTGCCGCGCGTAGCTGTGCTCGTCGATCGCCGTGGGCTTGTCGGAACGTCCGAAGCCGATCAGGTCCGGCGCGACGGCGCGCAGCCCAGCGTCGGCGAGCACCGGCAGCATCCGGCGATACAGGAACGACCAGCTGGGTTCGCCGTGCAACAGCAGCACCACCGGCCCGTCCGCGGGCCCGGCCGCGACGTACGCCATCCGCACCGTGCCGCCGTCCGGGTCCGGTACCTCGCCGTAGCCAGGCTCGTAGTCGAAGTCGGGAAGCCCGCTGAACCGCTCGTCGGGTGTCCGCTGTACCTGCATGGGATTAGCCTAACCGCGACGCGGTTAGGCTCGTGAGTCTTTTTCGGTGTTATAGCACCCAAAAGACTCACGAGCTCGCCAGGGCGCGCAGCAACGTCAGCATCGCGCGGTTCAACGGAACGTCCACCCCGTGCCGCTCGGCGTAGGCGACCACCGCGCCGGTGAGGTACTCGTGCTCGAGCGGCCGCCCGGCGAGCCGGTCGTAGAGCATCGACGAGCCACCGCCGGGATCGAACGAGTCCCACATCGTGAAAATCCGCTGCACGTCCTGATCGTCGACGTCGGCGCCGTCGGCCCGCGCCACCGCGACCGCCTCGCGCATCAACGTCGTCGCCAGCGCACGCACGTCCGGCTCACGCATCATGTCCATCCGCCGCAGGGTGAGCGCGGTCAGCGGGTTCGCCGCGATGTTGCTGAGCAGCTTGCGCCAGGCCGCGGTTCGGAAGTCGTCCGTCACGTCGACCTCGACGTCGGTGCCCGCGAACAGCTCGGAGAATCGGGTGGCTTGCTGCCCGGTCGGGACGACGAATCGCCCGGCCGCATGCCAGACCATGTGCCCTGGTGCGACCCGCTCGACCGGTGCGTAGACCAGCGCGGGCAGCACCGTGCCGGCATCCACCAGCCCCGCGACCCGCTCGGCGTGATCCACACCGTTCTGCAGCAGCACCACCACGGTGTTCGGCCCGGTCAGCCGGGCCAGCCACGCCGCGGCTCCCGCGGTGTCCTGCGCCTTCGTGGTCACCAGCACCCAGTCGGCCAGCTGCTGCGTGGCCGGGTCGGCGCTGATCTCGACGTCCGCGTGCACTCGCCCGTTTGGCGTGTCCAGCACCAGCTGATCGAACGGGGTACGCACGCAGACGGTGACCGGCCAACCGGCCGAGGACAGCTGTGCGGCGGTGAAACCGCCGATCGCTCCACCACCGACGACCGCGACCCGCGAATCCCGCGGGCTTTGGTCGTTTTCCGCACTGGTCACGCCACCTCCCGGCTACGTCGACGCGCTTTCGGCAAGAAATTTACCGATCCCGGCGGCCCGCACGCCGATCCTGCCGGCACTCACCACACCGGTCAGCGGGCGGATCGCCGGAAGATCGTCAGCTGTGATGAGCCGCGTCACTGGACCTGATGATGCCCGCATGCCGCCTGAGTAGGCATGATTGGGTGGATGTCGCGATCCGAGTGGTTTCGCCCGGGCAGCAGCCCCCGGCGCACGCGGTTATTGATGACCGGTGCGTTCGTCGGCGCTTTGCTCGTGCTGGCACTCAGCGTCATGTTCTCGTGGCCGGTTGAAGTCAACAACCCGATCGCAGCCGTGGACAAGGAGGCAGAGCGGGCCGACAAGGCGTTCAATTCGCCTGCTGGTAGCTGCCTGACCTGGACAAAGGCCGACGCCAGCGATATGCGCGAGGTACGTTGCGAGCAACCGCACCTCTTCGAGATGATCGGCGTGTTGGACATTTCCAAACAACTTGGGCCACAGGCGCCGTTCCCTGGAATGCAGCAGTGGCGCGAGTTCACCGAAGAACGCTGTACCCCCAAGGTGAACGATTACCTCGGCAAGAAGTTCGACCCGCACGGCAAATTGTCGGTCAGCACGCTCCGCCCGACCGAAGAGCAGTGGGCCGAAGGCGACCGCAAGCTCCGTTGCGGCTTGAAACGCACCTCCCCCGGTGGGGAACTGCAGGAGCTGACGGTGCCGGCCGCGGAAGAAAACCAGTCCGACGTCTACCAGCCAGGCACCTGCCTCGCGCTGGCAGGCAACACCGTCGGCGATCCGATCGATTGCGAGAAGGCACACGCGTTCGAGATGGCGAGCGTGGTTGACCTTGGCAAGAAGTTCACCGAGGGATTCCCCTCCGAAGGCGATCAGAATTCCTTCCTTGACAGGGAGTGCTCGAAACGCGTCGACGAGTACTCCGGCAGCAAGGACCTCAAGGAAAACAGCCTGGTGCTCACCTGGGACACTCGCACGAAGGAGAGCTGGGAGGCCGGCTCGAAGCTGGTCAACTGCAAGATCGCGGCGAAACCGAAGGACAAGACGTCGCTCGCCCCGGTGACCGGCAGTTTCCAGAAGGCGCCGCCGACCTCATCGAAGCCGCCGAAGAAGTCGACGGGCGGCAAATGACATGCCGGTCCAGATGTCCCGCGAGCGGTTCGAGGAGCTGGTCAGCGACGCCCTGGACGCGGTGCCAACCGAGTTCGCCGACCTGATGGACAACGTGGTGGTGCTCGTGGAGGAGCACAATCCGGATGATCCGTCGCTGCTCGGGCTTTACCACGGCGTGGCGTTGACCGAGCGCACGTCCGACTATGGTGGCGTGCTGCCGGACACGATCACCATCTACCGCGAGCCGATCCTCTGGACATGCTCCTCGCAGGAGGAGGTGGTCGACGAGATACTGATCACCGTGATGCACGAGATCGCGCACCACTTCGGCATCGACGACGACCGCCTGCACGAACTCGGCTGGGGCTGACGCATACCGCCAGGTTTGAGCGCCGGAAAGTGCCCTCAGCCCTTGATGCAGACGATCTGGTTGAGCTTGGCGACCACCTCGACCAGGTCGTCCTGGTTCGCCATCACCTCGTCAAGATCCTTGTAGGCGGATGGGATCTCGTCGACGACCTTGACGTCCTTGCGACACTCCACGCCCGCGGTCTGCGCGACGAGATCGTCCGCGGTGAACCGCTTGCGCGCCTTGTTACGGGACATCCGGCGGCCCGCTCCGTGCGAAGCGGATTCGAACGACTCCGGGTTGCCGAGCCCGCGCACGATGTACGAGCCGGTGCCCATCGACCCAGGGATGATGCCGAGTTCGCCGCTGCCCGCCCGGATCGCCCCCTTTCGGGTGACCAGCACGTCTTCGCCGAAGTGTCTCTCCTCGGCCACATAGTTGTGGTGACATGAGATCGGCTCGTCGAACGTGATCCGGGGGAAGTGCTTGCGCAGCGCGTCGCAGGCCAGCCGAAGCATCACCGTACGGTTGCGCCGCGCGTAGTCCTGCGCCCAGTACAGATCGTGCCGGTAGGCTGCCATCTGCCGCGTTCCAGCGAGGAACACGGCGAGATCCGGATCGACGAGCGAGGCGTTGTGCGCGAGCCCGCGCGCGACCTCGATGTGGTGTTGGGCAAGGAGATTCCCGATGCCACGCGACCCGGAATGCAGCATCACCCAGACTCGCTTGCCGGTGTCGAGGCACACTTCCAGAAAGTGGTTGCCACCGCCGAGGGTACCCATCTGGTGCAGCGCCCGGTCGATCTTGCCGTGCACCGACGGGGTGAGCCGGTCGAACTCGCGCCAGAAGGTGTCCCAGTCGGTGGCATCCCGATCGCTGAACGCCGTCGCCTTGTGCTGCTCGAAGCCCACCGGAACCGCAGCCTCCATTGTGGACCTAACGCGGCGAAGGTTCTCCGGGAGATCGTTGGCATGCAACGAAGTGCGCACAGCCGTCATGCCGCACCCGATGTCCACGCCGACCGCCGCGGGCGACACTGCCTCCCGCATCGCGATCACCGAGCCCACCGTGGCGCCCTTGCCGTAGTGCACGTCCGGCATCACAGCCACGTGCCGAAACGCCCACGGCAGCGTGGTGATGTTCTTGAGCTGCCGCATCGCGTCCGGCTCGACGTCGTCCGGCGGTGCCCACATCCGGATGTCCACCTGCTCGCCGGGGACGGTGGTGCTCATGGGGCGAGGGTACCCCGGTGACCGGTTCAGGCTCGCGAGCCAAATACGTTGCCGAAGACTGCGTATTTGCCTAGTCTCGGCAGTACACGGGAAAGGAGGTGGTCCAACGGTGAAGACGTATCGGACTCGTGAGGTGGCTGTCCGCTAGGACGCCCAACATCCCTTTCGTGGGAAAACTGTTTGGGCGTTCAGGCGAATACCAGGCAGTTACCCGGCCCCTGGGATCCCGTGTGTGGTCCAGCGCGGGCCCGCGCGCCGTGCGGAGTGCGTGGGAGCATCCCGGGGGCTGCCTATTAATGATCACTCGAGGCCGCGATCGCTTGACGTCAGCCGCACCAGGAGATCGCGGGTCGCGGCCGCCATCGACGGCCGCACGCCCAGTTCGGTCAGCATGTCGGTAGCGGCGGCCATCTCATCGGCACGACGTACCGCATGCCGGTGCGTGCCGGTAACCAAACGATCCACAGTGGACTCGTCGGCTGATGCCAGTTCCGCGACGATGTTCTCGCGAAGCCACGGCTCGCAGCCAGCCGCGCGACCGGCCTCCAGCGCCTCGACAACCGCCGCGGCCAGGCCCTTGAAGAACACGCTACGGAGCAGCTTCTTGCTGGCAGCCATGCCGGGCTCGCCGTCGAGCACCTCGACGGACGCACCCAACCCACCGAGCAGCTCGGCGACCCGCGCCGCGCCGGCACCACTGGCCAGCATCGGCGTGCGCAGGCCGTTTCCCGGCACCGGTGCCATGATCGCCACGTCGGCGAAAGTGATGCCGTGTGCGGTGGCGATGCCGGCCAACTCCCGCTTCGTGCCGGGTGAGGCGGTATTCAGATCCGCCCATACCGCGCCGTCGACACCGCCAACGCCGGCCCGCAGCGCATCGACACAGGCCTTCGCGCTGTTCACGCTGAGCACCAGTTCCGCACCGGTGGCCGCGTCCGCCTCGCTCCCGGTATCGAGCACACCTTCCGGCGCGCTTACCGCGGGGTCATAACCACGCACCACGGCGCCGGCCGCGACCAGATCACCCGCGATCGCGCCACCCGCTTCGCCGAGCCCGAGAACCGCGATGGTGGACATATCCTGCTCTCCTTGACATCACGGGTGCGTCATGGCCAGCACGCTACACTAAGCTAGAGACAAAATTGTCGACAATATCGGTGCGCATTTTGGAGGGCACGTGACGACAGGCGACGCGCGGCGGGGCGAGGAGACGGTTTCCCTCGTCGCTGCCATCCGGGACTCGATCGTGCGCGGCGACTTCGTGCCGAACCAGCGCCTCGTTGAGGCCGATCTGTCCGCGCAGTTCTCCGCGAGCAGGGCCAGCGTGCGCGCCGCGTTGCTGGAGTTGACCAACGAGGGTCTCGTCGAACGGGTGCAGAACCGGGGCGCCAGGGTCCGGGCCGTGTCACTGGACGAAGCCGTGGAAATCTGCGAAGTGCGGATGGTCGTCGAGGGGCTGTGCGCGGCGAAGGCCGCCGAGCGGATCACCGCGAAGGAGATCAAGGAGCTCAAAGAGATCGGCAAGAGCATGCGCAAGGCGGTGTCGAACGGCGACGTGCTCGGCTACTCGCAGCTGAATCAGCAACTCCACCGTCGCGTAAGGGAAATCGGCGAGCAGCAGACCGCCACCCAGGTGCTCGACCGGTTGCGCGCGCAGAGCGTTCGCCACCAGTTCAGGCTCGCCATGCATCCCGGCCGCCCGTCGACGTCGCTGCCGGAGCATCTGGCTATCATCGACGCGATCTGCCAGCACGACGCCGAAGCCGCCGAGCGAGCCGCTCGCACGCACCTGCGCAGTGTCATCGCCGCGTTGCGGGAAGTCGATCAAGCGAGCACGCCGGTTCTGGCCCGTTGACTCATCAGACAAAATTGTTAACAATCTAGTCTAAAATTCGAGCACAAGGGAGCGACATGAGCGAGCAGCCGCAGCCGTCCCATCCTCGGCCAACAGAGCACGCGCGGGAACTCGTTCGGGGTGCCTACGACGTGCACATCCACGTAGCCCCCGACGTGATGAAACGCCGAGTCGACGATGTGACCCTCGCGGAGCGGTTCGCCGAGGTCGGTATGGCCGGTTTCGTCCTGAAGTCCCATTACACATCTACCGCCGAACGCGCCGAGGTGGTGCGGCGCGCCAGCAAAGGGGCGAGCGCCATCGGCGCCATCACCCTGAACGGCGCGGTTGGCGGGATCAACCCGATCGCCGTGGAGATCGCCGCGCGCGGGGGCGCCAAAGTCGTCTGGTTGCCCACTGTGGACAGTACGAATCAGCGGGAGTGCCAGGCTCGGGAGCCGGAAGGCGTGAAACCGCCGATGTGGGCACAGCTCCAGGACGACCTGCGGGAAGCCGGGATGGCGGCGGACCCGGTGGAGGTGCTGAACGGAAACGGCGCGGTGCTGGAGGAGACCAAGCAGGTACTGCGGCTGATCGCCAAACACGACATGGTGCTGGCGACCGGGCACCTGCACTCGGACGAATCCATGGCTGTCATCGACGCGGGCCTTGCCGAGGGCGTGCGACGGATCGTGGTGACGCACCCGGAATTCACCTCGCAACGCATCGGGGTGCGGCGACAGCAAGAGATGGCCGGCAAGGGCGCGCTGCTCGAACGCTGCTTCACCACGCCGTACACCGGCAAGGTCGAGTGGGACGTGTGGCTCGGCAATATCCGCGAAGCCGGGCCGGAGAACTCCGTGCTGTCAAGCGATCTCGGCCAGCCGTTCAACCCGCCGGTTGAGGACGGGCTCGCGCTGATCGCGGACCGCCTGCTGGACTCGGGCTTCACCGACGACGAGATTCGCGTAATGGCGGTGCACAACACCAGATGGCTGGTCGGGGCGGAGCCGTTGCCCGGCGCACCCACCCGGGAGGGATAGCGTGAGCAAGCGACGAATGCTGGTGATCGGCGCGCACAGCGCGGATTTCGTGTGGCGGGCGGCCGGCGCGGTCGCCACGCACAACGCGGCCGGCGGTGAGGCGCTCGTTGTCGCGCTTTCCTACGGGGAACGCGGCGAATCCGGCGAGTTGTGGAAGCAACCCGACCAGACCGAGGAGAACGTCAAGCGCATCCGGCACGACGAGGCGTCCAAAGCGGCCGCCGCGGTTGGCGCCGAATTCCAGGCTTTCGACCTTGGCGACTATCCGCTGCACGTCGGTCCGCAGGAGGTTGACCGGCTCGCCGAGCTGATGCGGGACTTCGCGCCACACGTGGTGCTCACCCACCCGGAAAAGGACCCGTTCAATCCCGACCACCCGGCCGCGCACGCGGCGGTTTCCCGCGCGAGGCTGCTCACCTCGGGAGCCGGTGTGGCCAGCGGCTTCCGCACCGCTCCCCCTTCCGAGTTCCTGGTATTCGAGCCGCACCAACCGGAACTGTGTGATTTTACGCCAACCGTCTACGTGGACATCACCGCGGTGTTCGACCAGAAGCTCGCGGCCATGACGCATATGGCCGCGCAGCAATACCTGCAGGAGTACTACGCGCAACGGGCCGACCAGCGCGGAAATCATGCGCGAAAGGTCACAGGGAACTCGGAAATCCGGCAGGCGGAGGCGTTTCAGCGGTTGCTGCCGAACGTCGTGGAGTCGCTATGAGTGCCCTCGAGCTGGAGGAGGCGGGGGTAGCCGCGGTCTACGAGGCGTACGGTCGCAAGGGGCTGCTGGACGTCGAGTGGCAGCCGCTCGTCGCGGGCGTACGCGTCGCCGGACCGGCGCGGACCGCGCTGTGCGGGCAGGGCGACAACCGGGCCGCGCACGAGGTGATGGCACATCTGCTGCCGGGTGAGGTACTGGTGCTGACCATGCCCGAACCGGAACCCGTTGCGCTGCTTGGCGATCTGCTCGCCACCCAGGCGAAGGCGCGGGGCGCGGCCGCGGTGCTGGTGAACGCCTCGGTGCGGGACAGCGCCGATCTTGCCAGCATCGGCCTGCCGGTGTGGACGAGGTGGCGACGGGTGCGTGGTGCCACCAAGAACGTGCGTGGTCAGGTGAACGTTCCGGTGCGGATCGGTGGTACCACCATAAACCCTGGCGACATGATCGTGCTTGACGACGACGGCGCCACCTGCGTCGCGCGGTCCGACGTGAACTCCGCGACCAACGCGGTGCACGAGCGGTTGTCCAAAGAGGACGGATTGCGGCGCAGGTGGGCCGCTGGGGAGCTCAGCTACGACGCGTACGGCATGCGCGCCGAGGACGAACCGGCCACGACATGACCACGGTACTGCGAGCGGAAGGGCTGACCAAGAGGTTTCCCAAGGACGACACGGCCACCGTGGCGTTGCGAGATTTCGCGGTACGCATCGACGAGGGCAGCTTCGTGAGCGTGCTCGGGCGTAGCGGCTGCGGCAAGTCCACCATGCTCAACCTGCTGGCCGGGCTGACCGAGCCGAGTGCCGGCGCGGTTACCTACCGGGATCAGAAGCTGACCGGGCCGAACATCGACATCGGTTACCTTACCCAGTCGGACACCCTGATGCCATGGCGGGACGTGCAGCGAAACGTGGAAATGCCACTGGAGATCCGTGGCGTGTCCAAAGTAGACCGTAGAACGGCCGCGGCTGAGCAGATCGAGCGAGTGGGCCTGCGCGGCTTTGAAAAGCACTACCCGAGCGAGCTTTCCGGTGGCATGCGCCGGCGTGCGAGCCTTGCCAGGATGCTGGTCGGCGATCCGGAAACACTGCTGATGGACGAGCCGTTCGGGGCGCTGGACGCGCAACTACGAGCCGAACTGCAGGACGAGTTGCTGCGGCTGTGGCATGGCAGCGGGCAGACCGTGGTGTTCGTAACGCACGACATCGAGGAAGCGCTGCTGCTCGGCGATCGTGTGGTGGTGCTCGGCCAGCTAGGTCGGATCATGCTAGACCGCGAGGTGCCGCTGGCTCGGCCCCGCTCGGCCGATTCGCTCCGTGTCGATCCCGAGTTCGTCGCGCTGCACAACGAACTGGCCGACGCGCTGCGCGAGGGGGCCCGATGACGTTGCCAGACACGGAAAGCCACGTCGACGAGGCTCCGGCCAGCCACGGTCCGGTGCGAGTCAAGGTGGAGCGCACCTGGTGGCAGCGGCACGGTCGCACGAGCACGGTCTGGCTGCTCCGCCTGGTCTTGGTGGCCGTTGTGCTCGTGTTGTGGCAGTTGGCCGCGGACCGCTGGATCGACAGCACGTTCACCAGTCAACCAACCGAGATCGTGGCGCGGCTGGCCGAATGGATCGACGACGGCACGCTGTGGCTGCACAGCTGGGTGACGATTCAGGAGATCGTGTACGGCTTTGCCCTCGGCTCGGCAGTTGGCGCGCTCGCCGGCTACGTGCTCGCCTCGATCAACATGCTCTACCGGGTGCTGGACCCGTTCATGATGGCGCTGTATTCCATCCCGAAGGTCGCGCTGGCACCACTGTTCATCGTGTGGTTCGGCATCGGCATGCACATGAAGGTGTTGCTCGCCGCGGCCACGGTGTTCTTCCTGGTATTCCTGAACACCGCGGCCGGCGTGCGCGAAGTGGATCGTGGGCTGATCGACGCGGTGCGCCTGATGGGCGGCAATCGCTGGCATATCGCACGCAAAGTGGTGCTGCCGGCTTCGATGAACGGACTGCTCACCGGACTCAAGGTGGCGATCCCATACGCATTAATCGGTGCGGTGATCGGTGAGTTGGTTGCCTCTAATCAGGGGCTCGGATATCTGATCAATGATGCCGCCGCGCAGTTCGACACGGCGGGTGTCTTCGCCACGCTGGTGGTGCTCAGCGTTATCGCGGCGGTGTTGAATGTCGTGGTTGGCCTGATGAGCAAGCGCGCCAACCGATGGAAGCCGCTGGACGCGCGGAGCTGACTTTCGAACGGAGCATTCATGTCTGACAACGGTGTCTACATTGGACGTCGGGCGGTTTTGAAATCGCTGGCCGCGGCGCCGATCTTGCTCTCCGCTTCGGCATGCGCGTCTCGGGGTTCCGAGACGGCGGAGGGAACGCTGAACATCGGGCAGATCAGCGATTCGGTCGCGTTCTTCCCGCTGTTCATCGCGGAACACGAAGGATACTTCAAGGACGAGGGCATCACGCTTGGCGAGCGGCCCCGCCTCGGCACCGGCGCCAAGGTGGCCGCGGCGCTCAAGTCCGGCAGCATCGACATCGGTGCCGGGGTGCTCACCGATGCCTTCAACCTGGCGGAAAACGAGGACGGGACCAGGGTGGTGTCCGGTCTGGTCAACGAGTACTACGTGGACATCGTGGTCGGAAGCTCGTTCCGCGGGCCGCCAGCCGACGCCCCACTGAAGGAGAAGGTGGAGTCGCTGGTCGGCAAGAGGATCGGTATTACGGGGCCGGGTAGCGGCACCGAGGCGTTGGTGAAGTACCTGCTCGACGGCGTCGGGCGGAATCCCGCTACCGACGCGACGTTGGTGAACCTGGGCAGCGCCGCCACGTCCGCGATCGGCGCGCTTGAGTCGAATCGGGTCGACGCGCTGTCGTTCTTCCAGCCGATCGGGCAGCTGGTGGAAACCTCCGGTTCCGGTCGGATCTTCATCTCGCCGGCTGCTGGCGATGTGCCGGATCTGCGTGGCGCGGTGCACGGCGTCATGTTCAGCACGCAGCAGCTGCTGGATCGCAAGCCCGACGAGCTGGAAGGCTTCAACCGCGCGATACGGCGCGCGTTGCGGGATGTGCACGATGATCCGTCCCGGGCTCGCTCGTTGCTCGGCAAGTACTTGACGAAGAGCAGCCCGGACGCGCTGGACACGATCGTGCCGATCCTGGGTAGCGAGATGGCGAAGGAGCATACCGTGCGGCGGAAGTCCTACGACACCGCCGTGCGGTTCCATATCGACAGTGGCCTGATCGAGAAGGATCCCGGCTACGAGTCACTGATTCCCGAATCATTGCGCGCCTAACGCCCCGGCACCACGGAGCCGCGACCTCTCGGTGAGCCTACGGGATCACGGCCCACACCGCGTCGCGGAGCACCGGCATTCAGTCATCCGGCGGTTGTTTGATTGCCGACGCCGGACCAGGTAAGGAAAAGTAGTCGGGCCATGGCTACGGAACGATGGAATCGACGTAACCACCGTCCACCCGTACCGCCGCGCCGGTGGTCGCCGAGGCCTGTGGCGAGCTGAGGTAGACGACCATGTTGGCGATCTCGGCCGGCTCGATAAGGCGCTGCAGCAAGGATTGCGGGCGGTGTTGCCGCATGAACTCGCGCTGCGCCTGCTCCCATGGCAGGTCGCCGTCCACCATCTTGTGGACGAAGTCCTCCACTCCGCCGGTGTGCGTCGGGCCCGCGATGACCGAGTTGACCGTCACCCCGGTGCCGGCTGCCTCCTTGGCGAACCCCCGCGAGACGCCGAGCAGGGCCGTCTTGGACATGCCGTAGTGGATCATTTCGCTGGGGATGACGATCGCCGAGTCGCTGGCGATGTACTGGATCCGTCCCCATCCCCGCTCCGTCATGCCCGGCAGGTAAAAGCGGGTCAGCCGGGCGGCGGAGAGCACGTTGACCTCGAAGTAGCGCCGCCAGTCGTCGTCGGTGATCTCCATGGCCGGCTGGGGTCCGAAGATGCCGAGGTTGTTGACGAGGATGTCGACGTGCGGCAGGTATTCCCGGACCTGCTCGGCGCCCTCGCTGGTGGCCACGTCCGCGGGTGCGGGCACGGCTTCCGCACCGTCGACGTCGGCGCGCAGCCGCTCGATCGCCGCGTGCACGCTCTCCGACGTGCGGCCGTTGACGGCCACCCGCGCGCCGGATCGGGCAAGCGCCACGGCGATCGCCGCGCCGATCCCCTGGGTGGAACCGGTGACCAGAGCCGTCTTGCCGGTGAGATCCAGATGCATCGCGAAGTCTCCTGTCGCTACCGGGATAGCTGCTCGTTGCCCGGCTGGCCGCCGGGACTCCTGCCCGACGCCGACGATAACCCCGCGCCGATACTGCCGTTCGGGCACAGCAGGGTCATGCCGCCATGCTCTGGCGTCGTGATGGTTGCCCGGCTGGCATCTGAGCTGGGCCGATACACTGGGCTACTGTGAGTGACGCGCCTGAGGATTTCCACGACGAGGATCTGCCCGAGCAGATGCGGATCCGGCGGGAGAAGCTGGACCGCCTGCGGGAGGCAGGTATCGACCCCTACCCGGTCGACTACCCACGCACGACGTCAATCGCTCCGCTTCGGGAGAAGTACCAGGATCTGGATGCGGACCAGTGGACCGGTGAGCGGGTCGCCGTAGCGGGTCGCGTCATGCTCTACCGCACCGGGGGCAAGCTGTGCTTCGCCACCATCCGCGATGATTCCGGCGCGATCCAAGTCATGCTGTCCCTGGACAAGGTGGGCGCCGAGGCGCTGGAGTCGTGGAAGAACGACGTAGACCTGGGCGATCACGTCGGCGTGGAAGGCGAGGTGATCACCTCCAAGCGGGGTGAACTCTCGGTGATGGCCGATCGCTGGACGCTGACCTCGAAGTGCCTGCGGCCATTGCCGGAGAAGCACAAGGGTCTGACCGACCCAGAGGCGCGCGTGCGGCACCGCTATGTTGATCTGATCGTCAACCCCGAGGCCCGGCAGATGGTGCAGCAACGCGCCGCTGCGGTGCAGGCCCTGCGATCGGTGCTCCTGGAACGTGACTTCCTCGAAGTGGAAACCCCTATGCTCCAGCAGATCCACGGAGGGCTTCGGCGCGGCCGTTCAAGACTCACATCAACGCCTACGATCTCGACCTCTACCTTCGGATCGCCCCGGAGCTGTTCTTGAAGCGGTGTGTAGTCGGTGGTATCGAGCGGGTCTTCGAGATAAACCGGAACTTCCGCAACGAGGGCGCGGATTCCACCCACAATCCCGAGTTCACGATGCTGGAGTGGTACCACGCCTACGGCGACTACAACACCGGCGCCCAGCTCACCCAGGACCTCGTGCAGCGAGCCACCGTCGCGGTTTTCGGTGACACTGTGGTGCGCAACCCCAAGCACGGCGATATCGACCTTGGCGGCGACTGGCCCTGCGTCACGTTGTACGGCGTAGTGTCCGAGGCACTTGGCGAGGAGATCACCCCCCGGACGCCGCTGGAGATGTTGCGCAAGCACGCCGATGCCCATGACGTCGCTTGGGACCCGGGTTGGGGACCCGGCAAGCTCGTGGAGCACCTGTTCGAGGAGCTTGTCGAGCACACTTTGATCCGGCCCACGTTCGTCCGCGACTTCCCTGTCGAGACGAGCCCGTTGACCCGCGAGCATCGTGACGATCCGCTGCTGACCGAAAAGGGGGACCTGATCGGGTTCGGCATGGAACTCGGCACCTGCTTCTCTGAGTTGATCGACCCCATCGAGCAACGACGCCGCCTGACCGAACAATCACTACTCGCCGCCGGCGGCGATCCCGAAGCCATGCAACTCGACGAAGACTTCCTGCAAGCGCTCGAATACGGCATGCCGCCCTCGGTCGGCGCCGGACTCGGCATCGACCGCCTACTCATGGGCTTCACCGGCAAGGGCATCCGCGACACCATCCTGTTCCCCATGGTCAAACCGGTCTAGCACGCGGCCAATGGACTCAGTACGACCGTTACCCGCCGTGGGGCGGCATCGGGAACGGCGTGCCGAAGCCGCCGGAAGTGGCCTGGCAGCCACAGCACCTCCCCGCCGACACCGCGCGTCTCGGTTAGGCCGCGTCGTCCTCGGCGGACGTGACGGCATTTGGGTTGAACCAGACGAGGCGGGCGCGGACGTGGCTGCCGAAATGGAATCCCCGCAACGCGTCCTCCGGAGTCTCCACGCTCATCCGGAGCCCGCGTTCGACCGAGACGATCTGGGCGTGGTCCTCGAATGCCACGCCCCATCCGGCGATCCGGGCGTCGACTCGGTCGCCGTATTCCTGCACGATCGCGAACAGTCGCGGCGCTTCGTTGGCGACCATGCGTTCCAACACGAACGTGAACTCGTCTTCGTCGCACAGCGAGTTCAGCCCCGAGGGGTCTGGCACGAACGCATCGACCGGATGCGCGAGTTGTCGCCGCTCGGATTGATCGGAGGTACGGGCCGCACTGGACACGGGCGGCTGTTCGGTGCGCGCGAGCACCCGGGACGCCGTGGTCAGGAAGGTGGCCAGCAGGTTGTCGTCGACTGAACCGACGACACGATCTCCGCGCAGCACGTCGTGGTAGCCGTCGATGGTGCGTGTGATGGTTACCGGCTCGTGCCGCAGCAAACGCGCGAGCACCTGCGCCGCGTACATGTCCTCGGGGTCAGTCATGGCCTTACTCCATCGGGTTGGTCAACATCCGCAGACGTGTGTTTGGGAAGTGGTCGATGGCGGGCGGGGTCATCGTGGGCCGTCGACGTCGTCGTGGGGCCAACGCCAGCGGCGAGCGGGGTTCGGCGGTGGCGCGTAGGGCCGACGTCGTGGACTCAAAGGTGGGTCGGTGTCCGCGAGGAGCCAGTTCAGGGCGTTGACCGCATACCCGGTCCGGTCCTCGATAACCGGGCCGTGTTCGGCGGGGCGCCGGTAGTCGAAGGTGGCCTCGGCGCGCACGGCGTGAGCGAGACCGTTTTGGCGCAGCGCGAGGTACTCCACGTATCCGGCGCGCACGCGCCACAAGCGGGTGCCGATCAGCTCACCGTTGTCGTCTACGTCCGGCAGGGGTCGGAACCCGGCGCCGTGCAGGCGTCGGCCCAACTCTTCGGCTGCCCGTCCCGACAGCGGGCTCACCATTGCCGTTCCTGGGCGCGATGCGCGGCAATCTCGCCGTCCATGCGCACCTGGCACACATCGACGGCGAGCCGGGTGCCGAACACCGTGGCGGCGACGATCACGGCGACAATCCGCGCGGCGGGACTCATCGGGTGCCGCGCACGACCGGGATGGCGTGCCGGTGCTCATCGCAAGTGTCGGGGTGCTCCAGCGCGAACACGACGTCCCGCAGCGCGTGCCGCAGCGGGCCGAGCTGCAGGGGATCCAATACGGCTACTTCACCGGGCGGGAAGACCAGCGCTACCCGCTCGTCGTCGGCGGGTATCACGAGAATTTCGCCTCGTCGCCCGGAAATATCCCGACACGCCGCCACATGCTCATCGGGCCTATGTCGCTTCCACCACATGATCGCTCCCCGCTGCTGCGCCGACCCATCCGGGCCGGCTGGTGGTACCGGCGGAGCCGGCCCGGGTCGGGGTCCGGCCCGGCTTCGCCGGGGCACCTGGTGTCGTCGGTTGGCCAAGCGCTACGCGTCAACCCCACTGATCGCGGGGCGCGATGGTGGCCACCCGACGGTGTATGGTCTCGGCTGCCAATGCCACGGTAACATACATTGTATATATACAGAGATACATACACCTTTCGATGGACGTACCGCTGTGGTTCCTGGTCGGTGAGACACTGTGTGCAACCTGGCTGAGATACGAAGGGACATCAGTGGCCGACCACCGCTCGGACCCATCCGCGCTGCGCTTCCTCATCGGTCACGACCTGCGCGCAGCGCGCGAACGAGCCAGCCTCAAGCAGGCCGAGGCGGCCAAGGTGCTGAAGTGCAGCCAGGCGAAGATCAACTACCTGGAAACCGGCAAAACCCAGCAGCAACCCGACCAGGTCGCCCAGTTGCTGCGCGCCTACGGCGCGGAGGTCGAGCACGTCGACCGCATGACTTCTCTGGCGGCCCGCGCCGATCAGGGCACCTGGTGGGCGCCCTTCAGCGATGTACTGCCCAACTGGTTCAAGATCTTCGTCGGTCTCGAAGGACTCGCTGCCTCCGCGTCCACCTACGGATCCTTGCTGCTGCCAGGCCAACTCCAGACAGCGAACTACGCCGCCGCGCTATTGGAAGGCAATCTCCGCGTGCCGCCGATGGACGCCCCGCAAGTGGTCCGCGCCCGCATGGCTAGGCAACGGCTCGCCGACGACACGCAGCCGTTGCGGTTCCGCGCCATCATCGAGGAATACGTCCTTGACCGCCTCGTCGGCGGTCCGCAGGTCATGAGAGCTCAGCTGCAACACCTGCTGGACATGACGCGGCGCGACAACGTGGAACTCCACGTCATGCCGGTCGGCGTTGCCGTCCACGACGGACTCGACGGGGACTTCCTGCTGCTGGACTTCGACGAAGCCCAAAGCATCGGCTACATCGAATACCCCACCGGCGCCATCTACGTCCAAGACCAAGATCAGGTCGCCACGTATACTTTGTCGGCAGACAGGCTATGCGCCGCGGCGCTATCGGTGTCTGATTCCCAAGATGTCATCGCTGCGCGCATGGCCGCCCTGGACACACGCTCGGAGGACTGACATGAGCACCGCCGACCGCCCCACCTGGCTGACCTCCAGTTGGAGCAGTAACGGCGAAAAGTGCGTGGAGGTAGCCCCTGCGGCCGACGGCGTTACCATCCGGCACAGCAAACACCCGGCCGCTGGAACGATTACCTTCGCATTCCCCGCCTGGGCGGCATTCCTTCGCGAAACTTGCGACGACCTGCCCAGCGCAAACGGAATCGCCACGATCACCAAAATCGGTAGCGACACCCTCGTTCGGTCCCTTCACACCACCGTCGAACTGCGCTTCGACGAAGACGAATGGTCGGCCTTCACCGCCGGAGCCGCCGCCGGCGAATTCGACTTCGCCGGCGAACTCGCTGCCGCCACCTGAGGGCACACCCAACAACGCTACTCATGTCAACCCCAACTCACTGGGGTGATCGCGGCACTCCCGCGATCTGGCTGCGTCTCGCGGAAGCCGCGGTCACGGAGCGTGCCGTCGAGTCGAAAGTGTCGGGCCCCGCTGCTAGAACCAAATCGGCATTGATCTCGACGGAAGGGTGAGCCGTGAGCGGGTGGAACATGGACGAGCGGCACGGCGAGTTCACCGAGGAGGCGCGCGGCGGGTGGCGGTCGGCTACCTCGCCGCCGTCGGCCGATGAACTGGCCGAGACGTTGCTGCTGACGGCCCGCTCGCACCTTCGCGGCAACCGGGCGGTGGCCCGAAAATGTGTCGCCGAGCTGCGCGACGGACGTTCCGGTGCCCAACCACGCACCGTTGGAGTTGCCGCCGATCTGGCCCTGCAGAAGTCGATCAGCCAGCTATGGCAGTTCGGCTGGCTTCCGGTGGATCTCTGGCAGATCACCCGCCGAAGGATGAAGGACATCGCAGAGGGCCTGGTGATCGACACGATCGCGGCTAATCTCGCCCAGTACGCGCCGGCCACGGTGCCGGAACGCTGGACGGAGCAGCTACGGCAGCTCAACGCATCCGTCTGGTGGGATCGCGGTCAACCACACCACGACCAGTGGGCGAAGAAGGCTGGCGTGGGCGGCGAAGAAGCCTTGCTCACCGTGATCTCCGTGCTCGCGTCGTTCATGGCGTGGCCAAGGCTGCCGGTGATCGCCCCGCTGCCGGGCACCGCCGCCGCGCAACGTTCGGTCGCCGCGCGAGGCATCGACCAGAAGGTGCTCGCCAGGGTGCGCGGCCTGCTCGCGAAGGCTGAGGCCACCACGTTCCCCGCGGAAGCCGAAACGCTGTCGGCCAAGGCGCAGGAGCTGATGAACCGGCATTCCTTCGAGCGAGCACTGCTCGACGAAGCCACCCACCAGCAGCAGACCGCGACATCCAGCAGGCTCTGGCTGGACGGCCCGTACTTCGTCGCGAAAGCGACCCTGGTGAACGTGATCGCCCAAGCCAACCGCAGCCGAGCCGTGCGGCACGGCAAGCTCGGGTTCGTCTCGCTGGTCGGGGACCAGCTCGACTTGGAAATCACCGAGCTGCTGGCCACCTCGTTGCTGGTGCAGGCAACGACGGCGATGGTGGCCGAGGGCAAGCAGGTGACGCGCGCCGGCACGTCTCGCACCCGGTCGTTCCGGCAGTCGTTCCTGGTCGCCTACGCACGCCGGATCGGTGAACGCCTCGAGGCGGCCAATACCGCGGCCCGCGCCGACGCGCACGACCCGCGATTGCTGCCCGTACTCGCGGACCGTTCGCGCGCCGTGGACCAGGCGTTCGACGAGATGTTCGGCGCGACGGTGCGGAAAGCCGTGTCGGTCAGCAACGGTGCGGGGTGGCAGGCCGGGCGCGCGGCGGCCGACCGTGCCGACATCGGCGTCGACCGCGCCACGCTGGCGCCGCGTTAGAGCCAGCGAAGAAACGCCGATCTGATCCCATTAGGCAGCCGCCTCGTGAGGCGGCGTGCCGTCGCCGAACGGCCTGCCACCAAGGGATTCCCGGCCGTGCGGCTGGTACCAGCCGGCCAGATCCGGGCCGGCCGGCACGATGCCGGTCGGGTTGATGTCCTGGTGCACTTGGTAGTAGTGCCGCTTGATGTGGTCGAAGTTGACCGTGTCGCCGAATCCGGGTGTCTGGAAGAGATCCCGCGCGTACGCCCACAGCACCGGCAGCTCGGTCAGCTTGTTTCGGTTGCACTTGAAGTGACCGTGATACACGGCGTCGAAACGGACCAGCGTGGTGAACAGCCGGATGTCCGCCTCGGTGATCTGATCACCGACCAGGTAGCGCTGGGCGGACAGCCGATTCTCCAGCTCGTCGAACTTCGCGAACAGCCGGCGGTAGGCGTCCTCGTAGGCGCGCTGCTTGGACGCGAACCCGGCCTCGTACACCGCGGCGTTGACGTCGGCGTGCACTCCCGCGTTCACCGCGTCGATCTCGTCGCGCAGCTTCTCCGGGTACAGATCCGGCGCGCCCGGCCGGGTGTGCTCGACCCACTCCGTGTCGAGATCCAGCGTGATGTTCGGGTAGTCGTTGGTGACCAGCTTGCCGCTGGGGATGTCCACCATGGCCGGCACGCTGATGCCGCCGTCGTACCCGGGGTCCGCGGCGTAATACGCCTCGGCGAGGTACTTGATCCCCAGCACCGGGTCGCGGTCATCGGGGTCGAGGGTGAACCGCCAGCTCTTCTCATCCTGGATCGGATCGGCCACCGCGACCGAAAGCGCGGACTCCAACCCCAGCAGCCTGCGCACGACCAATCCGCGGCTCGCCCACGGGCAGGCGTAGCTGACCACCAGGCGGTATCGCCCCGGCTCCACGGGCCAGCCATCCCGCCCGTCCCTCGTGATCCGTGCATCGAACGCGTTCGGTGCGCGTACGAACTCCCCCGTCTCCGGATCTGTTGGCACAGGCATCGCGGCTATCACCCCAAACTCTTCGACAGGCCGGGCTCACGCCCTCTGTCACCCATCATCCCAGCCACGAAACACCGCCGCCGCGTTCTGGCCCGCCTACGTCAGGTCGGCGTGGCCGACAGACTCGGCGAGCCGGGCGGTCAGCGTGTGGATGTGCTCGACCAGCTCGGGCGGCTCGTGCACCTCGAAGGAGAAACCGTAGGTGGCGACGTAGACGGCGAGCTCGTCCAGCGAGTTCGATCCGATGCGCAGCACGCAGCTGTGCTCGTCGACGGCTTCCAGGGTGCCGACGGTGGGCGGGACCTTGGCGGCGGCCACGTCGATCGGCACGTGCAGGGTGAACCGCCCGTGATAGCCGTACACCCGGTCTGTGATCCCCCGTGAGGTGTAGGTGGCCAGATCTTTGGACGGTGGCTCGCGCGGGGTGAAGCGCGGCCCGGTGGGAGTGCGCGGGCGCAGCCGGTCGACCCGGTAGTTACGCCAATCACCGCGCTCGACGTCCCAGGCGATCAAGTACCAGCGACGGCCGCTGTGCACCAGGCGATGTGGTTCGGTGTCCCGCACGCTCGGGGTTCCGTCGTGGGTTTCGTAGTCGAAACGCAGCCGCTCGTGCGTGCGGCAGGCGGCGGCGATGGCGATGAGCGTGTCCGGGTCGACCGTCCGGCCACCGGCCGGCATGGACACCGTGACCGAGCTGAGCATGCCGACCCTGGCCCGCAGCCGGCTTGGCAGCACCTGGTCGAGTTTGCCGAGCGCGCGCACCGAGGAATCCTCGATGCCGGTGACGGTGCCGCTGGCCGCGGTTCGCAACCCGACGGCGACCGCGACGGCCTCCTCGTCGTCCAGCAGCAGCGGCGGCATGGCGCTACCCGCTCCGAGCCGGTACCCGGACACCCCGCGCGCCGCGTGCACCGGGTAGCCGAGCTCGCGCAGCTTGTCGATATCGCGCCGCACGGTGCGGGTATCCACCTCGAGCCGGGCGGCCAGCTCGGTGCCGCTCCACGCTCGCGGCGTCTGGAGCAGGGACAGCAGGCGCAGCAACCGCGCCGACGTTTCCAACATTCTTCGATTCTGTCAGCTACTTAGGGCCGATTTGGACCTAATTGGTGCCTAGCGTTGCTGCTATGACAAACGCCAAGATCAGCCCCTTCCGTATCGACATCTCACAGGCCGAGCTGGACGCGCTGCACGCGAAGCTGGACGCGGCGCGGCTGCCCGCCCCGCTGCCCGGCGACGGTTGGGACACCGGCGTTCCGGTGTCCTGGCTGCGCGGGCTCGCCGACCACTGGCGGCACGGGTACGACTGGCGGAAGGCCGAGCGGGAGTTGAACGAGTTCCCGCAGTTCACCACCGAGATCGACGGTCAGAACATTCACTTCCTGCACGTGCGCTCCCCGGAGCCGGACGCGGTGGCGCTGCTGCTCACGCACGGCTGGCCTGGTTCGGTCGTCGAGTTCCTCGACATGATCGGCCCGCTGAGCGATCCGCGCTCACATGGTGGTGACCCGGCGGCCGCGTTCCACCTGGTGATCCCGACGCTGCCCGGTTTCGGGTTCTCCGGGCCGGTGTCCGAAGCCGGCTGGGACACGGTGCGCATCGCCCGCGCGTGGGCTGAGCTGATGCGGCGGCTCGGGTACCAGCGTTACGGCGTCCAGGGCGGGGACATCGGCGGGGCGGTGTCACCCGAGGTTGGCAGGGTCGCACCGGAGCACGTGGTGGGTGTGCACGTGAACGGCGGGCCGGGCCTGCCGCCGATGCCGCTCGAGGACTCGGAGCGCGCGTCGTTGACGCCGTTGGAGCAAGATCGCGTGGCCCGGATCGAAGCGTTCATGCGGGACGAATTCGGCTATATCGCGATCCAGTCCACCCGGCCGCAAACGCTCGCGTACTCGTTGGTTGACTCCCCGCTCGGCCAGCTGGCGTGGATCATGGACAAGTTCCGCGAGTGGACGCACCCGCGGACCGCGTTGCCGGACGAGGTCATCGAGGCCGACCGGTTGCTGACCAACGTGATGCTGTACTGGCTGACCGGAACGGCGGGCTCCGCGGCCTACGTGGGCTACGCGCAGCAATCGGCGTGGGGCGCGGCAAAGGAAAACTCCGGTGTGCCAACGGGAGTGCTGGTGCTGGCGCACGATGTGGCCATCCGGCGCTACGCCGAACAGGAGAACACCATCGTCCGGTGGACCGATGTCGAGCGCGGCGGCCACTTCGCCGCGCTGGAAGAACCGGAGCTGCTCACCACCGACATCCGCGAGTTCTTCGACGACCTGCGCTGAGCGGTCCTGTGATGGCCGGTCCTGTGATGGCCGGTCCTGTGATGGCCGGTCCCGCGATGGCCGGTCCCGTGATGGGCTGCGCGATCGGATGCGCCCCGCAACGCATCCGATCGCATGAGCAGCACCGCACGGGCCGTCAGCCGGGGCTCCGGACCGCCGTCTCGATGCGGTCACCGACGTCCTTGTCGATGTTTCGCCAGTACTCGAAAGCGCGTTGCAGGACGGGCTCCGTCACCCCCTTGCTGAGATGTCCGGCCACATTGGACACCAGCCGCTCGCGCGCCGCGTCGTCCAGTACCTCACGCACCATCGTGCCAGCCTGGACGAAGTCGTCGTCGTCGCGATGCGGGGCATACGGGGCGTGCACCATGTCGCCGCTGGTATGCCAGCCTGGACTGTCCCCGTAGTTGGCGGTGTCGGCCTGTGGCCCGTCCTTGGAATTGGGCGCATAGACCGGATCCGTGACATTCTCGACACGCATCACGCCGTCCTTGCTGTAGCTGTGCACCGGAACTTTCGCCCCGTTGACCGGGATTTGCTTGTAGTTGACGCCGAGGCGGGCGCGGTGCGCGTCGGCGTAGGAGAACAGCCGGGCGATCAGCATCTTGTCCGGGCTGGGGCCCACGCCGGGCACCATGTTGTTGGGTTCGAACGCGGCTTGCTCGATCTCGGTGTGGAAGTCGGTCGGGTTGCGGTCCAGCGTCATCCGGCCGACCTCGTGCAGCGGGTAGTCGCCGTGCGGCCACACCTTGGTCAGGTCGAACGGGTTGAATCGGTAGCTGTCCGCGTCCGCGAACGGCATGATCTGCACGTACAGCGTCCAGCTCGGGTAGTCGCCCTGCTCGATCGACCGGTACAGGTCGCGAGTGTGGTAGTCGACGTCCCTGCCGGCGATCTGCTCGGCTTCCTGTTCGGTGAGGAAGCCGATGCCCTGGTCGGTCTTGAAGTGGTACTTGATCCAGAACTTCTCGCCGTGCGCGTTCACCCACATGTAGGTGTGGCTGGAGTAGCCGTTCATGTGCCGCCACGTTTTCGGGATACCCCGGTCGCCCATCAGCCACGTGACCTGGTGCGCTGATTCCGGGGACAGCGTCCAGAAATCCCACTGCATGTCGTGGTCGCGCAGGTTGGTGTCGGCCCGGCGCTTCTGCGAGCGGATGAAATGCTGGAACTTCATCGGGTCACGAACGAAGAACACCGGGGTGTTGTTGCCGACCATGTCGTAGTTGCCTTCGCTGGTGTAGAACTTCACCGCGAAGCCGCGCGGGTCGCGCCAGGTGTCCGGGCTGCCGCGTTCGCCAGCGACCGTTGAGAACCGGATCATCATGTCGGTCTCGGTGTTCGGCTGGAACACCGCAGCCTTGGTGTAGGCGCTGACATCGTTGGTAACGACGAACTTGCCGAACGCACCTGCACCCTTGGCGTGCGGCTGGCGCTCCGTGATGCGCTCCCGGTTGAAGTTCGCCATCTGCTCGATCAGGTAGTGATCCTGCAGCAGGATCGGACCGTTCGGTCCGACGGTGAGCGAGTGTTCGTCGCTGGCTACCGGGATGCCGGCGTCCGTCGTCGTGGGCCTGCGCTCAGTCCCTGTCATTGCCGTGCCTCCTCGTGGTGGGTGGATCAGTTGACGGCGACGTCGCGCTCGGCGCCGCCGCGCTCGAGCAATCAACACATATGCCCCAGAGCACGGCTTCGGCCTCGTCGAACCCTCGATCCCGGCCCTGGATAAAGCACAGCTGGAAGCCGGCGACACGTTCGACGTCGTCGATGCGACCGAACACCCGGCAACCAAGGTGATGGAGATCGTCGCCGGTGCGAAGCTCGGCGCGCCACCCCAGCACCGCCTGCCGGGGCCCCGCCGTCCGAAGCCCCGCCTCCCGCAACCGCGTGCCGATCGACACGTTGCCCTGGGGCATACCTTCACTGCACTACTGTCTCTGGAATCAGTCAAGAACAGCGCGGGCACCGGTTGGGCTGAACTTGGCACGGTGCTGGTGCGGCCCGCGACAGGGACTACCGATGTAGGTGAACGAACCGCCGAGGGCGCTACGGCACGGGCCTGTCCAGGTTGCGCGGGCGGCACAGGAACGCGGCCACCAGCGTGATCCCGGCCGTCACCAGCAAGGCTGCCGCGATGGAGAGCACATCGGCAAGAAAGCCGTTGAGCCCAGCGGCGAGCGGGCGCGAGCCGAGGAACCCGACGAACCAGAGGGCCATGATGCGCCCGCGCAGGGCGTCCGGTGAGCGGTTCTGGATCTGCGTGGTGATGCTGGTAAACGCCACCGTCATACCGGCGCCGGACACACCGAACGAGATGAGCGCCAGCACCAGGCTCGGGCTCGCCGCGAGGGCGAGCAGACCCGCGGCCATGATCAGCAGCCCGCCGCTGCTGAGCCGGGACAGCGTCAGCAAGCGGTGCAGCGGCGCGAACACCAGGAAGCCTACGCCGGCGCCGATCCCGAACGCCGAAGCCAGCCAGCCGACAACACTGGAACCACCACCGAGGCTCGCGGCGATCGCGGGCGTTAGCGTCAGCGTGGGATCGGCGCCGATCCCGATCGCGGCGATGCCGAGCAGCAGCAGGGCAAGCGGGGGATCGGTTCGGAGATGGCGCAGCGATGCGCGCACCGAGAAGTCCGTGTCGCTGCTGTGCTCGTGATCGCGCCGGATCCGCATGGCGAACACGATGATCCCGAACAGGAAGTTCCCGGACGCCGCGATCGCGAAGGCTGGCCCTGGTCCGAGCTGGGTCGCCGTGGCCGCGCCGAGTGCCGGGCCCGCGGCGCGGGCCAGCGTCATGGGGACGCTGTTCAGCGCCATCGCGGCCGCCATCTCGCCCGGCCTGATCAGGGACGGCACGATCGACTGGGTGGCGGGGCCACCGACGACGAATCCGAGCCCAACGACCAGTGAAGCCACGATCACCGGTGCGGCGCCGGGCAGGCCGCCGGCCAGCCAGATCCACGCGGCCAGGCCGCCCGAGCCGAGCGCGGTGAGCATCCGGCCGAGCACGATCTGCCGCACGGCGTCACCCCGGTCGGCCATCTTTCCGGCCAGTGGCCCGAACAGCAGCTGCGGCACGAACTGCACCGCGGTCACGATGCCGACCACGAGCGTCGAGCCGGTGAGCTGGTAGGCGACAACGGCAGCGACGATGTTGTGGATCCAGACACCGGCCGAGGCCAGCACCTTTCCCCAGAAGAACGGGCCGAACACCGGGTCGAACATCAGCCGGTAGGAACCCCGCACGCGCGCGCGTTCCGCGGTGCGGCGCGGTGGGATGTCAGCGTCGTCAGTCACGGCATGCGCCTCGTCCGAGCGTTGACTCACGGCACCGTTGGGGTCCGGAGGCCGATTCGCTCTTTTCATACAACTACTTGCTTACCACATCTAGATATCTTGTGGGCGCCGGCTGGTAGACGAGCTGGTCGGATCGGCGTTGCTCGCCGGCGCATTCTCCCCGCTACGGTGAGAACGTGCCGGTGGGACCGAGGTATGAGCGTGTCCACGACGGGCAGATCGAGTCGGTGACGTGGAATCCCACCACGGGTTGCGACACTGTCAGTCCGGGCTGCGACCACTGCTACGCGTTGAGCTTCGCCGCGCGGCTCAAGGCGATGGGCAACGCGCGCTATCAGCGCGACGGCGATCCGCGTACCAGCGGCCCAGGGTTCGCGGTGACGCTGCATCCGGACAAGGTCCGGCAACCGCTGCGGTGGCGGAAACCCCGGCTGGTTTTCGTCGATTCGATGAGCGACTTGTTACACCCGGCCATCCCCGACGGTTTCCTTTGCGACGTCGTCGAGACCATGGAATCGGCGCACTGGCACACTTTCTTCGTGCTCACCAAGCGACCGAGGCGGATGCGATCCTTCCTGTGCGGCGCGCGGCCCGAGCCGGTGGGCAACGTGTGGTGGGGAACGACGGTCGAGGAAGATCGGTACGCCTGGCGCGCCGAGGCGCTCCGAGCCACCCGGCCGCAGTGCGTTTCCTTTCCCTGCAGCCGTTGCTCGGCCCACTCCCCACCCTCGACCTCAGCGGTCTCGACTGGGTCTACGTCGGCGGCGAGTCGGGGCCGCGGCATCGACCGATGCGCGCCGACTGGGTGCGCGATATCCGCGATCGCTGTGTCGCCGCGGGCATCCCGTTCCTGTTCAAGCAATGGGGAGGCCGGACACGCAATGCCGGAGACCGCCTGCTCGATGGGCGAACGTGGGACGAGATGCCCCCGCTGCCACCGGGCCTGCGCACCGGCCCGGCACCGCACAACCGGTGACCCCGTCCGCCACATCTGAGTGGAAGATCCACTCGAATCAGGCGGTGTCATTCGTAGGGATCGAATTCAATATCGCCCGGCTTGGCTTTCTCGAGGTTCTCCTCGAAGTTCCCGTCCTTGATCCCGAGGCTGGCACTGCCGAAATCGGCGCCCGTCAACTTGTCCCGGATGCCGTCGGGGAAATTGTTCCAGCTGACCAGCGCGGGGTACTGCCACGTCCCGTAGTGATTCTCCGGCTCCTCATCCTTGCCCGCGAGGCGGAACGCGTGAGTGCCACCGCCATCCTTGTGGTACACGATTTTTGGATGCGTCCCGTCCCACGCGACCCCTGAGCTGGGGTAGGTAGAGAAATCGCCGTGTGCGGACGTCGAAACATACTGCGCCTCATCGTTATTCACCCACACCACGACGTGTTCGATGTCGTGCCGGTGTCCGCCGGCGCCGCTGCCATCAACGGCTTGATCTTTCTCGAAGTACAGGTCGTAGAGGTACGCGCACCATCCGTTCTCATCGCACTTGGCGCGAACGTAAGAATTCGTATTGTCGAGGTCGGATTGATCGTGGCAGTTTCCGTTAACGGCACCGGAGGTTTCCAACCCCTCGGCCACCGCCCCGTCGGGCCCTATGGCCGGGGTGGGGTAACAGCCGTCCCCGTCATAGTCGAACGCCGGTTGCCATTTGCCGTCCGGCTCCGCAACGCTGGACGGGAGTGCCTCCGGAGGCTCGGCCCAGGCCGAGGCAGGAAGAGCGATGACCAGAATTGTGGCACCGAGCACGGCGCGGAGGACGAACGACAACTTTCCGGGCCACCGCGGAGTCTTTGGCTTCTTTCGCCTTTCGTCGGTCTCCACTATGTCGATCACAAGGAGCCTTTCGCTCGACGTCGGTACGACGCGCCGGATCGTAGAAGCCGTGCCGCACGAGCACGGCGAATTTCAGCAAATTTGAGTAGCCGACTCCGCCTCGGCAGCTTCGAATAGCGCAGCGCCAGAAATGTCAACCGCGAAATACTCGAGCTAATTCAGGCCAACCATGCATGGGAATTTCGCCTCAGCGGGATGGGCCGGACGCCGGATACCGCCAGGAAGTGCCTGACCCACGGTATTGCGCTACACGAAACGGATTGGTTCCCGCCTTCATCCAGTAGCAGCGCAGCGCGGCCGTCGTCGACGCGCTGCGGCGAGAACGCTACGCGGAGCGCACCGATCAGCTCGCCCGACTCGCGAAACGTCGACCCCTACTGCAGCGTGGTTAATGCCGAACGTGCCGTTCAATTTATGGGCAGCGGCATGGGGGCGCATCCGATGCCCACCGGTAGAGACCTATTCCGCGCGTAGGTTGCGGACTGCGCACTTGAGCCCGGGAACACCCGCCAACTTGCTGTCCACCGTCACCAGCTCTGCGTCTAACAACTCCGCCAATGCCACATACGCGCCGTCATACGGCCACATGTTGTGCCTCAGCTCCCAGATCCGCGGCAGCAACGGAACATGATCGAACCGGGTTAAGTTGATCCGCCCAAGTAACTCCAATGCACGCCTGGCTTCATCGGCCGGCAGCTTCTTGCCACGCACCAAACCCCGAAGAGTCGACGCACATTCCAGGTCGACGGCATGCGGTACAGCCAGCCGTTGACCGACGCAAGCAGCACGCACGCTCTCCGCTACGGCATCTCCACCCACCAGGAACTCGACGACGGCCGAGGTATCCAGGACGATCACTCACGCGCCTCGCGCATCTCGCCAATCGCGTCGACAACATCGTCCGCTGTGACAGAGGAGCGCTCGGCGAGCATACGCGCACGATCAGCGGCCTCCTCTGGCGTGAGACTCGCTGCCTCGGCTTCAAGCACGCACCGGATGTACGACTGCAGTGACTTGCCAGACCGGGCAGCACGCACCTTCAGCGTGGTAAGCACCCCGTCCGGGATCTCACGTACATGAATGGTAGCCACGCAACCATAGTACTTGCTGCGCAATCAATTTGCTAGCATATCGACCTAGCGCGCTCGCCGGTTGTGTCCTGATGCTCAACATGAGCTCAAAACGAAGATCAAGGCCACGCGCAGCCTTGCGGAGCTACGCTGGTGACTTTCTCACGGACTCATGTGATAATCCGTGCGCCATTGTCACGCTGGGGAGGACGTATGTACCGCCGTTTCGCGCTTGTCGCCGGTCTCGCGCTGGCCGCCGCCACGATGCTGCCCGCGACCGCCTCGGCCGAGGACACGAAGGACAACGCCGCGACGCAAGTCAAGGTGCTGCAGCTGAATATCTGCCACAGCGGCGTCGCGGACTGCTACAGCGGCGACGACTCGCTCAACAAGGCCGTCGAGGTGATCGGCGAGACCAAACCGCAGGTGCTGTCCGTCAACGAGGCGTGCTCCGGCGACGTGGCGACACTGAAACAGGCCATGGGAGCGGCGAAGGCGAAGTTCGTCGCGGCGCAGCGCTCCGACGGCTCGGCCGTGAAGTGCGAAAACGGCGAGGAGTACGGCAACGTGATCATGGTGGCCGACGAGTTCAACACCGGCACCCCGGCCACCGGCGTCTACAACGACCAGGACAACGGGAACGAGAAGCGAGTCTGGGCCTGCCTGCCCGCCGGGAAGCTCAGCGCGTGCACCACCCACCTTTCGTCCGACGACGGCGACGTCGCGCTCAAGCAGTGCAAAGCCTTGCTGGGCCGGGCCACCGACTACGCGCAGCGGGGACCGGTCGTGGTGTCCGGCGACATGAACCTGAAGTACGACGGCGACCCGGACGTGCAGGACTGCAACCCCAGCGGCTTCTACCGCAAGGGCGACGGCGACCTGCAGCACGTGTTCGCCACCGACAACCTCACCTTCGCGGACGGCCAGACCATCGACATGGACGGCACCACAGACCACCCCGGCTGGCTGGTCACCACCAACCTCGGCTAAAGGGCGTGCTCACCGGCACCACCACTCAGTAGAGTGCCACTACGTGACCGAAAAGATCTTGGTGACCGGAAGCGCGGGGCACCTCGGGGAAGCGTTGGTCCGTGATCTACAAAGCCACGGCCACGACGTCGTCGGACTCGACATGCTCGAATCCCCGTTCACCACCGTGACCGGGTCGATCGCCGACCGCGACCTGGTGCGCCGCTGCCTCGACGACGTCACAGGAGTCCTGCACGCCGCCACGCTGCACAAGCCGCACGTCGGTTCGCACGAGCGGCAAGACTTCGTGGACACGAATATCACCGGCACGCTCACGCTCCTCGAGGAAGCGGCCGCCGCCAAAGTAACCAGCTTCGTGTTCACCAGCACCACCAGCGCCTTCGGCCGCGCGCTCAGCCCCGGCCCCAACGAGCAAGCCGCGTGGATCACCGAGGACGTGACCCCCGTACCCCGCAACATCTACGGTGTCACGAAAACCGCCGCCGAGAACATCTGCGAGCTGATCCACCGGGATTACGGCCTGCCGACCATAATCCTGCGCACCTCCCGGTTCTTCCCGGAAGGCGACGACCGCGACGAGGTCCGCCTCAGCTACCCGGACGCCAACGTCAAGGCCAACGAGTTCCTCTACCGGCGAGTGGACATCCAGGACGCCGCGGATGCGCACCGGCTCGCCCTGGCCCGAGCACCCGAGATCGGCTTCGGCCGCTACATCATCAGCGCCACCACGCCGTTCACCCGGAAAGACCTCGCCGAGCTACGGCAGGACGCCCCGGCAACCGTCGCCCGCCTGTTCCCGGACCAACCGGACGTATACGCCAGCAAGGGCTGGACGATGTTCCCCGGCATCGACCGCGTCTACGTGAACACCCGCGCCCGCACCGAACTCGGCTGGACCCCGAAATACGACTTCCGCCACGTACTGGACAGCGTCAAAACCGGCGAGGACCCGCGCAGCCCGCTGGCCAACGAGATCGGCGCCAAGGGCTACCACGCCGCCACGTACTCGTGAGTCTTTTAGGGGTTATAGCACCGAAAAAGACTCACGAGGGCGGGTTACCCGATCTCCCGGACGAACAACTCGGAGCTGGCTTTCGGGTCGAACCACGTCGACTTCGGCGGCATGACCTCGCCCGCGTCGGACACCGCCATGACCTGCTCGACGTCGGGAGGGCGCGCGAGCAAGCCAACCCCGTCGTGCTCGGCGCACCAGCCCGCGATGGCGGCCGCGTCGGACGCGCCGGGCAGCGGTGTGTGGCCGGCGTCGGTGACCCCGAACACCGAAGCGATGATGTCCTCGTCGAGCGTCACGACGTCCAACCCGGCACGACCGTTCCCCCGCGGCCGGCGCAGCCACAGCCGGTACCACCGGTTGTCCAGGTACATCGATATCTCCCCGCGAGCCGGGCGAATCGACTCGGGCGGCGCGAATTCCTCGATCCGCGCGACAGCCGGCAGCCCGGCAAGAGTGCCGAGCAGTCTCGGCGTCGATACCCCGACCGGTCGGGGTACACAGCGCGGGTAGCCGAGGATGCGCATCTCGTCGCTCGGGAAGAGCGCGGCGAGGGTGAACGTGCCGGGCTGCCCTCGCCGGCCCGCGTAGCGCTCCGCGGCCGCCATCCGGTGATGCCCGTCCGCGACGTACAGCGTTTCGACATCGTCCAGCTCATCCTGGATCGCTTGCGCCACAAGCGGTTCCGGGCGGATCCATACGCTGTGGGTCAGCCCTTCACCGGTCGGGAGCCGCACATCGGGTTCTCCCGCGGTGATCTCTGCGAGCAGGGCACGCAGCCCCGCGCGGGCCGGGTGGGTCAGGGTCACCGGCACCTGTTCGGTGCCGTTGGCCTCGGTGAACTCGTCCAGCCTTCGCACCCGTTCCGGTTGGGTGCCTTCGTGCCGGCGAATCCGGCCATCCCGGTAGTCGCCGACCGACACCTCGACAAGCACCCCGGTCTGCCGGTGCTGGCCGGCCGTCACCTGATACACCACGGCGGACGGCTCCGGCGGACGGTCCAGCACCCCGTCCCGCTCCAGCTGCCGGACTCGTGCCGCATCAACGGGCTCGTCCAGTGCCGAGGGGTGCTGCCGGTTCGCGACAAGCACACGCGGCGGCCGGACGGTGATACCGCCACGCCGCACTGGTTCGGGCGCCGTCCGTACCGCGCTCATGACGAACCACCTGAACGCGCAGCCGCCAACTCGGGCTCCAGGTTCACGCAATGCAACACGGTTCCCGCGACGAACTCGTCGACGATCCGCACCACCTCATCGGCGACGGCTCGCTGGGCCTGCTCCGTGGAGGCGCCGATGTGGTGGGTGCCGTACACATTCGGGTGCTTGGCGAGACGGGAGTCGAGGTAGCCGGTGCTCGCGCCGGGTTCGTCCGCGAACACGTCGAGGCCGGCACGCACCCCCTTCGCTTCCATCGCTTCGATCAACGCGTCCTCATCGACGAGCTCGCCGCGCGAGGTGTTCAGCACGATGGTGCCGGCCGCCACGTTGGCCAGCAGCTCCTTTCCGACCAAACCACGGGTGGCCTCGGTCGCTGGGACGTGGAAGGAAAGCACGTCACAGGTTCGCGCCAGGGTGTCCAGGCCGTCCACGAACTGAATACCTATCGCGCGAGCGCGGTCGAGCGTTTGCGCGTCACGATCAGGCTTGGCGACGGCGTAGACGCCCGCGCCGAACGCGGCGGCCCGCTCGGCGAACTCCATGCCGATCTGGCCGAGCCCGACGACGCCGACCTTGCGGCCGAGCACCCCGCTCGCACGGGCGTAGCGCTTCTTGTCCCAGCGCCCTGCCCGCAGGTCGGCAACGCTGTCCGGAATGTTGCGGTCCAACGCGAGCAGCAACGCGAAGGCGAGCTCCGCGACGGCGACCGCGTTGCGGCCCGGCACGTTGCAGACGTAGATCCCGCGCTCAGCGGCCGCGTCGCAGTCGATGGTGTTGGTGCCGGACCCCGCACGGACTACCACCCGCAGTGCGTCGGCGGCTTCGATGGCCGCCGAGGTCACCTTGGTGCTCCGCACGACCAGCACCTCGCAGCCGCCGAGACTTTCCGGCAGCTGGTCCGCGGTGGTGTCCGGCTCGTACACACACTCGTGGCCGCGTTCGGCCAGTTCGGCGCGGGACGTGTCCGGGAATGCGTCGGCGAGAAGGATCCTCATCGGCCGCTCCTTGTGATCGGGCGGATTCCACCGGCGGGTACCCGTCGTGGCGAGATGGCACGCTGTTGCGTATTACACGCAACGTTGCTTATAGCGCAATGGTGACTAGTGTGTCGACGCGCGTCAAGCCGCGCGGAGCCGGGCGCGACCTGAACCACACACCGCGGAACCCCCGGCTGCGGTCAAGCGGCGCGAGGAAGCCAAGATCCCGTTCGCCGCACGGTGGAATTCGCCGGTGCCGGCGCACGGTTGGCCCGAGTCGGCAGCCGATCGTTGGATGAGCCTGGGAATACTCTTCGTGACCTCTCGACCGCTAACAGGTAGACCGGCTGAGCGATCTAGCTACCGAGCCACGCGCTAGTCTGCCGTGCGCTGCCCACTGCGGTCGGAAGAAGCCACGTCGGTTTGGGGGTCAGAGAGCACCATGGCGGGAATCTCGGAATTTGCCGTGCGGCAGGTGGAGCGGTGGTGCACTCGAAAGGTGCCGGAGCGGCTGCGGGACGAGATTCGGGTGGAATGTAAGCGGCGCGGAAACGCGGTGACCATCGTGGAGCGGCGGGCGCCATGGTCACGGTCCATCGGGCCGGACTGGACCGAGCAGAAGATCGCGCAGTTGCGACTCGGCGACGACGGGCTCTGGTCGGTGTACTGGGCGGACCGCAACGGGAAATGGCTCTCCTATCCCGGCGTCCCGGAAGCAAACTCGCCCATGCCGCTGCTCGAGGAGATCGATCGCAACCCGAACGGCGTCTTCTGGGGCTAGATCTGAACCCGAACCAGGCGCTGCTCAGCGCAGGCGGGCCAGTGCCTGGTTTATCGCACCGGTGTCGAAGGCCACGGGGTCGAACTTGCTGGCAGCGTCGAGTCCCAACCAGTCCAGACGCTCCTCGTGCTCGGGATGGCTGGGATCGGCGAGGATCTCGACAAGGTAGGCGTAACTCGCGATACCCCCGCAGTCTTCCGGCGGGGCGGCGCGCCGACCGCCGGTGCACCGCGGATGGTTCTCCGCGTCTTCGCGGTCGAGCACCTTCTCCACCTGGATCTCGTGGTCCCAGCTGTCGCCGAAGTCGTAGGTGTAGCGGATCTTGCTCTTCTCGCCGGGGGCTACTTGCTCCAACGACACCGGCTCTTCGGCGCGGTACCCGAGTTCGGCGTCGTCGATGCCGAAGTCCCCGTACGGCGTCCGGAACGCGTGCAGGTGGCAGTCTTCCCAGCCGAAGGCGATTTGGATGACCGTATGTAGCCTGGCGAGGCTGATGTCGGCTGGCACCTCCAAGCGTCGCCAGATCGGCGGCTTGGCGCCACGCAGCGTGACCTTGATCCGGTAGCCGGGCGCGGGCCCGTCGGCCTCCGCCCGCTTGGCCGGAAGCGCCGTACCGAACGCGAACCCATCGAGCTCGGCCTCGTGGGCACCGTGCATGTCGGCGGGCGGTTCACTCGGTGCGGGCAGCGCGCGTATCCAGGCCCGCAGCAGCACCGCCATGGCGTGGTAGTCGGGGACGTCTTCCTCGTCAACCGGAGGCTCGGGCCGATCCGCTCCGCCTTCACGATCATGATCAGCCCGCGCATTGAGAGCGGTTTCCACATACCAGCGGAAATCGGCGGGACCCGGGGTGTCCTCGACGATCTCGACGCCGGCCGCACGTGCCTCGGCCCGCATCATCTCCCGCGCCGCGGGCAATTCATCGGCGCCCAGGAGATGAATGTTGGTGGCGGCATCGCAGTCGAGGTGGTCCACGCTGATCGCCATGGCGTGTGAGCGTCCGGCGCGGTGAAACGTGCAGGTCAGAATCGACCCAACGCCGTCTGGGTCGGTGAGTCGCGTGCGGTCGGCGACCGTCACGGGCTCGGTCAGTTCGGCCGCCCACCCCGGGCTCGGTAGGCCGGCGGCGCGGAGTCGCTCGGCAGCCGCGGACGCGGCCGCACCGGGTTGGCCGTCGGCGACCGAGCCGATCGCCAGCAGCATCGCGAGTGACTCCGCGCTGGCGCCGGCCTCGAATTCCGGGATCAACCCGCCCACCAGCGCGTCCTCGAAGCCCTCGGTGAACTCGCCGATCGACATGAACAGCGCACCGGTCATTTCGGCGTCCAACGGGTCTTCGGTGTCAAGCAGCTCCGCGGCGCCCGCGGTCAACTCGTCAACCAGCTGCCGTGAGTCGAAGTCTCCGGAACACGCCGGGCAATCGCATTCCTCCGCCGGCACCGGAAACAGCTCCAGCTCCGGTCCTCGCAGCACAGTTTTCTTGTCCTTCTTGCGCTTCCGACCACGGCTGACAGGGCTCATGCGGCAATTCTGCCTGGGTCGGTAGCGAGACAATCACCCCGCCCCACCGCGTGTACGGCGGTCACCTTGTCGGCGCTCGCCAGTACCGTATTCATGATTGCCGAAGTGAGGCGAGGGAGCGCCGATGGATTCGAGCCGACACGTGCCGACCGACATGTTCCGGTTCACCACCGGCGGCCAGGCCGAGCTCTACACCGCGATCCTGCACGCCTTCGGGGAAGCCAACGAGCGGCTGGAAACCGCGCTGGGGATCGACGATGTGCGAGCCCGGCTGCGTTCCGTGGGGTGGTTCGACGCGCTGGACGACGAGGACCTCGCCAGGACGTTGAACCAGCTGCGCGAGTGGCAGTTGCTGGACGTCATCCAGAATCACGGCGAGAACTACCGAACCGCGGAGGAGTACGAGCGGCGCAACCTGCAGTACTCGCTTACCAGGCGCGGCGAGGCGGCATTCGCCGGCGTGCAGCACGCGCTGACCGTGCTCGCCTCAAGTGGCGCGCTGCAGACCGCCGTACTCGACGCGATCGCCGACCGGCTGGAGGCGTTGCACGCGCTGCTCACCGAACCTGGCTCGACCAACCGGCGCGTGTTCACCGTGCTTTCCGAACTCGAAGGACATCTCGAAGCACTTCGCGGCAACACCAAACAGTTCAACGGCGAGCTCCAGCGGCTGCTGCGCGCCGAGGGTGCCGACCTGACGACCTTCCACGAGGTGAAGGCCGCCACGGTCAGCTACCTCGAGGAGTTCCTCACCAACCTCGACCAGCGCGCACACGCCATCGCATCGGGTGTGGCGCGGATCGAGGAACACGGCGTGAGCCTGCTGCACCAGCGGGCGCTGCTGGGCGCCGAGCTTCCGCCGGTCGCCGACCGGGATCCCGGCCCGGAATGGCTGGAGCACCGCAGGACACGCTGGGAAGGTCTGCGCGCCTGGTTCTACCCAACGGACGGCACGGCGCCTCGGGTCGGCCAGCTGCGGACCGTGGCCCGCCGCGCCATCGTGTCCCTGCTGCAGGTGCTCGAGCGGATCACCGAATCCCGCCGCCGCGCGACCAGCGCCGTCGCGGACTTCCGCGAGCTCGCTCGCTGGTTCGCCACCGCACCGCGGGAAGCCGACCTGCACCGGCTATGGTCTGCCGCATTCGGCATGAGCCCCGCCCGGCACGCGCACCTCGCCCACCCGGACCCGGAGTTGATCAGCTCGTCGGCCAGCTGGCGAGAAGCCGCACCCGTCGAAGTGTCGGCGCTGCTGCGGTCCTCGGGCCGTACCGAGCGTTTCGCCCGTACCGGCAAGGTTCGCGACGTTGCCGAGCTGAAGGCCGCCCGCGCGGAACGCGCAAAGGCAGAACGCGCCGAACTGCGGGCCGCGTGGAGCCGGCTGGCCACCGGCGGCAAGGTGCGGCTCTCCAGCTTCGGCACCCTGGAACACTCCACGCTGGAGCGGCTACTCGACCTGCTCGGCCGCGCGCTGTCCAGCGGCGCCGACTCCACCGGTGCCCGCCGAGGGATTACCGGTGACGGCAAGGTCGAGCTCCTCCTGTTGCCCGCCCCGGATTCCCGGCCGGCCGTGCTGCGTACCCCGCGCGGCGTACTAACCGGGCCGGATTACGTGGTCGAGGTACGTACCGTCGACACCCGGCAGCGCCGCACTGGCACGGAGGCCACCGGATGAATACCGCGACGCGAGCGAGGGGCCCATTCGGGGCGTTGGTTGCCCGTAAGGTGGCCTTCACGGCAAACACGGGGGAAGTGAATGAGTAGCCTGGCCAACCAGCTGGCGATCGCGGAACGGCACGACGTCGCGCGCGGAATTCGTTTACTGCTGGCCGATCCGTTGATCACCGAGCGCGGCGCACCGGAGTCTTTCGAGCTGATCCGCCGCCGCAAGGATCCGATCGCCAGGTGGTTCGACTACTACTGCGGCTGGTCGGTCACCGTGGAGCCACGGCTCGGCTACGCACGGCTGGCGAAGGTACGCACCGACGTGGACGCGACCCGCCCAGCACACCGGCTGCGTTCCGGGCGCGCCGCGTTCGACCGGCGCCGCTATACCCTGCTCTGCGTCGTGGCGGCTGAACTTCTCACCGCCCCAGTGACCACCATAGGGTTGCTCGCCGATCGGATCGCACGCGCCACCGCGGCCGATCCGGTCGTGGGAACTTTCGACACCGCGCACAAACCCGAACGCCGGGCCTACGTTGATGCCCTGCGCTTGCTGGAATCCTACGGCGCGATCGAGGTCGTGGACGGCAGCACCGAGTCCTTTGTGGACGCTGAGGATGCCAAGGTGCTCTACCGGGTAGACGCTACGTCGCTGATGCGGATGCTCTCCGCGCCGACCGGCCCGTCCCGGCTGGCCGTGCCGATCGAGGACGTACCAGGCAGGTTCGACGAGCTGCTCGGTGAGATTACCCGCGAGCCGCGGTACGGCACGAGGGCAGGCGGCGAGGGCGGATCCGAGGTCCAGCGAAACTTGTGGTTGCGGCATTCGGTGTTCCGGCGCCTGTTCGATGATCCGGTGGTGTACCGGGACGATCTGTGCGAAGCACAGCTGGCGTACCTGACCTCGCCCACCGGCCGCCAGCTCGCGCGGAAAGCCGCGGATGAAGCGGGGTTCGTGGTGGAAGAGCGCGCGGAGGGCTGGCTGCTTACCGACACCGACGCGCTGGCCACGGACGGCAAGTTCCCGGACGATTCCAGCAACGCCAAGGTGGCCGCGCTGCTCCTGCTGGATGTGATCGCCGCCTCGACCGGAGGGGTCACGCCCGAGCAGCTGCGGTCCGAGGCCGACACGCTGCTGACCCGGTTTCCCCGCTGGGCACGGACTTATCGCACGGACGATGGCCCGGATCCACTGGTCGCCGATGCGATCACGGTGCTTACCGAATTCGGGCTGGCGCGCCACTCCGGCGACCGGATCCGCGCGCTTCCGGCAGCGGCCCGGTACGCCGTCACCGCGACGCGTACTACCGAGGACGTCTCCGGCACGCCGGGAGGAATACCGTCATGACGATCACCGAGCTGCCGCACCGCGCCCAACACGAACAACACGGGCCCGCGGGGCCGATACGCCCGGCGCGCTGGATTCCCAGCCGTGCCGGGATTCTGAACGTCTGGCGCTACTACGACGAGATATTCGAGTTCCACAACGGACGGCTGCTGCTGCGCGGCCCGAACGGCACCGGCAAATCCAAGGCGCTGGAATTGTTACTGCCGTACCTATTCGACGCCAGCCTGCGGCCACACCGGCTGTCCACCTTCGGCACCGGCGAGCGGACCATGTGGTGGAACCTGATGGGCGAGGGCGCCACCGGCAGCACCCGCGTCGGCTACGTATGGCTGGAGTTCAGGCACGAAGCGAGCGACGAATGGTTCTGCTGCGGGGCACGGCTGCAAGCCAGCCAGCACACCAGGACACCGAGTGCGGACTACTTCACCACCACGCAGCGCATCGGCTTTCCCGGCGGGCTGAGACTGGTTGGCGAGACCGGTGCGCCATTGACCAGGGCGGCATTGGACGAGGCCATCGGCGAGCACGGCACCCTGCACGCCAACGCTACCGAGTACCGCACCACCATGCGGCATACCCTGTTCCCGGAGTTGTCCGAACAGCGCTACGACGCGCTGATCACCGCGTTACTCCAGCTGCGCCAGCCGAAGCTGTCCGAACGCCTCGACCCCGGGCTGCTGTCCAGCTTGCTCTCCAGGGCGCTGCCCCCGCTCGGGCAGGCGGAGATCACCGAGCTGGCCGAGGGATTCGAGCGTCTCGACCGGCAACGCGAGCAGCTCAGGGAACTCGAGGATGAAGCCGAGGCCGCCAAGACCGTGGCCGCCAGGCAGGCCAGCTACGCGCAGCGGGTGCTGCGGGCCAGTGCGGCCACGTTGGTTTCCGCGACCACAGAGCTGGACAACCTCACCCGGACGGCACGCAGTTCGGAAGGCGAATATCAGCAGGTCGTCGAGCAGAACGCGGAAACCGAGCAACGCAAGCAACATCTCGACCGGCGTACCGAGCAACTCAGTTCCCGCATCGAAGGACTGCGGGACAGCGAGGAATACAAGCGAGGCAAGGAACTCGACAAGCTCCGGCAGCAGGCCGGCGAGGCCGAGCGTACCGCGCGCGACGAACGTGCGCGGGCGACGGCACGGCAGCACACCGCCCGGCAAGATCGGGAGCGCGCCGAGGTGGCGGAACGGACCGCGCGATCCGCGGCGGACGCCGAGCTGGCCGCACGAGACGACGTCACACACGCCGCCGATCGCGCTGATCTCCGTTCCGTACCAGAGGAAATCGCCACCACGCTGGAAACGGACCGGAACCCGAGAACGCTGCTGAGCGCGGCGGTTCGAAGCAGGCAGGACCAGATCGCTGGGGTGCGGCATGCGGTGGACGACTACGACGCCACGCTGCGGCGGCGAAGCGACGCCGAATCCGAGCTGGAGCGGGCGCGCGACGCGCTCTCCGAGGCAGCGGCGAAACGCGCCGAATGCGCCGAGGCCTACTCCGAAACGGTCGGCCAGCAGGTCGAGCGGCTGCGCCAGTGGGCAGCTTCCAACGTCGAGCTTGTCTTCGACGACATCGACGAGCTTGCCGCGAACGCGGAATCGGAGTCCGCCGTGCTCCGGTTCGTCGAGCCGGTGAGTCGCGCGGTGGCCCAAGCGATTACCGCGGAGGAAACGACGGTATCCGGGCAGCGACAGGAAGTTCGGCGCGAGCGGGGCGAGCTGGCCGCCGAGATCGAGAGGCTGCGCCACGAAGTTGACCTGCCACCCGACTCACCACTGACTCGCACCGCTGATCGATCCACAATGGATGGTGCGCCGTTGTGGAAGCTGGTGGCCTTCCAGGATCATGTGTCGCCGGCGTCCCAGGCGGCCGTGGAAGCCGCACTGCAAGCAAGTGGCCTGCTGGATGCTTGGGTACCACCGAGTGGCGCGATCGAGATCGCCGAACACGACACGTTCCTGAACGTGGATCGGTTCGCCGTGCTCGGGGGGCGATCGCTTGCCGACGTGCTGCGCCCGGAACCAGGCGCACCAATATCCGAGGAGCGCATCCGCCGGCTGCTTGCCGGTATCGCGTACGACGAATCGCTACCCGAGGACCATGTCACGGCCATCAGCGCAGATGGTCGCTGGCGACTCGCCGGAGCGACCGGAAGCTGGGCGAAGCCGGAGAGCGCGCATATCGGCACCGCCGCCCGTGAACGCGCGCGGCAGCGCCGGATCGAGCAGCTGGACGCTACGCTCAGCGCCCTCGATGAGCGGCTGCGGCGGCTCGCCGAGCGGCGCCGACAGCTCGACACGGAACTGGCAGGCCGGCCCGGTCACGACTCCGTCGAGGAAGCACGGACAGCATGGGAGCGCGCCGCATCCCACGAAACGGCCGCCGACGGCGTGGTGCGCCGATGGGTGGAAACCGTAGAAGCGCGGGAAAAGGAGGTCGGCAGGACGCTCAAGGCATTGACGGCGCTTGCCGCGCAGAACGGTTTGCCCGCCGAGCGCGCGGCCCTTGACGCACTGGATCACGCCGTCGTCGCCTTCCGTGACCTCGCCGATAACTGGCTGGACAGGCATTCCGAACTGATCAAGGCGCGCCACACCGCCTTGTCGCTCGCCGAACGCGCGGAAAGTTCCGAAGAGATCGCCACGGAACGAGCCGCGGACGCGGACGCGGCTGAGACCAAGGCACGTGAGCTGACCAGCACCCTGGAAGCCGTGCAGAGCACGATCGGTGCGGACTACCGGGAAGTACTCGCGGAAATCAACGAACTCCGCGAGCAGCACCGGGAAGCCAAGGAAGCCGCCGGCCGCGAGGACACCGCGCTCCGAGAACTGGCAAGGAGAATCGGTTCGCTTGACAGCCAGCGCACGATCGACGCCGAAAAGCGTGATGAAGCCATCACCGCACGGGACACCGCAGCCGCCCGGTTCCGTCGCCTTGCCACCGGCAACCTCCCACGTGACGCCGGGATCGAGCTCGAAACGACCACATCGGACGGTGTCAAGGCAACCCTGGAAGCGGCACGCACGGTCGCCGCACGGTGGCCTAATATCCCGCACACCGCGAGAAACCTCAACGACGCGCTCGCGAGGCTCTCCGAGGCCGTGCACAACTGCCGGGAAACACTGAGCAGGCGTGCCGATCTGATCCTGGAGCCGGATGAGGACATCCAGGTGTTCACCGCGTCCATGGACGGTGTGCGGATCGGCGCGGCCGAGCTGGTGACGACCCTGCGCACCGAGGCCGAGCGCAGTCGCGGTGACATCACCGAACGCGAGCGTGAGTTGTTCGATCGGACGCTCACCGGCGATACGCGTCGCCACCTTGCCGACCGCATCCGGCAGGCCGGCGACCTCGTGGAGACCATGAACGCCCGGCTGGAGCGAGTGCGTACCGCGTCCAACGTGGCCGTACGCCTGGTGTGGCAGGTCAATCCCGAACTTCCGGCCGGTACGAAGGCGGCGCGGGAACTGTTGCTCAAGGATCCGGTGCGGCTGACCGATGACGACCGGGCGTCGCTGCACCAGTTCTTCCGGGACCGGATCGAGCAAGCCAGGGTCGACAATGCGGCCGCCAGCTGGGAGCAGCAGCTGGCGCAGGTCTTCGACTACACCGCATGGCACCAGTTCGTCGTGAAGATCGACCGGGCGAATGGCACGGGCTGGCAACTGTTGACCAAGAAGCTGCACGGCGCACTCTCCGGTGGCGAGAAGGCGATCGCGCTGCACCTTCCGCTGTTCGCCGCGGTGGCCGCGCACTACCAGTCCGTACCGACCGCGCCGCGGCTGATCCTGCTGGATGAAGTGTTCGTCGGTGTGGATACCACGAACCGCGGGCAGGTGTTCGAGCTGCTGTCCTCTTTGGATCTCGATCTGGTGCTCACCTCGGACCACGAATGGTGTATGTACGCGGAGCTGGACGGGATCGCCGTGCACCAGCTGATCACCGGTGGTGACGATGACGCCGTCACGACCGCCCGATTTACGTGGGACGGTGCGGATCTCGTTCCCGAGGAGGAGGCGTGACGTTTCCGGCGCGGATGCGCTCCGAGGCGCTTCGACCACTGTGGCAGGCGGTGCATTACCGGCTGTCGTCAGGTCAGCCCGTGACCAGGGTGCGGGTCGGGCCGCTGGATGGCGAGCAGCGGGCCGCAGTGGCGGATTTGCTTGGCATGGCCCGCTATCCGGGCGAGTACGCGAACGTCACGTTGTCCAAATTGGACGATATACTGCGTGAGTCGATAGGTATGGACGCTCGCGTGGTGGTGACCGAGGCGCTCGGGCCGCTGGGTGATCGTGCCGCTCGGCGGGCATCTGCCAGCGAGCAACGGGCGGCGCTGTGGGAATGGCTAGCCACCAACGAGCTGGTGATCGCTCAGCCCGCGTTGCGCGAGTGGGTTGAACAGGTTCGCCGTGCCGGGATCGTGAACGGATCGGTATCCGCGACGCGGCAACTGCTGGAGTCCGCGCTGCTGGTGCTGCGACGGCTACCCACGCAAGGAGACCCGCTCCCCGCGTTCGCGGAGTCGGTGCTCGACGATCCGCATGCACTGGACGATGGGACACGGCTGTCCGGACTGGTGCTACGCGCTCTTGCGGCGATCTACGGCACGGAGGTTCCCGGGAACGCCGAGCAGCGGCGTGCGTTGTGGGAGCGTGCCGGCATCGCCGACGACGAACTGTCCACCGTGGTTGTCGCCGCCGGGCTCCGCCCGACCGGTACGGGGCTGTCGAACCAGCTCCTGCGTATCTGCGCGGAATCCGGGCACCCGGCCGCCGTGACCCTTGGGCAGCTGCGGGCGGATCCGGAGCTGTCGTTGCCGAGCACCGACGTGTGGGTGGTGGAGAATCCGAGCGTGTTGGCGCTCGCCCGGCGACAATACGGCGCGAACTGCCCGCCGCTGGTGTGCACGTCCGGATGGCCGAACGGCGCCGCGATCCTGCTGCTCCGCAAGCTTGCCGTGGCCGGTGCCCGCCTGCGTTACCACGGTGACCTCGATGGCGAGGGAATCCGGATCGCCGCCTACGTCCTGGACAAGACCGGCGCGCGGCCCTGGCGGATGTCCGCCGCGGACTACCTGGACGCGCTACGGCAGAACCCTCGCGGGCCGGACCCCGGCCGCGTCACGGAAGCTCCGTGGGATACCGATCTCGCCGAAGCGATGCGGCAACACCGCACTGCCGTCGTCGAGGAGCGCGTTGCCGGCGCACTGCTGCGCGATGTGGCCGCACACTCCCCCGTTGTTTACTCACAACGCCAAATAACGCCGTCAGATAAGCATTGTGCGTACACAACGCGAGTGGCTAACCAGGACGGCAATCGATGAGCACGTTGTCCAAGGGTGTGACGTGCGTGCTGGTTACCCGCAGCCCGGCGCGTGCCACGAGCTCACGGTAGTCGTCGAGGGTGCGTTCCCGGCCTCCGCTCAGCACCAGCATCCGCAGGTTCATCTCCGCGAACGACGCGGGATCGTCGCCGGACGTGCCGTGCGCTTCCACGATCAACACTCGCCCCGACTCGCCCGCGGCCTCCGCACAACGCCGCAGGATCGCCACGGCCTCATCGTCGTCCCAGTCGTGCACCACGCCGCGCAGCACATACACATCCCCGCCGGCCGGCAGCGGTTCGAAGAAGCTCTGCCCGACGAGCTCGCACCGCTCCGCCAGCCCTTCCGAGGCCAACCGCTGCCGGCCACGCTCGACCGTGTCCGGAAGATCCACCAAAGTGCCACGCAGCCACGGCCGCGCCCGCAAGACCTCCGCGAGCAGCGACGCGTCTCCCCCACCAATGTCCAGCACGTGCCGGAAATCCGACCAGTCGTAGCCGCCGGCGGCATCGGTCAGATATTCCGGCGAGGCCGACATGGTCGCGTCGAACGACGCGTGCAGCGCGGGATCGGCATCGAGATGCTGCCAGAACGGCGCTCCGAAAACCCGCTCCCATGCGGGTTTTCCGGTTCGCACGGTGTGCAGCAACCCGGTGAACGCGAGATCCATCTGGCCACCGAATCCGTCCAGGTCCAACCACGTTCGCATGCCCGAAGGATGGTCCGAACGCAACAGTGCGGACAGCTCGTTCACGGCGAACACGTCCGGCTCCGGTTCGGTGAACACCCCGCGCACCACCAGCTGTCGCAGCATCCGGCCCAGCGCGTCGGGATCGCTTCCGGAGCGCTGCGCCAATTCGGCCATGCCGGTGACACCGTCATCGATCAGATCGGCCAGCCGCAAGGTGGCCGCCACGCGCAACGCCATCGGGGTGATGAGGTCCATCACCGGCGCTAACGTATGCCAGGCGGCGGCGCAGTTCTGCTCAGCGGCAGCCAGGTTCGTGTCGTTCGTCATGCCAGCACACTACGACGCGGCCTACCGAGCGGCCTTGGAAAAAATTGACCTGGCTAGACGAACGGGGGATCACCGGCCGCGGCGACGAGTTCGATAGCGGTCGCGCCGTCCAGGGGTCCACGCACGTCGGTGCGGCGGGTTCGCTGTCGACGGAACCGATAGCATCCCGGCGTGTATCAATCACCCGGTTACGTAGATCCCAGCACGATCAAACCCACTCGCCTCTGGTTCCTGGTCGCGGGCGCGATCTTCGTGGCCGGAGCGGTACTCGCCACGGTGTTTCTCGCGCAGGCGTTCTCGTCGTTTCCCAAGCCGGCCGGGGAACTGCGTTCCGGCGAGTCGCAAACCGTGCACCTCGATGAGGAGGGCATAACCATCCTCACCGATCGGCTCGCCGTCAACGGGCGCTGTACGGTAACGGATTCCGCCGGCAGCGAAGTCCCGCTCACCCGACCGTCCACAACCGAAACGGTACGGATCGGAGGCACCACCTGGCGAGTCCAGCTACGTTCCAATGAGCCCGTGCCACCGGGCGACTACCAGGTGGAATGCCGGGCCAGCAACGATTCCGTGCTGTTCGCAGCCGGCCCGCACAAGTCGGTTTTCGGTGTGGCCGGCCGGGTTCTGCTTGCCGCCGGCGCCGGTTTCCTCGGGTTCGTGATCGCGCTCGTGATCACGATCGTGGTCGCCGTCAAGCGCCGCAACAACAAGCGGCGCATGCAGTACGGCGCATACGGCCAGCCGCGGCCCTACTGGTAGGTCCGCCCAGCCAGCGCGGTCACCGCGCCGCCGCGCCCAGCAAGATCACTCCGGCTTGAGGAGACCAAGGATGGACAACACGGTAGGGAACATGACCGACCGGGTGGCCCTGGTGAGCGGGGCCAGCAGCGGTATCGGAGCTGCCATCGCACGGGCCTTTGTCGACGCCGGCGCCAGGGTACACGGCGTGGCACGGCGCGAGGAAACCATGATCGAGGCCGTGGGGCGCGACTCTTTCGTGCCACATGCGCTGGACGTGGCGGACGCCGACGCGGTGAGCGCGCTTGCCACCCAGCTGGCCACCGAAGACCCGGTGGACACGCTGGTCTGTGCGGCCGGCACGAACATCCCCGACCGCCGGTTTCACCAGCTCACCAACGAGTCGTTCGATGAGCTGCTCCGGGTCAATCTCAGCGGCGTTTTCTACCTGATGAAATCTACTTTGGACCAGGTTCGGGAACGTGCCGGCGATATGGTGCTGATCTCCAGTGTCTCCGCGGCGTGGCCGGATCACAGCGGCCTGGCCTACCAGGCAACGAAGGCCGGATTGCTCGGGCTGGCCCGCGGCGCCGGCTGGGACGAGCACGCCTCAGGAGTCCGGGTTTCCACCATCCTGCCCGGAATCGTGAACACCCCGATCTTGGACCGGCGCCCGGAGCCACCACCGGAACGGCTGCGGGGATGGTGCCTGCAGCCCGAAGACGTCGCGTCGGCTTGCCTTTGCGCGGTGACCTTGCCTGCCAGGGCGAACATCGCCGAGATGACCATCGTGCCAACCCGTTTGCAGTCGCTCGGCAACACCCAGCAGGCGACACCGCCGCTCCCCGAAGCCCTCAACTAGTGTCCTGAAACCGTGCGATGGTCGCCGGCGACAATGCCTAGCGTGGCACGGGGACGATCTCCCGGCCGAGTGGCACAAGGGACACCGGGATCATCTTGAAACTCGCCACGCCCAGCGGGATTCCAATGATCGTCACGCACTGCGCCACACCGGTGATCACGTGACCGAGTGCCAGCCACCAGCCGGCGAAGATGAGCCAGATGATGTTGCCGAGCAAGGACGGCGCGCCCGCGTCCGGGCGATCCACCAGCGTGCGACCGAACGGCCACAACGCGTAGTTCGCTATCCGGAAGGACGCTATGCCGAACGGGATCGTGATGATCAGGATGCAGCAAATGATGCCGGCGAGCGTGTAGCCGATGGCCATCCAGACCCCGCACAACACCAGCCAGATGACATTCAACAGTGCCCTCATGGCCACCATTGTCCAGAACGCCGCCGAAGCTCTGTTTCCGGAATATCAAGATTAAAGCCACCGGGCGGCGAGTGGTAAAAGACCGAGGTCAACACCCAAGTTCTCCGTAATTCGGACGAGCCGACCTCACCAATTTGATGAAGTAACACGCTGAACGGACACCAGGATAAGGGGACAAACGTCGCGAGCGCTCACGGCGGCAGTCAAGTCTTTCCTTACCGAAAGGAATCCTTGTGTCCTACATTCGACACATACTCGTCGTGCTGACCGTGCCAGCGCTCGCCGGGTTGTTCGTCCTGCTCGGCAGCGCGTCCGCGCAGGATCTGGACTGTTCGAGTTTCGAGACCCAGGCCGAGGCTCAGGCTGAGCTCCAGACGGATCCATCCGATCCGCACGGGCTGGACGCCGACAAGGATGGCATCGCCTGCGAGCACCAACACGACGGGTCGGGCAGTGAACCCGAGGCACCGGCTCAGCCGGAATCCCCGGAAGCACCGGAAACTCAGGATGCCGCCGAACCGGCCGCGCCGGAGTTCGTCGATATGGACTGCGCCGACTTCGCCACGCCGGGAGAGGCACAGGCGACCCTGGACTCCGACCCGTCGGACCCGCACCGCCTGGATGCCGACAACGACGGCCTCGCCTGTGAGGCGGACTCGAGCAGCACGGAAGGCGCGCCACAGGTGGAGGAGGCTCCGGTCGGCGGGGTCGCGACCGGCGGTGTCACCAACCGGTGAGTCAGCAACATCCCCGTCGGAAAGCGGTCGTGACGGCGATCGGTGCCGCCACGGCCGCCGCGGCCGCGATCGTGTTGACCGCGCTGCTGATCTCCGGGCCCGCCACGTCGCCCAACCCGGAGGCCGACCCGGCCAGAGCCGCGCCGACGGCACCAACCACACCAACCGAGCGGGCGCTGAACACGCCGGCAAAGCCGACAACCGCGAAAACCGTTGCGGGGCAAGCGCTCCCAGAATCGCGACCGGTCAGCCTCGAAGTACCGTCGATCAACGTGCACACCGGGGAGATCATCGAGCTCGGGCTGCAGCCGGACCGCGCGCTCGAGGTTCCGGAAGATGCGGAAACCGCCGGCTGGTACGAGAAAAGTCCCACCCCGGGTGAGCGGGGGCCCGCGATCATCGCCGGCCACGTCGACTACAACCACGTTCCCGGCGTGTTCTACCGGTTGCACCAGCTGGTCGTCGGTGCGCAGGCCACCGTGCATCGGGCGGACGGCACCGAAGCGGTTTTCACCGTCTACCGCGTAGATCGTTATCCGAAATCGGGATTCCCCACCGAGAAGGTGTACGGCAACACCGACGAACCAGAGCTGCGCCTGATTACCTGCGGCGGCGAATTCAACCGCGCGTCCGGACAGTACCGGGACAACATCGTCGCCTACGCGAAGCTGACCGGCGCCTTTCACCGGCAATGACGGCACGCGGACGCCACATCCGCGATCGATGGTACGGATGCGGCGCACACGTTCGGTATCTGACCGACCTTCGTCGTGGGCCAGCCGCATGAATTTCCGTCAGTTTCTCCCGAGTCGTCCTCACTAGCGGAAAAATGAGGAACATAGGAACTGCCGGACGATCGGGGATCTGCCATGACGGACTACGGAGTGGATGTCTCCCATTACAACACTGTCGAAGACTGGAATACCGTGCGCGGCAACAACATTACCTATGCGGTCATGAAGGTGACCGAGTCGGTCGACTATGTCGACCCCACGTCGGACGATTACGCGAACGGTGCACGGGGAGCTGGGATCGCCGCTGGTGGCTACCATTTCGCGCGTCCGGTCGACGTCGGCGCGCAGGTCGCGCACTTCGCGGACCGGCTGAAAGAGCGCGATTTGCTGAATTCGGGCAGCGTATGGCCGGCTCTCGACATGGAGGCCGAGGGCTTTGGTGACGCGAACGCGTTCATACGCGATTTCATCGCCCAGTTCCGGGAACGCACCGGGGTCAGCGGGATGCTGGTGTACGCGAACCTGAACTGGTGGCAAACCGTCTTGCGGCCGGACGACTGGGCCGATAACAACGTGTTGTTGTGGATCGCGCGGTACAACGGTGATCCAGGGAATCCTGGCTGGTCCCATCCGAAACTCGCGTTGCACCAGCACACCAGCGAGGGCACCGTGCCGGGAATTGCCGGCGACGTGGACCGGAATGCCACGGTCGGCTCGTACACCAGGGGGCATTTCACGATCCAGTGATCGTGATTCCATAATGGTCGAGAGGCAGGCCATTATCTATTCGGCGTACGGCGGCACCGACGTACTGGAACTGTCCGAAGTACCGAACCCAAAGTAGGCCCGGACAGCGTTCTGGTGGATGTCAAGGCCGCCTCGGTCAACCCGGTCGACTGGAAGTTGCGGGAAGGTCGGCTGGACGGCGCGATCGACGCGTTCTTCCCGGTGATCCCCGGCTGGGATGTCGCGGGCGTGGTCGAGCGGCCCGGTATATCCGCACCGGAGTGGTCACCCCGCAGCAAAATCGCCGTACGGATCGGCGAGGTGGAGTAAGCTCACCGCCACTTACCCCAGTTTTCCTGCCGGCGGTGAGCGGAGCATGGACAACCTGCGGCGGTTGACGAAGATCGCCACTGCCCTCCCCGAAGCGACACGCGTCGACATCGAGGCATGGGACGGCGAACCCACGTTCCGGGTACGCGGCAAGAACTTTGTCTTCGCCGATCCTGACGGGCACAGCCTCACCGTGAAGCTTCCGATCGAGGAAGCCGAAGCCGTCGTCGCGACCGACCCGACCGCACAGCCCACGGGCTACGGGCTCGGCAGGTACGGCTGGGTCTCCATCGCGCTCGTCGGGGAGGAGAGCGAGCAGCGCTGGGAACAGATCGTGGAATGGGTACACACCTCCTATCAGCTTGTGGCCCCGCGACGGCTGGCCCGCCTTCTCGACGAGAGTCCGTAGTGCGAACCGGCGCCGGGAGTCAGACTTGCACGCGCAGACGGTTCTGTCTAGTCTGTCTAGACGGAGGCCGGTATGCGATGGCAAGTTCAGGATGCGAAGCAGCGACTGAGTGAGGTACTGCGGAAAGTCCAGGTCGACGGGCCGCAGTTCATCACGCGACACGGAGAGGAGGTGGCCGTAGTCATCGACATCGCCAGCTATCGACGGCTGGCCGGCATCGAGGTGGAGGTGGATTTCAAGGAGGCGCTGGCGGGCGGATTCCATACCGGCGACGAGTTCGCCGACGCGGTGGACGAAGTGGTGGCCGACCGGAAGGACAGCCTTCCTCGTGAAGTCGATCTCGGAGCGGCCAGGTGAACTGCCTATTGGATACCAATGTGGTGTCGGAAGCACGGAGACGAGACCCGAATCCGGGATTTGCGGCTTGGTGGGATCGGGTATCCGCCGGCCAGCTCTATCTGAGCGCGTTGACCGTTGGGGAGCTCCAGCGCGGCGTCGAGCGGGTTCGGCAGCGCGGCGACCGGGAGCAGGCCGACGCGTTGCACGAGTGGTTGATCCGGGTGGTGCATCAGTTCGCGGACCGTATCCTGCCGGTGGACGCCGCCGTGGCCGTTGAATGGGGCGCACAGCCGCATAACCAACCGATCCCGGTGATCGACGGTTTGATCGCGGCTACCGCCACGGCGCACGGTCTGACACTGGTTACCCGGAACGGAAGGGATGTGGAACGCACCGGCGTACGACTGCACAATCCGTTCACGGCCGAGAAAGACGGAGAGTGAGCGGCGTCCACATCGGGCAACGGGGCGACGGTCCCTCTTGGACGACCGGTAACGCGGACCCCCGATTCGCCGCCTCCGCCGTGGTGGCAGCATGTCGATATGAGCCCGGTGAGTCGTGGACGAAAGAAGAAAAAGGGAGCGGCGTCGGTACGGCCCGTGCGGTCCGAGCGGAACGAGGCGTGCGGCGAAGTGCTCCGTGGATTCCTTGCCCTGGTGGAAGAACCCGATCCGCTGCAGGCGGAAATGTTCGCCTCGGATGTGCTCGGCGACGAGTGGGTTGACGAGGACGGCGACGCGCCGAGTGGCCTCGAGCTGATCAACTACGCCAGCGGGAAGACCACTCCTGCCGCTTTGGCACTGCTTCGCGCGATGCACGTGATCGGGGTCAGCGAGCAACACCGCGAAGTCGCCGGGCGAGCCGCGGAGGAACTCGCCGAACAGGGTGTTGCCGAGCCGGCCTGGGGCAACTCCATCGGCAAGGTCGCCGTGCGGGAATGCTGGATGCTCGCGGACGTGTACGGCGAGGACGCCTCGCTGTTGTGTGTGTTCGAACGCGACGGTGTAGCGCACGGACTGGTGGCGTTGCTCGATTTCACGCACGGCGAGCCGGGCGCCACGGACCTCTTCCCGATCACCGAACCGGAGCAGACCCTGGCCGAGATGCGAGAAAAGGAGGTGGAAAGCGACGGGGTGCTGCGCGTGACGGGCGTACCACCATCGCGGGCGCGGCGGCTGCTGGAAGACGCCATTCAGGACACCGATTCGCTGTCCGAGTCCGACGCGGAATCAGTCGACGAGGACTTCGCGGAGTTCCGCGCGCTGGCGCTCGCTCGATGCCGTGCCCTGCCTGAACCGGATCCGCAAGCCGGGCCCGCACCCGAAGCATCCGATGAGCAACGGGCGGCCGCGACGGAGGAGTTCCTACGCGAGTCCGGTTTGGACGCTACCGAGGAGATCCGCAGGTGCGCCAGGCTGATCGTGGACTACGGCTACGACTACGACCCGGCGGCGCCGCAGCGGGTCAGCCCGCAGAAGCTCACCATCTTTTTCGCCGAGCAGCTTGGCAGCGATTCGGTTGATCCGGAAGTCGCGGAAGTCCTGCCGACGGTGACATCGGCATGGACACGCTGGGCGGCGGCCCGCAACGAACTGCCGGAAGCCGCCGCGGCCGATGTGATACAGCTTGCCGACGAGATGGGTACGGAATCCGGCACCGAGGAATACGACGACGAGGACATCCTCGCCTTGTTCGACCACGACGACCACGACGACCACGACGAGGAATTCGAAGAAGATCCGTCGCTGGTCGACTACTACCTCGGCGACGCGGCGGACGCGCCGGACGTCGCGACACTTGGCGACATACTTGACCGGCGCAGCTTCGCGATCCCAGAGAACCACATCACGATCGACGACGAGTATCTCGAACTGGACCCGCGTGACCCCGATGATCGGCGGACCCTGGTCGTCGGCGAGCACCCCGAATACCACGACGCACTGGACGACCCGGAGTTCGCCGGCGATGTCGAAGGCGTGAATCCCAGACTGTTCCTCGCGATCAAGGAGATCGTGATCAACCAGCTGTGGGACAACGATCCGCCAGAGGCATGGGAGGCCGCGAAACGGCTGCGGCACTCCGGCGAGGATCGCGACGAGATCCTGCGCGCGATCGGCGAGTTGACCACGCGATACGTCTACGTGGCGCTCACCGAGAACGGGGAGCTCGACGAGGACGCGTACCGCGCGGCGCTGAACGACCTGTGAGCGTGAGAACCTCGCGGCGCACCGCGACACACGTGCATGCGTACACTGCCATATCCGTCATCGGGAACCGTTGCTCGCACCCCACTTGATGATCATGCGGGGTGTTCTAAGGTGATCATCGCCGGCTATCCCCCCAGCCGGCTGCCGAGCCCCCGGCCCTCCCCCCTGGGCCGGGGGCTCTCCTGATGCCCTTCAGTGATCGCTCGGCGCGACGGGGCCCATCGGCACGCAGCGCACCGGTTCGGCGTTCGCCGGATCCAACGCGTTCAGCACGTGCCCGACCGCGTTCGGATCGACCACGATACCGACATGATTAGTGCGGTCGGCCTCGCAGGAATCCTGCAGCAGCACGTTCCGCACGTTCGGGCCCTTACGGAAGCCACTGGTGTACGGCACCACGATCTCGTCGTACTTGGTCACGATGTTGGTATAGCTGATCTGTGGCAGGAAAATGCCGCCCTTGTGCAGTTTTCGCAGCAGCTCCGATCCGGTGAGCAGCTGCGGGCACGCCCGGCAATCGGTCAGCAGGTTCGTGACGCCCTGCAAGCCGAGGGCGCGGAGCAGCGTGTAGAGGGTGGCCATTCCGGCGACATTCGTGCCGTTCCACCCCGGCGCGAGGCTGACGTACTCGTCGATCTTGTCGGCGCCGTCCAGCAGCTTCGCGTAGTACGTCGGCACCATCGTGCCCTGCGAATACCCGACGATGTCGACCTTTCGAGTGCCGCTGGCGCGCAGTACAGAGTCCACAAAGGACTTCAGCTCCCCGGCGCTGTACTCGATGGGCATCAGGCCGCCGACCACATCGTCGGCAAGCGCCATCTTCGGAACCACGCCGTAGGTCAGCGCGAAGGCACAGTAGCCTTCCTCCGCCAGCCTCGGGCCGAGCACCCGCCACGTCCTGTCCTTGTTGTCTCCGGTGCCGTGCACCAGCACGACGGGTTCGGGGTGCGCGGGACTCGGCTCGCACGACCAGTCGTTGAACCCGCCGTCGCCGGGCGGCGCACCGCTCGCCGACGCCGGGGTCAGCACGCTCAGCACGAGAGCGAGCACGAGAGCGAACAGCGGGAGCTTCGCGGTGCGCATGGAGATCCTTCCGGGTGGCGCGGGCGGTCACCCTCGAGATTCCGGCATCAGCACCCGTTCGCCTAGTCGCACAACAGAGTGGATCTAGTGGTGCACCACGTCGGTGTTCTCCATCTTGCCCCAGCCGTGCCACCGGTCGATCTCGATCCACGCGCTGATCCGGTTGCGCTCCCGCTTCGGGTACCGGTCGCCGATGTAGTGCTTGGCGATCCGGTCGATATCCACCAGATCGGGATCGTCACGCAGCTCGACGACCCGGCCCTGCATGCTGACGTGCGTGTACCAGCTGTCCGCGGCGAGCACGGTGACACTGACGCGGGGGTCGTTGCGGACGTGCTCGAGCCGCTTTCGCCCCTCGTCCATGTTGACGAGGATGCGGCCGTTGTCCCACAGGTACCAGGTCGCCACCGAGACGGGCTGGCCGTCGGGGCGAACCGTGGTGATCACCGAAGGGTTCGGCTTGGCGAGCAGCTCGCTGACCGCGTCGGGAAGCGGTGGTTTCGGCATAGGTGGTCTCCTCGTGAGCCTTTTTACGGGTTATAGCACCTAAAAAGACTCACGAGGCTTCGTAGGCCTCGATCGCGGCCACTTTCGCGGCTGACGGGGAGTTCTCGTCGAACTTGTGCTCGAGCCACTCCTTGGCCAGCGTGCGGGCCAGTTCGATGCCGATCACCCGCTGGCCGAAGCAGAGCACCTGCGCGTTGTTGCTCAGCACCGAGCGTTGTACCGAATAGCTGTCGTGTGCGGTCACCGCACGAACGCCGGGCACCTTGTTCGCGCTGATCGCCACGCCGAGCCCGGTGCCGCAGACCAGCAACGCGCGATCCGCCTTGCCTTCCGACACCATCCGCGCGGCGTGCACCGCGACGTGCGGGTACGCGGTGTGCTCGTCGCTGCCAACGCCGACGTCGGTGACCTCGACGACCCGCGGGTCGCTCTCCAGGTCCTTCTTCAGCACGTCCTTGTAGTCCATGCCCGCGTCGTCGCTACCAACCACTACGCGCAGTTTCTCCATCTGTTCCTCTCTCACTTGGCGTCCAAGCCGCCTCTCACTTGGCGTCCAGGTCGGCGATCGCACGCAGCACCATCGCCAGCGACACGGCGCCGGGATCCGGAGTGCCGATGCTGCGTTCCGCGAGCGGGCGTGCCCGGCCGATCCGGGGCCGCAGCTCTGCGGTGGCGTCCGCCGCCTCGCGGGCTTCCGTTGCCGCGGTGGCCATCGCTTCGGACAGACCCGTTCCCGCATCGATCTCCCCGCGGAACGCCGTGCTGAACGGGTGCAGCGCGTCGACCAGGGTCTTGTCGCCCAGCTCCGCCTTGCCAAGCGCGGTCACCGCGTCCAGCGCCGCGGTGGCTCCGGCCGCCACCTCGGCGCGTTCCGGCGCGCGGTCGGCAGGCAGCCGGGCGCCGACGGCGCGCAGCCCCGCACCCCACAACGCGCCAGAGGTACCGCCGGCCTCCGCGGCCCACGCGTCGCCGACCGTGGCCAGCAGCGCGGACGGCGTTGCCGTCGCGTCCAACGCACGTTCGGCCGCGGCCAGGCCGGCATCCACGCCCTTGCACATACCACGCCCGTGATCACCGTCGCCGGCGATCGCGTCCAGCTTGCCCAGCTCCTCGGCGTGCTCGTGCAACACGTCACGCGCTGCGGATATCGCGCGCACCAGCCACGCCGAGGTGTCCACCGCCGCACCGGTCGCCGTCGCGGTGCCGCCGGCCACGGTGGACCCGCGTGGCGTACGCGGCACTTCCGGCTCGTCGCCGTGTTCCTGGGAGACGGCACCCTTGCGGTAGGCGGGCGTGTCGACGGGTGTTGCCCACAGCCGTTCGAGCTCGTCGTCCAGCCAGGTAACCGTCAGGGAACAGCCGGCCATGTCCAGGCTCGTCACGAGCTCACCAACCGCGGGCTGCACCAGCTCCAAGCCCGCTTCTTCGAGCAGCACGGACACCTTGCCCCACAGCACGAACAGTTCCTCGTACTTGGTGGCGCCGAGCCCGTTGAGGATCACCGCGACCCGGTTGCCGGCATCCGGGGGAGCTTCCGCCAGCAGCCCGTCCACCAGCGTGCGGGCCAGCTCGGAGGCCGAAGGGAGCTCCCGCTCCTCGATCCCCGGCTCGCCGTGGATCCCCAGCCCCAAGCCCATGGTGCGCTCCGGCACGGTGAACAGCGGCTCGTGCTGGCCGGGCAGGGTGCAGCCGGCGAACGCGACGCCGAGGCTGCGGGTGCGGTCGTTGGTGTGCTCACAGATCCGCAGCACGTCGTCCAGCGATCCGCCCTGCTCGGCGACGGCCGCGGCGGTCTTGAACACCACGAAGTCGCCCGCGATCCCGCGCCGCTTGTCGATCTCCTCGCGCGGCGCGCTTGCCACGTCGTCGGTCACCGCGAAGGTCCGCGCCGGCACGCCCTCGCTTTCAAGGCGCTGTGCGGCGAGGCCGAAGTTCAGCACGTCGCCGACGTAGTTGCCGAACAGGAACAGCACGCCAGCACCGGATTCCGCTTCCGCGGCCACCGAGTACGCCTGCTCGGCTGACGGCGAAGTGAAGATGTTGCCGATCACCGCGCCGTCCGCGAACCCGGGGCCGACCACGCCGCAGAACGCCGGGTAGTGCCCGGATCCGCCGCCGGTGAGGATCGCGACCTTCGGCTGCCGCGGCCGCCGGACCCGTACCACGCCGCCCGGTACTTCCCGCACGTAGTCGCGGTTGGCGGCAACGAACCCGGTGACCATGTCGTCGGTGTAGCGGGCCGGGTCGTCGAACAACCTCGTCATATCACGCTCTCCTGTTCGGTATGAACGGCGCGTTGGGGGCAGTGCGGGCATAACGGACGTGCCGTTCGGGCAACCGGGAGCTCGCCAGAACCACCGACCGAGGGGCACATTCGGGGCGTTGGTTGCCCGTAAGGTGGCCTTCACGGCAACACCGGGTCATGGGTGCGCTCCGGGGTACGGGTTCGTCTCCCAGCTCTGCCGGGCGGCGCCCAAGGTTTGCTGGTAGCGCTCGAACTCGCGCTGGTAGAACTCGACGTTCACCGGGTTCGCGTGCACCGTGGAACGCTCAGCCCGCCAGGCGTCCGCGTCCACCGGCCGGCCGAGGGACTCCCAGGCGATCTTGGCGGCACCCCGCACGCCCACCCCCTCGTCGTCCGGGATGTGCAGGTCCGCGCCGATCACGTCGGCGAAAACCTGGCTCCACTCCCGCGACCGCGCACCCCCGCCGCACGCGGAGAGCTCGCCGGCGTGCCCCAGGGTGTCCAGGCAGTGCCGCGCGGAGAACGCCACCGCCTCGCACAGCGCGCGCACCAGATCCGCCCTGGTACTGCCGACCGACAACCCGGTCAGCTGGCCGCGGGCGCGGGAATCCACGAACGGCGCCCGCTCCCCGGACTGCGAGAGGAACGGCAGGGCGGACACCCCGTTCGCGCCGGGCGGCGAAGCCGCGAGCAACTCGTCCAGCTCATCCACCCGCACGCCGAGCACCTGCAGCAACCAGTCCAACCCGGCCGTGCCGACCATCGCGGGCATCACCCGCAGGAACTTGTCCGGATATGGGGTGGCCAGCCACATGCCGGCCGGCTCGGAAGCCGGGTCGATCTCCAACCGCTCGCCGAGCACCTGACAGCCGAGCGTGGTGCCGATGATCAGGTTTCCGTCCCCAGGCTTTCCTACGCCGCAACCGAATCCGCAGGACGGGATGTCGAACGGCCCGCCGGAAACCGGGAGCCCGGACGGGAGCCCGAGCAGCTCGGCTGCCGGCAGGGACAGCGCGAACATAGCGCCCGGTTGGGCGGGTTCCACGAGCAACCGCCGCTGCTCGCCGAGACCGCACAGCGCCAGCGCGTCGTCCGAGTACGTCCGCGCCGGCACGTCGAGGAACGGCAGCGACGCGTCCGAGGCGTCCACGGTGCGCTCGCCGGTGAATCGCTGCACGATCGCGTCCACGCAGTACCCCGCGACATCGGCACGCGCCAGCCGCTCCGGCTCGTGCTCGGCGAGGTGCGCGAGCAGCGGACCGGGGCAGCCGGGGAACATGCCGGAACCGGTGCGGGTGTATACGCCGCGCGCCACGCCGTCCGCGGTCCACCGCCGCAGCGTGTCAGACGCCCGCCCGTCCAGCCAGGAAATCGCCCTGCCGACGGCCTGCCCGTCCGCGTCGCGCAGCCAGAGCCCGTCGCCCTGCCCGGTGAGCGCCAGCGCCTCGACCGGCTCGCCGAGCCGCTCCGCGTCGGCCGCCGCCGCCCGCACCACGTTGATCACGGTGTCGATGACCTCGTCGAGGTCCTGCTCAACCCGGGCACCGGATTCGTGGTGCACGGTGCTGCGCGCGCTGTGCATCGGCCCGCCACGGCCGTCGCGCGCGATCAGCCGGGCCTTGGTCACGGACGTGCCGACGTCCACTCCGACGATCATGACTCCGCGCTCCTTGGCACCTCCGGGTTCGCGAGATGGACCGGCGATTCGCCGCGCAGGAAGCGGGCGACGTCGTCGGCCACGATCGCGACGGCGCGATGCGCGGTTTGCTTGGTAGCCCCGCCGAGGTGCGGGGTGGTGATCACGTTCGGCGCGTCGTGCAGCGGCCAATCCGCCGGGGGCGGCTCGATGTCGTAGACGTCCAGCGCGACCGCGCCAAGCTTGCCGCTGCGCAGCAGTTCCGGCAGCGGCTGGTAGTCGAGCAGCCCGCCGCGCGCGGCGTTCACCAGCACGGCGCCGTGCGGCAGCAACGCGAGTTTCTCGGCATTGATCAGCTGCTCGGTTTCCGGAGTGAGCCGAGCATGCAGGCTGACGACCGAGCTCGCTTTCAGCAACTCTTCCAGCTCGACGAACTCCACGCCGCTTTCCGGCGTCGCGTACGGGTCGTAGGCCAGCACCCTCGCGCCGAACGCGCGCAGCACCCGTGCCATCCTCGAACCGATCGCGCCGTAGCCGACCAGCCCGACGGTCGCGCCATCCAGCTCCAGCCCGGCGTTTTCGTAGGCGTAGTAATCGCCACGCCAGTTGCCAACCTTGAGTTCGGCGTCCGAGCCGGGGATCCGGCGCATCGCGGCCAGGATCAGCCCGATGGTGAACTCGGCGGCCGCCGCGGCGTTCCGGCCTGGGGTGAACGTCACCGCGATACCGGCTTCGGTGGCGGCTTGCAGATCCACGTTGACCGGACCGCCCCGGCACACGCTGATCAGTTTCAGCCGCGGTGCTTCGGCGATCACCTTCTTGGTGAACGGCGCCATCTGGGTCACCGCGACCTCCGCGTCGCCGAGCGCGGCCAGCACATCGTCCTCGGTGCCGCTGGCCTCCCGGACGCCGCCGACGGGGCCGAACGGCTCGGTCGGCCATCCGGATCGCAGCGTGCGGAAGGTCGGCTCGCCACCAGGGACGTCCCGGCAGCTCGCGCGGACAGCCCGCACCAGAACCTCGGGGCTCACGAACTCATCGCCCGCGGCCAGGATCGTGGTCATCGCCCCGTCACCGTCCCTTCGGCTGCGACATCGCGGTCCAGGGTGGCGAGCAGGTAGCGACGCACCGCGTCGTGGCCGTCCGCCGTGAAGCTGGCGCCGGCCATCGCGTCGTCGGCCGGCGGGTACCGCTGGTTCGGGATCGCGACCACCGTCATGCCGGCCGCCGCGGCGGCGCGCAGCCCGTTGCTGGAGTCCTCAACGGCGAGGCACTCTTCGGCCGGCACGCCCAGCCGGCTCGCCGCCTCGAGGTAGACGTCCGGGCTCGGCTTGCCGCGCGGCACTTCCTCGCTGCCGACCGTGGCGCTGAAATGCTTGTCCAGCCCGTGGTGCTCGAGCACGGCGTCGATCACCCGGCGGGACGCCGAGGACGCCAGCGCGATCGGGGCGCGGGCAGCCGTGTCGATCACCATCTCGCGAGCCCCGTCCAGCAGCTCGACGCGGCCGTTGCCCAGCGCGGCGATCATGCCGTCCACCACGAGTTGCGCGGTGCGCTCGGGGCCTTCCTGGGCGCCGGCGAACTCGGCGAGGAAGGCCGACCACTCCGGCAGGCTCATGCCCTGTACCTGCCTGGTCTGGCTCGGCCCCCATTCGACGCCGCGCTCGGCGGAGAACTCCGTCCAGAGCTCTTCCCAGAGATGCTCGCTTTCCACGAGCACCCCATCCATGTCGAACACCACCGCGCTGGCCACTGATTCGATCTCCTCACGTCTCGGTGCTAGTAAATTAACACCAGAAATGTTAATTGTCACCCGGTGACGTCCGGACGGTTCAGGCAGGATGAGCCCATGACCAAGCGGACCCGGCAGGAGCGGCAGCAGCAGATCGTCGACCACGTGGTGGCCAACGGCTTCGCGAGCGCGGCCGATCTGTCCACGCTGACCGGGGTCAGCCTGATGACCGTGCACAGGGACATCGCCGAGCTCGGTGCCCGTGGCATCCTGCGCAAGTACCACGGCGGAGTGTCCGCGCAGCCGTCAACGGTGTTCGAGTCCAGCTCGGATTTCCGGCTGCACACCAACGTCGCCGCGAAGAACGCGCTAGGGAAGGCGGCGCTCGGGTTCATCTCGCCCGGCATGTCGGTGATGCTCGACGACTCCACGACGGGGTTCGCGCTCGCCAAGCTGCTGCCCGAGGTCGGGCCGCTGACCGTGGTGACGAACTACCGGCAGACCACCGAAACGCTGCGCACCCACGAGGACATCCGGCTGATCGGGGTCGGCGGCGAGTACTCCCGCACGCACGACTCGTACATCGGGCTGCCGGCACAGGAGATGATCTCCAGCCTGTCCGTGGACCTGACCGTGCAGTCCACCTCCGCGATGACCTCCGAGCTGACGTATCACCAGGAGCAGGAGATCGTCATGGTGAAGCGCGCGATGCTGAACGCCGGCAAGATCAACGTGTTGCTGATGGACGCCAGCAAGGTCGGCCGCAGTGCGTTGCACCAGCTGCTCCCTGTCGAGCGGTTCGACCACGTGCTGCTCACCGGTCCGATCGACGAGATGCTGCTGTCCGCCCTGCGGGAGCACACCGATGTGCGGCTGGTGGACGCCGGCTAGCAACCAATCCGAAGTAACATCTTGCGCGATATATTCACACGAGTAATGATAAGTCCTCCATCGACATCTGGACTTGGAGGACAGCGATGTCCACACGGTTCACACCGGCGGACCAACCGAATCAATCCGGCGCGCGGCACTGGCTTGAGCGCATCGGCATCCCCAGAACGCTGGTATGGGGTTTCGTCGGCGTACTCATCTTCATGATCGGCGACGGGGTTGAGATCACCTACCTGTCCGATTACCTGCAGCAACCCGATGGTGGTGGCCTACCGGGAAGCCAGGCGTCCTTCGCCACGGTCACCCTGTACGGCGTTGCCGTGATGGTGGCCTCCTGGCTGTCCGGAACGCTGTCCTCGATCTGGGGGCCCCGCAGGGTCATGTGGCTCGGCGGCGCCTGGTGGGTGGTCTTCGAAGTCCTGTTCCTGTTCATCGCGATTCCCACGCAGAATTCGACTTTCATCATCGCGATGTACGGGATCAGGGGATTCGCCTACCCGCTGTTCGCCTTCGCGTTCCTGGTCTGGGCGCAGATCGCCAGCGAGGAGCGGATGCGGGGTTCGGTGGCAGGCTGGTTCTGGTTCGCGTTCACCGGCGGGTTGCCCACGCTCGGCGCGGCCGTCGCGGCGCTGGCCATCGGACCGCTCGGCATGAGCCTGTACGAAACGCTGATCCTCTCGCTGGTGCTGGTGGCGATCGGCGCGGCGATCGGGTCGTTCGGGGTGCGCGAGCCGCACGGGCTGCGGCCGATCGCCGACGAGACCGTGCCGAATCCGACCAGTCCGAAGCGGCTGCTGGAGGGCGTGGACATCCTGTGGCGGGACAAGCGGACGATCGCCGGCGGGATCACCCGTATCGTGAACACCTCGCCGCAGTACGGGTTCTTCGCGATGTTCCCGTTCACGTTCGGCCCCGGCACGCCCGGCGGCGGCTTCCTGAGCGCAGCCGAGGTCGCGTCGCTTGCCACGGTCGCGTACGCGGCCAACATCCTCGCCAACCTGTTCTTCGGGATCGTTGGCGACTACTTCGGCTGGCGGCGGACGGTTACCTGGTTCGGCTGCGTCGGCTGCGCGATCGCCACGCCGTTGTGGTACTTCGGATCGATCGCCACCCAGAGCTTCGGCATAGCGGCAACGCTCGGCGCCGTCTACGGCATCCTGCTCGCCGGGTTCGTCCCGCTCTCCGCGCTGATGCCGTCCATGGTGCCCACCAAGGACAAGGGGGCCGCGCTAGCCGTGCTGAACTTCGGCGCCGGTGCCGCGGCGTTCTTCGGGCCGCTGGTGGTCACCCTGCTGTACCCGCTGTTCGGCGGTGGCGGGGTCGCGATCGCGTTCGCTGGCATGTACGTGGTGGTCGCGGTGCTTTCCACCCGGGTCAAGGATCCGAGTGATCCCGCTGAGAAGCGGCTGCGGGAAGCCGGCGAGCTCGCTTCCAGGTAGACGCGCCACGGTCGCGCTACGGTCGCGAGGCGGGCCGCGTACTCGCCGAAAACCCGCCGCATGCCGTCGTCGGGATCGTTCGGCGGCTGCTCGGGGCCGCCCGCCACGGGTCCGCCGCGACCGTTTTGGCGCGGCTGGAGAATGTGGGTATGGGAACCAATCCGACGATCAAGCTTGCCGACGCGGTGGAGATACCGCAGCTGGGGTTCGGCGTGTACAAGGTGCCGCCCGAGCAGACCGAAACGAGCGTGCGCACCGCGATCGAGGCCGGGTATCGCTCGATCGACACCGCGACGCTGTACCGGAACGAGCGCGAGGTCGGGGCCGCGGTGCGGGCCAGCGGGGTACCTCGCGAGGAACTGTTCATCACCACCAAGCTGTGGAACGACGCGCACGGCTACGACGAGGCGCTGCGCGCGTTCGAATGGAGCGCCCGCGAGCTGGACATCGGCTACGTCGACCTGTACCTGATCCACTGGCCGGTGCCGAGTGCCGATCGCTACGTGGACACCTGGCGCGCGCTCGGCAAGCTGCGCGAGGAAGGCGGGGTGCGGGCGATCGGCGTGTCCAACTTCGAACCGGAGCACCTGCGGCGGCTGGTGAACGAGACCGGCGTGACACCGTCGATCAACCAGGTTGAGTTGCACCCGCTGTTGCAGCAGTGCGAGCTCCGGGCGGTACATGCCGAGCTCGGCGTGGTCACCGAGGCGTGGGCGCCACTGACCCGCGGCAGGGTGCTGGACGATGCCACGATCACCGGGCTCGCCAGCAAGCACGGCAAGACGCCGGGTCAGATCGTGCTGCGCTGGCACCTGGACATCGGCAACGTGGCGATCCCGAAGTCCGTGACGCCGGCCCGGATCGCGGAGAACTTCGACGTCTTCGACTTCACCCTGGACGCGGAGGACGTCGAGGCCATCGGTGCGCTGGACCGGAACGGCCGCACCGGCGCACACCCCAACGACATGTCCTGACGCCGACCGGTTGGGTGCTGAAGGACGCTCTCAGTGCGTTCAGTGGAGGCAAAACGTCCTTCAGCACCGGCCGTCAGTAGTAGAGGATGTCCCAGTGGTCGTCTTCGTTGGTGTACAGGTTGCCTGACGGGGCCTCCCACTGCTCCGAACCCCAGCCGGGCGGGTTGACCTCGGTGTAGTTGCTCCGGATGTAGTTCGCGGCGCAGTCCGTCGGGCTGATGTCGACCTTGTAGCCGTTCCAGTGCGAGTAGGTGCCGTCCGAGTGCCCGGTTTCGGTGCCGCCGGTCAGGTTGATGTCGCATCCGGTGGCGTCCTTGAAGTCGATGATGCCGGCGACGGTGTTCTCGTTGATCTGCTCGAACGACGTGCAGGTCGGAACGTTCCGATCACTGCAGTTACCGCTCGAGCTCCAGGTGATGCCGGCCGCCTCGAACTGGGCGGTGGCCTCCGAGTGACTGAGTTTCGCCGGTGCCGCGGATGCCGTGGGCGCGGCGATGCTCAGCGATGCGACCGACAGTGCGAACGCCCCGAGCACCCCGCCAACCATGCGTCGAACCAATGCCCTCTCCTTGCCTCTCGACAGTGCGAACCGCTTCGGTACGTGCAGGGACAAAGCGGTCAGCAGGATCGTAGGCTGCGACGCGGTTGTTGTGAGTAAATTGCCACCAAGTAATTAGCGATAGTCGTGAAAATCAGCCGAAATGCTAGTTCGGTTCCGCGGTCCGTACGGTCAGCTGCGGATCCGGGGGCGTGCTAGCACAGCCGTCGGTCCGGAACGGCACGAACATCGCCGCGGTGTCGTGCGGCGGGTACACCCGCAGGCCGCGCACCTTGGTCGGCCGGCAGTCGGCAGGGGCGAAGTTCCGCACGTTGGTGAACCCGACGTCCACCGACGCGCTCGAACCCGGTGCCAGGGTGATCGGCGCGCCCTTGGTTCCTTCCCGCAGCGCGGCCGGTCCGACCTGCTGCCCACTGTCACCGGTCACATAGGACACGCCCGGAAATCCTTGAATTACACAGGATTCACCGCCGGAGTTGGTGAATTTCAGGCTCCGGTAAACGGTGCCGGCCGCACCCTCACCGCCAACCAGGTCGAGCCGCAACGTCCCGGCCGTGCACTCGGTGCGCCGCGGCCGCGCGGGTTGCCCGGTCGGCTCGGTTGACGTGGCTGGCGGCGTGCTCGAACTGGTGGTGGGCGCCGAGGACGACGGTGATTCGGACACCGTGGACGTCGGCTGCGGCGAGCCGGCACCCGCCGCGTTCTCCGGTTCCTGGCCGGCACCACACGCGATCGTCGCGGTCATGAGCAGCAGGCCGCCCGCGAGCAGCACTCCTCGCACGGTATGCATTTTTGCCTCCCGACCTCTCGAGTCGTTGGATGACCACCCGGTGGACGCGCGTCCCCCGGTCCAGGTTGCTTCTTACTGCCGATTACCCCGAATTAGGGAACAACTCACAAGAGGTGGCGCGTGGCAGCATGGTTGGCGGCACTCGGCATGGTTGGCGGCACTCGGCCCCGTCGGACGGAGCAGCGGTGAGCGGTTTCTGCGAGCAGGCATGGAAGCACACCGAACGGATCCAGCAGGCCGTGCTGGAGCTGCCGTTCAACCTCGAACTGGCGACCGGGACCCTGTCACGGGAGCGATTCCAGTTCTACATGGCGCAGGACGCCCGCTACCTTGTCGGTTTCGGCCGGGCGCTCGCGGTGGCCGCGGCCCGCGCACCGGAACCCGACGAGCTGGCGTTCTTCTCGGGCGCGGCGCAGGAGGCCGTGGTCGTGGAGCGGCAGCTGCACGAGAGCTACTTCGAGCGGTTCGGGCTGTCCTCGGCCGAGGTGGACGCCATCGAGACGTCGCCGACCTGCCTTGCCTACACCTCGTACCTGCTGGCCCGCGCGCAGTCCGCCAGCTACGCCGAGCTGCTGGCCGCACTGCTGCCGTGCTTCTGGGTGTACCACTACGTCGGCACCGACATCCTGCACAGGCAGACCAGCGGCGACAACCCGTACCAGGAGTGGATCGACACCTACGCCGACGACGAGTTCGCCGCGGCCGTGGAACGCTGCAAGGAGGCCACCGACCGCGCGGCGGAACGCGCCGACGAGTCGACAAGGGCGCGCATGCTGGAGGCGTTCACCAGGGCCAGCGAGTACGAGTGGATGTTCTGGGAGAGCGCGTACCGGCTGGAGACCTGGCCCACGGCCCACCTGCGCTCGTGAGTCTCACGAGCGCTCAGGCGATCTCGCCTGAGCGCACCGCGTCCAGCCACGCGGCCGCGTGCTCAAAGTCCTCGTCGCTGGAAGCCGGCGGCACGTCGGCTGGCAGCCGATCAGCGCGCGGGTAGGAACCGAGGAACCGCACCTGGGCGCACCGCCTGCGCAGGGCCGCGAGCGCATCACCGACCCGCTGCTCGGCCACGTGGCCCGCGATGTCAAGGAAGAACCGGTACTCACCGAGCCGGCCCTTGGTCGGCCGCGACTCGATCCGGGTCAGATTGATCCCGCGCAGCGTCAGCTCGTTGAGCAACTCGGCGAGCGAACCCACCCGGTCCGCGGCGACCGCGGCGATCGACGTGCGGTCCGCGCCGGTCGGCGCCGGTAGCGCCCCGGGCCTTCTGACCAGCAAGAATCGTGTTCGCGCGTCCGGGATGTCCGCGACGTCCTCGGCGAACACGTCCAGCGGGTAATGGGTCACGGCCACCGGAGCGGTCACCGCGGCGTCGTACTGCCCGTCGCGCACCGCGACCGCCGCCGCGGCCGTCGACGATGCGGCCACCAGCTCGACATCCGGCAGTTTCACCGCTAACCACTCGCGCACCTGGGCCAGCGCGTGCGGATGGCTGGCGACCGTGTGGATCTGCTGTGTGCCCGGCCGGATCAGCACGCTGAATCGCACCGGGAGCACCGCCTCGGCGGTCGCGACCAGCGGTTCTCCGTCGGCGAGCCCGTCCATCGTGGCCGGCACCGCGCCTTCTACCGAGTTCTCGACGGGCACGCAAGCCGCGTCGACGGACTCGGCGCGCACCGCCTCGAGGGCCTGCGGCACGGTGTCCATCGGCACCAGAGCATCGGCGTCGACATCGGTGACAAGCGCGCGGGCCGCTTGCTCGGTGAATGTCCCCTCTGGGCCGAAATAGGCGATACGTGGCACGGGGCCAGACTACCCAGTGTTGGATCGCCCAGCGTCCACAAACTCACGGTATGCGGTTACGACAAACGGGCGGTGCGACAAGATTCACTCGGACGTCCGGTACTCGATGTGGTTACGCCTGTTGCAGTTGTTTGTCATGCTTGGGCTGTGACCGCGGATTCGGAGACGCATCGGACAAAGCGGGGGGACACGGCTACGGCCGGATGGGCCGTGCCCGAACTCGTACTGTGTGCTGTCGATGAGCCGCTCGAGCGAGCCTGGCAATCCGTCGTGGATTCCGTGCAGGGCCCGCTACGGGTGCACCGGGGGTCGGTGCTCGACGTGTCTGCTCAGGCACTGGTAAGCCCGGCCAATTCTTTCGGCTGGATGCGGGGCGGCATCGACGCGGTGTACGCCAAGGCGTTCCCCGAAGTCGAGCAGAACGTGCGCAGCGCCGTGCTCGCCTACCATGGCGGGGAGCTGCCGGTCGGCGAGGCACTGGTGGTGCCGACCGGCGAGCCGGAGCCCGCCTGGTTGATCAGCGCGCCGACCATGCGCGAACCCGGCGAGCAACTGCCCGAGGACACCGTGCACCCCTATCTCGCTGCCCGCGCGGTGCTCCGCCTGTGGCGGGACGGCGAGCTGGAAGACGGCGGCCGGCTGCGGGACGTCGTGCACACCATCGCGCTGCCCGGCCTCGGCACCGGGGTCGGCGGCGTCGCGCCGGAAACGTGCGCCAAACAGGTCGCGGCGGCCTGGAACGAGGTGTTCCAGGCCGCCTGAGTCCTGTTCGGTTTTACTCCGCCGCCTCGACCTGCGGGGCATCGTCGTTCTGGCCCGCCTTGCGCACCGCGATCTTCCGCGGCTCGACCTCGGGCTTGGTCACGCCGCGCACCCGAATCCGGAGCAGGCCACGGTCGTAGTCCGCCTCGACGTCGTCCGCGCCGACGTGCTCGGGGAGCACGAACGTACGGCGGAACTCGCCCTTCCGGGTCTCCCTGACCAGGACGTTGCCCTCGGTCTTGCTGGACTCCTCGGAGCGCCGGCCGGTGACCACCAGCCGCCCATCGGTGACCTCGACGTTCACGTCGTTGTCCACGTCCACGCCGGGCACCTCCAGGGTGACCAGCACGTCAGCGCCGTCCCGCGCCACATCGGCCGCCGGTACGAACGCCTGGTTCGCGGACCCGCCGAACGCGCGGCGCACGATGCCGTCGAAGTCGCCGTCCAGCTGGCGAACCAGCGTGCCGAACGGATCCCACCTTGAACGAACTGCCAGAGCCATCTGGTTTACCTCCTACGAGCTACCTGTGAATACCTCCAGCCGATTAGCACTCGGCTTTCATGAGTGCTAACGGGGTGGTGGGCAAAGTTGTTCCCGATCGACTCAACTTTTCTGCACAGGCCACTGTGCGACTCAGGGTGGCACGTCCGCACCCCACGACCGAGCCAGCGGCTGATCGACCTCGGGCCGACCGGTGAATTCAATGGGCCACACCGTGTACTTCGTCACTGCGCAGGAGTGCTACCAACGCCTACCGTTACCTGGTGCCTTCCTGGGTTCCCACGGTGGTAGCCGCCTGATGCCACGCGTTCGTGATCTCACTCCGTACGTCGAGCTGCAACGTTCCCAATGGCGGAAACTGCGCAAGTCCACGCCGCTCACCCTCACCGAAGACGAGTTGGAGCGGCTGCGCGGGCTCGGCGATCCGGTCGACCTCGAGGAAGTCGCGGACGTCTACCTGCCGCTGTCCCGCCTGATCAACCTGCAGGTGGCCGCGCGGCAACGGCTGCACTCGGCGACCAACACGTTCCTCAACGAGGAGGGTTGCGGACGAGTGCCGTTCGTCATCGGCATCGCCGGATCGGTCGCGGTCGGCAAGTCAACCACCGCCCGGCTGCTGCGCACCCTGCTGGCCCGCTGGCCGGACCATCCCACCGTGGACCTGGTGACCACCGACGGTTTCCTGCTGCCGAAGGCGGAGCTGCTCCGGCGGAACCTGCTGCACAGGAAGGGCTTTCCGGAAAGCTACGACCGCAGGGCACTGCTCCGGTTCATCGCCGAGGTCAAGTCCGGTGCCGCGCAGGCCCGCGCGCCGGTGTACTCGCATCTCAGCTACGACATCGTGCCCGGCGCCGAGCAGGTGGTTCGCCAGCCGGACATTCTCATCGTGGAGGGGCTCAACGTGCTGCAACCGGCCTCCGGGCTGGCGGTGGCCGACTTCTTCGACTTCTCCATCTACGTGGACGCGCACACCGAGAGCATCGAGCGCTGGTACGTGGAGCGCTTCCTCGCGCTGCGGGACACCGCGTTCGCCAACCCCGACTCGCACTTTCACCACTACGCGAGCCTGCCGGACTCCCAGGCGCGGGCGGAGGCAGCCAGACTGTGGTGGGAGATCAATGAGCCGAACCTGGTGCAGAACATCCTGCCAACCAGGCCGCGCGCCACCCTGGTGCTCCGCAAGGACGCCGACCACGGCATCAGCCGTGTCCGACTCCGCAAGCTGTAGCTCGTGAGTAAGCGAGACCTGCTCGCAGGGTCGAGCCATTGAACACAGTTCGGGGTTATAGCACCCAAACGGTGCCTTTGGCTCGATCCTGTCCAGCAGATCTCGGCACTCACGAGCCGAAGGTGACGGTGCTGCCACGGGCGCTCTCGCTGGTGTACCTCGGGTCCATGGTGTCCAGCACCAGCGTGAGGTGATGACCGGCTGGAAGGTTCCACGCCATCGGGTCCAGCGCCAGGTCGAGCCGCTGCGGCTCGCCGGGTTCGGCGTCCCGCAACGTGACCGGCTTGTGCGTGATCAGCGCGCCGTCGCCGGCCGGACCGGTGTCGTAGAGGTAGGCGAACAGCGAGGTGTCCGGCGCGCTCGGGGTCACCGTGACCTTCAGCCGCGGCGTGCCGGTGAGCAGCGTGTCGGTGTCCGGCACCGGCCCCGCCCAGACGCCCGCCTTCGACCGGTCGATCAGCGGCACGGCCACCCCGACCGGGAGCTTGAGCGTCGCGAGCAGCAGGCCGGACGTCATGATGGTGCCGCTGCCCGCCACGGTGTCTTCACCGGCGTCGATGGTGTGCTGCCAGCCGCTGGCCGGCTCGTCCCGGATCTCGCCGTCACCCAGGTACATGGTGCGTTGCCGGTCGGCCGCGTTCCAGTCCGGGTAGCCCAGCCAGTCGCCCCCGTTCGACGGCTTGAGCTGCACGGGATTCTCGGTGTCCACGCCGTTGTCCTCGCCGCGCAGGTGATGGTCGAACCAGCGGTTGGTGTTGTCCCAGATCTCGTTCGGCAGCCCGAGCGCTCCCGGCGCGTCCTGGGTTCCGTGATCCCCTGGGTAGAACATCAGCCGCTTCGGGGTGTGCAGCCCGGTGAAGAACTCGGCGTACTGGTCCGGCGGGAAGATCCCGTCCTGCCAGGCGTTCGCCAGCATGATCGACGTGCCGTTGGCGTTCAGCTTGTCGATCTTGGTGGCCGCGGACCGTTCCGGCGCGAGCTGCAACGCCGCCTCGATGTTGCCCTTGCGGTACTCCTCCTCGATGTACCGCAGCGCCTCACCGGGACGGCCGGTCAGCTTCCCCGCGGCGAGCAGCATCTCGGCAGCCTGCACGTTGATCGTCTCGTTCGGGTAGAGCGAGCGGGCCAGATCGGCCCAGCCGCTCATCGCGGACACCGACCGAACCCGGTCGTCCTCGGCCGCGGTGAGCAGGCTGATACCGGCTCCGTAGGAGATGCCGGCCATACCGATCTTCGCCGGATCGGTACGCCGGTTGGCCAGGCCCCAGTCGATCACCCTGCGGGCGTCCGCGATGTCCTCGGGGCCGGCGACCTCGATCTCCCCGCCGGAATCACCGAATCCGCGCGCCGCGTAGCTGATCACCGCGTAGCCACCGGAGGCGGCGAGCTTCTTCGCCGCGCCGAGGTACTCCGCGCTCGGCATCGTCCAGCTCGCCGGCATCACCAGCAGCGGGTGCGGGCCGGGCCGGATGGGGGTGACCACGAAGGCGCCGAGCTCGACGCCGCCGTGCCCGGGGATTCGTTCGTACGACGTGCGCAACCCCGGCTGCGGTCCGGCTTGTGGCTCGGCCACCGCCGCCGCGGCCACCGGCGCGGCCAGCAGGGCGGCCAGCAGCCCCATCACCATGGGTAGCACCATCGCTCGCCACCGGCGCATGACGTCCTCCCGGCTCCAGTGCAGCTACTCGGCAGTAGCTAACGGGATCGCTGGAAATTAGCGAATTTCCGTCGCCGGTTCAACCCTGCTTCACCCGCCAGAGGGGCCCAGTACCGTGAAGGCGTGACCATTGGTGTGCTACTCGTCGACGACCACGAGCTGGTGCGGCGCGGGCTGCGGGACGTCCTCGACTCCGAGGACGACATCACGGTGCTGGCCGAGGCCGGCGGGATGTCCGAGGCGCTGACCCGAGCCGAGGGCGCGCCGCCCGATGTCGCGGTGGTGGACGTCCGGCTGCCGGACGGGGACGGCGTGTCACTGTGCCGCTCGTTGCGGACGCTGTCCCCGCCCCCGGCGTGCCTGGTGCTGACCGCGTTCGACGACGAGGAGGCGCTGGTGGGCGCCATCATGGCCGGCGCGTCCGGGTATCTGCTCAAGCAGGTGCGCGGCCAAGACCTGGTGACGGCCGTCCGGGAGGTCGCGGCCGGTCGCTCGCTGCTGGACCCGGCCACCACCGCCAGGGTGCTCGAGCGGTTCCGCCATCCCCCAGAAGATGACGAGCTCGCGAAGCTCAGCAAGCGGGAGCGAAGCGTGCTCGAGCTGATCGGCAAGGGACACTCCAACCGGGAAATCGCCGAACGCCTCTTTCTCGCCGAGAAAACCGTGAAGAACTACGTTACGTCGTTGCTCGGCAAGCTCGGCATGCAACGGCGTACCCAGGCGGCGGCGTGGGTGGCGCGACGCGGGAGTGAGAGCGGATAGCCGTGCGGGACGGATCGGGGGATCGGCGCATCGGCATATACCCCCCCCCCGTAATTTATGGCGGAAGGTGCCCGTCGACGAGCGCTTCCGGGACTGGCGCACAGTGGATTTCCAGCGCACGGTGCTGGTGGTGGCCCGAACCGTCACCACGCTGACCCGCTGCCTCGATGTGCTGTCCCTGCTGGAAACGACCGGCGTATCCAGGTCGTGTTCAGCTACGACGAGTAGCACCCGGCGATCTTCGGCGCCGGTGTCGCGGAGTTCCTGGCATCCCTGCAGGCCCCGGTGATCAGTTGGGCGCAGGCCTGCGCGACGCGGTTCGACCTGGCCATCGCGGCCAGCGAGAACGACGAGCTGCACCGGCTGAACGCCCCGATCATGCTGATACCGCACGGGTTCGGCTACCAGAAGACCTACCCCGGCCGCGCCGTGATCGCCGGAATGGACCCGGACCGGCTGGTGCACCTCGGCCGGGTCGTTCCGCCACGCTGGCGCTGTCCCATGCCGAGCAGCGCGAGCGGCTGCGGGCCGCCTGCCCTGCCGCGGTCGAGCGCACCGTCGTGGTCGGCGATCCGTGCCACGACCGGCTACTCGCCAGCCGGCACCTGGCGCCCACCTACCGCGCGGCGCTGGACGCCGGCGACCGGAAGGTCGTAGTGCTCGCCTCCACCTGGGGTCCGGACTCGCTGTTCGGCAGCCGGCCGGAACTGCCGGAGCGGCTGCTCGCCGAGTTGCCTGCCGACGAGTACCGCTGCGTGCTGCTGCTTCACCCGGGCATCGGCTCGGCGCACGGACCGTGGCAGATCCGGGCCTGGTTGGCCAGGGCGCGCCGGGCTGATCGTCGCGGCGCAGCACGACTGGCAGGCGGTACTGGCCGCCGCGCACTGCGTGATCTCCGATTCCGGCTCCCTCGCGCTGTACGCGACGGCGCTGGATGTTCCGCTGCTGCTGACCGCGGACAGCCCGAATACCGTCGCCGGTTCCCCGATGGCCATGCTCGCCGGCCGCGCCGAACACCTCGACGCGGATCGCCCGCTACGGGGCCAACTGTGCGCCGCGATGCACGCGCACGTGCCGGGCGCGCACGAACCGGTGCTGAAGCAAGCCGTGCAGCAGGCGGGTCGCTCGGCACCGCTGCTGCGTGGGGTGCTGTACCGGTTGCTGGAGTTGCCCGAGCCGCCCGGCCAGGCCACCTTCGACCCGGTCGCCGCCTCGACGCCGGAGCCCGCGCCGGTCGCGGCGTATGTCATCGGCGGGACGGCCGACGAGAACGGCATCGCGCCACAGCGGTTCCCCGCGGTGGGAACCGCACCGGTCCACGAACAGCTCGACAACCGGCACATCGGGGCGGACGTGGCACGGGCAACGCTTGTACAGCTGGACGCGGCTGCGATCATGTACGCGCCCTCGCGGACCAGCGCCGCGCACACACTGCACCGGTGGCCGCACGCAGAGATCGCGGCCACCGCCGTCGACGATCGGTGCTGCGCGCTGTACTTCCGGGACGGTGCCGTGCTGACGTTGGCCATGCCGAAGCCGGCGGCCGATCCGCTGCTGCTGGCTTCGGTGGCGTACCTGCGGCTCACGGTGGCGGGCGAATTGCCCGCGACGGAAACGCTGTGCATCGGTGCGGCGCGGATCACCGTGACGATCAGCGTCAAGCGGGAAGGCGTTCCAGTTCGGCAAGATAGCGGTCCATCCGCGGGTGATTGATTCGCTATGCGGCTTCCGCGAGACCGCCCCAGAGCTGCCGGGCCTGCTCGGCGTTTCCCGCCAGGGTCGCCAGCTGCGCTTCCAACTCCACCAGTTCCCATTCGTACTGGGTGTCTCCGCCCCGTCCGAGTAGCCCGCGGGCGGCGTCCAACCAGTGCCGCGCCGGCTCCGGCTCGAGCAAGCCGGCGCGGTCACGGAACGGCTCGGGTGGCAGGCCGCAGTACGAAACAGGGGCGGCGGTGTTCGCCTCAGCGAGCAGGCGCACGATTTCCGTTGCCCATGCCGGATCTTGCCGTGCGGCGGCGAGGATCTGCTGCTGCAGGCCGTCGAGATCGGGTGCGTTCCCGAGTTTGCCGCGCAGCGCTCGCACCAGCCGCTTGGCCCTGTCGATCGCGACGCCGGAGGCTTCCGCCAGCAGCGGTTTCGCCAACTCCCACGCGATTTCCGCCGGTAAGTCCATCCGCTCCCCTCGTGATCGCCAAACCCCGGTCACGCTAGCAGTGCGCAGTGATCACGTCACGGCGCGAAACTGCCGGGTCAATCGCGGGTGGGCGCGCTACCACCGGCTGCCGCTCAGTGCGCCCCCGCGATCGGCACCTCGAAGGTGACCGTGGTTCCCCGCTGGGCGGACGAGCGCACCTCGCAGTGCCCGCCAGCCGCGGCCGCGCGCTCCTCGAGATGGCGCAGCCCGCGACGCGCCACGCCGGGCGGGATCCCGCACCCGTCGTCACCGACCTCCAAGGACAACCGGCCACCGTCCGAGGTGACCCGCACGGTGGTGTGCGCCGCCCCGGAATGTCTGACCACATTGGACAGTGCTTCGCGCAGCGCCGCCCGCGCGTGATCGGCCGAATCCGCCGGCACCTCGGCAAGCGAGCCGGACATCTCGAGGGACGGCCGGTAGCCGAGCAGCTCCCCCGCGACGTCCACTTCGGACCGAACCGACGCCCCGAGATCGCTGGTCTGCTCGGCCTCACCCGGATCCGGATTACGCAGCGCGCGAACCGTGTCCCGCACCTCCGCGATCGTGGTATCCAGCTGGTCAACAGCTTCGGCCAACCGCGCGGAATCCTCCCTGCCCACCCGTTTTGACAGCCGCCGCTCGAGCAGACCCAGCTGTACGCCCGCCGCGTACAACCGCTGCACGATCACGTCGTGCAAGTCGCGTGCGATCCGCTCGCGCTCCTCGTACACCGCGACCCGCTGCCGCGCCGTGGCCCCCTCGGCCAGCACCAGCACCAAGCCCGCCTGCGCGGCGAACGCGGTCAGCACGTCCACACTTGCCTGATCGAAGCCGGCGGCGCCGCGGCGCCGGTACACCGTCAGCGCACCCAGCCGCCGCTCCCCTGTCCCGAACGGCGCGGCCGCGAACGGCCCATACCGCCGCAGCTCCTTCGGCACGAACGGCGCGGTGCGCGGATCCGACGTGAAATCGTCCACCACGACGGGTACGCCACGGCGCGCCACCCGCGCCGCCGAGGACCGAGCGGACAACCGCAACCCGACCGGATCGTTCTCGTCAGGGCCGAGGGTGCCGTGCGCGGCTTCCACGGTCAGTTCGCCCTCCTCGCCGCGCGCCATCACCAACCCGAGGTCGGCTTTGGCCAGCTCAGCGGCCCTGCGAACGATCAACTCGAGCACGCCATCCGGGTCATCCGCGGTCAACGCGGCCGTGGCGATGTCGGTGGACGCGCTCAGGGCGCGGGCGGCAAGGGTGGCATCCATGGCGTGTATCCAGCCTAGACCGCGGCCGGCTCGCGCGGCGCGAGTATCACCTGCGCCCTCCCGCGCTGCACCTCCACCAGCATGTCCGCGTCGGCCGCCTCCTCGGCACGGTGCGTCACGTGCAGCACCGTTTGCCCGGCAAGGTCGTCGCGCAACCCGTCGAGCACCCCACGCGCGGTCGGCACGTCCAGCTGCGCGGTTGGCTCGTCCAGCAGCACCACGTCCGCACCCGGCGCGGCCAGCAGCGCGCGGGCCAACGCGAGCCGCCCGGCCTCGCCACCGGACAGCGCCGTGCCGCCGGTGCCCACCCGCACATCCAGCGACCACCCGGCCAGCCCCGCCCGGCTCAGCGCAGAGGTCAGCTCATCGTCGGTCGCTTCCGGGGCACCGAGCCGCAGGTTTTCCCGGATCGTGGTGGACACCAGCTGCGCGTCCTGCGGGCACCACGCCACCCGCTCCGGCAGCACGGCGCTGCCGGCCTCCGGGCGCAGAAACCCCAGCAGCAGGGCCAGCAGCGTGGACTTGCCCGCTCCGGACGGTCCGACGATCGCGACGTGCGCGCCGCGTGGGATGTGCAGGTTGACCTCGCGCAGCGCCGGCTCAGCCGCACCCGGCCAGCGCACGTCCACATCGTTCAACGACACCTCGCGGCCGGTCTCGGCTGGCCGGGACCGTTCCCCCGGTGTGTGCAGCACCTCGGACACTCGGGACGCGGCGGCGCGCAACGCGCCGTACTGCTGGGCGGCCGGTGGCAGCAGCGCGAGTACCTCGGCGAGGGCGAGCGGGAGCAGCGCCGGCAGCGGCGCGAGAACCGGCACCAACGTGCCGTTGGTAACGGCGATCGCGGCGAGCGCGGCACCCGCGACCGCGGCGGCTCCGGTAGCTCCCGTGATGATCATCGTGGCGACGCCGGCACCGAACGCCTGCCGGCTGGCCAGCCTCGCCAGCTGGGCATCCTCGGCCGCGAGCTCGGCACGGCGCTGCCGGTGCGCCCCGAACGCGATCAGTTCGGCTGACGCGTCCAGCAGACCGAATGTGCCGTTGGAAACCCGGATGCGCCCCCGATCCAATACGGTACTCGCTCGGCGGTCGGCGAGGAGGGCGAACGCGGGAGCCGCCACGGCGGCCAGCAGCACGGCGATGCCCAACGCCAGCCCGGCGGGCGGCAGCACGATCGCCTGCACGGCTACCGCCACCGCGCACACCGCGGCGACCACCGAGGGCGGCACCAGCACGCGCGGCGTCAGGTCGCGCACGGTGTCCACGTCGTCGGTCAACCGCCGCATGCCCTCGCCGCCACGCAGCCCCAGCGTCCACGCCGGACCCAACTGGACCAGCGCGTCCCACAACCGCTCGCGCAACCGCCCGGCGATCCGGAACGCGGCGTCGTGCGTGGCGAGCCGTTCGAAGTACCGCAACACCGCCTTGGCCAGCCCGAACGTGCGCACCGCGACCACAGCCACGGACAGCGTCAGGATCGGCGGCTGCTCGGACGCTTTCGCGATCAACCATGCGGACGTCGCGGTGAGCGCGATCCCGCAGAGCAACGCGGCCGCACCAAGTGCCGTGCCACGCAACAGCCTTCGGTCGAACACCCGCAACCTCGGCGCGCGCACCGGCGCGGCTACCGGCGGCGCATCGCTGGTGGCACGAACGGCACCGCCGGACGTGGCCGCCGCCGTGCGACGGTCGCTGCCGGAAACGCCCGCTCGGTGCGCGGCCATCAGCACCGCGGCGCCGTCCCGCGCGGCATCCCGCACCGCGGAGCGCACCGCATCCGCGTTCGCCACGTCCAGGTGCGCGGTCGGCTCGTCCAGCAGCAGTAACCACGCGCCGTGCCGCACCCGCAGCAACGCCCGCGCGACGGCCAGCCGCTGCCGCTCCCCCACGGACAACTCCGCCACCCTTCGGTCCACGGCCGCGCCGAGGTTCACGCGCGCGATCACCTCGTCCAGTTCCGCCGCGCTCGGCGCCTCCCGATCAGCCAGTGCCAGCTCGAGTTCGCCGCGCACCGTGCCGCCCGCGAACGCGGGACGCTGCGGAACCCACGCGATGTTTCGGCGCCATGTCGACAAATCCATGGCCGACATGTCGACATCCCCGATCTCGACCCGGCCCGCGCCCGGCCGCACGAAGCCAAGCAACACCGCGAACGTCGTCGACTTTCCCGCTCCACTCGGCGAATCCAGCAGGTGGATCTCGCCGGGCCGCACGTCGAACGACACCCCGTCCGGCGCAGGCCCCGACCGGCGATCCACTCGCAACCCGCGCACCCGAACGTGCCGTTCCGAAAAGTCAACCGCGCCGCCGGCACCCTGTCGCTGCCCCGAGTGCCGGCGGGCACGCTGGGGCGACGCCAGCGCATCCCGCTCGGCCAGCACCTCCGAGACACGCCGGACCGCCTCCACGCCGTCCTCGCTCGCGTGGTGCGCCGCGCCGGCCGCGCGCAGCGGCAGGTAGCACTCCGGCGCGAGCACCAGCACGGTCAACCCGACGGCCAGCGTGAGATCCCCGGACACCAGCCGTATCCCGATGCCAACCGCGACCAGCGCCACGGACAGCGTCGCCGCGAGTTCGAGCACGAAAGCCGAGCTGAACGCCACCCGCAGGTTCGCCATGGTCGCCCGGCGATGCCGATCCGAAACCCGGCGCACCACGGCGGCCTGCGCCGACGCCCGCCGGAATCCGGTCAGCACCGGCAACGCCCGCACCAGCTCAAGCAGATGCCCGGAAAGTCGTTCGGTGCCGTCCGCCGCCTGCCGCACCCGATCCGCGGTGTACTTCCCGACCAGCACCGCGAACAGCGGCAGCAGCGGCACGGTGAACAAGATCAGCGCCGCGGACACCCAATCCGCGAACAGGATCACCACACCCACCGCGAGCGGCACGACCGCGCAGGTCACCAGCGCCGGCAGGTACTTCGTGAAGTAGCCGTCCAGCGCGTCCAAACCCTTGGTGCACAACGTACTCAGCTCCGCGGGTCCGCGCGCCGCTATCCACTCGGGGCCGAGCTCGACCGAGGCGTCCAGCACCTGGCCGCGTAGCTCCTCCTTCGCGCCCGCGGCAGCGCGGGCGGCGACCACGTCCACGGCCCACCCGAGCAACGCCCGAGCCAGCACCGCACCCGCCGCCACCGCGAGCCGGCCGCCGAACGTGCCGCCGCCGGTGGTGACCACCTCGGCGAGCACCGAGCACAGCGCGACCGCCTGCACCACCAGCGCGCTCGCCTGCAGCGCGGTAAGCACCGCGAGGAGGGACAACGCCCGGCGCGCCGCACCCGAAAGGCGTGGCAGCGCGCCGAGCGGACCCCTTCCGGAGCGGTCGGCGGGAAGGTGCCGCCCCAGAAAGCCCTCGTGAACGCCTTCCGAGCCCGACCGAGGGGCCCATTCGGGGCGTTGGTTGCCCGTAAGGTGGCCCTCACGGCACTCAACGCCCGTAAGGTGGCCTTCACGGCAAACATCGGTGCCGGTCATGGCGTGTGCACCGCGGGAATGTGGTGCGTGCCGATCCGCTTGCGGAACACCCAGTACGTCCAGCCCTGGTAGACGAGTACCGCCGGGGTACCGAACGCCGCCACCCAGGTCATCACGGTCAGCGTGTAGCCGCTCGACGCGGTGTCCGCAATGGACAGTGAGAACGCCGGGTCAATTGTGGACGGCAGCACGTTCGGGTACAGCGCGCCGAACAGCGCCACCACGGTGCCCGCCACCGCCACGCCCACCAGCGAAAACGCCTGGCCCTCGCGCCCGGCGGCCAGCCGCGCAAGCGCGAAGACCCCGGCCACCGCGACGGTCCCGATCGGCACCCAGGTCCACGCCGAACCCTCGCGCAGCTGCACCATCAGCAGCAACGCGACCAGCGGCAGCAACGCGATCGGCGCCAGCCGCATGGTCAGCAACCGCGCCCGCGTCCGCAACTCGCCCGCCGTCTTCAGCGACAGGAAGATCCCACCGTGCACCAGGGCGTAGCCGACCACCGCGAGCGCGCCGAGCACGGTGTCCAAGCGAAACGCCGCGAACGCCGAACCCACCCGGTCGCCGTTCGCGTCCAGCGGCAGCCCCAGCACATTCCAGGACAGCAGCAACCCGACTCCGAAAGCAGGGATCAGCGAACCGAGAAAGATCACCCGATCCCAGTTCCGCCGCCAGCGAACCGAATCCACCTTGCCGCGGTACTCGAAGGCCACCCCGCGGCCGATCAACCCGACAAGCACGGCCAGCAGCGGCAGGTACGCCGAGGAGAACAGCGAGGCGTACCAGCCGGGGAACGCGGCGAAGGTCGCACCACCGGCCACGATCAGCCAAACTTCGTTGCCGTCCCACACCGGGCCGATGGTGTTCACCAGCACACGGCGTTCCGTGTCATTCCTGCCGAGCTTCGGCAGCAGCATGCCCACGCCGAAATCGAAGCCCTCGAGAAACAGGTATCCCAGCCAGAACAAGGCGATGATGCAGAACCAGATCGTTGGAAGATCCATCACAACCCCTAGTACGCGAAGGCGAGCGTGTCGCCCGACTCGCCCGACTCGTCGTCCGTTGGCTCTTCGGGCGGCATCACGCCCGCTACCCCTGCCCGCGCGTACCGCACCATCAGGAACACCTCGATCCCGGCCAGCACGCCGTACACCAGGGTCAACGTGATCAGGGAGGCGAGCACCTCACCCGCGGTCAGCCCGGAAACCCCCTGCGCGGTGTACATCCACACACCGTCCACACCGGACGGGTTCGGGTTCGGTACCACCACGAACGGCTGCCGCCCCATCTCGGTGAAGATCCAGCCGAAGCTGTTGGCGAGGAACGGTGTCGCGATACCGGCCAGCGCCAACCGCGGGAACCACTTGGTGCGCGGGATCCGGTCCCTTCTGGTCAGCCACAGCACCCACGCGGCCGCGGCGGTTGCCAGCGCCCCGAATCCGATCATCAACCGGAATCCCCAGTAGGTCACCGGCAGGTTCGGCACGTAATCGACGGGTTGACCGGCGAGCTCGCCCAGCCGCGGATCGTCCGGATAGTGCGTTCCGTACTTCGCGCCGTACTCGTCGATCAGCTGCTCGACGCCTTTGACCTCGCTTGCGAAGTCGCCGTTCGCCAGGAAGGACAGCAGCGTCGGCACGGTGAACGACTTGACGTTCTCGCAGTCCGGCCGCGCCACGTCACCGTAGGCGAACACCGAGAAGCCGGCGGGGGATTCGGTGCTGCACAACGCTTCCGCGGATGCCATCTTCATCGGCTGCTGGTCGAACATCAGCTTGCCCTGGAAGTCACCGCTGATCGCGAGAACCGCGAAGGACACCAGACCGACCCAGCCGCCCACCCGCACCGAACCGCGCCAGACTCTGCGATCTTCCGCCTCCGCAGTGCTACGTTCGTCGGCGGTCCCGTCCTCCGGGTCCCCGTTGCCGTCCCGGTGCTTGCGCCACAGGTGCCACGCGGCGATGCCGACCAGGAACGCCGCGGCGACCCCGAACGCGCCCGCGATGGCGTGCGGGAACGCGGCGAGCACCGTGCTGTTCCCCAGCACCGCCCAGATCGACGTGAGCCTCGGCCTGCCGTCCACGAACTCCGCACCAACCGGGTGCTGCATCCACGAGTTCGCGGCCAGAATGAAATACGCCGAGGCGATCGTGGCAAGGGAAAACGCCCACGCGCAGGCCAGGTGCACCTTCTTGGACAGCCGATCCCAGCCGAAGATCCACAGTCCCAGGAACGTCGATTCGACGAAGAACGCGACCAGCCCCTCCATCGCGAGCGGTGCGCCGAATACGTCCCCGACGAATCGGGAATACTCGCTCCACGCCATGCCAAACTGGAATTCCTGGACGATTCCGGTTACCACGCCCATGGCGAAGTTGACCAGCAGCAGCTTGCCCCAGAACTTGGTCATCTTCAGGTACTGGACCTTGCCGGTCCGCACCCAAGCCGTTTGCATCCCGGCGACCAGCACCGACAATCCGATGGTCAACGGAACCATCAGGAAGTGGTAGACGGTGGTGATACCGAATTGCCACCGCGCGAGCTCGAGTACGTCCACGAGGTCGATATTGCTCGACGCCCGCCAAGCCCCGGTAGGTACCGGGGTCCCGTCAGGGGCGGGACTTACGTCCCGCCCCTCGTGAGTCTTTTCCAGGGTTATAGCACCTAAAAAGACTCACGAGCTAGCGCAGCGCGGCGGCGATAAGCTCCGCCGTACGCACGATGTGCGGGCCTACGGTGTCCGCGTGCAGCGGTTCCAACGAGACCACACCGACGCTGGCTCGCAACCCGTGCAGGTCACGCACCGGTGCGGCCACCCCGGAAGCGCCGGGCTCCAGCTCGCCGGTCGACTCCGCCCATTGTGGACCGTCGACCGGCAACAGCAGCGCCTTGCCCGCCGCGCCGCGGCCGATCGAGTGCTTGCTGCCCACCCGGTAGCCGACGTGGAACGACGTCCAGGACGGCTCGACCACCGCGACCGGCTGCACCTCGTCGCCGTCCGCCACGCTCAGGTGCGCGGTGGCGCCCACCGTCTCGGCCAGCTCCCGCAGGATCGGGATCGCCACCGCACGAAGCTGCGGAAACACCCGGGAGGCGAGCACCAGCAGCCCCAGCCCGAGGCGCACCTTCGTGCCGTCCCGCCAGATCAGGCCACGCTCGGACAGCGGCGCCAGCAACCGGTACACTGCCGCCCTGCTCGCGCCGATCGCGGTCGCCAGCTCACTGATGCTGACCGCCTCGGTTTCGGTGTCGGCCACGGCCTGCAGCAACGCCAGCCCGCGCTGCAAGGTCAGCGAGCTCTCGCCGCCGGGCGCGGCCTTATCCGTCACGGCAACCCCGTAACAACGACCCCGTCACAGCAACCGTCACAGCAACTCCGTCACAACAGGCCCAGCTCTTCCAGATCCGCGACCGGCTCGTACAGCGATCCGGACCCGAAAGACGCGCAAAGGCCACGCACGGCGCGGGCAGCCTGATCGGACAAACCCAGCACCTCGTCCGCGAGAGCAGCGCCGTCCGTGCAGGTCAACGCATCACGGACATCGTTGCCCGACAGCGTGCGGGCGGCGGCGACCAGCAGGTTCACGAAGCCGTGGTGCACGAAACCGCTGTCCGGATCGGTGTGCCGCACGGCGCGGTGCAGCCCGGAGGTCGCCTTGAACGTGGCACTCGACGCGCCGGCCACCACGGAAAGGAAATCCGCCAGCTCGTCCACACTCGGAAAATTCTCCGTGCTCGCCCCACCGCAGCGAACCTTCGGCCAGCTGCCGTGCTCGACAACGCGCCGAACACCGTCCAGCCACTCGGATCCACCGCGCCGGGGTTCCACCACGCGGATCACGTCCTCCGGCACGAACTCGGAGACGCGTTCCAGCCAGACCTCGTCCACATCGGACGGAGCGGGCATCTCCACCATGCGCAGTGCGAGCAACTCGCTGCGGGACTCCACGATGGAGATCGCCTTGGGTACGCCGCCCAGCCCGGTGTCGATCACCAGGGACAGTCCGATCGGCTTGACCGGCTTGGCCTTGATCAACTCAGTGATCAGTTCCGGTAACCGGGACGCGGGGCAGAGAAACAGGCTGTATACCCCGGCCCGCTCGCTGGCACGGGCTTCAAGGTGGGCATGGATGGCGTCCGACATCGTCGCGTTGCTCGGCGGGAACAGCGCCGCATCGTCGACAAGTCGCGCCAGCAGGGGCGGAATGCCGCGTGGTCCAGGGGCATGCAATTCGGCAGCGCTTGACACGGCTGACACGCTAATAGCGTACCACCAACTGAACAAAGATGTCCGATAATCGGACGCAGTCTCGGCGGCGCAAGCCGGAGGTTCCGATGCCGTACTACCGACGCGTAGGTGAGATTCCGCCCAAGCGGCATACCCAGTTCCGCAAGCCGGACGGCGGGCTCTATGCCGAGGAATTGATGGGGGTGGAGGGATTCTCCGCGGACTCCGCGCTGCTGTATCACCGGCACCTGCCAACCGCGATCGTCGACTCGCAGACCGTGGAGGACAAGCGTGGCGAGGTACGGCCGAACCTGCCGCTCAAGCCTCGGCACTTCCGTACCCAGGACCTCACCTGGGCCGAGCCGGACGTCGACGCGGTGACCGGCAGGCGACGGTTGTTCGGCAACGCCGACGTGTCGATCTGCTTCGTGGCCGCGCGGACCCCGAGCCCGCTTTACCGCAACGCCGCGGGCGACGAACTGCTGTACGTGCACGGTGGCTCCGGGACGGTCGAGACGGTCTACGGCGCGCTGACCGTGGACGAAGGCGACTACCTGGTGGTGCCGACCTCGTGCACCTACCGGGTGGTGCCCGGCACCGCGGAGCCGATGCGGCTCTACATCCTTGAGGCGGTCGGGCACATCGGCCCGCCACGACGGTACCTGTCCGCGAAGGGGCAGTTCCTCGAGCAGGCGCCGTACTGCGAGCGCGATCAGCGCGGCCCCACCGAGCCGCTACTGATGGACGATTCGGACGTGGACGTGCTGGTGCGGCACCGGACGGGCCTTACCCGCTTCACCTACGCGCACCACCCGTTCGACGTGGTCGGCTGGGACGGTTGCTTGTACCCGTGGGCGTTCAACATCCGCGATTTCGAGCCGATCACCGGGCGGGTGCACCAGCCGCCGCCCGTGCACCAGACCTTCGAGGGCCCGAACTTCGTGGTCTGCTCATTCTGCCCGCGGAAGGTGGACTATCACCCGCTGTCCGTGCCGGTGCCGTACAACCACGCGAACGTGGACTCCGACGAGCTGATGTTCTACGTGGGTGGCAACTACGAGGCGCGCAAGGGATCCGGGATCGGCCTCGGCTCGCTGTCGTTGCACCCGTCCGGCTGCACGCACGGCCCGCAGCCCGGCGCCGCGGAGGCGTCGCTGGGGGCGGACTACTTCGACGAGACCGCGGTCATGGTGGACACCTTCCGCCCGCTCGAGCTGGGCGAGGCGGCCGACGACTGCGAGGACCCCGGCTACGCGTGGTCCTGGGCGCGCGGCTGAGGTGCCGGTGCCCGACTCGGCGACACCGAGCCGGGCACCGCGTTGCTCGCAACGGTGCTCGGCGTTCACACCGGCGGCCGAGGGTCGTACTGAATTCCGCGCCGTACCTCGCGGGCCCGCTGCTCGCCGGCCAGCCGCGCCACCAGGTGCAGGGCCATGTCGATGCCGGCCGAGACACCGGCGGAGGTGACCACGTCGCCGTCGTCCACGAACCGATCGTCGGCCCGCACCCGCACGCTCGGGTCCAGCTCGGCGAGCAGGTCGAGGGAACGCCAGTGCGTGGTGGCCGGACGCCCGGCCAGCAACCCGGCAGCCGCGTAGACCAGCGAACCGGTACACACGCTCGTCATCAGCGGCACGGACTCCCGCTGCGCGCGCACCCACGCGAGGTGTTCCTCGTCGGTCAGCTGTGGCCGGGTTCCCTTGCCGCCGGGATGTAGCAGCACGTCATACGCCGGCGCCGAGCCGAACGAATGGTCCGCCCGAACCGTCAACCCTTTCGCGCACCCGACCAACCCGCCGTCCCGCGCGAGCGTGGACACCGCGTAGCCGTCGTCCGGAAATTCCCGGGTCCAGAACGCCAGGACCTCCCACGGCCCGATCGCATCCAGCTCCTCGACATTCGGAAACAGCAGGATCCCGATGTGCTTCGTCGCGGCGTCCTCCGGTTCGGCCATGGCCCCATCCCAGCACCCGTGGCAGGCTCGCCCCAAGCGCATTTTTCGCCGGCACGAGGCGGTGCCGGGAAAGGCTTGGCAGGAAAAGGCGCGACCCACTTCCGTCCACGGGCAGTCAAGGTTAGGCTTACCTAAGTGGGAGGTAACTGGTGAGCGAGATCGAAGTATCGGCAGGGCGGCGCCCGCCGGCACCACAGCCCGCGGAACGCGCCCGCACCATCGCCGCGCGCGGCGGACGCGCGAACCTGATGCCCTCTGGGGACCGCGGCGAGGATGCCAACCGGGTGAGCCCGCTGCTGCATCACGTGCACCCGGACGGCACGACCAGCCTGCTGCTCGAAGACGAGCATCAACTCGTCGCACAGGCCTGGCAGGCGCCACGGCACGAGTTGACGGTGATCCTGGAGATCGCCGACCAGGCGCCCGTCCCGCTCCGCGAGCCGATCCGTGGCCTGCTGTGGATCACCGGCTGGGTGCGCCCGCTGACCACCAAGGCCGCACGGCATCGCGCGGCTACCTTTGCCGAGGACCGGCCGGATCCACGACTGCTGGACATCGGGCACGGCGCCAGCCTGCTGCGGCTGACACCGGCGTCCATCGTGCTCGCCGACGCGGAAGGCACCCACTCGCTGCGCCCGTCCACGTTCACCGAAGCAGAGCCGGATCCGTTCTGCGGCCACGAGAACGAGTGGCTGCGGCACCTCGAGCTTTCCCACCCGGACGTGGTCGGGCTGCTCGCCAAGCACCTGCCGGCGCCGTTGCGCGGCGGCCATATCCGCCCGCTCGGGCTCGACCGTTTCGGCTTCCGGCTACGGGTGGAGATGCTCGGCGACGACCACGACGTGCGGCTGGCGTTCTCCCGCACCGTGCGCACCCAGCAGGAGCTCGCCGTCGAGTTGCGCCAGCTGCTCGGCTGCCCGTTCCTCGCCTACGCCACTTAGGCGAGCTCGGGCGGGAAGCCGCCGGTCGCGATCGGCCCCCAGTGCTCGATGGTCACCCGAATCAAGGATTTGCCCTGCCGCCGCATGGCTTCCCGGTACTCGTCCCAATCCGGATGCTCGCCCGAGATGGACCGGAAGTACTCCACAAGCGGCTCAACCGAGTCCGGCAGGTCGAGCACCTCAGCGCTCCCGTCCACCTGCGCCCACGGGCCGTCCCATTCGTCGGAGAGCACGCACACCGAAGCCCGCGCGTCCTTGCGGAGGTTGCGTATCTTGGCGCGCCGCGGGTAGCTGGAAACCACGATCCGCGCCTGCGAATCCAGCCCACATGTCACCGGGGACAGTTGCGGGCGCCCGTCGGCACGACCGGTCACCAGGATCGCGCGGTGCCGGGCACGAAGAAAGGCGGCGAGCTGGTCGAAGTCCACCGCGTCCGCGGTCGCGATCTTGCGCGTCATGACTTCGACCCTAGCGCCCCCGGGACGCGGGGCACCGCTCGCCGCCTTTACCTCCGATTAGCTGCTCTCACCACCTCGCTGGCCGGTGCCGGCGCCCGAGCCGGTGTCCGAAGCGCTGCCACCGTTCGGCTCGACCAACCCCTCGTCGATCAAGCTCTCGGTGACATGCTCGGTGAGCTCCTGCTGCTGCAGTCGACGCTGGATGCGCAGCTGCGTCTTACGTTCCGAGCTGAACTGCTTGTAGATCGCCACGCACATCAGCACGATGACGACACTGAACGGCAACGCGATCACGATCGCCATCGTCTGCAGTGCCACGAGTCCACCGGCAAGCAGCAGCGCGATGGCTACCGCGCCCTCCATCGAGGCCCAGAACACCCGGCTCCAGGTCGGTGGCTCCGGATCACCACCGGAGGCGAGCATGTCCACCACGAGTGATCCGGAGTCGGACGACGTGACGAAGAACAGCACCACAAGGATCACCGCGACGCCGGCCGCGATAGACCCGCCTGGCAGGCCTTCCAGCATGTCGAACAGCGCGGTGTTGGAATCCACCTCGCCGTTCTCTATCAGGCCACCGTTACCGAACAGCTCCCTGGCAAGGGCGGTGCCACCGAGCGTGGTGAACCACACGATCGAGATCAGCGTTGGCACCAGCAGCACCGCGGCGACGAACTCGCGGACGGTACGCCCACGCGAAACACGCGCGATGAACACGCCGACGAACGGCGACCAGGAAATCCACCAGCCCCAGTAGAAGATAGCGTTATCGGCCTGCCAGTCGACTCCGTCGTCGGCCTGCATCGCCGTGGTGTCGAAGCTCAGCTGCAGCAAGTTCTGCAGGTAGAGCCCCACCGACTGCACCGAATCCCGGAAGATGAACAGCGTCGGCCCCGCGATGATCACGAAGATCAGTAGGGCGCCCGCGAGACCGATGTTGATGTTGGACAACCATTTGATGCCCTTCTTCACACCGGTGACCACCGAGGTGATCGCGAGCAACGTGATGGCGCCGATCAGGATGACGTAGGTCAGGTTGCCCGGCTCCTCGATGACTTCGAGGAAGTTCAGCCCGGCCCCGATCTGGGTCACGCCGATGCCGAGCGAGGTGGCGACACCGAACAGCGTGCCGACGATCGCGGCGATATCGATGACGTCGCCGATCCAGCCCTTCACCCGATCGCCGAACACCGGCCGCAGGATCCAGCGGATCGAGATCGGCTGGTTCTTCCGGTGCACCATGTACGCGATCCCCAGGCCGACCACGACGTAGATCGCCCAGGGGTGGATGCCCCAGTGCAGGAACGTCTGCACAAGCGCCTGCTGGGCGTTCTCCCCTGGGGTTCCCCCGCCGGTGCCCGGCTTGGGGCTCGCGAAGTGGGTCAGCGGCTCGGCGACCCCGAAGAACATCAGGCCGATACCCATACCGGCGGCGAACAGCATCGCGAACCACGAGAACCTGCTGAACTCCGGTTCCTCGTCGTCCGGACCGAGCTTGATGTCACCGAAGTGGCCGAGACCCAGCCAAATCGAGAACACCACGAACGCCGACACGATCAGCGTGTAATACCAACCGAAGCCGCCGATGATGCTTTCCTGGATCGCGGAGATGATGTTCTCCGCCGTTCCCGGCGCGCTCACCGTGAAGACAACGAAGGCCAGGATGATTATCGCCGCGGGCCAGAAGACCCGTGGTGCGATCGAGCTCTTCGGCGTCGCACCCGGTTCCGCTCCTTCGGCGCGTGGCTTGTCGTCTGGCTTAGTAGCCACTGGACAGCGCCTCCCTTACGCAGACCTCATTATTTTGTCGACGGGAAGTCTCCCGTGAACGATCAGAAATACACAAGTGGCGCTAAACGCCGAACCTGCGCAGATAGCTCGTTCGGCGCGGAGCCTATGCGACCGTGCCGACCGCTGTACCGCAGACCCGCGTATTCGTGCTGAGCAACGGTTCTGTCCTGAATAGACGTTGCATGTGAATAACGAAATCGAACCGGTGATCTCCGCCTCCGCCTGGCGCCCCTACAATGCCCGCGACCGCGCGGGGCAACCCGAGGTGATCTTCTCCATCCCGCGGGTAACGTGCGGCCGTGACTTCCCGCCTGCGCGCCTGGCTCGCACCCCCGCGCCCGGACGAACCCGCGCCACTCGACGATCCCGCACAGCGCCGGGGCGTCGTCGCCGAGCTGGTGATCGTTTTTACGCTCACGCTCGGACTGGCCGGGCTGAACAGCCTGCTGTCCCTTCTGGACTCGCTGCTGCGCACCACGGCGCTCAACGAGCAGCGCGTGGCGATCAACGAGCCCGGCGCCACGATCGGCTGGCTCGATCTGCTCAGCCAGCTGAGCTCCGTGCTCCGGCTGCTCGCGTGGGGCGCGCTCGGCGCATACCTACTGTGGCGTACCGGGATTCGGCTCGCGTCGATCGGGCTTGGCTCCCGCAGGCTCGGCAGGGACGCCCTGACCGGCGCCGGTCTGACCGCGCTGATCGGCATTCCCGGCCTGGTGTTCTACCTCGTCGCGTGGAACGCCGGGCTCAACCTCGCCGTTCAACCCTCCACTTTGGATGAGTCGTGGTGGCGGCCGATCGTGCTGACGCTGGCCGCCGCTGGAAATGCCTGGGCCGAGGAGGTGCTCGTGGTCGGGTACCTGCTCACCAGGCTGCGGCAGCTCCGCTGGCGGGAGAACACGTCGTTGCTTGTCGCTGCGATCCTGCGCGGCTCGTACCACCTGTACCAAGGCATCGGCGGGTTCATCGGCAACCTGCTGATGGGGCTGCTGTTCGGGCGTATCTGGCAGCGCACCAACCGGTTGTGGCCGCTGATCATCGCGCACACGCTGCTGGATGTGGTCGCGTTCGTTGGGTATTCCTTGCTCCGCGACCACGTCTCCTCGCTGCCTTAGAGATCAAGCGGGGCGGAGCCGAAGGCGACGTTGAACCGATCGCACCAGATCACCGCGCTGCGCATCCCGCCAAGTGTGGCGCCGTCCGGCAGCACGTAGTTCTGATTACCGTCGGTCGCCTTCATCTTGCCGAGCGGAATGTAGCGACCGTCGTCATAGCTGCCCCAGTCGCCGCCGGATTTCTGATCGCTGAGCCACACATGCACATCTGGTCCGTCCGAAGTGGAGAATCCCTCCAGCCGGAGCACCCGCTTGCCTTCCGCGAGTTCGAGCACCCGCGCGGTGCCGGACGTCTCGTGCTCGCCGTCGACGAACTCGCCGTTGGCGAGGACCTCCGGTTCGGCGGGGGCACTCGGCGTCGTGCTTGACGGGACGTCCCGTGACTGGGTGTCCGGTGACGGCTGCGCCGCCGCGGCCGGCAGCTCCTCGTTCACGGTGCTCTGGGTGAACGCCTTCCACGGCTGGAACGCCCACAGCCCGCCGGCCAGCAGCACCACGGCCAGTCCGGCGATCACCCAGGTCACCGGTCGCCGCATGATCTTGCGCATGTCGAGTACCTCCCGCTCGTCGCGTTCGTCGCCCATTGGACCGCGGACCGGCGCGCGCGGTGCCGACGATCGTGCTTACCGAAGTCTTACCGGCTCGCCGCCGTTAGGGTTGAACCCCGTGAGCACCCACTCGTCGGTCCCGACCAGCACCGCGACCGCACCGGCACCGTATGTGGACAGCGAGGTCGGCCCGCTGCGATCCGTGTTGCTGCACCGGCCTGGCGCCGAGCTGAAGCGGCTCACCCCACGCAACAACGACAAGCTGCTGTTCGACAGCATCCCGTGGGTCGATCGCGCGCAGCAGGAACACGACGCCTTCGCGGGGGTGTTGCGGGAGCACGGCGTCGAGGTACTGCTGCTCGCCGACGCGCTGTGCACCGCGCTGGCCGACGCACGGGCACACAGCGCGGGAGTGCACGCCGCGGTGGACGAGCGCAGGCTCGGCGGCCAGCTCGCCGACGCGCTTCGCTCCTACCTGTCTACTGTGGATTCCGAGACGCTGGCCGGGGTGCTCACCGCGGGGCTGACCTTCGAGGAGTTGCCGGCCGCGGAGGGCGCCTCGCTGGTGCGCCAGATGCACCACGCACACGACTTCGCCGTTGATCCGCTGCCGAACCTGCTGTTCACCCGGGACTCGTCGGCGTGGATCGCCGACCGGATCGCGATCGCCTCGCTTGCCATGCCCGCCAGGCGCAGGGAAACCAGCGTGCTCGACCTGATCTATGCCTACCACCCGCGATTCCGTGCCTGCGGGCGCGCGTACGGGGCCCACTCGGCCCCGGTTGAGGGCGGCGACGTGCTGCTGCTCGCTCCCGGTGTGCTCGCCATCGGGGTCGGTGAACGGACCACGCCCGCGGGCGCGGAAGCCCTCGCACGATCGGCGTTTTCGGACGGCCTCGCGCACACCGTGCTGGCCGTGCCGATCTCGCAGGACCGGGCGAGCATGCATCTGGACACCGTCTGCACGATGGTGGACCGGGACGCCGTGGTGATGTACCCGGCGATCCGGGACACCCTGCGGGCCTACCCGGTGTGGCCGGCCGAGGACGGCGGCAGCGTGCGGGTCGGCGGGCCGGAGCCATTCCTGACGGCCGCGGCGAACGCGATGGGCATCGATCGGCTCCGGGTTATCCACACCGGCCTTGATCCGGTAACGGCAGAGCGCGAGCAATGGGATGACGGAAACAACACGCTCGCATTGGCTCCCGGCGTGCTGGTCGCTTACGAACGCAATGTGGAAACCAATGCGCGCCTGGAAAATTCCGGTATCGAAGTACTGCGTATCGCCGGTTCCGAGCTGGGATCGGGCCGGGGCGGGCCGCGGTGCATGTCATGCCCGATTACCCGCACCGCACTGTAAAACCCCGCTACGGCGGCATATCGCGAGCCGGGAACCTGAGGGCGCGGCAATAAGGAATACCTAACCTTAATAGATTTTCCCTAGCCTTACCTAACAATTCCACGAATAGGGTTGCTAAGGCTTTCCTAGCTGGAAACGACCCTATTGGCAACGGTACCTTTGAAATATGCCGACGAGTACAAAGAAATCGCATTCGAAGTTCACCGAACTGCTGCACACCCAAATTCGCAACGAGTTCCACGCCTCACACCAGTACGTGGCGCTCGCGGTGTGGTTCGACAAGGAGGACCTGCCTCGCCTCGCGAAGCACTTCTACGCACAGGCGCTGGAAGAGCGCAACCACGCGATGATCATCGTGCAGTACCTGATGGACAACGACCAGCATGTCACCATTCCGCACGTCGACGAGGTACGCAACGACTTCTCCAAGGCGGAGGAACTGGTCGAGCTGGCGCTGAAGCAGGAGAAGGAAGTCACCACGGACATCACCTCACTGGCCAAGGCCGCCCGCGACGAGGATGACTACCAGGGCGAGCAGTTCATGCAGTGGTTCCTCAAGGAGCAGGTCGAGGAGGTCTCCCAGATGTCCACCCTGCTCAACGTGATCAAGCGATCCAACGGGAACCTGTTCGACGTGGAGAACTTCCTGGCCCGTGAAGACCTCGGGGACGGCGGCGACGACCCGACCATGCCATCCGTCGCAGGCGGCGCCCTCTGAAACACCCCGGTGAGTACTTTGCGGCGTTATCGAACCGCAAAGTACTCACCGGCAGGTCAGGAGCCGCACCTCGCGGCGGACGTGGCGATCCTGACCTGAGAGACCGGTCCCTGCTCGCCGGAGAACTGGAAGCTGAACACCGCGTTCGGGTTGCCAGGAACCGCGGTCGTCGCGGAGCTGCCCTGATCCTGCAGGTTCGGGTAAGCGGCCCGCACCTCGTCCTTCGTCGATCCGGACCCGATGCCTTCCGGGGTGCGGGTACTTGGGCCGCCGGTGATCGCCATCAGGCCATCCCCGCTGTTCATCGTGGCGTTCGCGCCGGAACCGCCGTAAACCTCGTAGCTCTCGCAGTACGCCCTCGGCTGCTGCGCGTCGGGCCCCAGATGCCCCGTCGCGATGGCCTCCTCGGCGGACATCCCGAGCCGCAGGCCGCCGAGGCCCTGCGGACCGAGCGTGGCGTCGGACGGCACCGGAGCGGCGAGGATCTCCGCCCCCGGCCCTGCCGAGCGGGTGTCCGAAGTGGTCTCCGGCGGTGTGGTGGCCGAGGGCTCAGATGTTTCCGGCGTGGTCGCCGGCGGCGGGGACGGGGTGGTCGTGGTCTTTGGCGGCGAGGGCTTCGCGGTCGTGGACATGGTGGTCTGCCCGCCGAGCCCGGACGGCGGCTGCTGGTCGGCGTTCTGCCCCGAGGTGAGCGTGATGCCGGCGACCAGCACCGCGGCGACCGCGACCGCGCCGCCGCTGCCGGTCAGCATGGCGCGGCGCCGCCGAATGCGTTTCGCTCCGGCCAGCACCGCCCGCCCGGCGTCCGGCCGCGCGGGAAGGTCGAGCCGGTCGTCGCCGAACAACCGGCGCAGCTCGCTGTCGAGTTCGTCGTCGTTCAGGCTCACGGCTCGTCCCTCCCCCCGTATTCTCCGTCCAGGCGCCCGCGCAGCGTGCTCATCGCCTTGCTTGCCTGGCTTTTCACCGTTCCCTGGCTCACCCCGAGCGAATCGGCGATCTCCGCTTCGGACAGCCCCTCGTAGTAGCGCAGCACGATGACCGCGCGTTGCCTCGGCGGCAGATCTCGTAACGCTTGCCACAGTGGTTCGTTCTCGAACGAATCGGGGCCCGGCGGCTGGGCTCGCTCGGGTATGTCGGCGACCAGGTTCTCCTTGCGGGTCCGGCGCCACTTGCTGATATGAGCGTTGGCCATCGACCGCCGGATGTACGCGACAGGGTCACCGGTCTTGCGCTGCACCATCGTCCAGCGGGCGCCCACCTTCTCCAGCACGGTCTGCACCAGGTCGGCCGCGTCGTGCGGGTTCCCGGTCAGCGCGTGCCCGTAGCGCAGCAGGCCGGGCAGGGCGACACGGACGAACTCCCCGAAGTCCGCCGTGTCGCCCGCCACTACGTACCCCCTGACCCGCGCACGTTCGTGCCACCCGGTGCCGTAGTCCGCGGTGGTCACCGGCACAGCAGGGCACGCTTGTGCGGCCGGCTGTGCGATGAACACCGTGAACCTCCCTCATGCCGGTCGGGTGACGCGCGCTAGTCGCATTAGTGCACGCACGACCCAGCTGAGGGGTTGCCTGTTACTCGGCGCACAGGGTAGACGCATAGGCGATGTGCCGGGTTCAGCGGTTCGGAGCACTGAGATACCGGTGAGTGAACCCCGTATTCCCTACGTGACCACCAAGTTAACGTAACGTGATCTGGCGGCCGATCAAGCCGTCCCTTGCCCGCCGTTCCGCGGCGGACAGCGGTTCGTCGTCGAGCGAGCCGAGCGCGGTATCGAGGCGTTGGCCCAACTCTTGCGCAGGCTGGTCCCATTCGCGCGGGTGTGACTCGCGGTCCAGATCCCAAACCGGCACCAGCAGCCCGTGCGCGCGGAACGAACCCGCGTACCGGGAACCCTCGCCGAGCGCCAGCTCGCCGCGGGCGGACAGCCGAGCCATCGCGGGCAGCAGCCGTTCCTCCGGCTCCGACCGGACCCACCGCAAGTGCGCCTTGTCCCCGGCATCCACCCAGTAGGCACCGGGGCCGAGCCGCTCGGTCGGCATGATCGCCTCGTTCGCGCGCTGCAACGAGGCCGCGACTTCGCCGGTTGCCTCGGTGTCCTCCGGGACCCACCAGGAGAAGTCGGTGTGCAGCTCGGGGTCCAGCTCGGCCTCCGGGTCCACCAGGTCCTGCAGGCGCTCGGCTTCCGGATCGGTGTCCGGCCCGACAACCGGCAGCACCGCGCCGAGCTCGGCGTCCAGCGCCCACCGGATGGCGCGGCCGAGGTCCCTGCTGATATCCGACGATCGGGTTTGCACCTGCATGCCGATGAACACGGAACCGTCCGAGCGCACCAGCCCTGCCGAGGCCATCGGCAACACGGTGGCCAGCGTGACCTCGCGGTCGGCTTCGACGCGCAACGGCAGCGCGACGGTGGCCGACGGCACGAACTCGCGCAGTGCGACCAGCTCCCGCTCGGCTGCCAGCCCCTCGAACGGCCGGGCGACCGGCACGTCGATCGCGCCGCCCTCGGCTCCGTGGCACGCCTTGTACCGCTTGCCCGAGCCACACGGGCACGGCTGGCGCGGGTTCGGCCCGTCGTGCACCTGTTTCTGGCCGCGTCGCTTGACCGCCGTCCGCTTGGCCACCCGCTACTCCTCGTACCTCGGTGTGCTGCTCGGTTTCCGCCCGGCCGCTACTGGGATCGCCGCTGTATTCCGGTTGGTCTGGCCGAGCCTAACAGCGTGGCTAACGACCATCGCCGCGCAGCGTGTGGCGCGCGACCTCCGGGGTGTTCGTGGCGAGGTAGCGCACCCCGAGGCGCCGGCACAGCAGGATGTCTTCGGACTTGTCCACCGTCCAGCAGTAGGTGGCGTGGCCGCGTTCGGCTGCGCGGGCCACGTAGCCGGGATCGTCGCGCAGCAGCGTGATTCCCGGCCCGGCGAGGTCCACTTCCGGTGGCAGGTTGCCGTCCCGTCTGCCGGGGGTCCGTGCGGCGAACAGCAGCACGGTTGGCAGCGTCGGCGCCAACTGCCGGGTACGACGCATGGCACGCAAGGAGAACGACATCACAAGCACCTGCGAGTCCTCTTTGGACTGCGGGTTCGCCAAGCCGTACCGCGAAAGCAGCGCGATCAGCTTCGCCTCGACAAGGCCGGCGTAACGAACCGGATGCTTGGTCTCCACGAACAGCGTGGCCTTGCTGTCCACGGCGAACTCCAGCAAGGTCTCCAGGGTGAGCACGCCAGGCGGGCCCGGTTCCGCTTCCGGATTGTGCCAGCCGGAGAAGTCCAGTTCGGACAGTTCGGCGAGGCTCAGCGCGCTGACCAACCCGGTGCCGCTCGATGTCCGATCGATTCGCCGGTCGTGCACGCAGACGAGGTGCCCGTCCCTGGTCAGCCGCACATCGCATTCCAACCCGTCGGCACCCTGCTCGATCGCCAATTCGTAGGCGCCAAGCGTATGCTCCGCCCGGTGCGTGGAGGCACCGCGATGCGCCACAACCATCGGCTGCACACCCGCATCATGACACGCCCGAACCGTTGTTGCCGTGCAGGCGCACCCAGGTGCGCGTTTTGCCGTTGAAGCTCACTATGCTGCGGGTGTCCCGCTCACTCACGGAACCCGTTCCGGATCTCCCAGGTCCGGCGCAACCGCAGCGCCGGAGTTTCGTTGAGCTGCAGGATTCCGGCCGTCTGGTTGTTGGTCTTCGCCCCATTGGCCACGGAATACAAGATACCGTTGTAGACCAGATCCCAAATACGACGATCACGCTGGAGTTCCTCGAAGCTACGCGAGAAACCACGCTCAGCGTTCCTGAGATGCAGGTGAAAGGTAGGCCCACCGTACGACGCTTCGATTTCGGTGAGGTCGTAAAGCGTGATGTAGTGCTTGCGGGTGATCCCCCAGCGAGTCCGCTGCGCCTGCACCCAATCCGCACCCGCCGAATAACAGAAATAGCCAAACGGATCCGACATCAAATAAGAAAACACGAGGATAATTATCCAGCCTGGCCAAAACGTAAATAGTGCTAGGGGATCACCGTCGAGGATCATTGAAAACGCCGCTAGGGCGGTTAGGAGTCCAAACGCCCAGAAGAAGCCGGAAACTTTTCCTCGATGATTTTCGCGGTGCCAGGCAAGAACCGGCCCCGTGCCGGGCGGCGGATCGGGTTTGTGCGATAAGCGAATCTCGCGGTGCGGATCGTCCTCGGGCTTGGTTTCACCACCACGGAAGTAGGCGAGCCCGTGCGGCGGAACGGTTCCCCGGTCTGCGGGTCCGGTCGACGCGGCAGGCGACGGGTGAACATCTCCTCGTCCGTCCACGAGGGCACACCCTGCGAAGCCTGCTGCTCGTCACCCATCGACTACCTGTCCACGCCGAGTTGCCAGCACTGTGGGCTATCGGGCCCGTCAAGCCACAACCAGTGCTGACCGTCGGATCGCACGGTAAGGCCAAATCGCTCCCAGCTTGGCCGGCCGGTTGCTGTCCACCAGCCGTAAGCCTGCTCGACCGGGGACCACAACGAGCTTGGGCCGGCCTCCGTCACGATCTGATCGGTCAGGCTCACATGCGCCCACGAACCATCGGCCGCCGAGAGCGTCGCCGCAGTCGGCTGATAGGTCTTGGGGTGCAATTGGAGACCAGGCACCACGCCGCGCGGCAGCCGCAGCTGAGCAAGGAACCAGACTATCGGCGTCTCGTTCCACGGCTGTGCTGGCGTGGAGGTCGACCGGCTGCGGTCACCCGTAGGACGGCTTGCGGATCTCCGCGCTTCGGGCTCCTCGTCGTGGCGCATCGCCATGAACGCGGCCCAGCGGTGGGTGAACCTACCCTCGAGACGGTCGTCAGCTCGTCGTAGATGTACGAGGTTACCGGCGCTTACAGCCAGTTTGAAGTCCACCAGGATCGCACCTTCGGGAGCGAGTTGCTCCGCCCAAGCCCATGGCACGGCCGACACCGAGCACGTCGCGAGGATCCTGTCGTAGGGCGCGTGCTCGACTAGCCCTGTCTCCCCGTCGACTGCCCGCAGAGTCGGCCGGTATCCGGCAGTAGCGAGCCGCTCGCGGGCTCGGTCCACGAGTTCGGTGTCGATATCGACGGAAAACACACAATCATCACCAAGTCGATGGGCCAGAAGCGCGGCGTTGTATCCGCTGCCGGTGCCGATTTCGAGCACTCGGTGCCCATAGCGGATATCCAGCGTTTCGAGCATGCGAACCATGAGATCGGGTTTCGTGCTCGACGAAATCGGGCTCTCGTGCCCCTCAACGTGCGCCAGCGACGTAATCAGGGTCTCTGGCGAGTAGACTCGTTCGAGCTCTTGACCGGTATCGAATGGGGTCCATTTCCCAGTGCTGTCCTGCCGGTAGGCGCGTGGCACGAGCACATGTCGCGGCACTTCGGCGAGCGCCTCATGCCATGCCGCCGAGCACACGTCGCCAGTGGAGAGCAGATTGTCGGCGAGTCGCCGGGCATAGTCAGCCCACTCGGTTTCGAGTGTTGTCACTGCTTCCCCTTGACAAGTAAGTCGGCGAGCTGGTCAGTCAGTGGCGCGCCGATTGCATCTTCGATCCATCCATACTGACCGCCGGCGTTGATTTCCAGAAATGTCCACACTCCATCGGGTTGCACAACGAAATCGAGGGCGCCGTACACGAGACCCATCGATTTCATGAGTCGCCGCACCCCAGCGGTGACCCTCGCCGGCGGCTCGATCAGTTCATACGTCAAGCTGTCGTAGTCCGCCCGCCAGTCAACATAGCTGGTCGCGCTCTGGGCATGAATCGCCGCCGTGGTCAGGTACTCACCGATCACCACGATGCGAGCCTCGAACGCCTTGGGCACCCAGCGTTGAAACAGGTGGGTTGTTTGCTCGATCCCTCGCAGGTCGGCGAGGTCCGCGTTATCGAGTACCCGAGTGAAGGCCAGCTTTCGCACGCCTTCCTCAACAATTGTGTTAGTGCCGAGGACCTTCGTGACGGTTTTGCCCTTAGCCGCGAAGAGCTCGACCGAATTCGACTCGTTGGTGATCAAGGTGTCGGGTGTGTCGAGGCCGCATCGAGCGGCGGTCACAAGCTGGACAGGCTTATACGCCGCGTCAGCGAGTCGCGCAGGATGGTTTACCCACAATGCGGGGAGGGAACTCAGCACACCGCCAAGGCCGTACTTGGCCTCCAAGTTAGCGTGAGCCCGTTCAATCGGACTCATCTCGGCCGGAAACCGATACGCTTTCGGCGTGCGGTACCACACCGCCGTAACCTCCTCCAGATCGATCACGCGCCACGGCGTCACAAGTTGACCGACCCAGTGCCCGCCGTGCAGCCCAGCGGAAACACTGAGCTGCGCGGGAAACCAAGCGGTGTTGACGCGATGCACAATCGCGCCACGGTCCGCCAACGCCCGTACGACGGCATCCGCGCTCGCGTCGATATCCTCTGCCAGGACAAGAACCGACATCACAGGGAGTACGGCGAGTCGGGACAGAAGTCGTATGTAAAGTCCTCCGACGGCCCCTCATCACCATCGTTGTTCGTGACCTTGTTCGCCGTTGGGTCCTCCGTCGTCAGGTAACGGCCCTCCCGGTCAATTGCGACTTGCTCGTCATGACTGTATACAAACGGGCCGCGCAGCAGGTCGCATTGATGCCTCGCCGGGCGCATCCACCCAAAATCCACGGTCGAATTCCCGCTTGCGACGGAGCGGCAAAATCGCTCGGCTCACTCGTTGAACGACCGAGCGGAAATTGGGCACTATGCGGTGCCACCGGATCGCCAGAAAACTGCTCGATAACTACTCTCATCCGTTCTTCCTTCCTCCTCGGCCAGGCCGCCCTGTGCGGACCTGGCACGGTCGGGGCATTCTGCGTGGCCGGAGAGACCGAGGGCGGCGGTCATGAGCCATTCGGCGGTGGCCAACGTCGACGATGCCTTGGCCAGAAAGGTCGCCAGCACATCGTCATCGAGAGACCCGACCACCCGTTGGCCGCGAAATACATCGACGTAGCCATCGGGCACCCGATGGACCGCCACCGGTTCTTCCTCCAGCAGACGCGCCAGCGCCACCACGACGCACAGGTCATCGGGATCAGCCATCCATACCTCCATCATTGAGCCAGGCGGAAAAACATCGTGGGCACCACTTCCGCTCGGCAACCAACACGCACACGGGCGGAACGCACACCGCACCGCAGTCGGCAAGTCCGAACGCCCTGCCGCGGTGCCGCATTCGGTGTCGGTTGGCCGAAGCGACTCGATGCAGGTAGTGGTGACTGAATAATCCCGGCCACTCGGCAACATCACCCGCCCTTCCGTTATCCATCAGTCCATCGCGGGCAACCACAGATCGCTGGTGGCTGCCAGCTCGCGAATCGGAGCGCCTGGCGCCCCTGGCGGCGGAAGATCGACGAGGGCCGTCACGACTTCCACGACAGTGCCGTGCCGTTTCCAAAGTGGCCGCCCCTCCGCGCGCCCATCGCCGTCGAGCCGGAACCGCATGGCGAACGCGTCGTCTTCACCGCCGACCACGCACATGTCAACGGCGCCGAGGCAGTGGCGCTCGCCGCACACCACGGCGATCCCGTCGTCAGCATGCAGAGGCCAGAACCGAAACCCGGAGACCTTGGCGCGTTCAAGGGCGGCGGTTGCCTCCGGATATTCACTACCCACTTGCGACGCACCGTTGTCGAGCTTCGCGAGTAACACAATCGTGCTCCTTCGTCAGATCACGCTGTTCCGTCCGTCCGCTCAAGGGATGCCGCACCGACGCATCCATTGATTCATCCCTTTCCGGTAGCCTCGTCAACACATGGCGTGAGGTGAACGGGTTCGGCGTCTACTGGCGTCTACAGGTGGTGACTGATGGCCGATCTCGGCTCGAATCTTCGGGCGGCCCGGGAGGCCGCCGGGGTCAGTCTGTCGGCGATGGCCGCTCGAACTCACTACAGCAAGCCGCTACTTGGACTGCTGGAGACCGGAAAGCGCACGATCAGCCCCGAACACGTCGCGGCCTATTCGCGAGCACTGAACGTCTCCATAGATTCCCTCTACGGCCCACCCGATGATCCGCTGAGGGTCGCTCATGAATGGTTGGTCGCCGACTCCCCGGTTTCGGTGCATTCATCGGCCGGCCGGCGAATCGGAGCGCGCCTTGCGAGCGAGCTGGAGAAGCGCGTCATCGAGTTACGTCACCTCGACGACATCATCGGCGGCGGTGACCTGTTTCCTCTCGTCCGGCGCGAACTCGCGGATGCTCAGCACGTAGCCAACACCGCGACCTACGCGGAGGACACCGGGCGACGATTGCTGACCATCGTCGGCGAGCTCGCGCAACTCGCCGGTTGGGTTGCCAGCGACGCCGGCCAGTACACAGAAGCACAACGCGTCTACTTGTCCGGGGTGTCAGCTGCCCAAACCGCCGGCGACCGAGCGCTCGCTGGGCAGCTCCTGTCGTCACTGAGCTACCAGAAAGCCAACGTCGGCGATCCCGCTGACGCGCTACTCCTGGCACGATCGGCCACCAAGGGTGCCGGGCAAACTACCCCCGTTGTCCGGACTCTCCTGCTCGAGCGCGTCGCGTGGGCGAGCGCGCGAGCGCGCGATCGGGACGGAACCTGGCGCGCATTGGACGCCGTAGACGAAGCCTACGAGCAGCGGTCAGGGGGCGTTGAGGAGCCGGAGTGGGTCTACTGGATGGATAGGAAGGAAATCGACGTCATGGCCGGGCGGTGCCTGATCGAGCTCAGCGACCCGGTGAAGGCAGAGCCGTTGCTGTCCGCCGCGATTTCGGGCTACCAGTCCGATCACGCGCGAGAGGTAGCGTTGTATCAAACGTGGCTCGCGGAATCCTACGCGCGGGCCGGGGTGTTCGACGCTGCCAAGGACACCTTCAAGAGCGCTCGAAACTCCGCTCGTGGCGTGAACTCCGCACGGCTCGACCAACGAATTGGTGACGTTGAGCGACTGCTACCGGAATGAACTCGCCGCCTCGTGCAGTAAACCAATATGCATCCAAATTGCGGTTTCCGATCGCGCGCCCCGCCCCCGTTCTCCGGGCTAGGCTCGCGGGGATGTTCGACGCTGGAGATCCGGATTTCCTGGACGACCCGTATCCGACCTTCGCGGCACTTCGGTCCACCGGCGAGGTGCACTGGCACGGCGGCCTCGGCCTGGCGATCGCGGTGTCGCACCTGGCGGCGTCCGCGGTGCTGCGGGACCGCGACCTCGGCCGGATCTGGCTGCCCCGCGACCCGGCCGACGAGTTCGCCGCGTTCAACCTGCTGCACGAGAACTCGTTGCTGGAGAACGAACCTCCAACGCACACCCGGCTGCGCAGGTTGATCTCGTCCGCGTTCGCCCGCGGCCACGTGGAACGGTTGCGCCCGTGGGTGGCCGCGCTGACCGAGCGCCTGGTCGCCGACCTTGCCGAGCGGATCGACGCGGAAGGCCACGCCGACCTCATACACCACGTCGCCGCGCCGCTGCCGGTCGAGGTGATCGCCGAGCTGCTCGGCGTCCCTGCCGGCGAGCGGGGATGGCTGGTGCCGTGGTCGAACGCGATCGTGAAGATGTACGAGTATGGGCTGGACACCGAGCGGCAACGCGCCGCCGAGCAGGCGGCCGCCGAGTTCGTGGCATACCTGCGCACGCTGATCGCGCGGCGCAGAGCCGAGCCGACCGACGACCTGCTCAGCGACCTGGTGGCGGTGCGGGATTCGGACGGCGCGCGGCTGACCGAGGACGAGCTGGTGGCCACCGCGGTGCTGCTACTCATGGCCGGGCACGAGGCAAGCGTGCACGTGCTCGGCAACGGAACGTTGGCGTTGCTGCGCGATCCCGCGCAGTGGCAACGACTACGCACCGCGCCCGAGCTGGCTGGCACCGCCGTTGAAGAACTCATCCGGTACGACGCGCCGCTGCAGTTGTTCGAGCGCACCGCGACCGCGCCGGTGGACATCGCGGGGTATCACCTCGAGGCCGGCGACAAGATCGCCGCGCTGCTCGGCGCCGCGGCACGGGATCCCGCGGTATTCACCGAGCCGGACGTGCTCGACGTTGGCCGCACCCCGAACCCGCACCTCGGATTCGGCGCGGGCATCCACTACTGCGTCGGCGCACCGCTCGCCCGGCTGGAGATCGAAGCGGCGCTGCGCGCGCTCGTCGCCCGGCTGCCGTCCCTCGAACTGGCCGGCGAGCCGGTACGGCGCCCCGAGTTCGTGATCCGCGGACTGCGCGCCCTTCCGGTCGGCTCGTGACAGCGAGATGACAGCGATCTGACAGTTCCGCGCAATACGGTGACTCCGCGCCGGTGCCCCCAGAATTTGATCACCACACGCACAGGCGTACGAATTCATCGTATTACGAAACGAGAGCCCAGATGCGAACCAGAAAACTGATGATGGGCGCCGCGGCAGCAACACTCGGTGTGGGGCTGAGCCTGCTGCCGAACATCGCCAATGCCGAATCCGCAACCGATTCGAACACCACTGATGTCAGGCCGATGCTGACCTGCAACCCCGGCGGGATGGTCGACAACAAGAACACCGCACCACCGCCGACGGGCGTATACGGCGCGGCGTGGATGAACTGCGACCGGCCGTTTCCGAATACCCCCATAGTCGTCCAAGTCACCCTGACCCGCAACGGTGCGGAGGTCGGGTACGGCAAGGATGAGTGCTACAACGCGAAAAGCTGCTACACCACCACCGACTACGTCAGCAACCCCAACGGTTCCCAGCGTTGGTGCGCCCGGGTGCACACGCACCTGAGTGGCTGGGGTGAATGGAACCGAACCTTCTGCAGCAACTACTGATCGAAAGGGAGAATGCTGATGTCTGGCCAGAAATCGCGCGCTGTCCGCCGGAGGCTAGGCGCGCTTGTGTTGTCGACGGTGAGCGGATTCGGTCTCGCGACGCTGGCAGCGAGCCCGGCGACGGCCGGCGACGGGACAGAAACCGCCGCGCCGGCCCAGTGCACCGCCAAATCGGCTGTGGACAAAGAAGATCACCGGTCACGGGTGTTCGCCAGCGGCTGGCTGACATGTCCCGTGCAGGGCACCAGCAAAATGGTCGTCAGCATCTGGCGGAACGGCGTGCAGCAAGCTGCCGACGAGCGAGCGTGCGGCGCCAACACGAACTGTGCCACCTCCTCGCCAAGCGTGCCGATCGTGCAGGGCAGCCGCTTCTGCGCGAGGGCCGCGTTCTACTTCTCCGACCCGAAGAACCCGCATGCCGTGGATTGGAACTGCAAGTACTACTGACCCGCGACCGGAATGCTGTCGTGCGCGGCAGCGTTAGCCCTACGTGGCGACTGTGGAACTGACCAAGGACAACTTCAACGACGTGGTGGCCGCACCCGGCACCGTGTTGATCGACTTCTGGGCGTCGTGGTGCGGCCCGTGCCGGATGTTCGCCCCGATTTTCGAGCGTGCCGCCGAGCAGCACGAGGAAATCACGTTCGGCACCGTGGACACCGAGGCCGAGCAGGGGCTGGCAGCCTCGTTCGGAATCTCCTCGATCCCCACGCTGATGGCCGTCCGGGACGGCGTGGTGCTCTACGCTCAGCCCGGCGCACTCTCCGAGCCGGCGCTTGGCGAGCTCATCGACCAGGTACAACAGCTCGACATGGACGAGGTGCGCGCCTCCCTCGCGGAGAAGTAGGCGCGGGGACTCACCGGTGGTACGGGCGGGGAAGCGGCATGCCGCGGTCGGCCAGCACCTCGCGCAGCCGGTCCGGGTAGTCGGTGATCAGCCCGTCCACCCCGATGTCGATGAAGTGCCGCATGGTCGCGGGGTCGTTCACCGTCCACGGGATCACCTTCAACCCGGCCCGATGCGCCTCGGACACCAGCGCCGGCGTGGTGAACGGCCGGTAATCCGGATCGCCGATGACGCCGTCCTGCGGGTTGCCGTGTACCGGAGACAGCGCGCCAGCGCCGAACGTGCGCACCGCCCGGACCGGGCTGCCGTCGAAGTCGTCGATGTCCAGCCCGCCGAGCCATGGGGACCGCCCCGGCTGGCCAACCTCCAGGAACTCCGGTTGCGTCAACGCCACCACCGGCAGCCGTGGCTCGACCCGGCGCATCAGCATCAACGCACCCCAGTCGAAACTCTGGATCGTGACGTTCCGCAGGAACCCCGATCGCCGGATCTCCCGCGCGGCGATCTCGACGAACTGCTCGCGCGGCGCGGTTTCCTCCGGCGCCGCGGCCTCCACCTTCGTCTCGATGTTGAACCCGATGTCCCGCGCGTGGTAGCTGCGCGCCAGCGCGAACACCTCGTGCAACGTCGGCATCTTCGCACCGGGCGAGAGTTGCTGGTCCGGGTGGTTGGGTTGCCGCTGCGATCCGCAGTCCAGGGTGCGCACCTGCGCGAAGGTGAGGTCCTTGATGTACTTCCCCGCGTAAGGGAACTGCGGGTCGCCCGGCCGCACCGGTTCGGTGTCGGCACACTTCGCCGGGTTGATCTGCCGGTCGTGGGTAACCACGTCACGCCCGTCCCTGGTGATCTGGATGTCCAGCTCCAACGTGCTCACCCCCAGTTCGAGCGCGGTGGAGAAGGCGGCCAGGGTGCTCTCGACGGTCAGCCCGATACCGCCACGATGCGCCTGCAGGTCAAAGGCCGGCTCGGTCGGACCGACGGCCTGCGCGCTCGGCGCCAGCACCACCACCAGCGCCATCCCGGCCACCCGGATCCCGTTACGCCACACGATGCCTCCCCAGTCGATCCCGCCGGCGCGACGAGATTCGCAGCCGAAGGCGTCGCCCACACGTAGCCCAGGTGATCGCGAGGTGAAGGCTCGTGAGTCTTTTTAAGGGTTATAGCACCCAAAAAGACTCACGAGCTCAGCGGGCGGAGCCCGCTGAGCGGCCCGCGCGCAGCGGTGGTCGCGGGGCATCCCGCACCGCCACCACCCGCAGCTGCCGGGCCTGCAGCGCGGAAAGCGGCACGAGCAACGCGGTGAACCGCCGGATCACCAGGATGGTCAGCACCGCCAACCCGGCGGCGGCCAGGTCGGTCAGTGCGGTCAGCACCACGCCGTCCGCCATCGCTTGCACGCCGTCCCGCTGCCGCCACACGATCGTCAGCAACGCCAGCGCACCGCTTGTCACCCACGCCGCCCACCAGAGGTACACCAGCCGGGTCGGCCTCGGACGGCGACCGGCTGGGCGGCGCAGCACGGCGTGCTCCAGCTCGGCCACGATCGGTCCGGCCTGCACGAAGTTGAACACCGGCACCAGGATGCCGAGCAACACCTGCCACGCCGGCCTGGCCGGATCCATCTCGGCGATATCCGCGGCCGCGGTGCGCGCGGCGAACAGCCACAGCAGGCACAGCACCAGCGCCAGCACGCCAACGGCGATGCTCAGTAGCGCGCCAGCGAGCACCACCGCATCGGAGGCGGTCACCACGTCGGGGTTCAGCGCGCCGCCGCGACTTCGCACCAGCAGCACGTAGCGCCATATCTCCCCGCCGGCGGCGAACACCGCGATCAGGACGCACAGCCACAGCACCGAGATGGCCGGCGCGGCGAGCACCCGCACTCGCTGCATCGGGGAAAGGGCGTCGGACGGTGTACCGGGCACGGACGTCGGCCAGCGCCACACCAGATGCGGGAATCCCCAGCGCGGCGTCGCGGGGTAGGACGGCGGGCCGCGATACGGCTCCGGCGGCGGTTCCGCCGAGCGCCGGCGCACCCACGGCGGCGGTGGCGGCGGGGTGGCCACCCACTGCACACCACCGGCTCCGCTCCCGCGAACGCCGGGTTGCGGGGGCTGCGGTGGTGCCCGGTGCGGGGGCGGTGGCCAGTACGGGTGCAACGCTATATGACCTCGGGGTCGGCGCCGGGGTTCTCAGCGACGAGCTTCCGGCCGTTCGCGTGCCAGGAGTGCATGCCGCCGTCCACGTTCACCGCTTCCCAGCCGTTCGCGTTCAGGTACGCGGCGGCACGCGCGGAGCGACCACCGCTGCGGCACACCACGTACAGCGCGTCCGCGTCCGGCAGCTCGGCGAGCCGGGCGGGAAGTTCACCGAGCGGGATGTGCACCGCGTCCGGAGCGTGGCCGGCGCTCCACTCGTCATGTTCACGCACGTCAAGCAGCCGCACGCCGTCGCGGAGCTCGCCAACCGGCACATTGGGCACATTCTGCGGATCCACGCATTCGATGCTGCCACGCCGACCCGTTGCGCGCGCGTAAAGGGGCCCCGGCGCAGCGCACCGGGGCCCCTGGCGAGGACGGGTATCAGTGCGTGGTCGCCTTCTCGGCACCCGCACCGGTGAGCGAGCGCACCTCCATCTCGGCGTGCTTGGCGTCGTTACGCTCACCGGACAGCACGGTGCCCAGCCAGCCGAGAATGAACGCGGCCGGGATGGACACGATGCCCGGGTTCTCAAGCGGGAACCAGTGGAAGTCCGCTGTCGTGATCATCGAGTCCTCGGTACCGGAAACCGCCGGCGAGAAGATAATCAGCACAACGCAGATGAGCAACCCGCCGTACATGCTCCACAGCGCGCCCTGGGTGTTGAACCGCCTCCAGAACAGCGAGTACAGCAACGTGGGCAGGTTCGCCGACGCGGCGACCGCGAACGCAAGCGCCACAAGGAACGCCACGTTCTGGCCCTTGGCGAGGATGCCACCGATGATCGCCAGTGCCCCGATCACCAACGCCGTGATCCGCGCGACCTTCACTTCCTGCTGCCGGCTGTCCTCGGCACCCCTCTTGATCACGTTGGCGTACACGTCATGCGCGAAGGACGCCGACGCGGTGATCGTCAACCCGGCGACCACGGCGAGGATCGTGGCGAACGCCACCGCCGCGATGAACCCGAGCAGCACCGGACCGCCGAGCTCAAGCGCGAGCAGCGGGGCGGCCGAGTTCTCCTCGCCAGGCGCGTTCGCGATGGCATCCTTGCCGACCAGCGCACCCGCGCCGTAACCGAGCGCCAGGGTGAACAGGTAGAAGATGCCGATCAGCCAGATCGCCCACACCACCGAACGGCGCGCCTCCCGCGCCGTCGGCACGGTGTAGAAACGCATCAGCACGTGCGGCAACCCCGCCGTACCGAGCACCAGCGCGATACCGAGGGACACGAAGTCCAGCCGCGTGGTGCCGGATTCGCCGTACTGCGCACCAGGATTGAGCACCTCCTGGCCGCCCCTCGCCGCGGCGTCACCGAACAGTTCGGAAATGTTGAACCCGTACCTGCCGAGCACCCAGATCGTCATGGCGAACGTACCGGCGATCAGCAGGCCGGCCTTGACGATCTGCACCCAGGTGGTGCCCTTCATGCCGCCGATCAGCACATAGAGGATCATCACGACACCGACTCCCGCGATGACCACGGACTGGGCGGCGTCACCCTCGATGCCGAGGAGCAGGTTGACGAGGCCACCCGCACCGGCCATCTGGGCCAGCAGGTAGAAGAACGACACCGCGAGCGTGGAGACCGCCGCGGCGGCCCGCACCGGACGCTGCCGCATCCGGAAGCTCAACACATCGCCGAGGGTGAATTTCCCGGTATTCCGCAACAATTCGGCGACCAGCAGCAGCGCCACCAGCCACGCCACCAGGAACCCGATCGAATAAAGGAATCCGTCGTACCCGTACAGCGCGATGGCCCCGGCGATGCCGAGGAACGACGCCGCCGACAGGTAATCGCCGGAAATCGCGATCCCGTTCTGCGCGCCGGAAAACGACCGCCCCGCGGCGTAGTAATCCGCTGCGTTCTTGGTGTAGCGGCTCGCCCGGAACACGATCAGCAGCGTCGCGATGACGAACACCGCGAAAATGCTGATGTTCAGCGCCGGGTTGCTCTGTTCGAGGTTTTGCGCCAGCACGTTCACCTGTCAGCCCCCTCGATCTCCGTACGAATCTTGTCGGCCACCGGGTCGAGGTTCTTGTTGGCGTAACGCACGTACAGACCGGTGATCACGAACGTGGACACGAACTGCAACAGACCGAGGATCAGGCCGATATTGATGTTGCCGACTACCTTGGTCGACATGAAGCCGTGCGCGTAGTCGGCAAGCAACACGTACAGCAGGTACCACCCGAGGAACAGTCCGGCCATCGGGAAGACGAAGCCACGCAGTTTCCTGCGTAGCTGAACGAAGTCATCGCTCGCCTGCACCCGGACCCACTGGTCGTCTGGCGACTCTGGCGGCTCGCCGCCGTCAGACGTATTGAGCTCGCTGGTGCTCATTATCAGTGTTCTCCCATGCATGTTCAGCTAGCACGCCCCGACCACGGGATGGACGGAGCGCGCTCACTCCGACCTGGTTGGCGCCCCCATTTGACCAGTAACCGTTCCGGTACTGACCGTTAGGGTTCACCGGCGGTGTTAGTAAGCCTCTGATCAGGTTCGTACGCAAGGTTGTTGGCTGACGATCAGATAGACTTTTGCCTTGCCGAGTCCTTTTTGCCCTGTTTGAATGGCCAAGCTCGGCATTAGGTGAACTTGTGTACACCCTTCACCGGAAACGATCAACCCTCGATGCGATCGAATCGTTATCCACTACACAGTGGACAGGCGTCTTCTCACGCAGGCGTCTCTCACTTACGATGCCGTCCGCCGCTCAACCGGAGTTTTTCTTCCGCACGGCCAAATCGCGCCACGTCACGGTCGCGGATAAATCCGAGCGGATCCGGCGCATGCATGCGCAGCAAGATCCTGTTGACATCACTGGGAACTCGGCCCGCGGTTGCCTTGCTGACCAGCACCGTGGCCAGGAACGCCACCGGCACCGTCACCAGCGCCGGCTGCTCGACCAGTTGCGGCGCCCAGTTTCCGGTGTAGCTACTGACCCTGTCGAGTACCAGCGAGGCGAGCACCAGCCCACCGCCGAGCACCATGCCCACCGCGGCCCCGAGATCGGTGAGCTTGCGCCACCAGATACCGAGCACCAGCACCGGGCTGAACGTCGACGCGGCGAGCGCGAACGTCATGCCAACGCTCAGCGAGATGTCTTGCGGGCGCACGGATACCGCGAGCAGCAGCGGAACTATCCCGGCGACCACTGTGGCCAGTCGGAAATCTCTTACCCGCCCGCGAAATACGTCAGTGGACAACACTCCCGAAAGGCTGACGAGCAGACCGGACGAGGTGGAAAGGAACGCCGCGAACGCCCCCGCCGCGGTAACCGCACCCAGAACCTGCCCGAGCGCACCCGGTAGCATCGCGTTCGGCAGCAGCAGCACCGCGGCGTCCGTTTCGCCGGTGACCAGCAATTCCGGGGTGTACAACCTGGACAGTGCGCCGATCAGGATAGGGAACAGGTAGAACAATCCCAGTAATAGCAACACGTGTAACGTCGTCCGGCGCGCCGCCCTACCGCTCGGATTCGTGTAGAAACGCACAAGTACGTGCGGGAGTCCCATGGTGCCAAGGAAAGTCGCGAGGATCAGCGAGTAGGTGACGAACACCGAGTTGATCCCGTCATCGCCCGCACGCAGCCATTGCGAGTTGTAGACCGGCGAACCGGCCACCACCGGAACCGATGCCCCTTCGTTGAACCGGATCTTGGTTCCTTCGCTGACGGTATGTTCGCCGCTGGAAAGGTACGTCGGCTTGGCGCCGCGCGGATGGTTGTCGACCGAGCCGTCCACCCGAACCCACATCGGCTGGCTGAAGTCCAGCGTCACCGGCGTCCGCACGTCGACGGTGGTCTCCTTGGCGAAGGTCGGCGACGTCGGCTGGGACAGCGAGTCACCGGAAGTCTGCTCGGCTGCCCCGCCACCCACGAACACCGCACACAACACGAAGGCCGGCACCGCGATCGCGAACAGTTTCAGCCAGTACTGGAATGCCTGCACCACGGTGATCGCGCGCATGCCACCGCCGATGACGTTCACGATGACCACCGCGCTCACCAGCACCGCGCCGACCCAGGACGGTGCCGGCACGATCGTGCTGAGCGCGAGGCTGGCGCCCTGCAACTGCGGCATCAGGTAGAGCGTTCCGATGAGCAGTACGCAGCACGTGGCCAACCGGCGAAGACCGACGGAGGCGAGCCTCGCTTCCGCGAAGTCCGGCAAGGTGTAGGCGCCGGAACGCCGCAGCGGCGCGGCAACGAACAGCATCAGCGCCAGGTAGCCCGCGGTGAAGCCGATCGGGAACCACAGCGCGTCGGCCCCGTCCTTGAGCACCAGCCCGGCCACTCCGAGGAACGACGCGGCCGAGAGGTACTCGCCGGAAACGGCGGCCGCGTTGCGCCGCGATCGGACCGTCCGCCGGGCGACGAGAAAATCTTGCGTGGTGCTGGCGAGCCGGGAACTGCGGTGTCCAATGTAGAACGTGACGATGGCGACCAGCAGCACGCCGCCGAGCGCCCACGGGTTCAGTTCTTGGCCCACACCCTCAGTTCTCCACCATGTCAACGAAGTCTCGCTCGTGCCGCTCCGCGCGACGGTTGTGCCACAGACCGACCACTACCAGCAACGGAAAGGGTAGAACGCCGAGCAGTAGCCACGGTACCGGCACGCCCACGACGGTGGCCTGGGTGACCGAGGGAGCGAGCAGGAACAGGATCGGCAGCCCGCCGAGCAGCACCAGCACCACCGCGGCGAGGCCGAGTGCCAGCTTCAGCTGCGCGCGAACCAGATCCTTGATCAACATCTCTCCGAAGCTGGTCTGTTCCTCCAGCTCAACGACGGTGCGCAGGGCGGTCACCGGGGCCCGTGGATCGGCGAGCACCACGCGCTTGCGCCGGGGCGGGCGGCGATCCGGAGCGGGCGGTTCCGAGGCGCGCCGTTGATCCGAGTGTCTCGGTCCTTGCGAGCCGCCGGCCGGTTGGGCCCTGCCGGCCAGGTACGGATCGACAGCGCTGTTCGGATCGGTTCGCCGGTTCGGGTCGGCACGCCTGCGCCCCGGTTGCCGTGCGCGCCGCCTGGTACGCGGCTTGCCCTTCGACACCGAGCCGTCCTCGGCGTCGCCGGCCGCTGGGTTGTCCGCCCCGGGTTCCGGGTCACCCGAGTCGCCGCGGTGCCCCGATTGGCTCCCGCCGTGCGAGCTCATGCCCCGTAACCATTCCTTGGCGAACCGGTGAGCCGGTCCTTCAGTTCCCTGGTGTGCCGGCGGCTGACCGGCAGTTCCTTGCCCTCCGGACCGACGATGACCGTGTACCCGGACGCGCCCATCCGCAGCTCGCTGATGAGCTGCAAGGAGACCAGGTACGAGCGGTGAATCCGCACGAAGCCCGCCGGCGACCAGCGCTCCTCCAACTGGGCGAGAGGGATGCGCACCAGATGGCTACTGCCGTCCGTGGTGAACAACCGTGCGTAGTCCCCCTGCGCCTCGACCCACTGCACTTGGGAGCGCGGCACCAGTTTCGTCGTGCCGGCGAGCTCGACCGGGATCACCTCGTCCTCGCCGGCCTCGGCGACGCCGGAGCCCACGCCCGCGTCCCGTGGTGCCGACGCGTCGATCTTCTGCAGCACCCGCTCCATCGCCAGGTCCAGCCGCTTCTGCTCGCACGGTTTGAGCAGGTAGTCAACGGCGCCGAGATCGAAGGCGTCGACCGCGCGGTCGTTGTGCCCCGTGACGAACACCAGTGCGGGCGCCGGCTTCATCGCGGTGATCACCCTGGCCATCTCGATCCCGGAAAGGCCGGGCATCCGCAGATCGGCGAACACCGCGTCCACCGGCGGCAGGCCGTGTTCCTTGCGTGCGCGCAGCTCCTGATCGTCCCCACCGAGCACGCGCAGCGCCTCGGAGGCGTCAACGGCGGAGAAGACGCGCCGCACATGCGGGTTGTTGTCCAACCGCTCCCGCAAGATGTTCAGACCCGGTGGCTCGTCGTCTACCGCGAGAACGACGAGCTGCCTGGTGTTGTCATGGGTACTCACTGTGACAAGCATCCTGCCGATTGCACGCGCCGCTGTCTAGTCGCTCCGAAGGCCGTCACGACAAGGACAGCGGACCACCGAACGTGTCCGTATCCCGCCCAGTATGGCCGCCAGCCGGCCACAACCGTAGTACCCGTTACGGGACACCCGTGAGTACTTTGTGTCGCCCAACGACACAACGTACTCGTGGGGTTTACAGGCCGAAACGGGACCAGGCGGCGCGATGCTCGATCGCCGTGATGGCCGCGCCGAGTTTGTCGCCGGCGAGCGCGCCGAGCCCGGCGGCTGGGCCTACCCCGAGCCGTGCAAGCAGCGGACGCTTCGGCTCGGCGGTCACCACCTCCGCGTCCGGGTAGCGCCGTGCGATCACCTCGCGCAGGGTGCCGAGCCCGTCGATAAGCCCCAGCTTCTCAGCCTTCGCGCCGGTCCACACCTCGCCGGTGAACAGGTCCTCGTCGGAGGCAAGCAGGCCGGCCCGCCGCTCCCGCACCCAGTCCGCGAACACCTCGTGGATCTGCGACTGCATCCCTTCCAACCAGGCCACGTCGTCGGCCTTCTCCGGCTGGAACGGGTCGAGCCGGTGCTTGTTCTCGCCGGCGGTGTACACCCGGCGCTGCACGCCGAGCCGCTCGATCAGCCCGTCCAACCCAAAGCTGGACGTGATCACGCCGATCGAGCCGACCATCGAGCTGCGATGCGCGTAGATCTCGTCCGCCGCACAGGCCAGGTAATACCCACCAGAAGCCGCGAGATCCTCGCAGAAGCCGAGCACCGGCACGTTGTGCTTCGCGGCGAGCTGCCGGATCCGCTCGGCCACCAGCGCGGACTGGGTCGGCGCCCCACCGGGCGAATTGATCGACAGCGCGACGGCTGACAGCCGATCGCGGCCGAACGCACTGGTCAGAGCGCTTTCCACGGCTGCGAGATTGATCGTGCCCCTGGACAAGGGAGACGGCATCGGGGTGATCACCCCGTGCAGCTTCACCACCGCGACCACGGGGCTGGTGCCGCTACGATCGCCAATCTTGGGCAGGCGGGCGGCCAGCTTGTCGGTAACGTTCATGCTCCCCAACCCTACGGGCCCTCGGCACCTCGGCGGGCGGCGCGGCCGGCCGG
>WHSZ01000032.1 GCA_009379845.1 Pseudonocardiaceae bacterium | reverse complement strand
GCGGTTCGGGGCCGTCCGGGTCGAGGTGCGCGTGGATCCGCTGCCCCACCCGCGCCACCTGCACCGGATCAAACTTCTGTGCGGCGTCCACCAGATCATGCTCCGCCTGGGCGCGAACCTCCGAAGGGGTCCCGTCGGGCAGGTCGGTGAGGGTTTTGTGGATCTGCTCCACCTGCTTCGGACTCACCACCCCCTCCACCACCGCGCGCCCCGTCTCCGCCAGCGGCGCCGGCATCACCGTGCCGGTCACGGCGCGGGTCCCGATCAAAGCTTGGGCATAGGTGATCCGATGGCGGGCGTCCGTGTCGGTGACGTTCAGCGCGTCATGCAGATACCGCCGCAAGCTCGAGTAGCCACACGTGTCCCCACGCGCCAGGAATTCACTGATCACCTGCAGGGACCGGCCGAAGGCGCGGTTGAGCACCCGCTCCGCCGCCTGCAGTTCGTCCCGCAACTCCTCGCCAGTGAGCTGCCACAACTCACCACCGACCGGAGCGTCTGCGGGTGCGTTCATATGTTTGATTCTACCCACCCGACCGACACTTTTCGAACTCCTCATCGAGCGCCCGACAGATGGGTGATGGAAAACCGTCACCCCACATTTCGACACAGCGGAAAACGAACCCCCGCAACGGGTGCCCGCCGAGACTCGAGTGTCCACAGGCGACCCCGTCACCGGCGGGGTACGCCACTTCTCACTAGTCCGGGCACACAGCCGTTCCTTGAATTCTCGCGACTGGCGCTCAGCGGCTCGACGCGTCGAGAATCGGGATCAGCTGCTCCTCCTCATCACCCCTTCCGCCATCAGCTCGGATGCGCGAGGGTGATCACAGAACGCCTATTATCACGAACGGAGAGTCGAGAATGCCTGTCAACGATCCGGTCATGGCCGTGCTGGACAAGCTGCCCTGGCAAGCCCATCGGACACGACCCCCCGACTGCGCTGGGGCCGCGCAGAACGGGCCGGTGCCGTTCGGCCTGCGGTTCGCGGTGACTCCGGTAATTCCGTGTGACAAGCACAAGAAGACGTACTACACGGTCACCGTGAAGGAGGCCACTCAGATCAGCCGGGACGGTAAGACCGAGACCGTCCAGGACGACGTGGAGCGGGAGAGGGAAGACTGAGGTGACGGTGCTGGTCCTTACCGCGCCCGACGACGACACCGCGACGCGGGTATGCGAGGCGCTGGATGACCGGGGCCGTGATCACGTGCGGATGGATTTGGGCGACTTCCCCGAGACGTTGTCGTTCACAGCGACCGGCCCACACCCTGCCTGGGGCGGCTCGCTGTCCGACGGGCAACGCGATCTGCGGCTCTCCGACATCACGGCCGTCTACTATCGGCGTCCATCCAGCTTCCGGTTCCCCACCCACCTGCCTGCCCAGCACCGGCGGTTCGCCACCGCCGAGGCCCGCCAAGGGCTGGGCGGGCTGCTGTCATGCCTACCGGTTCCGTTTGTCAACCGGCCCTCTCGCATCGCCGATTCCGAGCTCAAGGCCGCCCAGTTACAGACGGCCGCTGAGGTCGGGTTCCGTGTCCCGCCCACGTTGATTACCTCAATCGGTTCTGAGGCCCGCGCGTTCGCCGACGAAGTCGGCCAGGTGGTCTACAAGCCGCTGTCCGCACCGTTCCTGCACGAGGACGGCCAAGCCAAACTGGTCTATGCGACTTTGGTGCGGCCCGATGAGTTTGACGACGACTCGATCGCGTTGAGCCCTTGCCAATTCCAGGCATTCGTCCGCAAGAGTCACGACATTCGCCTGACTGCCGTGGGCGGTGAGTGCTTCGCCGTGGCGATCCATGCCGGCTCGGAAGCGTCCTATGTGGATTGGCGAGCGGACTATCCGTCCCTGTCCTATGAGCCGGTCGAGACACCCGAGCCCATCGCCACCGCCGTCTCGGAATACCTCAAGCGGTTCGGGTTGCCCTTCGGCTGTTTCGACTTCTCCGTCTCGGCCGACACCGGGAACTGGTGGTTCCTCGAATGCGGACCAAATGCTCAATGGGGCTGGATCGAGCATGAAACCGGTTTGCCTATCGCCGCCGCCATTGCCACCCTGCTCACCAAGGAGGGGACGTGACCGAGACCGACACCGGCTGGCAGCAGAGACTGGCATCCCTGATTACTACCTTGGTCGACGCCGGAGACCTGCGCAGCAAGGAATGGATCGAGGCGTTTACCGCCACACCCCGTCATGTGTTCACCCCTCAGGTCACCCTCACCACCGGGCAGGGCTACCGCCAGATCTCCGGAGCCGATCCAGCCGAGGCCGACGAGTGGCTCTCGATGGTCTACTCCGACGATTCCCTTGTCACACAAGACAAGCCGCACGCAGCCGGACACACACTGCCTGGCGGGCAGCCATTGCGGGTGCCCACCAGTTCCTCCACCATGCCCAGCCTGATGGCCCGCATGCTGGAAGCCCTCGACGTCCATGACGGGCAGCGAGTGCTGGAAATCGGCACCGGCACCGGCTACAACGCAGCCTTGCTGTCACACTGCCTTGGCGAGGCGAACGTGGTGTCCATCGACCTCGACCCCGGCCTCGTCGAGAAGGCTCAGCAGCGACTCGCCAGTCTCGGCTACCACCCCACGCTGATTGCAGGTGATGGCGCGACCGGCGCTGTCGAGCACGGACCCTATGACCGGATCATCGCCACAGCGGCGGTGCCAGAAATCCCTCTCTCCTGGATCGAGCAACTCGCGCCCGGAGGCAAGATCCTGGCCAACCTACGTGGCGATCTCGCGGGCGGCACCCTCTGCCTGCTCGCCAAGGACGGCCTTGACGACGAGGTGATTGGCCCCATCCTGCCGATCGGCGGGCACTTCATGTGGTTACGACCCGAACCTGATGACCCGCACCGGCCCCACGAACACGCGTCCGCACCCCAGCGGGGAACCATCAGCCGCACCACGACCCGCGTCGATCCCACCGGCATTCCCGTCGATGACGAGGGCTTCCGATTCCTGCTCCAGCTCCAACTGCACGGAACTCGCTCCCTGCACTTAGGACCCGCGTTCGACCCGAACATCCGCGACGAGCGCAAGGCCGTCATCGTCACCGCCGCCGACGGTTCACACGCCGAAGCCTTCGCTCGCCCCGAGTTAGACGGCACATACCAGATCACCCAGTCCGGGCCCCGCCGCCTCTGGGACACCGTCGAAGCCACCCGCAGTCTTTTCGACGACCTCAACCAGCCCACCCCGGACAAGTTCGGCGTTGTCGCGAATGACAGCACTCAGTTCGTGTGGTTCGGAAACGACGACAACTGGCATCGCTGGCCCCTGCCACTCGTCTGAGCCGCCGACCATGGCGGTTTTCAACGCCACTTCTCACTAGTCCGGGCACACAGCCGTTCCTTGAATTCTCGCGACTGGCGCTCAGCGGCTCGACGCGTCGAGAATCGGGATCAGCTGCTCCTCCTCGTAGGTCAGGTGGCTTTCCAGTTCGTCGGTGAGCCGCTCGACTTCGGGGAGCACCAGCAGCGGATCGGCGCCGTCGCCCGCGATGACCTTCCGCAGGTCGTCGAGCAGTGCCGCGATCTTCTGGTGCTCGGTGTGCAGCCGGTCCACGGTCGGGGCGAGGTCGGGACGCTGCTCGGCGAGAAACGGGAACATTCCGGTGTCCTCGCCGGTGTGGTGGTGCCGCAGCCCGTCGCAGAGGGTCAGGCAGTTGATCCGGAGCTGCGCGCCCAGTCCGGGACCCGATTCGGCGACCTCCTTGCGGACCAGGGCGAGCTCCCGCCGGAACGCGTCGTGGATCAGCTTGAGAGCCGAGCCGGGTGATGCGGCGTTGAAATTCGGCGGCCCGGGGATCTCCTCGAGCGCCACGACCGGGATGACGCGGGTTGTGTTGGCCTGATAATCGGCCCATCCCGGGTCTGCCTCGGCCGCGCGGGCGAAGATCCGGTCGCGTTCGGCGCCGTCCAGCACAACCGCGTGCGCGTCGTAGGTGAAGACACCGTTTTCCACCGTGACGCGGGGATTGGCCACCAGGTTGTGGAACCAGTCCGGATGGTGCGGCGCGCCGCCGGCCGACGCGATGATCAGCATTCGTTCGACGCCGTCCGGAAGGTAACCGACCGGGGTCGTGTGTGTGCCGCCGGACCGCGCTCCGGTAGTGGTCAGTAGGAGTAGCCGTGCTCCTTCGAAAGGGCCGCCGACTTGCCCTTGGTTGGCGCGGAACTCGTCGATGATCTGTTGATTGAAATCGTTTGGCATTCGGTGTTTTTCTCCAAGGTTAGTGGTCCCGCGAACCGTTCGCGGGCAGGACAAAATCACCGCGGGGCGACCGTGGTGTAGGAAAAAATGGGAAAGGCGCGCCAAATAGCCGACCGAATCGGTTTGTGAATTGGCCCGCGAAGCCGGCGGCGATCGAAACCGCCGGGGAGATTGGCGACAGCGCGCGGCGCTGTCGCGCGAAGGTGGGAAGCTCAGAAAGGCGGGCCTCTCGCCCGCCCGGCGCTCACGCCGTGGCCGGGAACCTCACTCGTGCGTGGCCCATGGCCGACCCGGCAGTCACGGCATCGACTCTAACGCCACGGACACGTCAGGGCAATGTGAACTGTCAGCCAACGGCGTCGGCCGCATTGGCAGCTCGACCTTCTTACGAAACTTGATTTCCTGCCATCTGCTCCATTTCTTTGATGACCTCGTCAACGAGCTGCGCGGAGTCCTCGGCGCTCATCCCTGCTTTCAGCACCCAATCGACGGCTTGTCGGTAGACAGCGACATCTTTTTCCTCGTGCAGGAACAGGCCTGATTCGCGCTTTTCCAGATGGACAACGGGACTCTCCCCGCGTGGCTCGATGAGCGTGAACGGGCCTTCCACGCCCGGATGCCAACCGGCACGGAATGGAAGGACCCGGACGTCTACGTTCGGCCGCTCAGCCATTTCAAGCACGTATCGCAGTTGCCGCGCCATCAGTTCGGGAGGAACGATCATTTGGCGAAGCGCCGCCTCGCCAATCAGCGCGAGCAGGGACGCGGGATCGGGCCGGGTGATCACGTCACGTCGGCCGGCACGGATGGCCACCCGGGTGGACAGTTCCTCCGCCGGCAGTGCGGCTGCGGCCATGATCTCTTTGGTGTAGTCGCGAGTTTGCAATAGCCCGGGAATCAGCAGTGGCGAGATGTCCGTGATAGCCGACGCCGTGCTCTCCAGGTCCAGCAAGCCGGCAAGCTGTGCGCGTTGTTCCGGCAGGGTGATCGCCACCCAGCGGGGAGTGTCGAGGTTGCCGGCCATGCCGACAACCTCGTCGTAACGCGCACCGGCTATACCTAGCGCAGTGAGATACTGCGCCACATCAGCAACATCCGGGATGCGGTCGCCCGTTTCCCAGCGCGATACGACTCCCTGGTCCCGGCTGATCTTGGTAGCCAACCTTCGCTGACTCAGACCGGCAGTCTCCCGTACTTCCCGCAAAACGGCACCGAGTGCACGGGCCTTCGGCGGCTTCGGGTTGATGCCTGGCATGAGTCACACGCTACCCAGTTCGAATGCGAATATAGCGGAGATTATCCGGCTGACGTGTCGCGGCCACATGATGCGCGCTGGCGCTACCGATGCGACATCAGAACATCGCTGCATCACCTTGCGTGCAGAGCACGTCACACATTGAATTCAACTCGTGACAGCTTCCATTCATTCACGATGCCCAATTCACGAAGCCGCCGTCGAACAAAGCCAGCCTTCGCCAGGTAACTAGCGAGCGCATCAGGCTGGAAGGCGAGCGATGAGGACGTTGCACGGGCTGTTTCGCGGCCGAAACGGCCGGCACGCGGTGCCTAAGCGGATCACCGTGGTGATGAACGAGGCGAACGGGTGGCCACCGGTCACCGTGCTGCATCTCGTCCGGAGGCGCCAACCCCGATGACTACGGACAACTGCCCAGAGGCGACCGCCGCGCTGGAACAGGCCAGGCGACTCGGGTTTCGGTTCACCTGCCTCTCGGACGACTACGGGATCACCGCGCTGTGCGGCGAGCGTCCCCGGGTTGGTGGCGCGATCGATATGTGCATGATCACCGACATCCACGAGGCCCTTGCCATGCGGTTCCGGCTGGACAACCACGGACGCACCGACGGAGGGCCGGTGTGGAAGCGACGCGGCACGGTCGCCGAGGTGATCGCCGATCTGCTCGCGCTTCCACCTCCGGGCGCGCCGGGAGCGCCGACCCGTGAGCTGCGCCCGCCGAGCGATCTGTGGTTGCCGCACGGTGCGAGGCGGTGAACGCGACGGTGCCGGCGACTGGCCAGGGCTGTTCAGCCGTCACTTGCTGCACCGTGTGCCAGCCGTCAACCAGCGTCGGATACGGCACCGAGGGCGAGCTTTCGGTCTCGCCGACTGTGGCGCCGTCTGTCTACCACCCATCCACACATCACCAGCCGACCGAACGTACTGCCCGATTTGTTATCCCACCTGGCCCGACAAGGAAGACGCGCATGGCCGATGATCTACCCGTCGTACTCGCACTAGCGCACCTACTCCGGGACGAACCGGTGGCGGTGCAACGCAACGTAGATGGCTACTTCGACATCCTGCGCGGCCGCCGGGTCGTCGGCGGGCTCGACGATGACGTGCTGGCAGCGTTTCTCGCCAAGGCACCGGAGACGCTGCGTACCGACTGTTCCCCGAGAACTGTCGGACCCCGGACCGATAATGCGGTCATGACGACTTGGGAACAGTTCACCGCGGAAGCTCCCGAACTGGCGTCGGCGGCCGTTGAGCGGTTCACCGCGATGAAGCACCACGTGCTGGCCACCATCCGAAAGGACGGCTCGCCGAGGGTCAGCGGCACCGAGGTGGACTTCCACGGGCCCGATCTGATCATCGGATCGATGTGGAACGCCGTCAAAGCGCGCGACCTGCGGCGAGACCCACGTTTCGCGCTGCACGCCAACCCGGGAGAGGGGTCGATGACCGGGGGAGACGTCAAGGTATCCGGGCGGGCCATCGAGGTGACCGACCCGGACGAGCTGCGGGCCTACGCCGACGAAGCCGAGCCTCCGGAACCGTTCCATCTTTTCCGATTGGACCTTGAGGAGGTGGTGCTCACCGGGTTGGCGCCGGAGGGCGATCACATGCTGCTGTCCACCTGGCGGCCGGGACAGTCATTGCTCCGGTACGCGCGCTACACCGCCGAGCCGGCACGCCTGCTGTCCGACAGCTAGATCATCGGGGTCGACGAGATCACGCATGGATCACGTCCACTCACTCGTTCCGCGTATCCGGTGGCTATCTGACACCATGGCGTCATGGTCGCCTTGATCTGGCTGCTCGCGGGTGTCGTTCTCATCGGTGCCGAAGTCCTTTCGGGTGACTTCGTGCTGTTGATGCTGGGAATCGGCGCGTTGGGTGCGGCGGGTGCGGCGGTGCTGGACGCCCACCTGCTGGTCACCCTCGTCGTGTTCGCCGCCGTTTCCATCGGCCTGATCACCATCGCCCGGCCGGCGCTCAAGCGCCGAATGCACGCCGGCGACGAGGTGAAAACCAACGTGCAGGCGCTGGTCGGGAGCAAGGCGACCGTGGTGGCCAGGGTGGACGCGCACCGCGGGCAGGTGAAGATCGGCGGCGACACGTGGTCGGCGCGGTCTTACGACGACACCCAGGTGATCGAGCCTGGCCAGTCGGTCACCGTGATGGACATTTCCGGAGCGACCGCGGTCGTGTGGTCGGAGTCCTGAGTGGAATCCGTGCAGCTGGTGGTGCTGTTGATCGCACCGGTTATCGTGCTCGCCGCCGTGGCCTGGCGCTCGGTGCTGGTAGTGCGGCCCGATACCAGCGCGGTGATCGAACGGCTCGGCCGGTTCCGTGCGGTGCTCGAGCCAGGTCTGCACCTGCTGGTGCCGTTCGTTGATCGGATCCGCGCCCGCATCGATCGCCGGGAACAGGTACTGGAATTCACCGACCTGGCCATCACCACTGCGGACAAGCGGGTAGCGTCCGTGCGGCTGACCATCCGCTACGAGGTCAGCGATCCCCGTGCCGCCACGTACGAGGTGGCGGGCTACCCGCAGGCGGTCGCGGAATTGACGAAAACGGGGGTAAGAAATCTGGTAGGCGGGAAGACATTCGAGCAAGCGCGCAGCTCATATCACCTGATTCGGCATGAGCTCGACACGTTCCTGCGCGAGACCGTGGACAGCTGGGGGATTAGGGTCAGCCGCGTCGAGCTCACATCCATTGACCAAGCGGTATCCAATGCATGAGTGGAGGCTTCGTTGACCACCACGATTATCGTTGTTGTCGTCGTCGCGCTTCTGGTCATCACCATCGTCGTCAAATCGGTCTTGGTGGTCCCACAAGCGCAATCAGCCGTGATCGAACGGCTCGGCCGGTTTCGCAAGGTCGGCCAACCGGGCTTGAATTTCCTGGTGCCCTTCTTTGACCGGGTGCGCGCCAGGATCGACTTGCGCGAGCAGGTTGTGTCCTTCCCACCGCAACCGGTGATTACCCAGGACAACCTGACGGTGTCCATCGACACGGTGGTGTACTTCCAGGTCACCGATTCCCGTTCGGCGGTCTACGAGATCTCCAACTACATCGCGGCCGTCGAGCAACTCACCACCACCACGCTGCGAAATGTGGTCGGTGGGATGAGTCTGGAAGAGACACTCACGTCCCGCGACTCGATCAACAGCCAGCTGCGCGGCACGCTGGACGAGGAGACCGGGCGCTGGGGTATCCGCGTCGCGCGCGTCGAGCTGAAGGCGATCGATCCTCCACCGTCCATTCAGGATTCGATGGAGAAGCAGATGCGCGCGGACCGGGAGAAGCGCGCCATGATCCTCACCGCGGAAGGTCAGCGGGAGTCCGCGATCAAGACGGCGGAAGGGCAGAAGCAGAGCCAGATCCTCTCCGCGGAAGGTTCCAAGCAGGCCGCGATCCTCAACGCGGAAGCCGAGCGGCAGTCCCGGATCCTCACCGCACAAGGTGAGCGGGCCGCGCGTTACTTGCAGGCACAGGGTCAGGCGAAGGCCATCCAGAAGGTGTTCGCCGCGATCAAGCAGGGCCGCCCGACCCCGGAAGTCCTCGCGTACCAGTACCTGCAGACGCTTCCGCAGATGGCGCAGGGCGATGCCAACAAGGTCTGGATGGTGCCGACCGACTATGGCAAGGCCCTCGAAGGCTTCGCCAAGATGCTGGGCGCGCCCGGCGAGGACGGCGTGTTCCGCTACGAGCCGCCGGAGCCGGAGGAAGAACTCGAGCGTCCGCAGGATCAGGACGAGGGGATCGATGACTGGTTCGACATGACCACCGACCCCAAGGTGGCCGAAGCCGTGCGGGCCGCGGAAGCCGTGGCGCGCCAGGAAGTTCCCGGTCCGCTCAACACGCCGCGCGGCGGTAGCGCGGCGGCGCTGACCGCGGGGGAGGGCACGCCGCCGATCCCACCGATCGGTGGCCCTGCCGCACCGTCCACCGAAGAATCCGGCGGTACGGAGAAGTAGCTCACCCCTCGGCTCGTCGCCGGCCGCGGTGTTCCGACACCCTGGTGCGGTTGGCGCACCGGGTCGAGCAGAACCGGCGCCGGCCGTTGCGTGAGGTGCCTACGTACACCACGTCGCAGCCGGACCGTCCACAGTGGCCCAACCGCTGCGGGGCCTCGCAAACCAGGTTCGCGAGGCCCGCGGCGGTGAAGGCCAGAACCCGCGCCACGGCATCGTCGTGCTCACTCGCGTAGTGCAGGTGCGGCGGACGCCCGTCGTGCTGCGAGATGTACGGCTTGCTGGCGGAATCCGCCAGCAGCTCGTTCACCAGCTTCACCACCGTGTCGAGCTCCGGTTCGGTGAACACCGGTCGCAGCCTGCCCGCCCACTCGGTGAGCGTGCGGCACTGCGCCTGGCTCAGCCCGCCCACCCGGAGTTCGTGGGCCCGCAGCAGATCATCGGAGACCACCGGCGCGTTGACCATGCGCACCGCCAGCTCCGCGCCCGTGCCGCCGTAATGGTTGAAATGCACAAAAACATTACATCATGGTGGGGGCGTGCATACCAGCGACGAACCCGCGCCACCAGACTGCCCGCACTGCGGATGGCCGATCGCCGAGCAGCGGGTTGATTCCCGGCACCCCTCGTCACTCGGCACGGTCCGGTATCAGACCTGCGTGTGCGGTGCACGGATCATCGTCGTCAACGACGAGATCATCGCGGCGTCCTGACCGGCCGTGCCGGCGGGATCTTCCGCCAGATGTCGAAACGTCTGGGCGGCGACGACTTACCCAGGAAAGCACCGATCACCTCCCGAAGGAGAGCGTCATGCGGAAGATTCTCTACTGGGTTCACAGCTCGCTCGACGGCTACATCAACGGGCCGAATGGCGAGTTCGACTGGCCGGCCGTGGGACCGGAGCTGTTCGAGTACTCCTACGGCCTGAACGATCGGGTCGACACCTTTCTGTACGGGCGTGTGGTGTGGGACCTGATGTCCGGGTACTGGCCGCACGCGGAATCGATGTCGGACGACGAGCACGACCTGAAATTCGCCCCTGTCTGGCGGGCGACCCCGAAGATCGTGTTTTCCAGGACTCTGGGGGAGGCCGGCTGGGGCGCTCGCGTGATCAACGGGAACGTCGCCGACGAGGTCACCGCGTTGAAGCAGCAGCCGGGCAAGGACCTGCTCCTCACCGGAGGTTCCGGTCTCGCGGCCACGCTCACCGACCTCGGCTTGATCGACGAGTACCACATAACCATCCACCCGGTCGTACTCGGCGGCGGCAAGCCGCTGTTCCCGGCTCCGGCGGATTGCCTCAACCTGCGGCTCACCGAGTCGCGGACGTTCGACGGGAAATCCGTGCTGCTCCGCTACGAACCCGCCGAGCGGGACGAGCAGACGGGAGATGACGGCCGATAACAGGCGACCCAGCTACGACGTGCCCGTAGTAGTCTGGGCGCCATGGCGAGTGGCGACCGCAGATCCGCGCTCGGACCGTTGGAGTCCGAAGTCATGGAGGTGCTGTGGCGGGCCGGCTCGGCGATGCGGGTTCGCGCGGTGCTGGATGAGCTGAACGAGGGGCGGGCTTCCGCACTGGCGTACACCACGGTGATGACCGTGCTCTCCAGGCTGGCCGAGCGCGGGGTGGTGCTGCGCGAGCGATCCGGACGTGGATACGCCTACCGCGCGGCATTCGACAACGCCGCCGAGATCGCGGTCCGACGGCTGCTGGACGACCACGGTGAGGCGGCACTGGCGTCCTTCGTCGACCACGTCGAGGGCGACGACGAGCTGCGCGCGAGATTACGCAAGCTGGTGAATGACGAATGAGGCCCGGCGCTGCCCTGACGACGCTGGTTGTGACCGCGCTGGCCACCTACCCCGCGCTGGTTGTCGGCTGGTGCGTGACCGGGTTGCTCGGCGCCGATCCGGCGGCACGTGAACTCGGGCGCGGTGGTCATCCCGGTGCGGTGGCCGCGGTTGTGCTGGTGCTGGTTGGCACCGTGGCGGTCGGCAACGCGGTGTGGACCGCGCTGCGCACGCTGCGGCAGACGCGCCGCTTCCGGCGGTGGGTCGACGGCGTGCGGGTCGGCGTGGCCGGACCGGTGGCCGCGGTCGCCAGGGAGCTCGGAGTACCCGGCCGGGTCAAGATGGTCGCCCTCGACGAGCCGCTCGCCGTTACCGCCGGGCTGCTGCGGCCGTACATCGTGGTGAGCACCGGGCTGCTGCGCGCGTTGAGCGCGGCCGAGCTGCACGCGGTGCTGGCGCACGAACAGGTGCACGCGCGACGGCGGGACCCGCTTCGCCTGCTGCTCGGCCAGGTGCTTGCCGCGCACCTGTGGTTTCTGCCGATCGCGCGGGACGTGTACTCGCGCGCCAGGCTGAGCTACGAGTTGGCCGCCGATCGGCAGGCGACGTACCGGTACGGGCGGGCGGCGCTCGCCGGCGCGCTGTTGCGGGTGGTATCCGCGCCTGCTTTCGGAGTGCCCTTCGCGGACGCCGAGCTGCTGGAAGCGCGGGTCGCGCAGTTGGAGTCGGGCCGCCCGCCGCGACCGGCGCCGGTGCCGTCCCGCCGTTCGGTGTTGACGCTGGTGGCCGCGATGGGGTTTCTGGTCATGATCGTCAGCGCCTGGCTGTTCATGGTGCTGGTCTGCCCGTGTTGACGGGCGGCCGCGCCGGCCGGCGGAGGCGTCAGTGGCACATGCCTTCCATTATCGGGCCGGCCGCCGCGCTGTCCGGCATGCCGCCGGCAGTGGCTATCCCGGCGAGGGGGGCAGCGCGGTCACCGCTTGTTCCCGGCCCGCATCCGAAGCACGGAGTCGTTGATTCATCGGTGTCCTCCCGGCCGTGCGCTCACGACCCGGGCTTGCGTGCCGCGAGCCGTTCCACGATGCCCAGCTTGAAACGATCGTGGGCTTCGATGTCGAAGCCGTTGGACCGCACGTGGTTGATCGGCCGGCGCCGGAAGTGCTCACCGCCGACCGGAATGGAGCCGAGCTCGAGCAGCCGCTGCGCGACGCGAGCCGGTAGCGCCGTGCTGACCACATGGTCGGCGAGCAGCAGCAGGCCACCGGGCCGCAGCACCCTGGCCATCTCGGTGACCACCAGCCGGTCGTCGGGGACGGCGCACAGCGAGAACGTGGCAACCACCGTGTCGAACGAGGAATCCGGGAATTCCAGCCGTTGCGCGTCGCCGACGCTCAGTGTGACCGCCCGTTCGGTCGCATCGGCCCGGTGCCGCGCCTGGTCGAGCATCCCGGGGCTCAAGTCGACGCCGGTCAACCGGATGTCGTCCGGATACCAGTCGAGGTTCAGGCCGGTGCCGATCGCCACCTCGAGGACGTCACCGCGAGCTTGCCGGCAGATCCACTCCCGGGTGTCGCCGAACAACCGCCGGTCGAAGAAGCCCATCTGCTTGTCGTAAGTCTTGGAGTGCTTGTCCCAGTAACGGCGAAGCCGTTCGTTGCGCGAGGGGGTTGGCATAGGGCGATGCTACTACTCACCTGTAGTAGACCGCCACCTCTCACCCGTGGTGATCACGCGGTGCCAAGGTGGGCCTGCAGCAGGCGAGGGGACGTCGTGAATCCGTGCCGGGTGTACGCCGAAATCGCCCGGGTGCTTGAGTGCACCGTCACGCGCTCGAGGCCCAGTTCCCGCCCGAGTTGAAGGACCGAGGCAATGAGCCGGCCGCCAAGGCCGCTGTCGCGTTCGTGCGGCACGACATACACGCACTGCACGTCTCCCGAAGCCCGTTCAAGGGCGTGCGGAGTCGGCACGCGCCGAACGATCGCCAGCCACGCCATGCCCATGACCACCTCGTCGCGGACCATGACCAGGCACCGGTGCGACGCCGCGTTCTCCCGCGCCCACGCCACGAAATGGTCCACGAACTCGTCGCACGTGCCGGTGGGCTCGCCACCATTCTCCGTTACCCACCGCCATCGAAGCTCGGCAACGGTGCTCAACTCGTCGTCGTTGGCTGGGCGAACAGCGATACCGTGCATGCCGTCATTCTGGCTCGGTGCGCCCGCTCAGCGAGAAGGACTGGGCGGCGATGGAGCGGGGCTGAGGGGGCCTTCGAGTAGCGCGGCGAGTTGGTCGAGTAGTGCGGCGTCCGGCTCCTGGTCGGCCTCCCGTCGTTCATCTCTCCTGCGCAGGATCTCGGTGATGCCGCTTCGACACCGGTCGAGGAGCTCGGCCGCGGCGTCCGCGCGTGCGGCGGCTTCGGTGAGCTGCTGACCCGTGCTGCCGAGTTGCCGGTGCAGCTCGCCGAGCTCGCGGGCGTGCCGCTCGGTCGAGGATTGCTCCGCCCGCTGGTGGTCCTCGCGGAGCTGGTTCATCTCAGCCGCCGCCTGGCTGCGTTCCCGCTCGATGCGGGTGTCGTAGTCTCGCCGCAACTCGGCGATCTTGGCCTGGTACTCGGCGTTGGCCCGCTCGGCGCGCTGGCGGTCGGCCTCCGTGCGGCGTCGCTCCTCGTCGAGTTGTTCCCGCGCCGAGGACAGCTCGGCGGTAGTGGAGGCGAGTCGCCGCTCGACATTCTCGGCACGCTCGCTGGCCGCCAGCGTGCGTGCCTCCGCGCGTTCGGCCTCCTTGCGGGCACTGTCCCGTTGCGTCTCGGCACGAAGCTGGCCGCGTTCCGCGTCCAGGGTGGCCTGCCCGGCGCGGTCCCGCTCGGTTTCCGCCTCGTCGCGGCGGCGTTCGGCCTCGGTCGCCGCTGTCTGGGCTTGCGCGGCACGCTGCTCGGCGTCGTTTGCGCGTTCCTCCGCGTCCGCGCGCAGGCTCTCCGCATCCGCGGCGGCCCGCACCGCCTGGTCGCGTTCCTGGTGCGCGGTGGCCACCTCGGCCTCCAGTTGCGTTCGCACCTTCTGAAGCGCGTCGAGTAGCTGCTTCGCCGGGCCGATCGCCGCGCTCACCTGCTCGGCGAACTCGGTCACCTGAAGCGGCTGTGCACTGGCGTTCGGCCGGAGCGAAGCCAGGACCTCCTCCGCGTGGCCGGCCTGCTTGCAGCTGACGTTCTTCGGGCCCCACAACTTGCCGTCCTGGCAATAGCGCGCCTTGTTGCCCGGACCGCTGATGATCGGCAGCGGGGCGCGGCAGGCGCTGAACGCGCACCGCCGGCGCCCGGTTACGTCACTGGTTTCGTCAGTGCCCCAACCGCCCTCGGGGTCTCCGGCCGCCTCGGCCGCCGGTTCGGCGGCGCTCGGCAGGTCAACCGCATCCTCGATCGTCACACCCAGCAGGCTAGCAGATCTAATTACGTATTTGTAATTCTATATTGCGATTATGTATTCGCTGGCGAGCGATTGATCAACTCATGATAAGGACACATATCGTGGGTTACGAACGCGGCGTACCGGGCACCGACATCGAGCATCCCGTGACGCGGACAGCGGGGGAGCCGGCTGAGCGGTTGGCGCAGTTGGATTCGCTGGCCGGGGCCTACGTGGCGGGGCAGCAGCCGGCGAACACCCGCAGGGCGTACGCGGCCGCGTGGAAGATCTGGCAGGAGTACACCCGGGACGCCGGCATTCCACCGCTGTCCGGCACGGTCGGCGCGCTGGTGGGTTTCGTGCGATGGCTGGAAACCACCAAAGCGGCTTCGGTGGCCACCATCGACGCCCGGCTGGCCGGTGCCGTGGCTGGCCTGCGGCACCTCGGGGTTCCCGTCGACCGGGAAGCCACCAAGGCTGCCTGGCAGGCGCTGCGGGGTTACGAGCGGCGCCTCGCCGAGGCCGGCATCGTGCGCGGGCGGGGCAAGGCGTCGCCGATCACGCTCGCCCATCTTCGCGCGCTGTCCCAGGCCTGCCCGGACACCCGCGCCGGGCTGCGGGACCGCGCGCTGCTGCTGATCGGCTTCACCATCGCCGGCAGGCGCAGCGAGCTCGCCGCGCTACACGTGGCGCACCTGGTTGCCGACGGAGGCAACGGTCTGGTGGCTTCCCTCGGCTACACCAAAACCGGGCCCGACGAGCGGCCGGTGCCCTACGGCAGCCACCGGGACACTTGCCCGGTTCGGGCCTGGCAGGCATGGCTCGCTGCGGCGGGTATCGCGGACGGCTCCGCTTTCCGGCGCGTCGACCGGCACGACCGCGTGCTGGATGCCGGGCTGTCCGCCCAGGCGGTCGGTGAGGTCGTCACGCGCAGCGGCGCGCGAGCCGAGCTCCCGTTCCACATTACCGGCCACTCGTTGCGTGCCGGCCTGGCCACCGAGGCGCGCCGGAGCGGAGCGGATCACAAGGCGGTGTGCGACCAGGGTGGCTGGATCTACGGTTCCAAGGCCGTGCACGGCTATTTCCGGACCGTGGATCGGTGGACCGAGAACCCGGTGCGCGATATCGGGCTGTGAGGTTCGTGTACTCGAAAGCTACAGTGCTCTGGTGACGACCTCGGCAGCGAACGGGCAGCCAGGGGCCGGTGGGGATCCGAAGCTCTGATGGTCGTCGGGGATGGCGAGCGGTCCCCGAATATCCCGGCCGGGAGCCGGTCCGCCACCCTGGCAGTGCTGTCGGTCGCCCAGTTCACGACCACGCTCGAGTTCTCCATCGTCTACCTCGCGCTTCCGAGCATCGCCGCTGACCTGCGTCTGGATGCGGCGTCCGCGCAATGGGTGGTCAGTGCCTACGCCGTTCTGTTCGCGGGGTTCCTGATCGTCGGGGGTCGGCTGAGCGACCGGTTCGGAGCGAGGCGGCTGTTCATCGTCGCGGTCGTCACCTTCGGGGTGGCCAGCGCGATCGGGGGTGCGGCCGGAGATGGGACCGTGCTGCTGGCCGCCCGCGGGACACAGGGGTTCGGCGCGGCCCTGCTGCAACCGGCCGCCCTCGGTCTGCTGCAGGCCACCTTCCCTGCGGGGCGCTCGCGCGGCGCAGCGGTGTCGATCTGGAGTTCGGTGGGTGCCTCCGGCCTGGCCGCCGGCGCCGTCCTCGGTGGCCTGCTCACCTCGACGTCGTGGCGGCTCACCTTCGCCATCAACGTGCCGCTCACCCTCGGGTGCGCACTGGGCGCCGCCGCGTGGATCGGCTCGGCTCGCAGCCGGACCCCGGGTGGGCGTATCCCGATGCTCGCCTCCGTGCTCGGCACCGGCACCGTGCTGGTGCTGGTCCTCGGACTCACGCTCGCCTCCGACGTGGGCTGGACTGCCGCGCCCACCTTCGGCTGCATCGGCATCGCGCTGCTGCTGTTCCTGGGGTTCGCTGGAAACGAGAACACCGCCGGCGCCGTCTTGATCGAACCCACCCTGCGGCGGATCCCCTCATTGCGGATCGCGGCAGGGGTAAGCGCCCTCTACATGGCCAGCGTCGGATCGGAGTTCTACCTGCTCACGTTGCTGCTGCAAACCGCGCTGGGGTACCGGCCGCTCGCGGCCGGGCTGGCGTTCCTGCCGCTCGCCGTCCTGGTGATCGCGGGCAGTGCCACGGCGGGCCGGGCCGCCCGGACGTACGATCCGGCCACCGTGCTACTCGGCGGGTTCGGTGCCGCCACACTCGGCCTCGCCTGGCTCGCGCTGACGCCGTACGGCGACGCGGATGCCCTGCAGCTGCTTCCCGGCCTGATACTGAGCGGCTTCGGGAACGGGGTCGTCTTCACGTCCATGTTCGTCATTGGCACGCACCATGTGCCACCGGCCCATCGCGGCATCGCGGGAGCGCTGCTGACGACATCCCAGTACGTCTCGGGTGCGCTCACCGTCGCCATCCTGACACTGGCCCTCGGTCCCGCGCCGGACCACGCGAGCTTCCGGGTGGCCTTCCTCATCGCCACAGCCGCGGCGGCCGCCGGGGTGCTCCTCGTCGCGTCGCGGCACCGTCGTCTGGTACTCGGTTGAGCCGCGGCTTCGCTCAGCCCTCGCCGGCGACGTCCGGATGGCCGGGCGGGGAGTCCGGACTCCACACCATGGTCTGCTGATGCAGGCGCCCACCACGATCCCTGATGCCAGGCACCAATGGCGTCGATCCGTGCTTCTCGAAACCCATGTGTTCGAAGAACCGGACCGCGCGGGTGTTCTCCACCAACGTCTGCAGATAGCACCCTCGTGAACCGGTTTCCCTCAGCCGGTCGAACCATCGATTCATCAGGGCGGCCCCGACGCCCATGCCGCGTGCCTCCGCTAGCAGGTTTATGTGCAGGTGCGATGGCCATCGAGGGTCGTTGAAGTCCGCCGCGGTTGGCTCTCGGCGGAGCGCGGCTCTCGCCATGTCCAGCATGCTTCGGGCGAAGAAAGCCGCCGGCTTGCGGCGGAAGATCAACCGGTACTTCCTGATGGCTTCGTCCATCCGCGCGTTCTCGCTCGGCATCGCGGAGCTGTCGAGGCAGCCGGCGAGGTAACCCGACATCACCCCGTCCACAACGGCGATGAAAAGCGAGTCCGGTTCCAGGTCCGCGTACGGGGTGAGGTAGATGGCTGCCTCGGACTCCTCGTGTCCCCAGAGCGAATCGGGCGGCGCTCCTTCACCCGCGCGCCCGAACAGCGCGCGCAGTTCCGCGCGGTCCTTCTCCTCGAATGTGCGGATCTCTATCTCGCTCATGCCCCCGCCCGTCTCCACTTGCGCGAGTACATCCGTTCGCCACTAGATCAGGCTGAGCTGGCGGGCGCGAGGGCGGCGCGCGACCGTGGTTACCTCTTCGGTTACCTCGCCGTCCAGCGCGGCGAGGAACGGCGAAGGGTAGGCGTCCCGGGTGCTGCCGCGCCGGGTGCGCCGGGCGGCCCTGGTCAGATACAGCCGGTCCTTGGCGCGGGTCATACCGACGAAGAACAACCGGCGTTCCTCGGCGAGCTGCGCGTCCGCCAGCTCGGTTCCCGGCCAGCGCATCGGAATCAGATCATCCTCGCAGCCCACGATGAACACCAGCGGGTACTCCAGCCCCTTCGCCGCGTGCAGGGTGAGCAGCGAGATCGCGTCGGCCCGCGGATCGAGGGTGTCCACCTCGGCGCCGAGCAGCAGCTCGTGCCGGAACCGTTCGAGGTCCTCACCGCACCGGTTGGCCAGCGGGGTGAGCAGCTCCATCGCGGTGTGCAGCTCCTCGGCGTGCTCGGCCGGCAGCGTGGACCGGGCGGCTTCGACCGCGGACCGGAGCCGATCGAGCACCGGCCCTTGATCCCCGCCGGGGGAGACGTGGCTGAGCTCCCTGACAAGGTGCTCCACGCCGGGGCGCGCGGTGAGCGGGTCGTGCGAACGCTTCTGCACCGGGAACCCACGCCGGGTCAGCTCGTCGAGCACCGCGCGGGACTGCGCATCGGTGCGGTACAGCACCGCGATATCCGCGAAACCGATCTCCCCGGAACCGTCGTTGTGCACCCGGCCACTGTCGCGGGCGTGGAAGGTGGCGCCGCCGAGCAGCTCGTCGACGGCGTTCGCCACGAACGCCGCCTCGGCACGCTCGTCGGCCGCGCGGTGCAACGTGATGCGATGCGTGCTCCGCTCCCGCATCGGGTCCAGCCGGCGATCGGCGACCAACGTGCTGGGGCGGATCGCCTGCACCGCACCGTCGACGATGTGCCTGCCGCTGCGGTAATTCCGGCCCAGCCGGATCACCGGCGCGGACGGGTAGTCCTGCTCGAACCGGAGGAAGAAGCCGACGTCGGCGCCCCGGAAGGAGTAGATCGCCTGATCCGGATCGCCGATCGCGGTCAGGTTGCTCTCAGCGGGCGCCAGCAGTCGCAGCAGCCGGTACTGCGTCTCGTCCACGTCCTGGTACTCGTCCACGGTGATCCACCGGTACCGCTGGCGGCACTGCTCGAGCACCTTGGGGTCGGACCCCAGCAGCCGCACGGCCAGCTCTACGAGATCGTCGAAGTCGACGAGGTTCCGCTCGCGCAGCGCGGCGATGTAGCGGGGGAGCACCTCGTCGATACCCGCGTCGGCATGCTGCCCGCGCCGGGCACGGGTGAGCTCCGCATGCAGCCGGCGCGCCGCGATCTCGTCGCCGGCTACCTCCGTGAGCACTTCCCGCTGGCGTGCCGCGTCGGCGATGCCGAAGTCGGCGGCCAGCCCCAGCCGTGCGTGGTGCTCCCGGATCAGGCGTAGCCCGAAGGAATGGAAGGTGGCCACCACGATGTCATGGGCCGCCGGCCCGATCAGCGCGTGCAGCCGCTCCGTCAGCTCGTCGGCCGCGCGCCGGGTGAAGGTGATCGCCAGGCACTCGCGCGGCGGGACCTCGCACTCCAGCACCAGATGCGCGATGCGATGCGTGACGGTCCGGGTCTTGCCGGTGCCGGGGCCGGCGACGATCAGCAACGGCCCGTCCCGCACCGACGCCGCCGCACGCTGCTCGGCATCCAGCCCGCCGAGCACCCCGCCGACAGGTTCCGCGGCGTCGTCCTTGGGAATGTCTTCGAGAACGTCTGCCTGGAGCGGCGGCTCGGCAGCCGCCTCGCGTGCTGGGGGTGCCGCCGGTGCGGGGGGAGTAGTGGGTGCCGGGGTGCGCAGCCCATCGTCGAACAACGCTGGGGCGTCGAACAGGGCGGGGGCGTGGTTGCTGCGCACCCGCTGCAGCTCACCGGGCTCGAACAGGCGTATCGTTCCGTATTCGCCGTCGTAACCGGCTTCCCTGATGACCTCGCCCTGCCGGAGCCGGCGGATGGCTTCCGCTATCGGCGCGGAGCTGCGCCGCAGGTCGTCGAGCGGTACGTCCTCGAGGATCGCCAGCTCCGGGCCGTGGGTCGCGGTCAACGTGTCGATCTCGCCGAGCACCTTCTTGCTTTTCGGCCCCACACCGAGCACTTCACCGACGATCTCCGGCAGCGGGATCAGGTTGCGGAAGCCGGCCGCGCCGGCCGGCCGGGTGCTCTCCGCGCGGTCCGCCAGCTCGTCGACGCGGTTCAGCACGCCGACCGTCAGCGGCTTGGCGCAGCTCGGACAGCGTCCATTGTGGACACGAGTTTCGGCGGGGTCGAGCCGAACCGCGCACTTGCGATGCCCGTCTGCGTGGTATTTGCCTTCCTCTGGGAAGAACTCCACCGAACCCTGGTATCCCACACCGGTTTCCAGCGCCCGGCGAACGGCGAAGTAGTCCAGCTCGGTGTCGAAAACGCTGGCCTCCCTGCCGAGCATGGGAGGGGAGTGCGCGTCGGAATGACTGACCAGCGTGTAGCGGTCCAGCATCGAGATCCGCCAGTTCATCGCCGGGTCACTGGACAATCCGGTTTCCAGGGCGAAGATGTGCCCGGCCAGGTCGCGGTAGCACTCCTCGATGCTGTTGAACCCGGCCTTCGAGCCGAGCACCGCGAACCACGGCGTCCAGATGTGCGCGGGCACCAGGTAGCCACCGTCGCCGCTTTCCAGAGTGATTTCCAGCAGATCGCGGGAGTCCAACCCGAGGATCGGCCGCCCGTCCGAACCGAGGTTGCCGATCCGCCCCAACCTGCGGTTGAACTCCTCGGCCGCGGCGAAGTCCGGCATGTAGCAGAGGTGATGCACCTTGCGGGTGTAGTCGCCGTACTTGTAGATGGTCGAGATCTCCACGGACAGCATGAACCGCACGTCGCCTCCGCAGGACGGTGGCAACGTGCGGTCCAGGTCGCGCGCGTGGTCGGAGCGCAGCCGGAACAGCCCCTGTTCGGCGGGTTCGAGCACCTCGCGCAGGTGAGCGAACCAGGCCGGATGGGTGAAGTCCCCGGTGCCGACCAGGGTGATGCCCTTGCGCCGCGCCCACCACGTCAGGTGCTCGATGTCGCAGTCCTTGCTGCAAGCGCGGGAGTACTTCGAATGGACGTGCAGATCGGCGTAGTAGCGCACCCGCCAGATCCTGCCAGGCGATCAACGTCCTGCGTCGGTGGACATCCCGGCGTGCCGCATTGCTTTCACAGCCGGCGTTTGAACGCCCATACCGACATCGGCGCGAACACCACGGCGACCCCGACGGCCCATGCCAGCGACTGGAGGATCGGGGCCGTTTCCGCCCCGGTGAGCAGCAACCCGCGGACCGCGTCCGCCACGACCGATACCGGGTTGCCATTCACCACTCCCTGCAGCCAGCCGGGCAGGCTCTCCACCGGCACGAAGACGTTGCTGACGAAGGTGATCGGGAAAAGCGCCGTGAAGCCGTAGATCTGCACCCGCTCCGGGTCCTTGGCCAGGATGCCGACCACCACGCCAACCCAGGAGAAAGCCAGCGCGAAGGCGAGCAGCAGCACCACCGCGCCGAGCAACCCGGTCACCCCGTTGCCGATCCGGAAGCCGAGGATCATCCCCACCCCGAGGACCAGCACGATCGACCACGCCTGCTTGACCTGGTCAGCCAGAATACGGCCGGCGAGCGGAGCCCAGCGGGCCACCGGGAGCGAGCGCAGCCGGTCGAACACACCCTTTGTCAGGTCGGTGTTCAGCCCCTGCCCGACGTAGAGCGTCACGAAGAGCATGTTCATCACCAGCATGCCCGGCAGCATGAAGGTCAGGTACGAGCTCCAGTCACCCATGATCGCGCCGCCGAACATGAAGGTGAACATCAGCACGAACATGATCGGCTGGATGCTGAAATCGCCCAGCTCCCACGGGTTGTGCCGGACCTGCACCACGGTGCGCCAGGCAAGGGTGAGGCTCTGCCGAACGCCCTCGACCGGGCTGACCCGCGGGTTCAGTTCCGGGGCGGTGGGTGCGGTCGCGGTCGCGGCGGTCATGCCGGCTTCCCTTCGGTCGCTACTTCCTCGCCTTGTTCGGCCGGATGACCGGTGAGCGAGAGGAATACCTCGTCGAGACTGGAACCGCGCAGCGTCAGCTCGGTGACGACGACGCCGGCGTCATCCAGGCGGCGGACGACCGCCGGCAGCACGCCGGGATCGGTCACCTGTGCGGTGACCAACTGCCCGTTCACGTCGGGGGTGGTCTTGGCCAGCTCGCCGACCACCGTGGTGACGATGTTCAGCTCGGACTCCTGCTCGGGCCGCACAGCCAGGGTCTGGGATCCGGTCTTGGCCTTGAGCTCGTCAGGTGTGCCGGTAGCGATCACGCGGCCGTGGTCGATGACCATGACCTCGTCGGCCAGCTCGTCGGCCTCGTCCAGATACTGCGTGGTGAGCAGTACCGTCACCCCGTCGGCGACCAGGCTGCGAATCAACGTCCACAGCTCGGTGCGGGCGCGCGGGTCCAGCCCGGTGGTGGGTTCGTCCAGGTACAGCATCGGCGGCCGGCCGACCAGGCTCGCGGCCAGGTCCAGGCGCCGCCGCATTCCACCGGAGTAGGTTTGCACGGCACGATCCGCGGCGTCCGTAAGGTCGAAGTTGGCCAGCAGCTCCCGCCCCCGTTGCTTGGCGTGCGCCCGGGAAAACCCGAGCAGCCGGCCGATCAGCAGCAGATTCTCCGCGCCGGTGAGGTTCTCGTCCACGGCGGCGTACTGGCCGGTCAGTCCGATCAGCTGCCGCACCTGGTGGGCCTCGCGGATCACGTCGTAGCCACCCACCGTCGCGTGCCCGGCGTCGGGTTTGGTCAGCGTGCTCAGGATCCGGACGGCGGTTGTCTTGCCCGCCCCGTTCGGACCCAGCAGCCCGAGCACCGTGCCGGCTCGGACACCAAGGTCGACACCGTCCAATGCGGTGGTCTGACCGAAACGTTTGACCAGCCCCTCGGCCCAGATCGCGTGGTTCATCTCGCACTCCCGTCTTCGAGCTCGCTCCGGCAAGCCGGTACCCCTTGAGCGCTCGTCGTCGTATCCATGAATTCCACACTAGAGACATCCCCCGACAACTTTCCGTGGGTTAGTGGGGCAGTGGTACAACCCAAGGGTTCCGGGGAGGTACCGTGACCTGCGTCAGTGCAGCGCCCGTCGGCATCCGGAGGCGCACGGCCGTGATCATCAATAAGCTCCGGGATGCCGGTTGTGTCTTCGCGGAGGACGAGGCGCGGTTGCTTACCCGCGCGGCACGCGACGAGGCCGACCTCGCCGCCATGGTGGAACGCCGGGTCGCCGGTGTGCCCCTCGAACAGGTCCTCGGCTGGGCGGAGTTCTGCGGGTTGCGGATAGCGGTGGAACCGGGCGTCTTCGTGCCGCGCCGCCGCACCGAGTTCCTGGTGCGCAAGGCCATTGGTCTCGCGCCGCCGAACGCGGTCGTCGTCGACCTGTGCTGCGGTTCCGGCGCGATAGGCGCGGCGCTGGCCGCGGCCGTGGAGCAGGTGGAGCTGCACGCCGTCGACATCGACCCGGCCGCGGTGCGGTGTGCCCGCCGCAACGTCAGCGCCGCCGGCGGTCACGGCTACGTCGGTGACCTCGACGAGCCGCTGCCCTCGGCGTTACGTGGCCGCGTCGACCTCCTGGTCGCCAACGTGCCGTACGTGCCAACCGAGGAGGTTGGGCTGCTTCCCCCCGAGGCCCGCGTCCACGAACCCCGGGGCGCACTCGACGGCGGCGCGGACGGCCTGGACGTGCTGCGGCGAGTGGCCGTAGCGGCGCCGCGATGGCTCGCACCGGACGGCCATCTGCTGATCGAGACGAGCGAGCGCCAAGCACCGCGTGCCGTCGAGGCCTTCGCGGGCAATGGACTGATCCCGCGGGTGGCGAGCTCCGACGAGCTGAACGCCACCGTCGTCATCGCGGCGATGCCCGCCGTCCGGGGGGAGTAACTCAACCGCCCGAGCGGCTCCTGGCGTATGAGCCCCTCCGTATCCGTATGATGGCGTATGAGCCCCTCCGTATCCGTATGAGCCGCTGTGCGGCTACCGGGCGAGGGCAGCCTCGGCGTCGAGCCGCGCCAGCTTGTGCGGGTTCCAGATCCCGTAGATCCGGGTGATCCGGCCGTTCTCGACGGTAAGGCTGATCGCGGCTGCGAGTTGGCCGTCGAGGTCGAGCCGAGCGCCGGGCGCGCCGTTGAGCCACATCGGGGTACCCGTGAGCTCCGGGGCCACCTTGCGGTACCCGGCGGCGAACAACGTGACCAGCTTCTCCGCGCCCACGATGGGCTTGCGCGCGGCTGGCACCAGACCCCCGCCGTCGGAGACCGTGATGACGTCGGGCGCGAGCACGTCGAGCAGCCCCTGCATGTCGCCCGTGGTGAGAGCCGCGAGGAACTTCTCAACGACCTCTTGCTGCTCGGTCCGGCCGACCGCCACGCGGGGACGCCTGGCCGCCACGTGGTCCCGCGCGCGCCGGGCGATCTGACGCACGGTCGCCGGCTTCTTGTCGATCGCCTCCGCGATCTCGTCGTACGGCACGTCGAACACCTCGCGCAGCACGAACACCGCCCGCTCGGCTGGCCCCAGCGTCTCAAGCACGGTCAGCATCGCGATCGACACGCTCTCCGCGAGCTCCACGTCCTCGGCCACGTCGGGGCTGGTCAGCAGCGGCTCGGGCAGCCATTCGCCGACGTACTCCTCGCGCCGCCTGGCCAGTGCGCGCATCCGGTTGAGCGCCTGCCGGGTGACGATCCGCACCAGGTAGGCGCGCGGATCGACTACCCCGGACTGATCGACGTCCGCCCACCGCAGCCAGGTCTCCTGGACGACGTCCTCAGCATCGGCCGCGGAGCCGAGCATCTCGTAGGCGACCGTGAAGAGCAGGCTGCGGTGAGTGACGAACAGGTCGCTGATCATGCCGTCGAGGCTACGGGCAGCGGTTTCAGGTCACAGGCGGCCGAGAACTCCTGGGACTCGATGCCCATCGCCACGTTGTTGCGGGTCATGAAGTTCGACAGCGCGATGAAGGCGGTGAGCTCCACCAACGCAGCCGGGCCGAGCGTCTCCAACAGCCTGGCCGACAGCTCGTCGGTGACCGTCGGTGGGGTAACCGACATCGCCTCGGCGTACTCCATGACATCACGCTCCAGCGGTGTGAAGACATCCGCCTCACGCCACCGGGGCACTTCACGCGCCTTCGTCAGGTCGAGCCGCTGGTTGTGCGCCTGGAAGTAGGCGAAGTCGAGACAGAAGCTGCAGCCGACCAGGCTGGCCACCGCCATGTGGGCGAACGACTTCAGGTTCTCGTCGCACTGGTCCCACTTCTGGACCTTGTGGCTGACGCTGAAGCTGAAGTTCGTCACCTTCCGGTTGTTCCACACCACCCCGAGCGGGTCAGGAACTTCGCCGACCATCTTTCGAGTCATCCGCTTGACCAATGCGCCTTTGATGCCGGTCAGCTCGGCCTTCGGGATCCGGATGTTGCTGGCCATGTCTCCTCCAAGGATTTTTGTGGCTTCGACATGGAGACACCGGCCGGGAATGGGTTGTGACACCTTGGGCGGATGTTCTTGATCGCCGTGGCTGCGTACGAGGCGTATCCCATCACGTCTGCCCACCGGACCGCGGCACGTCGTACAGGAGGTGCGTCACCCGGTCGCCCTGCGCGACGAGCGATGGGTTGGCGAGCGTGACCTCGCCGGCGGCGCTGCCAAAGAACGGCCGGCCTTCGCCGAACACCACGGGTACGACGTTCATCACGACCTGGTCGATCAGGCCGAGGCGCAGCGCTTGCCCACCGACGTTCCCGGCCGCGACATCCACGATCCGGTCCCCGGCGACCTCGCGTGCCTGGGTGATGGCCGACTCGACCCCGTCGGTCACGAAGGTGAACGGTGCGGTGTCGGCGAACTCCCAGTCCTTTGGCGCCTCGTGGGTGACCACGAAGACGTGATCACCAGCCACCGGCTGGCCTTGCCAGCCGTCCGCCTGGTCGAACACGAACCGTCCGACCACCATCGCGCCGATGTCGGAGTAGATCGCCTGCATGAAGTCCTTGGAGGCCTGATTGGTTCGCATCTCGTCCCCGTTCCACTCCTCAGGCCGGCCGGTAGCGCAGCCAGACGACTCCGGATCGATAGGGCGTGGTTGCGACCAGCTGGCCACGAGTCGATTGATCCGCGACTGTTCTGCAGAACGTCCGACTATCACAGCCGACACGCTAGCGGGACTCAGTGCTATTGGTGAGCTGCTACCGGTGAGCAGCTTCGTGGATCCAGGACAGCCCCGCACGCTGTTAGTTAACATAATGTAGCTTATCGGCATAACGCGGGCCAGGAGAGCGGTCGGATGAAGCGCCCAGCGAACGTCCCAGCGCGAACGTCCCGGCACGACGTGCCGAGGTCCCGTGGCTGACCTTCCGCCGGCGCTTCGCTTCCGGTACGTCGTTGTCGTCCGCCCGCGCCGTCGCCGCGCGCTGGAATCCCGGCGGCGCGTCGCACAATCCCAACACCCGCACGCCGGCCCGCCCGAACCCGTGGCCCCCGACGGGCGCTCTACCCCAGTCCAATTCGTCACAGTGACGTTTTTCGGTAGACGGGCTGGGCCGCGATCATCGCAGGCGCTCCAGCCCTTGGGCCGCCTTGACGAGATCACGGGCGAGCTGCCGCAACTCAGCAGGATTCGCGCCGTCGTCGATGGCGGTGACCACATCCTCCGCGGAGCACCGAACCTGGAACAAACGATCTTGCAGGTCGGCCAGCTCGGTGTTCGACAGCACCACGGCGTCTTCGGGCAAGCCACCGCGCTGCACCTGAATACGCCGCTCGTACGCGCGTTGCCGGCAGGCCTGGCCACAGTACCGGCGCCGCCTTCCGACCTTGCCGTCCTCAGTAGACAGATGCCGACCGCACCAGCCGCAGTGTTGCGGGTTGCGTGCGCGGCGTGACGACGTCACCTCGGGTGTGGGGGTTCCCATAACACCGACGCTAACTCGGTATCGCAGGGTCACGCGGAAGCCACGCCGCCAAGGCACACTGGACTGGTGACAAGCGCTCCCGCGTACTTGGCAGGTCCCTACCCGCGTGCGTTCGCGCACCGCGGGTGGCATCTCGGTGATCTCGCCGGCATGGAGAACTCGCTGAGCGCGTTCGAACGCGCGGTTACCGAGGGTTACCACTATCTGGAGACCGACGTTCGGGCGACCGCGGACGGCGTCGTGATCGTGCATCATGACGGCGATCTCGACCGGACCACGGACGGCACCGGGCCGATCGCCGGCCAGCGCTGGTCCACGGTGCGCAGGGCGAAGATCGGTGGCCGGGAGACGCTGTGCCGGCTGGAGGAGCTCCTCGAGGCCCTCCCCCATGCGTTGATCAACATTGATATCAAGGCGGAGAACGCCTTGGAGCCGACGTTGCAGGTACTCCGCAGGGCGAACGCCCTCGCGAGGGTGTGCGTCGCCTCGTTCGACGAGCAGCGGCTGATTCGCGCCCGCAGGCGCGCCGGCCCGCAGCTGCTGACCTCGATGGGTCCGCGCTCCGCGTTGGCCCTGTGGGCCACCAGCCGGCTACCGCTTCGGGTGCTCGGTTTGCCGGTACGCGGGCGCTTCGCGCAGATACCGCGCTACTACGGCCGGATGCGGCTGGTCGACAGGGCGTTGTTGCGCTCGGCGCACCGCCGGGCACTCGAAGTGCACGTGTGGACCATCGACGAGGAGCGGCACATGAACGAACTGCTCGACCTCGGCGTTGACGGTCTGGTCAGCGACCGGCCGGACGTGCTGCGTACCGTTCTGGAAGCTCGTGGCCTATGGGTCCAGCAGGGTTGAGGTAGCCCACAGGCCACGAGCGGCCCTCGCTTACCGTGGTTTGGCGCCCTCCCAGGCCGCCTTCCACGTCTTCGGCCCCAGCCGGCCGGAGTCGTTGATGCCGTTCGCGCGCTGCAGATCGAGCACCGCTTCCTTGGTCTCGTCGTAGTAGCAGCCGGTGCCTTCGAAGTCGTAGCCGAACTTGTTCATCCGCAGCTGGAATGCCTTGAGCTTGGGCGTGCAATCGCCGTAGGCGTACACGAAGCCCGGCCACTCGGGCATCTCGCCGGGGCCATAGTCGACCGGCGGCTCCGGTTTCGCGGGTGCGGGGGCCGGGGCCGGGCTGCCGCCACCGCCGATGTAGCCGGACTCCTGGTAGCTCGGCGTGTCCTTGCTTCGCGCGTCACCGTCGTCGCTCAACCCGAGCATGCCCGCGCACTCCCACGGCTGCCAGCCGCGCATCCGGTACAGGTACAGCGCGCGGTAATCCTGCTCGGCAGGGCTCGCCTGGTGCGGGTAGCCGTCGCCGCCCACGCTCTGCCAGGTCGGAAGGTCGAACTGGTACGCCCCGTAGTAGCCGGTGCCGGTGTTCGTGCCGTAGTTGTCGCTTGATTCGCACATCCGCACGGCGTCCCAGTCGGAGGACGGCGGGTCAGCCGCAGCGACCCCGCTGAAGGCCAGCTGCAGACCGGCTGCGGCGAGCGCGACGAGCAGCACTTTCGCCAACGCCCGTGCGACACGTCCAGGCCGTAACTTCGTCATGGTCGGACAGTAAGCAACAATCACAAAAACCACAAGTATCACTTCAAACACTTCAGTATCACACGCAACAGCGAGTAGAACCTGTGCCGACACGCCGCCAACCGGGTGATCGTTAGGTGGGCGCGCCCTACACTGAGCTACTCGGTGTTCCCTGGCTGATCGGCGAGGGGCAACCTGGGAGCAGTACAGTCACCGCCGATCACCTCCCTGCTCAGACCAGCCGTTCGAGGAGCCGTATGACCCGCTGGCGGTGCACATGACCGTGCACGACGGCCCGAAACCCGCGAGCGACCCCGCTGCGCGCCGCCGCGAGCAACGTGGCTGGTACTGGTACGACTGGGCGAATCAGACCTTCAATACCTCGGTCACCACGGTTTTCGGCGCGCTGTACCTGACCGCGGTCGCCAAGTCGGATGCCACGGCCAACGTGGCGCTGAACGGTCCCAACCCGTGCACCACCGACCAGGGCGTGGAGAACTCCCTGCAGCGATGCGATGTGGGCATCTTCGGGCTGCAGTTCCCCGCCGGCTCGCTGTGGGGCTACCTGCTGTCCGTCGCCACCGTCGTGCAGGTGATCCTGCTGCCGATCATCGGCGCCATCGCGGACCGCAGCCAGTACAAGAAGTGGATGCTCGGCGGGTTCGCGTTCACCGGGGCCACCGCGATCGCGCTGATGGTGTTCGTCAGCGGCGACAACTGGCAGCTGGGCGCGGCGTTGTTCATGATCGGGGAAATCTCCTGGGGATCGTCGATCGTCCTTTACTACTCCTTCCTGCCGGAAATCGCCGGGCCGAACGAGCGCGACCGGGTGTCCGCGCGTGGTTGGGCGGTCGGTTACCTCGGCGGCGGGACCGCGCTCGCGCTGCAACTGGTGCTCTACCTCAACCACGACGCGTTGGGCATGACCGAAGAGTTCGCCGTCCGGATGTGCTTCCTCAGCTCGGGCGTGTGGTGGGCGGCGTTCGCGATCATCCCGCTGCGGCGGCTCGGCCGGCATCAGGCACCGCACGGCCGGGAGCACGGCGCCTCGGTGATCACGGCCGGCTTCGTGGAAATCAAGGACACCATCAAGCAGGCCAAAACATTCCCGCTGACGCTCGCCTTCCTCGGCACGTACCTCATCTACACGGACGGGATCTCCACGGTCGCGAACGTCTCCGCGCAGTACGGCAGCGAGGAACTCAAGTTCGAGAACGAAGTGCTGATCGTGACGATCCTGGTGATCCAGTTCGTCGCATACGTCGGGGCAATGATCCACGGCGCGCTCGCGCAACGGTTCGGCGCAAAACGAACCATCCTCGGCAGCCTGCTCGGCTGGGTGTGCGTGCTGGGTGCGGCGTTCTTCGTGGCCGCCGGCCAGCCACTGCAGTTCTACGCCGTCGCGGTAGGCATCGGCCTGGTGCTCGGCGGAACCAACGCGCTGTCCCGCTCGCTGTACAGCCAGATGGTCCCGCCAGGTAAGGAAGCGCAGTACTTCTCGCTGTACCAGATCAGCGAGAAGGGCACGTCATGGCTCGGTCCGCTGCTGTTCGCCGGTATCGGGCAGGCCACCGGCTCGTTCCGGTACGCGATCATCGCGCTGGCCGCGTTCTTCATCGTCGGCTTCGTGCTGCTGACCATGATTCCGGTGCGGCGCGCCATCAAGGCGGTGGGTAACCCGGAGCCAGGCCTGGTGTAGCGCCGGCATGCCGGCGGGCGCGTGTTGGGCTGCGACGATTCGGTGCTGACGATACGGTGCTGGTGGCCGACATCGACGCGGCCGCCAGCCGAGCCCGTGGAGGACACCCAACCGTGCGCTACCAGCGTCTTTGCCGCCGGCATTTCCGTCTCGGCGAACGGATGCGGCCACCCGCGGAGGGTCAGCTGAGGCTTACCTGATCGATGTCCTCGTGCGTTTCGTTCCCCCGAGAGGGGGTATCACAGTATTAATTCGAAGTGATGCGTCACAGCTGACGCTAACGACTCTCTTACTAGATGAATTTGTTGTTGAGCGGTGAACCATGTCACTGTGTGCAACCGCGGTACTGCACCGGGAATTCTCGGGACCTGCCGTTCGTTGCGTTCAGTGAGCATCACCCGGGCTCAGCTGAGCCGATGGAAAGGAAAAGCCATGGCCGACCGTGTTCTCCGTGGAAGCCGACTCGGGGCGGTCAGCTACGAGACCGACCGGAACCACGACCTGGCGCCGCGTCGCACCGTGCGGTACGCGTGCCCTAAGGATCACGACTTCGAGGTGCCGTTCTCAGACGACGCCGAGATCCCTTCGGTGTGGGAGTGCCGCCTGCACGGCAGCGAATCCAAGATCATCGACGGTAGCCAGCAAGAGGAGAAGAAGGGTAAGCCACCGAGGACGCACTGGGACATGCTCCTCGAACGCCGCTCGATTCCCGAGCTGGAAGACCTGCTCGCTGAGCGTCTCGAAGAGCTGAAGGGACGGCGTAGCCGTTCCGCGTGATCGGTGCACACAACCGTACGAGGGCCCCTGGCGACATCCCGGCCAGGGGCCCTCGTACGTGCCAAGGTCCAGTGCCTTGGCACGTACCTATGTCCAGTACAGCGTTTTGAGCTGCTGAAAGCGGTGCCGTAGCCCCCAGCGGGCCACGCGGAACAGCGCTTCCCGTACCACCGAGGCGTTCATCTTCGAGTCGCCGACCTCCCGTTCGGTGAACGTGATCGGGACCTCGACCACCCGGAAGTCCGCCCGTGCGGTGCGCCACGCGAGATCGATCTGGAAGCAGTAGCCCTGCGAAGCGATCTCGTCCAGCGGCAGCGCCTCGAGCACCGTCCTGCGGTAGGCTCGGAATCCCGAGGTGATGTCGTTGATCGTCATGCCGAGCGCGAGCTTCGAGTACAGGTTGGCGCCCCGGGACAGCAGCTCGCGGCGCCGTGGCCAGTTCACCACCTTGCCGCCGGGCACGTACCGGGAACCGAGCACCAGATCGGCGTCCGCGAGCGTGTCAAGCAGTCGTGGCAGGTCCTCGGCCGCGTGCGAGCCGTCCGCGTCCATCTCCACGATGGTGGCGTAGTCCCGCTCAAGCCCCCACCGGAAGCCGGCGATGTACGCGGTGCCGAGCCCGGCCTTCTCGGTACGGTGCAGCACGTGCACCTGCTCGTCCTCGGCTGCCAGCTTGTCAGCAAGCTCACCGGTGCCGTCCGGGCTTCCGTCGTCGACGACCAGCACGTGCGCACCCGGCGCGCTGGCACGCAGCCGCTCAACGGTCGGGCCGACGTTGTCCCGCTCGTTGTACGTCGGGATCACCACCAGTACGGGCTCGACGTTCGTGCGGCTGTCCCGCTGGTCCGTCATTCCAGTCCTCCTCGCCGGCGCATGCCGCGCCGACCTCTTAAATGGTCGCTGAACCCACGTGACCAGGGTCGGGTTGATCCTCCTCACCGGCACGGCGCCGGCGGACACGCACCCGCAGCTTGCCCCCGGTGGCGATCAGCAACGCCACCAGGCCGCCACCCGTGAGGGCCAGCTCCGGTAGCACCCCCAGACGATCGGAAAGCGTAACCCCCGACCGTAGCGGCACGTCGGCGACCAGCGTTGCCGGTGTGAACAACTCAGTCTGCTGGGTGACTTGGCCGTCCGGCCGCACCGTGGCGCTGACCCCGCTGGTTGCCGCGTTCACGACCGCGCGATCGTGCTCTACGGCGCGGATCCGGGACATCGCGAGTTGCTGGTAGGTCATCTCGGTACGCCCGAACCAGGCGTTGTTCGTCGGCACGGCGAGCAGCTGGGCCCCGCTGTCGACGGCTTCCCGCGCGACCCGGTCGTAGGCGACCTCGTAGCAGATCGCGAAGCCGACGCGGGTGCCGGCGACGTCGAACGCTCCTGGACGATCCCCGGCGGTCAGATCGCCGGTGCTACCGAGGAACTCGGTGAACCAGGACGCGATCGACCGCAGCGGCACGTATTCCGAGAACGGCACTAGCTCCTGCTTGTCGTACTGGGCCGTCTGCCCCCGCTGCGGTACGAAGGCCAGCATCGAGTTGCGCACCGTGTCGTCCGGCGCATAGGTCTTCGCCCCCACCACCAGCGGCACGCCCAGCTCATCGGCGTACCCGGCGAGGTCGGCCCGCATCGTGTCGTCCTGGCGGGTCCAGGCGACGGTTTCGGGCAGCAGCACCATGTCCGGGCGACGGCGCTCGCCGGCCCGGACTTGCCCGATGAATTCCTCGAGGCGCCGCTGGTGGTTCGCCCAGACCGTGCCGTCGTAGGCGCCCAGGTTGACGCCGACATCGGGCGCGTTGCCCTGCAGCACAGCCACCCGGGTGTGCGGTTCCGCCGCCGAGGGTCCGGTGACCATGGGGCCACATGCCACGCCCGCGAGGATCGGCAGTATTGCCGCGAGACCGGCCATGCTCATGCGACGAGTCGTACCCGTCGCCAGCGGCACCCGTTCGCCCAGCAACACCCGACCGCAGAGCGCGAGGCCGGCTCCGCAGAGCACCACCGCGAATCCCACCAGTGGTGCGCCGCCCACCGCTGCCAGCGGCAGGAACACGCCGTCCGCCTGACTGTAGGCGATCTTGCTCCACGGAAAGCCGTTCAGCGGGAACCGGGCGCGCACTGCCTCGCTCGCGATGAACAGCATGGCCATCCACACCGGAGCGCCGCGCAGCGAGCTGACCACGGCCATACCGGCGACCGGCACGGCGACGAGCAGCGCGCACACCCCGCTCAACGCCAGCCACGGCGCCAGCCCGAACTGCGGGGACAGGAAGTCGTCCAACCACCGCAACAGCAGCAGCTGCCAGGTCAAGGCGAAGACCAGGCCATAGCCGAAGCCCGCGCGGGCGCTTCGGCGCCAGATGATCGCGCACAGCCCGGCGAACGCGATCGGCGCCAGCCACCACAGCTCTCGCGGCGGGAAGCCCAGATACAGCACGACGCCCGCGCCGGCCGCACCGATCACGCGGGCGAGTACGAACCACCCCGGATGCGGCGGCCGCGACGGCGCACGCTGCTCGGTGCCCTGCTGGGAGCTGGTGACGGATGCGGTCACGGTGTTCAGCGTATGGCCTAGCGTGCTAGCGCGATGTGAGCCGGTCGATGACGCCTATGATCCAAGCGTGACGGGCCGGTCGATCGTGGCGCTACCGCAGCCGGTGATCGACGCGTTGTGCTGCCCGCTGTGCCAGCAGGCGCTCGACGCGGAGGGCGGCTCGTTGCGCTGCGCCGCACGCCACGCGTTCGACGTGGCCAGGCAGGGCTACGTCAACCTGCTCACTGGCAACGCCGCGCCGGACAATTCGGACACTCCTGAGATGCTGCGGGCGCGAGAGGCCTTCCTGGAGGCCGGCCACTACGCGCCGCTGGCGGAATTGCTCACCTCGCCCGTCCCATCCGAGGTCGGTGGGCTGGTGCTGGACGCGGGAGCGGGCACCGGCTACTACCTGCGCGCCGCCCTTGACCGGCTGCCGGGGGCGGTCGGCGTGGCGGTGGACGTCTCCAAGCACGCGGTGCGTCACGCGGTTCGGGCGAACCGGCGGGCTGGCGGCGTGGTGTGCGACTTGTGGCGAAGGCTCCCGGTGCGTGCGGGCAAGGTTTCCGTACTGCTCAACGTGTTCGCGCCGCGCAACGGCGCGGAGTTCCGCCGGGTGCTGCGGCCGGACGGGGTCCTGCTGGTACTCACGCCGACAGCGGGGCACCTGGCCGAGATCGTTCGGCCGCTGGAGCTGCTTTCGGTGCACGAGCACAAACTGGCCAGGATGGATGCCGAGCTGGACCCGCACTTCGAGCGGCAGGAGCGGTTCGAGCGGTCGTTCCCGCTGGAGTTGACCCGCGACGAAGTGCACGCGCTGGTCGGGATGGGGCCGGCCAGCCGGCATGTCGATGCCATCACCCTTCGCCAACGCATCGAGCACCTCGACGAGCCGGCGCAGGCCACCGCCTCGGTCACCCTCTCCGTCTACCACCCCCGCTGAGACACACCCCAAATCACCCACATGCCCGCCCCCTCGCGGGTCAGGCCGGCGCGACCACGGTGCCGCGGGCCCGGGTGACGACCAGCGGCGGGTCGAGCACGGTAGCCGCCGACGCGCCGCGCTCCGGCTCGCCCCGGCACACCACGCGGGCCTCGAACTCCACCTCCCGGGAACGCGTGCCGGTCCGCACCAGCGTGGCGGTCGCCTCCAGCACATCACCTGCCCGGATCGGAGCAAGGAACTCCACCGACGAGTAGCCGGCGAACAGCCCCTCGTCGCCGTCCGTGCGGATGCTCAGCTCGGTGGCCACGTCCCCGAACACGCCGAGCCCGTACGCGCCGTCCACCAGGTTGCCACCGTAGTGCGCGTGCGCGTACGGCACGTAGCGCTTGTGCGTCACGGAAAACCCCTCGGTCAGGTTCACGCCGCCACACCCTTCGTCGTCAACGCGTGCACAAGGAAGCTCGCCACCTCGCCCGGCGTGGTGCCGCGGCTGAACACCCGATCCACCCCGAGCTCGTCCGCCATCATTGGATCGAACCGCGGCCCGCCGACGATCAGCAACGGCCTGCGCTCCCCCATCGCCTCGGCGAACGCGGCCGACATCTCCCGGATGTTCAGCATGTGCGCGTCCCGCTGGGTGACCACTTGGGACACCAGTACCGCATCGGCCTTCTCCGCGCGGGCCCGCTTGACCAGTTCCGGCACGGACACCTGCGCGCCCAAGTTGACGACCCGCAGCTCCCGGTAATACTCGAGGCCCTTCTCCCCCGCGAACCCTTTGATGTTCAGGATCGCGTCGATGCCGACGGTATGCGCGTCGGTGCCGATGCACCCGCCTACCACGACCAGTTTGCGCCGCAACGATTTTTTCACCGCGACGTTCACATCCGCCGGCGAGAGCAGCGGGTACTCACGCTCGACCACGCGTACCGCATCCAGGTCGACGACGTGGTTCACCTGCCCGTACACCACGAAGAACGTGTAGCCGTCGCCGATTCCGCGGGCGTGCACCACCATCGCGGGGTCCATGCCCATCTTGTTGGCCAGCTGCAGCGCGGCGCCTTCCGCGCGCCGGCCGGCCGGCACCGGCAGGGTGAAGGACATCTGCACCATCCCGTCGCCGGTGGTGTCACCGTACGGCCGGACCTGCCGGTGCTGTCCATTGTGCTCAGTGGTCATCGTCGCGCTCCAGCAACTCCGCCGCGGGATTGCGGTAGTCGTCGGCCTTCTCGACGACCCCGTCGGCACCCTTCCCGCCGTCCGGCGGGCGTTTCATCAACCCGAACGTGCCGTCCGCGATCGCGTTCAGCAGCCCGTCCTGAACGATCCGCTCCAGCAGATCGGCCGCCTCGCCGAGCACCTGGTTGGCGCGCTTCGCGATGAACCCGTCCGGAGCGGGGTGGAAGTCCTCCCGGAGGTTGCCGGCCGCGTTCAACACGTAGCGCACGTTCGCCAGCGCGAGATCCCGATCGGACAGCCACGGCGTCACCACCGCTTCGGTCATCATGCCCACCAGCAGGATGGCCTGCTCGGATAGCACGCCCGCGAGGCTGAAGAACCCGTTGAGCAGGTAGCCGCGGAACACGTCGCCGGTCATGTGCTTCGTCGGCGGCATCCATTTCAGCGGGGCGTCCGGGAACAGCTCGCGGGCGAGCAACGCGTGCGCGAGCTCCAACCGGAACGAGTCCGGGATGTCCGGGTTGATCTCGAACGCGTGCCCGAGACCGAGCAGCTCGTCGGGCAGCCCGGCCTCGTGCGCGAAGCGTTCGTTGAGCAGTTGGGAGACCGTGACGGTGTGCGCCTCGTGCACCGCGTCCGCGGTGGTGAGGTAGTTGTCCTCGCCGGTGTTGATTACGATGCCGGCGCGCGCGTGTACCTGGCGGGAGAACCGCTGGTCGACGAACGTCCTGATCGGGTTGATGTCCCGGAACAGGATGCCGTACATGCAGTCGTTGAGCATCATGTCCAGCCGCTCGAGCCCGGCGAGCACCGCCATTTCCGGCATGCACAGGCCGGACGCGTAGTTGGTCAGCCGGATGTACCGGCCGACCTCTTTGGACACCCCGTCGAGCGCTTCCCGCATGATGCGGAAGTTCTCCTGGGTGGCGAACGTGCCGGCGAATCCGTGGTGGGTGGCACCTTCCGGCACGTAGTCCAAGAGCGACTGCCCGGTTGAGCGGATCACCGCGATGATGTCCGCGCCCGCACGGGCCGCGCTGGCCGCCTGCACGACGTCCTCGTCGATGTCGCCGGTCGCGACGATCAGGTACACCCACGGCCGCTGCGGCGGGTCCCCGATCTTGCTCACCAGCCGGTCCCGGGTGGACCGGTTCCGCCGCAGCCTGCGCACACCGCCGCGGGCGTGCTTGCGTGCCAACGCCTCCGCGCTTCGGCGGCGCTGCCCGGTCGGGACGCTGAACCGGACCTGCCCGGCGGCGGTGGCCTCGGCGAGTTCGGTGAGGTCCGTGAAGGAGTGCTCGCGCAGGGCGTGGAACACCGGCAGCAGCGCGCCGTGTTCGAGCCCGCAGTGCTCGCGCACCGTGTCCACCACGCGGTTTACCCATGGCACGTCGCCGGCCAGCTGCGTGGTGTCCGCGCCGGCGAGTCCGGCCAGTCGGAGGCTGGCCCGTTCCACCGATACCGTGGTGTGCGCCTTGGCGAGCGCCACAACCGGCTCGGCGGCCTCGGCCGCGAGCCGCCGCGCGGTGCGCACCGTGTGCGGGTCCAATGCCATTGCCCTCGCCGCTTCGCTGCTCGGGCTCGTGAGTCTTTTTGGGTGCTATAACCCCGAAAAAGACTCACGAGCGTATACCGTACGGCCGCGCCGTGCGGTATACGCACAACGCGGTAGGTCAGTGCCCGGCTCCACGGACGGCAGGCCCGGCACCAGGGAACGCGGATCGGTTGACCAACGCTGGGTTCGGGTGTCCGGCGCGGATACCACGAGGTCGCCGGCCTCCCACACCGCGAAGTTCGCGGGTGCGCCCGGCTGCAACGTGCCGGCCAGCTCGTCGCGCACGCCTGCCGCCCGGTAGCCGCCGCGGGTGTGCGCCAGGAACGCCGCCCGCGGCGAGATGCCGAACCCTTCGGTGCGGTGGTGCACGGCGGCCCGCACGCTCCCCCACGGGTCGACCGGCGTTACCGGTACGTCCGAACCCAGCGCCAGCGGCATCCCGGCGGCCGCGACGGCGGCGAACGGGTTCAGCCGCGCCCCCCGTGGCAGCCCCAGCCGGAGGGAGTACTGCCGCTCGGTGCCACCCCACGCGTCGTCGAACAGCGGTTGCATGGACGCGATCACGCCCCAGCTGGCGAGCTTCTTCGCCTGCTCGTCGCCGACCATCTCCAGGTGCTCGAGCCGGTGGCCGCGGGAGGCCAGCGTGGCGGCCCCGACCCGCCGCGCGGCCCGTTCGAACCCCTCCACGACCTGGGCGACCGCGGCATCCCCGATGACGTGGAAGCCGCCCTGCACACCGGCTTGCGTGCAGGAAACCAGATGCTCGGCGATCGCCTCGGCGTCCAGGTACAGCGCGCCCGAGGTGGACGGGTCGTCGGTGTACGGCTCGCACAGGCACGCGGTGCGCGATCCGAGCGCGCCGTCCACGAACAGATCGCCGCCCACCCCCCGTGCTCCGAGCGAGCGGGCACGCTCGATGGCGCCCGGCTCGCCCCAGTAGCCGACCACCTCCGGCACGTCGCCCTCCTCGGACGCGGCGAGCAGCTCGCGCAGGTCCTCGGCGCTGGAGATGTCCGGGCCGGCGCATTCGTGTACCGAGGTGACGCCGAGTGAGGCCGCGTGCTGGAGGAAGGCCCGCTGGATCTCCCTGCGCTGCGCCGACCCCAGCGACTCCATCGCGGCCCGCCGGACGTGGTGATGCGCCTGCCTTGCCAGCGGCCCGTCCGGTGACCAGCCGTCGGCGTGCCGGGCGCCTGGCGCCCGGTCCAGCAGCGCGGTGGAAACCAGGGCGGAGTGCACGTCGATGCGGGACAGGTACACCGGGGCGTCCCCGACCACGGCGTCCAGCTCGTCCCGCGACGGTGGCCGCAACTCGGGCCAGGCGGTTTCCTCCCAGCCGTGTCCCCAGATCAGCTCACCTGGCCGGGCCCGCACGTAGTCCCGGATGGTGCGAAGGCACTCGTCCAGCGACGTGGCGCCGGTGAGATCCAGCCCGTTCAGCACCAGCCCTGCCGACGTCGCGTGCACGTGCGCGTCCACAAAGGACGGCGCGACGAAAGCCCCTTCCAGCTTCACGGTCTCGTCGGCATCGCGGTACAGCGCGCGGCCGGCATCGTCCCGGCCGACCCAGACGACGGTGTCGCCGGTGACGGCCATCGCGGTGGCATCCGGCGCGGTCGGGGAATGGATCCGGCCACCGAGAAACAGAGTGGTCTTGGCAGTAGTACTCACGGTGCTCGAGTCTGCCCTTCCCGTGCCTCGAACACCGCCCGCACCCCCGGCTGGGTGCGCAGCAGGGACAGCGCGAACTCCGCGTGACCTGGCAGGTAGCCGTTGCCGATCAGCATCCGCACATCCGCGGCCATCCCCTCGGCACCCAGCGCGGCCGCGGTGAACGAGGTCGCCATCGAGAAGAACACCACGGTGCCGCCGTCCGCGGTTGCCATGATCGCCCCGTGCTCGCAGCCCGGCACGTCGACGCACACCACGGTCACGGCCACCCGCTCGCCCACCGCGGCGGCGACGGCCACCGGATCGCGAGCGTCGGCGATCACCACCTCGTCGGCCAGCGCCGCCGAGCGCACCAGCCTGGCCTCATCCTCGCTCGGCACCAGCGCCACCAGCCGCCCCGCGCCGGCCTGCCGGGCGGCCGCGAGCGACAGCGAGCCCGATTTGCCACCGCCGCCGAGCACGCACACCGACGGCCCGCCATCGCCGTGGCGCACCACCCCGTCGGTATCGCCGTTGCGCACCACCCGGTCGGTCAGCGCCGGTGCCCCGCACACGTCCAGCACGGACAGCGCGAGCGCCTCGGGCAGATCGTCCGGCAGTTTGGCGGCGATGGAACGGCCGAAAAGCACCGCGGTTCCGGTGCACGGCAGCTGCTCGCTCGCGCCGTCCCAGCCGGCCAAGCCATCGGTGATCCGCAATGGGGTGCAGGTCAGGGAGACCAGCGTGGCGATCCGGTCCCCTGGCCGCAGCCCGAGCCCGGATTCCGGCCCGACGTCGCGTACCCGGCCGAGCAGCATCCCGCCCGAGCCGGTCACCGGGTTATGCATCTTGCCGCGCCGGGTGACGATGCCCAGCACCGCGGCGCGTAGTTCGTCCGCGGATGGGTACTCCGCACGGAGCTGACGGTAGGACGCGGCGTCCAGATTGAGGCGCTCGACGTCAACGATCACTTCGTCCGGCCACGGGCTGGGTGTCGCATCCAGCCGTTCGGCCTGCTGTGGCAATACGCCATCGGGTTCGAGCACGCGGTGCAGCCCGTACGCCGAACCAGCCGTTGTCGCCACAGTGCCACCGCCTCGAAAAGATTTGCGTTATATTGACCGACAGGCAGCATATATTTTAGCGCCAACCAGGTCGAGGAGAACGAATGACTGCGATCCAGGAGCATTCGGCCACCGCCGACGACCAACTCGCGCAACCGTACGGCTACCGCCGTCGCGAGCTGGTGGAACCCGACTGGCGGCGCTTTCCCGCCTGGCGGGAGGTTACCGAAGCGCAATGGCGTGACGCGCAGTGGCAACGTGTGCACTGCGTGCGCAACCTGAAGCAGCTGCGTGCCGTGCTGGGCGACAACGTCGGGGAACGCTTCTACGAGGACCTGCTCGCCGATCAGAAACAGCTGGCGACCATGTCCATGCTGCTGCCCCCGCAGATGCTGAACACGATGGTCCCAGCCGGCGCCGACTCCCCCGCGGAGTTCACCGAGGCGCTCTACGCCGACCCGATCCGCCGGTACATGCTGCCGGTGCGCAGCGACCGGGATCCGGTGTGGCCGAGCCACCCGCACTCAACGCGGGATTCCCTGCACGAAGCGGAGATGTGGGTTGTCGAGGGCCTGACCCACCGTTACCCGACCAAGGTGCTCGCCGAACTGCTGTCCACCTGCCCGCAGTACTGCGGGCACTGCACACGGATGGACTTGGTCGGCAACTCGACCGAGCAGGTGGACAAACACAAGCTCGAGCTCAAGCCGGTTGACCGGCAGGACGCGATGATCGAGTACCTGCGGGCTAACCCAGGGGTGCGTGACGTGGTCGTCTCCGGCGGCGACGTGGCCAACGTGCCGTGGCACCAGCTCGAAGCCTTCCTGATGCGCCTGCTGGGCATCGAGACGATCCGGGACATCCGGCTGGCCACCAAGGCGCTCGCCGGGCTACCGCAGCACTGGCTGCAGCCGAAGGTCGTGGAGGGGTTGGAGCGGGTGTCGCGCACCGCGCGGCGGCGCAGCGTCAACCTGGCGATCCACACGCACGTCAACCACGCGCAATCGGTGACGCCGCTGGTCGCCGAGGCCGCGCACGCCGTGCTGGAGGTCGGCGTGCGGGACGTGCGGAATCAGGGAGTGCTGATGCGGGGTGTGAACGCGACCCCGAACGAGCTGCTCGACCTGTGCTTCGCGCTGCAGGACGACGCGGGCGTGCTGCCGTACTACTTCTACATGTGCGACATGATCCCGAACGCCGAGCACTGGCGGGTGGCGGTGTGGGAGGCGCAGGAGCTGCAGCACGCCATCATGGGTTACCTGCCCGGCTACGCCACCCCGCGGATCATCTGCGACGTGCCGTACGTCGGGAAGCGCTGGGTGCACCAACTCGCCGAGTACGACCGCGAGCACGGGATCTCCTACTGGACGAAGAACTACCGGACCAGCATCGAAGTCGGAGATGAGCTCGATCCCGAGGCACTGACCAGGCAGTACCCGTACTACGACCCGATTTCCACACTCCCGGAGCGGGGCCGGCGCTGGTGGGCCGAGCATCCGGCGTGAAGCGCTGACGCGGCTGATGCGGGACGGCGCGGCCGCCGCGCGTCCGTAGACTTGGTGCGGTGCGGGCGATATGGGTGCGCGGCCTGGTGCTGGCCGCGATCGTGGTGTTCATCGGCGTTGCCGTGCTGATCGCCCAGTACCAGACCCGGGAGCCGGACCGCCCGCAGCCGGGTCCGCCCGACAACAGGCCCCGTGCCGTGGTGGCGCTCGGGGACAGCACGATGTCCGGGGAAGGAGCCGGCCGGTACGTCAGCGGGACCGACGGGGGGGACGGTAACTGGTGTCACCGCTCGGCGCGCGCGGCCGTGCACTCCGCGCGGCTGCCAGGGGTCGATCGCACCATCAACCTCGCGTGCTCCGGTGCGCCGTCCGCACAAGTGGGCCTTGGCGATGCGAAGCAGTACACCGAGCCTTCGCAGGCTGAGCGGCTTCGCGAGGTCGCAAGGAAAAACCGGATCGTCGCGGTGGTCGTCGCGGTCGGCGCGAACGACGAGCCGAAGTTCTCCCATCTGGTGAGCGAATGCGTGCAGGCATGGGCGAATCGGCACGGCGACGCGTGCAGCAAGGCGATTCGCCACGACTGGGACGATCGGGTGGACGCGATGCGGCCGAAGGTCGTGGGTGTGCTCGAGGACATCCGGAAGGTGATGTCCGACGCGCACTACCGGGACGATGACTACCAGCTCGTGCTGCAGTCCTACGCTTCCCCGCTGAGCCCGAAGATCCCGCGAAACTTGCACGGGCTGGCCGGTTGCCCGTTCCGCACCGAGGACATGCGGTGGGTGCGGGACGACGCGATACCGGTGCTGACCGAGACGCTGCGGGAGGCCGCGGACGACGCGGACGCGCGCTTCCTGGACCTGTCCCGCTCGGCACGTGGTCACGAGGCGTGCACCGGCGGCCGCGATCCCAGCAGCGAGTGGCTCACCAGGCTGACCGTGCAGTGGCAGGACCTTGACGACGGCAAGCGCGTGCAGCACGCGTTGCAAGAATCCTTCCACCCCAACGCCAGGGGGTACGCCCAGTTCGGCCGCTGTCTCGCCGATTTCCTGAACACCTCGGACGAGAGGGGCGCGTGCCTACCGGGCACCGACGGGCAGCTGCGCGCCGCCGCCATCGTCGGCGACGGCTGACGCGATCGCCCCCAGGATCTCGATCAGCGTGGCGGCGGCAGGTGTGTCCGGGCACCGATGACTTTTCGTTCCGCGCCGGGTCAGTACGGGTAACGGCATTCCCGACGAAGGGCGGCAGCGGTGCGCACGGACGGGCTGCTCGGGCAGGCGATCGATTACGCACTCGGCGGCGTCCACGGCGTCCGGCCGGAACTCCTGTCACGTTCGACACCGTGCCGGAATTGGGATCTGCGGATGTTGCTGTGCCACCTGAACGAGTCCCTCGCGGCGCTGCACGAAGGAATCGACGCGGGATATGTCGGCCTGGAACCCGGCGCGGAGATCGCGGAACCGGCTGACGATCTCGCCGAGACCTTCCGGTATCGGGCCGCCCGGTTGCTCGGCGCGTGGGCCAGAACCCACGACCGCGCGCGCCCGATCGCCGTCGGCGAGTATCCGGTGGGCACCGGCCTGGTGGCCGGTGCCGGCGCCATCGAGATCGCGGTGCACGGGTGGGACATCTCCGAGGCGTGCGGGCACCACCGGCCGATCCCGCCGGGACTGGCCGCCGATCTGCTTGACATCTCGCCGCTGCTGATCACCGAAAGCACCCGGCACGCGCTGTTCGCCGTGCCCGTGGAGGTGTCCCCGCTGGCCGGGCCCGCCGACCGGCTGGTGGCGTTTCTTGGCCGCACGCCGCACGCCTTCGGCTCGTGACCTGTGGGGCGAACCTGACAACGGGGTTCACGATCCGCGGCCACGCACCAACCCCTCGATCCCGTCCAGCACCCGCTGCAGGCCGAACTCGAAGCCGTACTCGAAATCGTGTGCGGCGCCGTACGCGGTTCCGGCTGCCTGGCCGACCCGGGCCGCGGTCGCGAACTGGTTCGCGTCGACCACTTCGTCGAGCAGCGGGGAGTACGCCTCCCACCACTGCAGGTCGGTCAGCCCGGTTCGGCGCTCGGCTTCCGCGGCGTCCACCGCCCGGCGCGCCGCACCCTCCGCGTGCCCGACGATCAGGCTGACGACCGCGTCCATCTCCAGGTCGGTCAGGCCGATCCCCTCCACAGCGCGAAGCTCGTAGTCGTACTTGGTGGTCGCGTTGGGCCCCAGCGCCGGCCGGCTGGCCGCCACCTGCAGCGTCCACGGGTGCCGGTGAAACAGCGCCCAGTTCTGCCTCGCGACATGCTCGAGCTTGGCGCGCCAGCCGCCGGGCACCTCGTCCGCCGCGACCAGCTCGCCGTACACCGTGTCCAGCATGACGTCGATCAGCTCCGCCTTGCCCGGCACGTAGGTGTAAAGCGACATGGTTCCCACCCCGACCCGGTCGGCCACCTGCCGCATGGACAGTGCGGCCAGGCCTTCGGCGTCGGCGACCTCGATCCCGGCCCTGGCGATCCGCTCCACGGTCAGCCGTGGCTTCGGGCCCCGCTTCGGGCGTTCCTGGATCCCCCAGAGCAGCTCGATGCTGCGCTTCGGGTCGCCGCTCCCGCTGTACTGGGGTCCGTACTGGGGTCCGCTGTGGTCCGTACTCACCCGCGTCATTCTGCCCAAACCAGTTATGTGCGTACACGGTACGGTTTTTGCTAGCATTAATCCGTACTCTGTACCGAGTTGAAGTCTACTGGTGACTGGAGTGCGGATGGGCGGAACGGGGCGCGCGGTCAGCGCCGAGGGGTTGGGAAAGCGGTACGGCGAGACCGCGGCGCTGGACGGGTTCGACCTGACGGTGCCGGAAGGCACGGTGTGCGGGCTGCTCGGGCCGAACGGCGCGGGCAAAACCACGGCGGTCCGGATCCTGGCCACCCTGCTGCGACCCGATGGCGGCCGAGCCGAAGTGGCCGGATTCGACGTGGCCAGCAGGCCGGCCGAGGTGCGCGCCAGCATCGGTCTGGTCGGTCAGCACGCCGCGGTGGACGAAGTGCTCAGCGGCAAGCAGAACCTGGAGATGTTCGGCCGGCTCTACCACCTCTCCCCCGGCCGGGCGCGGCGGCGAGCCGACGAGCTGCTGGCCCGATTCGAGCTCGCCGGCACCGGAAACAAACCGGCCAAGCAATACTCCGGCGGGATGCGCAGGCGGCTCGATCTCGCCGCGAGCCTCATCCTGGAGCCTGCGGTGTTATTCCTCGACGAGCCGACCACCGGGCTGGATCCGCGTAGCCGCAACGAAGTGTGGGAGGCGGTGCGCTCCCTTGTGGACGGTGGCACCAGCGTGCTGCTCACCACCCAGTACCTTGACGAAGCCGATCAGCTGGCTGGCCAGATCGCGGTGCTCGATCGCGGCCGGGTGGTGGCGAACGGCACGCCGGATCGGCTGAAATCCTTGATCGGTGCCGAGCGGATCGACGTCGTCGTGCACCACGCTGGCGAGATCTCCACCGCGGTGGCGGTTATCGGCCGGATCAGCGGCAACGATCCGGAACTCGATGTGGACAACCGCCGGATCAGCGCGCCGGTGCGGGACCGGGTGGCCGCGCTGACCGATGTGGTGCGCGCGCTGCACGACGCCGGCATCGAGGCCGAGGACATCGCGTTGCGCCGGCCCACCCTCGACGAAGTGTTCCTGCGACTCACCGGGCATCGAGCCGGACGGCCGGCCGAGGAGGTGGCCACGTGACGACGAGCGTCCTTCCCCAGACCGCCACCGATCGGCTGCGCTGGGCCGTTGCGGACGGCTGGACCGTCACCCGTCGGGATCTGGCTCATTGGGTCCGCCAACCAGGTCCGGTGATCTTCAGCCTGCTGTTCTCCGTGATGATCGTGCTGATGTTCGGCTACCTGTTCGGTGGCGCGATGGCGATGCCCGGCCGTGCCGGCGGCGGCCAGGCCTCCGGGGACTACCGCGAGTTCCTTATGCCGGGCATGTTCGTGATGACCATGCTGTTCGGCGTCGGCGAGACGGTCAGCGCGGTGACCGCCGACGCGAGAAAGGGCGTGACAGACCGATTCCGGGCCATGCCGATGGCGCCGTCCGCGGTGGTCGTCGGCCGTGGGACCGCGGACATGCTGAACGCGATCCTGGTGCTGCTCGTGATGATCGCCTGCGGGTTCGCGGTCGGCTGGCGGGCGCACGGCGGCGTGCCGGAGACGGTGCTGGCGTTCGTCCTCGTGTTGTTACTGCGATTCGCCCTGATCTGGATCGGCATCTACCTCGGCCTGATCATCAAGGGTGAGGAAGGTGTCACCATGGTGCAAACCCTGGAGTTCCCGCTCGGGTTCCTCTCCAGCGCGTTCGTGGCCCCGAGCACGATGCCCGGCTGGCTGGGCGCCGTCGCGGAATGGAATCCGCTGTCCTCGACGATCCTGGCCACCCGAGAACTGTTCGGCAATCCCGGCTGGGGCGGCGACTCGTGGATCACCCAGCACGCACTGCTGATGGCGATCGTCTGGCCACTGCTGCTCGTCGCCATCTTCTTCCCGCTCGCGGTCCGGCGCTACGCCGCCCTCGGCCGGTAGCGCGGGTAACCTCGACTGGACTGCAGGGGGTGGTCACCGTATCCGGTTCGGCGTTCGCGCGCTGCGCGATCGTATTCGAGCAACAGGATCCGCCGAGGGCGGGCACCATGGCGTTCTGGCTGCCGGACTCCGCTTGGCCGCCGGACTCCGCCGCACCGCCGGATGCCGGAGAGCCGGGCGAGCTGACCGTCGTCGGGCCACCGGGAGACGCGGTTCGGACGGTGCCGGCGGTACGGCTACCGGTGGCCGCGGCGCTGCCCCTCCTGGCCACCACCCGGCACACCGACGCCCATCCGGCCGCGGCGTTCTGGGGCGCGGCCGCCCGCACCGCACTCCACCTCGTGGCCAGGGGGCGGATACTGCCGGGTGTATCGCACCGGGGCGTCGACGCGTGGCGGATCGGTCCACTCGAGCCGTACGACGCCGAGCGGCTCGGCCGGCTGGCGGCCGCGATGCCGCCGGAAGCCAGGGCGGTGCCCGTGCCGGAGTCCGGACCGCCGCGGCTGCCGGACGCACTCGGCCTGCTGCGGGCATTCCTGGACGCCGTGGCGGACGGGATGCCACGCACACCCGCGGCCGTGCCGGCGACCGACATGCGGCCGTTCGCCGGAACCGAGGCGCACCGGGCGCCGGAGCTACGCGGCTGGGCCGACGACATCGCGGCCGGGATCGACGCCGGCGTCCGGATCTCGCTGCGGCTGGAGGTCATCGGGGATGACTACGCCGGCGGCGCGTTCCGGGCGATCGTGCAGGTGCACGACGCGACCGAGCCGACCCGCATCCGGGACGCGGCCGAGCTGTGGGGCCCGAACCACGGATTCGGTGATCGTGCCGGGATCGACACCACGCTGGCCGTGCGGCGTGCCGCGCGGATCTGGCCACCACTCGGGCGGCTGCTGGACAACCCGATACCCCACGAACTAGCGCTGACCGACGACGAGGTCGCCGACCTGCTGGCCGGCGCCGCCGAGCGGCCGGCGGCCGCGGGTGTCGACGTGCACTGGCCGAGCGAGCTGGTGCGCGGGCTGAACGCGACGGCGGTGGTCGGGCCGACCGACGCCGCGCCGTCCGACCTGCCCGGGTTCTTCGGCGGAGACGACGTGCTGGGGCTGAACTGGCAGCTCGCCCTCGGCGGGGATCCGCTCAGTTCCGTCGAGATGGATCAGCTAGCCGAGGCGCACCGCCCCATCGTGCGGCTGCGTGACCAGTGGACGCTGCTCGATCCGAACCTCGCCCGCAAGGCACGGGAACGGGAGCTGAAGCCGCTCACTCCGATCACCGCGCTTGGCGCCGCGCTGAGCGGGACCACCGAGGTGGACGGCGAGCGGGTCGAGGTGACCTCCAGCGGCTGGCTGGAGGGACTGCGGCAGCGGATCGCCAACCCGGACCACGACGACGGGCGGCTCGAGCAGCCGGCCGGACTGGCCGCGACGCTACGGGACTACCAGCTGCGCGGGTTCCGGTGGCTGGCCAGGATGGCCGAGCTGGGCCTCGGTGGCTGCCTCGCGGACGACATGGGCCTCGGCAAGACGATCACGCTCATCGCGGTGCACCTGCACCGCCAGGCGGATCCTTCGACCGCGGCGCCGACCTTGGTGGTCTGCCCCGCCTCGCTGCTCGGCAACTGGGAGCGGGAGATCGAACGCTTCGCACCGGGCACCCCGGTACGCCGCTTCCACGGCCACCGGCGGTCGCTCGACGGAGCCACCGACGGTTTCGTGCTCACCACCTACTCCACCATGCGGCTGGATGCCGCCGCCTTGGAGACCGGCCGGTGGGGCCTGCTGGTGGCCGACGAGGCACAGCACGTCAAGAACCCGTACGCGAGCACCGCGAAAGCGCTACGCACCCTGCCGGCCGCGGCGCGGATCGCGCTGACCGGCACCCCGGTGGAGAACAACCTCTCCGACCTGTGGGCGATCCTGGATTGGACCACCCCCGGCCTGCTCGGCACGCTCGGCGAGTTCCGCACCCGGTGGGCTCATCCCGTCGAGACCGGCAGCGACGCCGTGGTGACCGAGCAACTCACCCGGCTGGTGCGGCCGTTCCTGCTACGCCGCCGCAAGTCCGATCCCGGCATCGCACCCGAGCTGCCGCCGAAGACCGAGACCGACCAGCCGACCTCGCTCACCAGGGAGCAGGCCGGCCTCTACGAAGCCGTGGTGCGAGAAACCATGGCACAGATCGCGGAGCGCACCGGGTTGGCCAGGCGCGGGCTGGTGATCAAGCTGCTCACCGCGCTCAAGCAGATCTGCAACCACCCCGCCCAGTACCTGAAGGAGCCCGGTGCCCAGCTGGCCGGGCGATCCGGAAAGCTCGAGCTGCTCGACGAGCTGGTGGACACCATTACCGCCGAGAGCGGCGCGGTACTGGTGTTCACCCAGTACGTGGCCATGGCCCGGCTCATCGAGCGGCACCTGGTTGAGCGGGGTGTGGAGACACAGCTGCTGCACGGCGGCACACCGGTGGCGCGCCGGCAGGAGCTGGTGCGGCGCTTCCAGGACGGCGAGGTGCCGGTGTTCCTGCTGTCCTTGAAGGCGGCCGGTGTCGGGCTCAACCTCACCACCGCCGAGCACGTCGTGCACTACGACCGCTGGTGGAACCCCGCCGTGGAGGAGCAGGCCACCGACCGCGCGTACCGGATCGGGCAGACCCGCCCCGTGCAGGTACACCGGCTGATCGCGGAAGGGACCCTGGAGGATCGCATCGCGACGATGCTTGAGTCCAAACGCGGGCTCGCGGACGCGGTGCTCGCCGCGGGCGAGGGGGCGTTGACCGAGCTCTCCGACGCGGAGCTCGCGGACCTGGTGAACCTGAGGAGCGCGCCATGACGGCACCGCACGACGATCGCGTTCGCGGGTTCCCGGCGTTTCCGGCCGGCAAGCGCAGGCGCGGCGGCTTTGCCCGATCCTGGTGGGGCAACGCCTGGATCAAGGCCATGGAGGAGACCTCGCTCGATCAGAGTCAGCTCAAGCGCGGCCGTAGCCACGCGTACGCCGGCCATGTCGGCCCGATCACCGTCAGCCCCGGCCGGATCGCCGCGACCGTTCGGGATCACCACGACCCGCACCACACCCGGGTGTTCGTCGAGCAACTCGGCGGCACCGGATGGCAGCGGCTGCTGGATCGGGTCGCGGCGAAGGCGGGGCACATCGCGGCACTACTGGACGGCGACATGCCCCACGAGTTGGCGGAAGCGGCCGATGACGCGGGTGTTCCGCTGCTACCGACCATCGGCGAACTCGAGCCGGAGTGCGGCTGTCCCGGCTGGGAGCACCCGTGCCAGCATGCCGCGGCGCTCTGCTACCAGGTGTCCTGGCTGCTGGACGCCGACCCGTTCGTGCTGCTGCTGATCCGCGGGCGGGGCCAGCGCGAGCTCCTCGACGAGCTGCGGCACCGCAACGTGCGCCACGAGCAGGCCGCGGAGCCCGAGCAGGCGACCGCCGGGATGCAGGCGATCGCCGGGGCGAATGCGCGGGAGGCCTATGCGACCGACGTGGCCCCGCTGCCGGCGGACCCGCCACCCGTCACCGGGCCTGAGCTACCTCTGGACGTTCCGGAGGCGCCCGGGGTGCGCCCGGATGGGCTACGGCTGCTGGTCGCGGACGCCGCGGCGCGGGCCCGCGAGCTGCTCGCCGCGGATGATCCGCCGGCTGCGCTTGATGCGTGGCAGGACGCCGTGCGGATGGCCGCGACGCATCCAGACGACGAGGTGCGCGCTCGGCTGTCGCGAGCCGGCTGGCGGCCGGCCGATGAGTTCGAGCGCGCCGTGCGGGTCTGGGAGTACGGCGGCCGGACCGGTCTCAAGGTGCTGGAAGCGGAATGGACTGAGGCATCCGGACCCGAGCGCCCCCTTCGGCGTTAGGTACCTACATCGGGACGACTCAGAGTGGGAGGGGCCGGCCCTCGTACGGCGTGGACAGCACGACCGTGGTGCGGGTGGATACCTTCGCCGCTTCCCGGATCCGGCGCAGCAGCTCCTCCAGATCGCCTGGCGAACCGACCCGCACCAGCAGGATGTAGGACTCCTCCCCGGCCACCGAATAGCACGACTGGATCTCCGGCAGGTGCTTGAGCCGGTCCGGGTAGTCGTCCGGCGCCGCCGGGTCCGTCGGGGTGAGCGAGATGAACGCGGTCAGCGGCAGGCCGAGCTGCTCCCCGTCCAACCGCGCCGTGTAACCGTCAATCGCGCCGCGCTGTTCCAGTCGCCGCACCCGCTGGTGCACGGCGGACACGCTCAACCCCACCCGCTCGGCCAAATCGGTGAAGCTGCACCGCCCGTTCGCCGCGAGCTCACGAAGGATCGCCCGGTCAAGCGGCTCCAGGTCAGGCCCGGTCATCCGTCCAACACCGTCAGCGAACGCGGGCGCCGGTTCAGCGCCTCGACCCCGGATTCGGTCACCACCACGATGTCCTCAATCCGTGCACCCCACTCCCCTGCGAAGTAGATGCCCGGCTCCACGCTGAACACCATGCCGGAGTCGAGCGGCAGCTCGTTGCCGGTCATGATGTACGGCTCCTCATGCACGTCCAGCCCGATGCCGTGCCCGGTGCGGTGAATGAACCGCTCGCCGAACCCGGCCTCGGTGATGATCGAGCGGGCGGCCACATCGACGTCCTGCGCGGTCCCGCCAGGGCGCACCGCGTCCACGGCGGCCCGCTGTGCGGCTTCCAGCACCGTGTACTTCTCGGCGACCTCCGCCGGTGGATCACCGATCGCATAGGTCCGCGTGCTGTCCGAGCAGTACCCGCTCGGCATCGGACCACCGATGTCCACCACCACGAGATCGCCGCGCTGGATCACCCGATCGGACAACGCGTGATGGGGGCTGGCGCCGTTCGGCCCCGAGCCGACGATCACGAACTCGGCGAGTGTGTGCCCCTCGGCCACGATCGCGCCGGCGATGTCGGCACCGACCTCGGCCTCGGTGCGGCCGGGACGCAGCCACTCGCCCATCCGGGCATGCACCCGGTCGATCGCCGCGCCCGCCTCGCGCAGCGCGTCAACCTCCGCGGCGTCCTTGCGCATCCGCATCTCACGCACGATCGGGCCGGCCAGCATCTGCTCCGCACCCGGGAGGGCGTCCCGGAACCCGAACACGTGCATCGCAGGCGTGGTATCGCTGATCGCGACCCGTCGCCCGGCGCCGGCGGCTCCCGCGGCTCCCGCGGCGAGTGCGAACGGGTCCTGCCCGTCCTCCCAGGTCGCCAGCTCCACGCCGAGCTCGCCGACCGGCACGCTCTGGTATCCGGGCGCTTCCAGCTTCGGGACCACGAGTAACGGCGATCTCGACCCGCTCGGCACCACGAGGCAGGTGAGCCGTTCGAACGATCCGCCGGCGACACCGAGCAGATACCGCAGATCCGACCCTGGCGCGATGAGCAGGGCGTCGGCGCCGGCTTTTTCCGCTTCCCCAGCGGCCCGCGCGAGCCGGGTACGGAGGTTGGTGACATTCGGGACATGCGTGATCGTGCTGGCCATGCCGGCAGCTTAGCTCGGCTCAGCCGGTGCGATTGGGCCCGGCACTCTCCGCGGTTATGCGGATGAGCAATCGTTGTTCGGAGTGCATCGCCCCGCGGTACTTCGACCAGTTGGGGTGCTCACCTGACAGTGTCAGGTAGTACTCGATCAGCCCGTCCATCGCCTCCGGCAGCGACACGATCTCGGCGCGGCCGTCTACCTGGATCCACCGGCCGAAGAAGCCGTCCGGCAACACGCACAGCCATACCCGCGGATTGCGGCGAACGTGCCGCACCTTGTACGCGGTCTCCCGGCTGCTGATCACGATCGAGCCGTCGCCGTCCACGGCCGCCAGCACCGGGGACATCTGTGGCGTGCCGTCCGCGCGCAGCGTCGCCAGCACCGCGTGATGCTGTTCGCGAACAACCTGCCTGGCCTCGTCTACGTCCATCCCCTCATCATGCCGCCGGCCGATCGGAACCGCCCTCACCCGAACGGCGAACATCCCGCCGGCAAGCCTAGATTCGACGGCGGCATGTCGATTGGCGAAGGGAGCGTCGTGACCGAGCAACCAACCGTCGCGCTGCTGGGGACCGGCATCATGGGCGAGCCGATGGGACGCAACATGCTGGCGGCGGGGCTGCCGCTGCGGGTGTGGAACCGCACCGCGAGCAAGGCGGACGCCCTCGTGGAGCACGGCGCCACCCTGGCTGCCAACCCCGCCGAAGCCGTCGCCGGGGCGGACATCGTGCTGACCATGCTGGCCGACGGCCCCATCGTGCGGGACACCATGCGCGAGGCGCTCGCCGGGATGTCCGGCGAGGCGGTCTGGTTGCAGATGAGCACCGTTGGTGTGGAACACACCGAGCAGCTCGCCGCACTCGCCACCCGATCCGGCGTGGCGTTCGTGGACGCACCGGTGCTCGGGACCAAGCAGCCGGCCGAGCAGGGCGCGCTGGTCGTGCTGGCGTCCGGGTCCGCGGACGCGACCACTCGCTGTGCGCCGGTGTTCGACGCGGTTGGCGGGCGCACCATCACCGTGGCCGACACCGCCGGAGCCGGTTCGCGGCTGAAGCTCGTCGCGAACGCCTGGGTGCTCGGCGTGACCAACGCGGCCGCCGAATGCGTGGCACTGGCTGGCGAGCTCGATGTGGACCCGGCGTTGTTCCTGGACTCGGTCAGCGGCGGCGCCCTGGATCTGCCGTACCTCCAGGTGAAGGGCAAGTCGATGATCGAGGACAGCTATCCGGTCAGCTTCCCGCTGCACCTGGCAGCCAAGGACGCTCGACTGATCATCGAAGCCGCGGGGAATGCCGATCTCGGCGCCGCCCGCGCCGCGCTCGCCCATCTGGAGCGGGCCGAGCAGGGCGGGCACGGCGAGCGGGACATGGCGGCGCTATACCGCGGTGTGCGTGATTAGGGCGTTCATGATTTAGCCGACATGAACCCGTAGCGCATTGATACGTAAACGGCCCGGCAGGAGTGAACGGAGGCGACGTCGCTGACGACGGCGCGAGGTGGCAAGCTCGGGCAGGTGACCGCACCGCTCGTCTTGCTGGACGCTGCCAGCCTGTACTTCCGTTCCTACTTCGCACTGCCCGACTCGCTCACCGCCGCGGATGGCACGCCGGTGAACGCGGTGCGCGGGTTCGCGGATACCGTCGCCCGGATCATCACCGACCGCCGGCCCGAGCGGCTGGTCGCATGCCTTGACGCGGACTGGCGGCCGCAGTTCCGGGTCGATCTGCTGCCCAGCTACAAGGCGCACCGGGTCGCCGAGGAGGCGGACGACGGCGCCGACATCGAGGTGGTGCCGGACACGCTGTCGCCACAGGTGCCGATCATCCTGGACCTGCTCGACGCGGCCGGGCTGGCCACGGCGGAGGCCGAGGGCCTCGAAGCCGACGACGTGATCGGGACGCTCACCGCGCGGGAAACCCGCAATCCGGTCGAGGTGATCACCGGCGATCGCGATCTGTTCCAGCTGGTGCGCAGGGAGCCGACACCCGCGACGGTTGTCTACATCGGGCGCGGCTGGGCGAAGGCCGAGATATTCGGGCCGGCCGAGCTCGCCACCCGGTACTCGCTTCCCGATGCCGACCCCGGGCCGGCGTACGCCGATATGGCGGTGCTGCGCGGCGATCCGTCCGACGGGTTACCCGGAGTGCCCGGAATCGGTGAGAAGACCGCGGCGAAACTGATCACCCAATTCGGCTCGCTGGACGCCCTGCTCGCCTCCGCGAACGCGGAAAGCCCTGCCGTGCCGTTGAAAACGCGCGTCAAACTGCGTGAGGCGTCCGACTACCTCGCGGTCGCGCCGCGCGTGGTCCAGGTGGTCATGGACGCCGAGGTGAGCATGGACGGCGCCGATACCGTGCCGGACCGTCCAGCCGACACCGGGCGCCTCGAGGATCTCAAGGAGCGCTGGAACCTCGGCGGCTCGATCGACCGGCTGATCGCCGCGCTGTCCAATCCGTGACCAGGCGACCCAATCCGTGACCACGCAACGACGATCGCTCAGAACGGCGGCCACGGGATCGCCCGCCAGTCCTCACTCGGCGCCGGGAACACCCGGCATTCAAGCAGGCTGTTGGTGCGCTCCAGCACGGCCCGCACCTCCCGACTGGTGAGGTGCTCCGCCAGGCGTGAACCCAGCTCACCGTCCAACGCGGACCGCAGTTCCCGCAGCGTCTCCAGGATTTCCTCCGGCAGCTGCTCACCCGTCCAGCCCCACAGCACGGTACGCAGCTTCGTGTCGCTGTGCAGGCAGATCCCGTGGTCGACCCCGTACACCCGGTCGTCCACGCCGTGCAGCACATGCCCGCCCTTGCGGTCCGCGTTGTTCACCACCACGTCCAGCACGGCCATCTGCCGCACCCCTGGATGATCCGCATGCGCCAGCACCGCCGGTTCACCGAACCTGTCGTGCGCGTGCAGCACGATCCGCCACCCCTCCGGGACCTCGTCCGGAGACAGCACGTCGACGAGCGAGTCGGCGTCCGATTCGTGCACCGTGTCCACCCACAGCTGGACCATGCCGTCGCCGAACGGCCCGTTGCGCAGCACCGTCGGCGGCACCAGCCCCCAGCCGGTGGCCTCGGAGATCAGGTAGGTCGCCACTTCCCTGCCGGCGAGCGTGCCGTCCGGGAAGTCCCACAGCGGCCGCTCCCCGCGCACCGGTTTGTACACGCAGTTCGCGGTGACCTCATCAAGGGTGATCGTGCAGAACAGTGTCGTGTTGGATGCGTCGACCAGCCGACCCTCGACGTCGATCCGGCCATGCGCCACGAGCTCTGACATGCCCGGGTCGTGCACGGTCAGCCCTCCGGTTCGGAACTGCCGTCGTCGATGGTGCGACGGTATCCGTTCTGCCGCGGGCAGATATGGCCCTCGGGATCCAGCGGGTCACCGCACAGCGGGCACGGCTTGCGCCCGGCGTTCACCACCCGGTCGGCGCGTTGGGCGAACGCGCGCGCCTCGGCAGGGCTGAGGAACACCCGCACCGCGTCCGGGCCTTCCTCGGTGTCGTCCAGCACGACCGCCTCGTCGACCTCGCCCTCGGTGATCGCGAGCAGCTCGATCACTACCGCCCTGGTCTCCGCGTCCCAGCCGAGTCCCATGGTGCCGACCCGGAACTCTTCCTCAACGGGCACCTGGAGTGGCTCCAGGTCCACGTTGGTCTCCTCCTCGGTCTCCGGCACTTCCGCACCGAACCGGCGGGACACTTCCTCCAGCAACGAGCCGATCCGTTCCGCGAGGACCACAACCTGCTGCTTTTCCAGCATCACACTGATCGTGCGGGCCTCTTCGGATGCCTGGAGATAAAAGGTGCGCTCACCAGGTTCCCCGACCGTGCCGGCGATGAACCGGTCGGGTTGGCGGAAGACGTGAATGACGCGAGACATGACACCTTCGACCCTAGGATACTGAGCGCATGCCGGCACCAGCTCCCCCAACAATCCAGGTGGTGCGGGCCGGGGCGGTCACCAGTATCCGGTGGATGCCGGCACTCGGACGATGTGGATAGGGTCCGATGTCGTGACGAAGATCGCTCCATACGGCAGCTGGACATCCCCCATCGGCGCGACCGACGCCGCGGCCTCCGACGGTGCGCCCGGCTGGTCGGATGTGATCGACGGAGAGCTGTGGTGGGTGGAGAGCAGGCCGGCCGAGGGTGGCCGGTTGTCGTTGCTGCGCAGTCGCCCCGGCAGCGCCGTGGAGGAAGTACTTCCGGAGCCGTGGAACTGCCGTAACCGCGTGCACGAATACGGCGGTCGACCGTGGACCGTCGTGATTGCCGGCGGCATTCGCCGGCTCGCGTTCACCAACTGGCAGGACCAGCGCGTGTATCTGCACGAACCGGACGTGGCGAGCACCCCCGTGCCGCTCAGCCAGGAACCCGATCGCCCGCACGGGGTGCGCTACGCGGATCTGCGGCCCGGCCCGCGCGCCGAGGAGATCTGGTGCGTGCGGGAAACGGTCACCGGCGACCGGCGCACCGACGTACGCCGCGAGCTCGTCGCGCTGCCTTTCGACGGGCCGCAACGGGTGCTCGTCGCCTCCCATCACTTCATGACGGCCCCGAGGCTCAGCCCGGACGGCGCGCACGCGGCCTGGCTCGGCTGGGATCACCCCGCGATGCCCTGGGACGGCACCGAGCTGTGCGTCGCCGAGGTCCGCGCGGACGGCACGTTCGGGCCACCCCGCGTGCTCGCCGGCGGGCCGGAGATCTCGGTGTGCCAGGTGGAATGGGAATCCCCTGGCACGCTGCTCGCGCTGCTTGACCCGGACGGCTGGTGGAACCTGCACCGGCTGACGCTGGACGGCGAGATCCGCAACCTCGCCCCGTGTGCCGAGGAGCTCGGCGGTGCACTCTGGAAGATCGGCTCCCGCTGGTTCGCCTCGCTCGGCGACGGCAGGCATGCGGTTCTGCGTGCTGGCCGGCTCGCGATGCTCGACGAGCACGCCGGCACTGTCCGTGACGTCGAGGCGGCCGCCGGGGTACCGGTCTGGGCTCCCAGCCTGACCGCCGACGGCGGCTCGATCGTGGGTGTCGCCGCCGGCCCGCATCGCGAGGCGGCCGTGCTGCGGGTCAACCCTGGCAGCGGTGAGCTGTTCGAGATCATCTCGTCGGCGCCGCCGGTGCCGGCGGAGTACCTGCCGACACCGGCGGAACGGACCTTCACGGCGCCGGACGGCCAGACCATCCCCGCGTACCTGTTCCCGCCGAGCAATCCCGAATTCGCCGCGCCGGAAGGCGAAGCGCCGCCGCTGCTCGTGCACGCGCACGGCGGCCCCACCAACCGGGCCAGCCCGGCGCTGGATCTGGAGATCGCGTTTTTCACCAGCCGGGGCTTCGCGGTCGTCGCGGTGAACTACGGCGGCTCAACCGGATACGGCCGCGCGTTCCGGGAGCGGCTGCGCGAGCAGTGGGGGGTTGTCGACGTGGCGGACTGCGCCACGGTGGCCGAAGCTCTCGCCGCGGAAGGCGCCGCGGATCCGAAACGCCTCGCGATCCGCGGTGGCAGCGCGGGCGGTTGGACGTCGGCGGCCGCGCTGACCTCGGTGCGGACCTTCCGCTGCGGCACAGTGCTTTACCCGATCCTCGATCTCACCGGCTGGACCGGCGAGGGCGGTGAGACGCACGATTTCGAGTCCCGCTACCTGGACGGGTTGGTCGGCTCGCTGCCGGAACATGCCGAGCGCTACCGGGAGCGGTCCCCCGTCAACCACATCGACCGGCTCGCCGGCCCGGTGCTGATGTTGCAGGGGTTGGAGGACGAGATCTGCCCACCGGAGCAGGCCGAACGGTTCGTGACCGCGCTCGCCGGCCGCGGGATCGAGCACGCGTATCTCGCGTTCGAGGGCGAACAGCACGGTTTCCGCCGTGCGGAGACGATCGTGGCCGCGCTGGAGGCGGAGCTCTCGTTCTACGGGCAGGTGTTCGGTTTCGACGTGCCCGGTGTCCCTGTGCTGGAGCTGGCCCGTTGACCGAACGGCGGCGACCCGCCCGGCTACGCACCGGCGATCGGGTCGCGGTGGTGGCGCCGGCGGGTCCGGTCCCTGAGCAGCTGCTTGCCGATGGTGTGGCGGTGCTCGAGTCCTGGGGGTTGCGGGTATCGCTCGGCGAGCACCCGCGCGCCCGGCATCCGGAGTTCGGCTACCTGGCCGGAGCGGATGCCGATAGGGCGGCGGATCTGCGCCGCGCCTGGTGCGATCCGGGGGTGGCCGCGGTGGTGTGCGCCCGCGGTGGCTACGGCTGCCTGCGGATCGTCGAGTCGCTCGACTGGGACGCGATGGCCGCCGCCGGCCCCAAGGTGTTCGTCGGGTCCAGCGACGTGACCGTGCTGCACGAGATCATCGGCGCGCGGCTGGGAGTGGCCACGCTGTTCGCGCCGATGCCGGCCACCACGAACTTCGTCGGCGATGAGGGTTCGCAGCAGCACCTGCGGCGGACGCTGTTCACCCCGGGCGACGCCAGGGTGCTCACCCGGCCCGGCGCCGGCTGCCTGGTGGCGGGCCGGGTGCGCGGCACCACCGTCGGGGGGAACGCGAGCCTGCTCGTGTCCACCCTCGGCGCACCGGATGCCGTGGCACCGCCGGCCGGTTCGATAGCCCTGCTCGAAGATGTCGCCGAAGACGTCTACCGGCTGGATCGCATCCTTACCCAGCTGCTGCGGGCCGGCTGGTTCGACGGTGTTGCCGGGATCGCGCTCGGCTCCTGGACGGAATGCGGTGAGCCGGACCGGGTCCGGGCGCTGATGCTCGATCGGCTCGGCGGGCTCGGCGTACCGATCGCCTGGGAGCTGGGCTTCGGGCACCGGGCGAACCAGCTGACCGTGCCCCTCGGTGTGCCGGCCGAACTCAACGCGGACGCCGGCACACTCACCGTGCTGGAACCCGCGCTCGTCTGACGGCGTCTACCCGAGTCTCATGAGTACGCGACGGGCTTGGCTACGAAGCTGGTGACGACCATCCCGAGCAGCGCGGCCACCCCGCCGAGCACGAACAGCACCACGAACGCCGCCTCGGCGGGCGCCTGCCCGCCGCCGAGGCTCATGGTGATGCCGGCGAACAGAGCTCCGGAAACCGCACTGGCCAGCGACGTGCCGATGCTGCGGGCCAGGGTGTTCAGCCCGGTCGCGGCCGCCGCCTCCGCTTCCGGGGTCGCGGTGAGCACCAGTGCCGGCATGGCTCCGTAGGCCACCGCGACACCGACGGATATCACGACCGCGGATGCCCCGACGCCCCACAGCTCACCGCGCAGCAGCAGCCACGCGAGATACCCGGCTGCGATGATCGACGCGCCGAGCATCAGCGTCATCCGTGGACCGCGCCCGCTGATCAGCCGCCCGGCGATAGGCGAGACGCCGACCATCAGCAGCCCACCCGGCAGCATGCACAAACCGGAGACCAGCAACGAAATACCGAACCCGTAGCCGGTCCGCGCGGACGCCTGCAGGAACGATGGCACGCCGACGAAGTTGCTCATCATCGCGAAGCCGATCAAGATCGACGCGAGGTTCGTGAGCAATACCGGCCTCCTGCGCAACGCGGCGAGGTTCACCAGCGGGTTGGTCCTCCGCCGCTCGTAGCGCAGGAAGATCGCGGTGAGCACGGCGGATGCCGCGAACAAGCCGAGCGTGGCCGGGCTCGTCCAGCCCCAGGTGCTGCCGTAGGACAGCGGCACGAGCAACGCGCCGAGCAGCGCGGCCAGCAGCACCATGCCGACGAAGTCGACCCGTCCCGGGCTGCGGGTGGCCGATTCCGGCACCACGAGCAGGACCGCCGCGATGGCCAGGCACGCCATGCCGGCGCACACCCAGAACAGCACGTGGTAGTCGGCGTCTCGCACGATCAATCCGGCGAACGGCATGCCGAACGCGCCTCCGATGCCGAGCATGGCGGACATCAGCGCGATCCCCTGGCCGACCCGCTCGGTCGCCACCACCGCGCTGATCATGCTGATGCCCAGCGGGATCGCGGCGAACGACATGCCCTGCACGGCTCGACCGATCAGGAAGACCACCCAGTTGCTGGTGGTGGCGCACAGCACCGAGCCGACGAGCAGCAGCCCCAGTGTGATCACGAGCAACCGCCGCTTGCCGAACATATCGCCCAGCCGGCTCAGTACCGGGGTCGCGATCGCGGTGCTCACCAGCGCGATGGTGACCAGCCACGAAGCCAGGCTGCGGGAAATGTTCAGCAGCTCGGGGAACGCCGGTAGCAGCGGGACCACCAGAGTCTGCATCAACGATACGGCGAAGCCACCGAAACAGATCACCAGCACCGTGCCCCACCCGGCACGACGTACCGCGACCTCGGTGGCCGCGGTACCGGTCTGAGCCCCGGCGGCGCACGACATGAATCCCTCAGCTCCGAGCGAAATAGTTGCTCAGCACAACATACAAAATCTGCCGCCGGTTGACAGTTGGGTGTGCCGAAGGACGCCGTTCGTCCGCCCAACGCAGTGAAGGGCGCTTTCAGTGCGTGGAGTGCACTGAAAGCGCCCTTTAGCTCCCCCGTCGGGCGGGAACCGGCCGCGCCGGTCGGTTGTTCAGGCAGGCGAGCGCGTCAGCGCATCGTTGCCCACCGAGCTCAGGAGGCCACCGCCCGTCGCCTGCTGACGATTTCCGTCGCGTAGTACTGCTTCCTGGCGTGCGCCAACTTCATCGCGGTGGCGCGCGGTGCGATCCGGTCGTCGTCCCAGGCGTCGATCAGCTCCGCCACCTTGGACCGCATTTCGCCGTGCAGCAAGGCGAACGAATCCTGCGGGTCGTCGCCGACTTTCCCGGTCAGCAGCCACCACGCCCATGCCGCGGCGCCCGCGTTGGCCACGAAGTCCGGGATCACCGGTACTCCCCTGCCGGCCAGCTCCACTTCGGCCTCCGGGGTGGTCGCCATGTTGGCCGCTTCCACGACCAGCCTCGCGGCGACCGCGCCGACGTTGTGCTGGGTGATCGCGTAGGAGACGGCGGCCGGCACCAGGATGTCCACCGGCACGAACAGCACGGCTTCACGGGGCAGCTGCTGCACACTCTCCGATACCCGGGAACGGTCGATCTCACCGTAGGCGTCCCGCGCCTCAAGTAGCGTCGGGATGTCGAGGCCCTGGGGGTCGGCGAGCGTGCCGGCCGCGTCTGCGATCGCGACCACCCGCATCCCCGCCTCGTGCAGGTACCACGCGGCCGCCCCACCCATGGTGCCGACGCCCTGCACGGCAACGGTGGTCCGGTCCGGCTCGTTCCCCCACTTCTGCGCCACGCCAAGGCAGCTCTGCGCGACGCCGTAGCCACCGATCACCTCGCCGAGCAACTGCCCGCCGGGAACCGCTGAGCTCAGCCCGGCCCGTACCCGCCGCAACGTGCGGGCCGGTTTCGACGATCCGGCGATCGCCGCGTGATACGACTGGTCCATCCCGAGGTCGTCGAACGCCTCGTCGATGACCTCCTGCGGCATGCCGAGGTCTTCGGCCGTCACCCAATGGGTGTTCAACCACGGGCGCATCGCGGAAAGGAATCGCCTGAGCACGCCGGGTGCCTCAGGATCCTTGGGGTCACAGTCGATTCCGCCCTTGGCTCCCCCAGCCGGCAGGTCGAAGACCGTCGTTTTCAACGACATCCCGTACGCGAGACCTTCCACTTCGGACAGCGTGCAGCCGGCACGCATCCGGGTGCCGCCGGTCGCGAAGCCGCCGACAATGTTGTGGATCACCAGGAACCCGTTCTTCCCGGTGATTGGATCGGTCCACGTCATCCGCAGCATCGGCTGGTCATCAACGAATTCCAACTTCAACCTCCTCGAAACCGGTGCGTGCGAAACGGGCCGTACTGTCCCTGTTTCCCGTTTTTCGGGAATTCAGAGAGCATGAATATTCACCGGCACAAGCACGACAATTTCTGGTGGCGCGCTTCCGCCGGCAAATGTGTTTTCAGGGTGGCCTTGTGGCCAGTCATGTCGCTCGGGACGCTCCGTCGCCTACTACTTCAGTTTGCGGTCTGGGCACCCGGTACGTCTAGTTAAGGACTTCGAACGTTCGGTTTTACGATCGCTACATGAACCTGGCCATCCACCGATTGCGAATGCTGCAGGCGTTGGCCCGCTACGGCACGATCACCGAAGCGGCCGCCGCGCTGCACTACACCGCCTCCGGCGTGTCACAGCAGTTGGCATTGCTCGAGAAGGAAGTCGGCGCGCCACTGTTCGAGCGCGTCGGCCGGCGGATCAGGTTCACCGAGCTCGGTCGTATCCTCGGGGCACACGCCGAAGACATCCTGGCGGCCGAGGAACGTGCCAAGGCCGCTGTCGAACAGGCCCGCGGGACGCTGGCCGCTCGGCTCAACATCGGGGTTTTCGCCACCGCCGCCGTCGGCCTGCTACCCCGCATCCTCGACGACCTGGCGTTGACGTACCCGGCGATCGAGGTGACCACCAGGGAGACCGATCCGGAGGAGGCTCTCGTGGCGGTCCGCAACGGGGAGCTGGACCTGGGTTTCACGATCGATTACGAGGACGCGCCGATGCCGTGGGATCCGGGGCAGTACCGCACCGTGGTGGCCGAGGAGCGGTTCCACCTCGCGGCACCGCGCGCGGATTTCCCGGTCGGCGACGCGGTGAGCGTGCGCGATCTCGCCAACAGGCAGTGGGTGATCGCGGGCCCTAAGACGCGGTTCGGCCGTGCTATCCGCGCCGCCTGCCGTCGCGAAGGGTTCGAGCCCCGGGTCACCCATCAGATCGACGAGCAGGCGACCGCGATGGCGCTCGTCGGTGCCCGGCTCGGTGTCACGCTGGTCTCCGATCTGGCCGTGCCGATGCGTCCCGACGAGGTGGACATCATCGCGCTTACCGAGACCCTGGTGCGCAAGGTCGTGCTGATCGCGCGGGCCACCGCACCGCACCGGCCGGCGCTCGAGGCGTTCATCCAGTCCGCGAGGACCGCCTCCGCGCAACTGGGGCTGGCGGTGCACGGACCCGAATCGGCGACCGTCTCCACCGATCCCACCCTCTAGTTGGGCGCCTGCTGTCGGCTTGGCTGGGTGAACGTGTATTCGTGGGTGCTGCGTGGGCTGCGGCATGAGCACCGTAACGCAGCGAATGTCAAGTAGGGCGGGGGCTCCGACCCGTCTCCTCGTGCTCTACCTAGCTTGCAAGCGGGTTTTTCCCGACAGCGTTCAATCGAGTTGGTGAGGGGACGGGTGGGGCTGC
>WHSZ01000086.1 GCA_009379845.1 Pseudonocardiaceae bacterium | reverse complement strand
CCCGTACTGATCGAAGAGTTCGGCAAACCCAGCAACGCCTGACCGATCCCCGACTTGTGGGGTTTGGCCCCACAAGACATGACGATGATCCCGGCAAGGGAAGGCGTGCCCGCCGAACAGGCGGGCTCCAAGATCGAGTGGGGCGGGCGGGGCTCGAACCCGCGGCCAATGGATTATGAGTCCACTGCTCTAACCTGCTGAGCTACCGCCCCTGGCGCCGAGAAAGACCCTGATGTGCGGGATACGGCGACCTAGGCGAGCTTATCTCAGCCTGTCGCGGCGGACTCGGCGCATCTGACTACGGCAAGGTAAGCAGATCGTGGATCCGGATGCCGCGTGTGTGGCTCGAGCGGATCACCGGTCGGTCGCGCGCAAGCCGATGGTGGCGCTGGCCCGCCGGGTGGTCGCGCCGCCGTGCTCGGGCAGCACGTCGTTCAGGAAGTCATACCCCCGAAGCGACTCGTCACGCCGCCGGCCGAAACGCCGCCACCACGCGATGATGTCGCACCAGCCCGGCGCGGATTGCGAACCGCCGAAATGCCGCACGGACAGCGCCGCGCACAGGTTGGCGAAGTGCACCCGCGAGCTCAACGACCAGCCGGCGAGGGTGCCAACCACGAAGCCGGCACCGAACACGTCTCCCGCCCCGGTGGGATCCATGGTGGGCACGTCCAGCCCTGGCACGTCGACGTCCTCGCCGGTGCCAGCGTCGATCGCGTACGCACCCTGCCCGCCGCGGGTCACCACGACCACCGGCACCACTTCGGCGAGCTCCGCCGCCGCGGACTTGACGTCTTCGCGACGCGTGTAGCTGGTGGCCTCCACGGAGTTCGGGAGGAAGACATCGAAACCGTCCAGCAGCCCGCGCAGTGTCGAGGGTTCCCATCGCTCGGTGGGATCCCACCCGACATCCGCGAACAACAGCGATCCTGCCCGTTTCGCGGCGCGAACCCAGTTGCTGCAGTGCCCATCAACATGCACATAGCCGGCCCGGGTGCGCGGCGGTGGGTTGAGCATCTCGTCCGCACTGATCGGCGAGTCGTGGCCGTGCGTCACCATCGCCCTGTCCCGTTCCACCGCCATGGAGACGGTCAGCGGCGAATGCCACCCGTAGAACCGTTGGGAATGGCTGAGGTCCACACCCTCCTGGTTGGCCAGCACGTCCCAGCAGAAGTCCCCGTAGGCATCCTGGCCGAACGCCGCGGCCAACCCGGTGCGCAGCCGCAGCCTGCTCAGCGCGACGGCGAGGTTCGCGATCCCGCCAGGGCTCGAGCCGAGGCCTGGCGCCCACGCCTCGGTGCCGGCCTTCGGCAGGTGCGGCAGGCCGGTGAAGATGATGTCCAGAAAGACGGTGCCGGACAGCAACACATCGAATCCGGACGTCGGCACCCGGACGTCCGGATCGATGCGCTGGTACCGATCGACTGGTGGTTCGCGCAACACGCTAACTCCCCTCACTACGCGCTCCGCGCAATCCGCAGCAACGTGCAAGGAAATGACAATATCTGATCGAACACTCCGCCTAAAGCACGCTGACGTGCACAAAAGTTTTTGCTAATGTTCGTCCGTGCTTCGTGAACGGCGGCATGCCGAGATCGCACGATTCCTGACGCGGGAAGGCGCCGTCTCGGTAGCCGTGCTCGCCGAGCGACTGGATGCCAGCCAGGCCACCATCCGCCGGGATCTGACCATGCTGGAACGCGACGGCGTGCTTACCAGGGTGCACGGCGGGGCGACAGGCAAGCCCGGCACCGAAGCACGAGTAGACCACGCGCCCCCCGAAGAACCGGTTGACCAGGACACCGTGGCGAAGATCGCGGCCGAGCTGGTCGGCGACGGCGAGGCACTACTGCTGGACGCCGGCGCAGCCATCCACCGGTTCGCCACCCATCTGCACGGTAAGGCCATCACGGTGCTCACCAGCAACCTGGCCGTCTACGACGAGTTCACCGGCGACCGCGCGGTGGAGCTGGTGTTGCTCGGCGGCGTGGTATGCCGCGACGACCGCTCGACGGCTGGCTTTCTCGCCCAGGAAGCGCTGCGCCAGCTGCGCGCCGACCGGCTGTTCCTGAGCGCCAGCGGGGTACGCGCGGACGGCTCGATCATGGACGACACGATGGTCGACGTGCCGTTGAAGCGAGCCATGCTGGCGGCAGCCGACCAGGTCGTGCTGCTTGCCGACGCGACGAGGTTTCCCGGCGCCGGGCTGGCAAGGGTCTGCGGCCCCGACGAGGTCGACGTGCTGGTGACCAGCGAGGGAGCCTGCCCGCGAACGCTCGGCGTGCTGCGCGAGGCCGGGGTGGAGGTCGTCACGACATGAGGCTGGTCGTGCTCGGCGGCGGCGGTTTCCGGGTGCCGCTGGTACACGCCCGGCTGCTCCACGACCCGGACCGGCTCGTCGACGAGTTGGTGTTGCACGACGTGGACCCGGCTCGACTGCGGGCCATCGGCGCGGTGCTCGAGCAGCAGGCGTCCGGCGCGTCGTGGCTCAGGGTGCGCACGACCGGTGACCTGGACACCGCGCTTGCCGGGGCGGACGTGGTGTTCTCCGCGATCAGGGTCGGCGGGCTGACCGGTCGCACGCTGGACGAGCGGGTGGCTCTGCGACACGGGCTACTCGGGCAGGAAACGGTCGGTGTGGGCGGGATCTGCTACGCGCTGCGGACGGTGCCGGTGGCGGTGCGGATCGCCGAACGGATGGCCCGGCTCGCGCCGGACGCGTGGCTGATCAACTTCAGCAACCCGGCAGGGGTGGTTACCGAGGCGGTTTCCGCGATCCTCGGTGATCGGGTGGTTGGCATCTGCGACTCGCCCGTTGGCCTGTGTCGACGGGTGGCGACGGCGCTGGACGTGCCGTATTCGGACGCGTGGTTCGACTATGTCGGGCTCAACCATCTCGGCTGGCTGCGCGGCGTGCTGGTGGACGGCCGGGATCGGCTGCCCGCGCTGTTCGCCGACGAGCAGGCGCTGACCAGCTTCGAGGAAGGCAAGCTGTTCGGGGCCGGCTGGCTGCGGACGCTGCGTGCCATCCCGAACGAGTACCTGCACTATTACTACTACGCGCGGGAGACGCTGGCCCAGCTCCAGGAGCAGCCGAGCACCCGCGGCGAGTTCCTGCGCGAGCAGCAGGAGGGCTTCTACCGGCGAGTGGCCGAGCGACCCGGCGATGCGCTGCGGCTCTGGGAGCACACCCGGGACGAGCGTGAGCGCACCTATCTCGCCGAGGGGCGCGCGGTTTCCGGCGCGGGCGAGCGGGCGAGCTGCGACCTGGACGGCGGGGGCTACGAGCGGGTGGCCGTAGCGCTGATGACCGCGATCGCGAAGAACCGCACCAGCACGCTGATCCTGAACGTGCCGGGGCGTGGCGCGGTGTCCGAATTGGACCCGGACGCGGTGGTCGAGCTGCCGTGCGTGGTGGACGGCAACGGCCCGCGCCCGGTGACGGCCGGTCCGATCCCGGAACACTGCGCGGGCTTGATGCGACAGGTGAAGGCCGCGGAACGGGCCACGATCAGCGCGGCGATCACCCGCAGCCGGGAGCAGGCGCTGCTGGCGATGGCCACTCACCCACTAGTGGACTCGGTGGCCGTCGCCGAGCGCGTCCTGGACGAGTACGTCGCGGCGTTCGGCGAGCTCGCCGACCTCGGCTAGCGTCACCGCAGCGGGGGGCTCGGCCAGGGCCGCGACACGCCGGCGCACGAATGGCCCGTTCATACGAGGCGATTGGCCGGATGCGCCGTTCGTTACCAGCACGGCAGCAGGCCGGCTTCAGAATGCGAGGTGCCGAGCGCGCGTCGTGACCGGAAGCGTCGTACTCCCGAGGTAAGTTCGAACAAAGTTTCGATCCCGTTGGGGGTAGCCATGACCGATCACGATGACGTGGGCACCGTGCTGGCGCTCGCCCGCCTGCTCCGAGACGAGCCGGTATCGGTGTGCCGTACCGAGGACGGCTATGTCGACGTGCTACGTGGCGACCGGGTTGTCGGCTCACTCGATGACGAGGTGATCGCCACCTTCCTAGCCAGGGCGCCGTCGGTGCTGGCAACCGCCGAACGGGCAACCGTGGTCACCATCGACCGGACCCGCCCCGGTTGAGCGGCACCGCCTCCGGCAAACGGCTGTCAGTCGTTCGTATCGTCCTGTTCGGCCGGCGGCGGGGGCAGGTCATTGAGCAGATCGCCGGGTGGTATGCCGATCGCGGACGCGATCTTCACGATGTTGTACATGCCGGGGTTTCGTCGCCCGCGCTCGATCGAGCTCAGCATGGTTACGTGCACCCGAGCGCGCCGGGCGCACTTCTCCTGGCCCATCCCCGCCCGTCGGCGGGCTTCGGCCACGCGCCGGCCGAACTCGGCCGAGGTTTCGGAGATAGGCGGACGCATCGTGGGTATGCCTATCGGCTAGCAGCCGATGGCACCAGAGTTGATCAACTCTGAGTGAATCGTCTCTGAGACTATCATCTCTAAGCCGATAGTCTATATAGCGTGGTAGCGGAAGCGGCGGTTGCCGCTGAGTGGTGATCTCGGGAGAAAGAAATAGCCCCAGGCCGCTCGCCTGGGGCTCTTGCTCCGCCAGCTGGACTCGAACCAGCAACCCTTCGGTTAACAGCCGAATGCTCTGCCAATTGAGCTATGGCGGAACGCCTCCGGCGCCTCTCTGGGCGCCCGAAATACTGTAACGCATCCTCGGGCCCCTCGACTGGGTACCCCATTGGCTCGCGCCGCGTGATCAGCCTTCGACTGGTGCAGGATGGAGAGCAAGCCGGTGAGGCACACCGTGTGATGAAAGGAGGGCAGGAGGAGATGAAGGTGTTCCTGTTGGGCGCCGCCGTCGGCTATGTCCTCGGCAGCAGGGCCGGTCGTGCTCGCTACGACCAGCTCGTACGTACCTATCGCAAGATCGCGGATCACCCCGCCGTGCAGGGCGCAGCGGGGATCGCCCAGGCGAAGATCAGCGAGAAGATCGGTTTCGGGCACAAGAGCCGCGACCTCGCCCCACACGACAATGGGCAACGTGGGCGGCACGAGCCAGCCGTATCGAACCTGTAGGGCCGCTGACGCCCTGGGCAATCTCGGCAGTCTCGGCACCGCCGTGTCGCTCAGGGCGTCTGGGCGGCGCAGCACGCCGTGCGCGGCAGAGCCCCGGCTAGGACGCGCCTTCCGTGTGCTGGCCGGGTAGCTGGGCGGCGACCTGCGCCGCGATGGCGGCCACCACGCTGGAATCCGTGCCGGAATCGCTTCGTACCTGCAGCACCACACCGTCCTTGCCGGGCATCTTGCGCTGCACGAACACCGCTCCGCCACCGCCGAGCTCCCTGCGGTGGCTTGAGCGCACCGAGCGGGTCACACGCTCCTGCACGGTCTGCGGCAGCTTGCCGGGACTGGGCAGCGCGAAACGTCGGGGTGGCCGGTCGACGAGCAGCACGGCCGCACCCGCGGTGCTGTGCTCCTCGCTTTCGATGATCTCAAGGACGTCGCCCGTCCAGCCTGCCTTGCTGATCAGATGCCAGCCGATCCGGCGGGCCTCCTCGCCATTCGGCACCCACAACCCCAGCGACGTGGCAACGAGATGCGCGCCATCCCTCGTCGCGGTGGTGGCCAGCACGTGCTCGGTTTCCTCGAGCCGGCCCGAAAAACCCTCCGGCAGGTCACGGCCGGTCAACTTGCGGAGCAGTCGACCGATCACTGCAGGCCGCCAACCGCCTGGTCCCGCAACGACTTCCGGTACTGCTCGAGCGCGACCAGATCACCGAACAGGGAGCGATACTCATCGGCCGCGTGCACCGGGGACAACCGCTGCAGCTTGGATTTAACCTCCGCGATCTGCCGCCCGACAAGGCTTTCCTGCACCGCGGCCAGCACACCGGAAACGTACCGCGCGTCCACCTCTCCCGTGGACTGCATGGATTCCACGGCCAGCTCGCTCAGCAGCGACCGGAGTGTCTCGTCTGGACAGTGCTGGGTCGCGGCGTCCAGCAACGCGGGACCGGACAGCCCGGACGCGGTGCCGCCCGCGGCAAGCACCGCCTGATGCACCGCGAGGTACGCGGGATGAGTGAACACGTCCTCCGGCAGCGAGTCGTACAGCGGCCCGGCGAGCTCCGGCGCCTGCAGGCCCGCCTTGAGCGCCTCGCGCTGCGCCCGCAGCCGCGGATCGTTCGGTGCCGGGCGGGCCACCTCACCGTTCTTCGTGGCGGCGGCACGATTCTCCGGCTGCTTCCGGTTCGAACGGTTGGCAGCAGCGGGGGCGCCCGCGGTCTCCCGAACCCTGCGCACCACCATGGACTCGTCCTGCCATCCGGTCCAGAACGCCAGCTTCACGGCGTAACCGTCCCGTTTGGACTCATCCCTGATCCGCGCGACCAGTGGCACGGTGCGCTGCAACGCTTCCACCTGGCCGTCAACCGAATCGAGGTCGTACTGCGCGAGCAGGCTGCGGATCGCGAACTCGAAAAGCGGCTGCCGGCGCGCGATGAGGTCGCGAACCGCCACATCACCCTTCTCCTGCCTTAGCTCACACGGGTCCATCCCATCCGCGGCGATCGCGATGTAGGTCTGCCCCGCGAACTGCTGATCACCTTCGAACGCCTTCAGCGCCGCCTTCTGGCCCGCCTCGTCCCCGTCGAAGGTGAAGATCACCTCGCCGCGGAAGGCGTCGTCGTCCATCAGCAGCCTGCGCAACACGGACATGTGCTCGGTGCCAAACGCGGTGCCGCAGGACGCCACCGCGGTGGGTACCCCGGCGAGATGCATGGCCATCACGTCGGTGTAGCCCTCAACCACGACCACCTGGTGTCGCCGCGCTATCTCCCGCTTGGCGAGATCCAGGCCGAACAGCACCTGGGACTTCCGGTAGATCGGGCTGTCGCTGGTGTTCAGGTACTTCGCCTTGATCGGGTCGTCGTCGAAGATCCGGCGCGCACCGAACCCCACGATGTCCCCGCCGATATCCTTGATCGGCCACAGCAGCCTGCGGTGGAACCGATCGATCGGGCCCTGCCGGCCTTCCTTGGACAGCTGGGACTTGTACAGCTCGCTCATCTCGAAACCGCGGCCGAGCAGATGCTTCGTCAGCCGGTCCCAGCCGCCTGGTGCGAAGCCGCAGCCGAACGTGTGCGCCGCGGACTGGTCGAAGCCACGCTCCTTGAGGAACTCGCGCGCGTCGTGGGCTTCCGGACCGTTCAGCTGCTCGGCGTAGAACTCCGCGGCGGCCCGATGGGCCTCGACGAGCCGCGCGCGCGACCCGCGGTCCCGCTGCGCACTTGTCCCGCCACCGGTGTAGGTCAAGGTCAGACCGATCCGGTCGGCCAGCCGCTCAACGGCCTCGACGAACGTCAGGTGGTCCATCTTCATGACGAAGGCGATCACGTCGCCGCCCTCACCGCAGCCGAAGCAGTGGAAGGTGCCGTGGCTGGGACGCACGTTGAAGGACGGGGTTTTCTCGTCGTGGAAAGGGCACAGACCCTTCAGCGCGGAGCCTCCCGCCCGGCGCAACGCCACGTACTCGCCGATCACCTCGTCGATCCGGTTGCGCTCGCGCACCTGCGCGATGTCGCTTTCCCGGATGAGTCCCGCCACGCTGCCCGAGTCTAGTGTCCCTTACCGCGACCCGAACGATGCGGCACACTGCAACCATGACCGTCAGCGAGGATGCGCTCGCCGAGCAGTTCACCGGGCTTCGCGCGCACCTGATCGGCGTGGCGTATCGGCTGACCGGAACACTCTCCGATGCCGAGGACGCGGTGCAGGACGCCTGGTTACGCCTTGCTGGGCTGGCCGAGGACAAGCGCGCGGAGATCCTCGACCTCAAGGCATGGCTGACCACCGTGGTCGGGCGGCTGTGCCTTGACCGGCTGCGCTCCGCGCCGGCACAGCGGGAGCAGTACATCGGGCCGTGGCTGCCCGAACCCGTTGTCACCCCGTTCGGCGCGGCGCCAAGCGACGATCCGCTGGAAACGGTTGTCCGGGATGACGGGGTCCGGATGGCCGCGATGGTGCTGCTCGACCGGCTCACCCCGGAGCAACGGGTGGCGTTCGTGCTGCACGACGCGTTCGCGGTGCCGTTCGACGAGATCGCCGAGACCCTCGGCTGCACCCCGGCGACCGCCCGCCAGCACGCGTCCAGGGCGCGCCGCGCGGTCGCCGACGCCGATCCGCCGCCCCGCGCGTCCATGGGTGAGCAGCGTGCGGTGGTCGAGAAGCTGATGACCGCGCTGCTTGGCGGTGATCTGGAGACGGTCGTCGAGGTGCTTCATCCGGACGTGGTGCTCGTCGGGGATGGGAACGGCAAGGGACGCACCGCGCGCCAGATCATGGTGGGCGCGGACAAGCTCGCCCGGTTCTTCGCCGGCCTGGCCAAGATCTACGACCCGAACGCGTTGGCCACCTCCCAGCTGGTGCTGGTGAACGGCGATCTCGGGATGATCACGCCGGAACACCCCGGCGACGAGGAGTACCGGCCGCTGGATCGGCACGTGCAGACCTTCGCGGTGCGGGACGGCAAGATCGTGGCGATCTACGACGTCGTCAACCCGGACAAGCTCACCCGCGTACCCGAACTGTGAGTGGCGGCGCGGGCGTAGGCGGCGGGGGTGATCCCGTAGCAGCGGCGGAACCAGCGGGTGAGGTGCGCCTGGTCCGCGAATCCCGCTTCGATGGCCGCCGCGGCCGCGGTGTGCCCGGCGGCCAGCAGCTTGCGGGCCGCACGCAGCCGCAGCTGGCGCTGGTAAGCGCTCGGCGCGAGGCCACATTCGGCGACGAACGCCCGGTGCAGCGCGTACCTGCTGCATCCAGCGACGGCGGCCAGCTCGCCCATCCCGAATTCGCGCGCGGAGTCCGCGCGAAGCAACTCCATCGCCCTGCGCGCGCCGGCCGACCCAGGGGCCGTTACCCGCTCCCGCGCCCCGGGTCCGCGGTCCACCATCGCGGTGACGGTCGAGGCCAGCGCCTCGTCCCTGGCAAGGGTGTTCCGGGCAACCAGCGCGGAGTACAGCCGGCGCAGCGCGGTGGCCAGCGCCGGATCGTGCCGAACCGGCTCCACGAACAGCGGCAGCCCCGCCGGTGCGCCTGCCCGATCGGCCAGCACGTCGGCGACCTGCTCGGGTCCGATGTGGACAATCTTGTAGGTGAACCCTGAGTCGGTCGCGGCGTGCCCGTCGTGTGGCTCATCCGGGTTGAAGGCCATCACCATGCCCTCGGAGCTGGTGTGCGAACCACCCCGGCAGGTGAAGGCCTGCGCACCGGATTCGGTGATGCCGAAGGAGTAGGTCTCGTGGCTGTGCCGGTCGTAGGCATGCCGCACGAAGTGCGCGTGCATGGCTTCGACATCACGGTCCGGTGCGCGCCAGTACCGCGCCCAATCCCCTCCAGGGCTCACGCCGTCATTATGCCGCGCACCAGCGTTCAAGACCGGTGCTCGGTGCGGCGGCAGGCTGCCTGCCATGACGGGGCCGGCCAAGACCAAGATCGCCGTCGCGGTCCGGGAAGACCTCGCGGCATGGCAGAAGTTGAACATGACCGCGTTCCTGGTCAGCGGGATCGCGGCACGGTTCGACACCGTCGGCGTTGACTACGCCGACGCCAACGGTGTGCGGTATCTCCCGATGTTCGGCCAGCCCGTGCTGGTATACGCCGCCGACGTCGACCAGCTGCGCACGGTGCATCAGCGCGCGACGGCCAGGGAGCTGGACTGCGCCGTCTACACCGACGAGCTGTTCACCACCGGCAACGACGTGGCCAACAGGGCCGCGGTCCGCGCGGTACCCACCGACGAGCTCAAGCTGGCCGGCCTGGCCGTCTACGGATCCCGAAATGCCGTCGACAAGACCTTCAAAGGCCTACGCCTGCACCCGTGACTCCTCGCCAGGCATCGGCACCAGGCACGCGTCCCCCGATGTGAAGCCCTGATCGGTGATCCCGAGCGCGCAGTTCGTCCGGGCTCGCATGTTCTCCAGCGAGATCTGGTATGTCAGCTCCACAAGGCCCTTCCGGCCGAACTCCGCTTCGAGCTCGGCGACCTGCTCGTCGGTCACCGACACCGGGGTCTCGGTCATCGCGTCGGCGTAGCCGATCGCGAGCCGCTCGGCGCGCGTGTAGCGCTCCGAGGTCGCGTAGTTGTCGATGTCCTTGAGCCGGTCGATGTCCAGGCCTTCCAGCCGCTGCAACATGGTGCCGAAATCGACACACCACGAGCAGCCGAGCCGCGCGGCGGTGCGGTACACCGCCAGCTCCCGAACGCTGGCCGGTACCGTTTTCGACGCCTTTTCGGCAAGCAGTTCGTGTATCGCGCCGGCGCGGAACAGCTTGCGGTGATGAGCCGCGACAGCCATGGGCTCCGGAACCGCGCCGAACCGCTTCGCCGCGTACCGGTACATCAGTTTGAGCAGGAACCCTGCGTCGTTCGTGGACACAGCGGGGATGCGAGGCATAGCCGTCCTCCATTAGACCGTTGTCATCGTCAATGGGGAGACGGGCCAGCTCGCGCGGATGTGACAGTTCAGGGCTCGACGACGCGGCAGAGGAAGTAAACCGCGCCGGTTTCGGCGTGCCGGACCAGCAGCAGGAACGGCCGGTCCACCCGCACCTCGATCGGCGTTCCGGTCGGCATGGACACCAGGCGCATCAGCACCGCGGTGGCCGCGGCCCCTTCCAGGCCATCCTCGTCCAGCTTCAGCACGGACTCGTGCAGCACGCTGGACACGACGAGCCGCGGATCAGGGGACAGCCCTGTGAGGTCGGCGGCAGGGCTGAACACGCTGCGCACCCCCAGCCCGGCAAGCGGTGCGGTCAGCTCCGCGTTCGCGCCCAGATCCAGCTTGGGCATCCGCAGGTCCACCCGCGCCGGTTCGGGAGCATCAAGCAACTCCGCGAGGCGTGGCACGTCCAACGTGGGTTCGGCCGCGGAGAGCTCGCCGTCCGGGAGCAGAACCACCGCCTGCACGCCGCCTTCGGCCGGAAGCTGGACAACCTGCCAGCCGTCCCGCGCGGCGTAGCCGAGCTGCTCGGTCTGCCGCATGGTGGCCACCTCGCGGGCGCCGCCGGGGCTGTGGAACGGCGCGGGTTCGGTGTGCTCCTCGGCGAACCGGTGCTTCCATGCGACCCGCAGGTACAGCGCGTTCACCAGTGCGGCCACCGTGTCCGGCCGGATCGCCTGTGGCGGGATCAGCTCCGGGATCAGCTCGCGGGTGGTCTCCGCGACGTCCGCGTTGATCTGCTTGCGCGCGCCTTCCGGATCGCGGCCGAACGGCGCGCTGGCCACCTTCGCGCCTGGCCAGCCCGCGAGGTCGACGCCGAAGTCGGGGTTGAGCGGCAGCTCGTCGGCTGCCCACAGCGTGTTGGAAACGGCGAGCACCGGGGCTTCCGCGGAGGCGCTGCGGGGTGGCTCGAGCGCGGCGGCCGAGGCGAGCAGCTCGGCGTGCTTGCCGAACTCGGCTTCGCGGTCCCCGGTGAGCAGCTCGAGCAGCTCGGCACGGGTGTCACCGCGCGCCGCCTGGCTGGTCAGGCCGAGAGCGCTGGCGACCGAATACGGTGACCAGCAGGCGTTGCCATCCCCGGTGGCCAGCGCCCGATGCAGGGCGAGGGTGAATCCGAGGTGTGCGCGATGAGCCATGCCTTCGAGTGTGCCAGTCCTGCAGGCCCCGATCAGTCCTTCCCACCCAGCGAGCGATGCAACGCCACGGCCTGCGCGTCGGTCAGCGAGGCGACCTGGTCGACGATCACCCGCACCCGGCCGGCGTCGTCCCCGGCCTGTTGCCAGGCGGGCAGCAACGCCGGGTCCAGCGAGTCCGGTGCGTTGCGACCGAGCAGTTCGGCCAGCTCGGCGAGCAACTCTCGCTGATCGCCCTGCAGCCGCAGCCGGTGCGGGTCGCTCATCACGTCCCGCAAGGCGACCGCCTTCAGCACGGCCACCTCGGCGGCTACCAGTGGCGGCACCCGAAGCTCAGCGCCGTAGCGCCGCAGCGGCCCTGCGCCGGACAGCTCCCTGGTGCCGATCACCGCGGCCGAGGCGAACCTGCCGACCAGCTCGCTGGTCAGCCGTTTCAGCGCGACCTGCGCCCGCGCGGTGCCGTCGTACCCGGCGCCGGCAAGCTCGGCGACCACCGGCAGCCTCAGCAGGCCTGCCGCCGCCTCCTCGAGCGCGGATACCGGTTCCGAGGAGAAATGCTTCGCGGCCAGTTCCGCCACCCCCGCACGCTCGGCCGGGTCGGCAAGCCCGCGCAGCGAGATCCGGCCGGCCAGCACACCGTCCTCCACGTCGTGCACCGAATAGGCCACGTCGTCCGCCCAGTCCATGACCTGTGCTTCCAGGCAGCGCCGGCCGGCTGGGGCGCCGTGCCGCATCCACTCGAACAGCCGCATGTCGTCGGCGTAGACGCCAAACTTCGCCTCGCCCGCGGTGCGTGGCCACGGGTACTTGGTGGTCGCGTCCAGCGAAGCGCGGGTGAGGTTGAGCCCGTAGCCCCGCCCGTCCTCGTCGTGCACTTTCGGTTCGAGACGAGTGAGGATCCGCAGCGTCTGGGCGTTGCCCTCGAAGCCACCGCAATGCGCCGCGACCTCGTCCAGCGCGCGCTCGCCGTTGTGCCCGAACGGCGGATGCCCAATGTCGTGGGCGAGCCCCGCGGTGTCCACGATGTCCTCGTCGCAGCCGAGGTCGGCGGCGATACCGCGGCCGATCTGGGCGACCTCGAGCGAATGCGTCAACCGGGTGCGGGGCACCCCGCTGATCTCCGCACCCTCGCCGGGGCCGACCACCTGGGTCTTGCCGGCCAGCCGTCGCAGCGCGGCCGAGTGCAACACGCGAGCGCGATCCCGTGCGAACGGGCTGCGGGCCTCGTTCGCGCCGGCGAGCGCCGCCCGCTTGGCCGGCTCGGGACACGGCCGCGCGCGATCGTGTTCGGTGTACCCGGTGCTCACCGCACCAAGGCTAGCCGGATCCTCTGACAGCGAACCTCATCCGAGGCCGGAGCTGTCGCTGACCGGTTCCTTGGACAGCCGGTAGTAGAGCAGCGCTCCGGTTTCCCTGAAGATGTAGCTCGCCTGGGTTTCCCTTGTCCACACCGCCGGCCCACTACGGGTCGGCGAGCTCCACGCGTCGAGGCCGACGTTGTCCGCCATGGTGCGCGCCCGCAGCGAATGCCAGGGGTCGCTGACGATCACCGCGCTCGTCCAGCCCCTGGCGGACGCGACAGCGGAGACGGCGCGCAGCGTGCCGAGGGTGCTGCGGCCCTCGGCGACGGCCACCACGCGGTTCTGCGGCATGCCCTGCTCTAGCAGCCAGCGCGCGCCGGCGTCCGCCTCGGTGTAGGTGTCCCCGGTACCCTGGCCGCCCGATGTGATGATGCGCGGCGCGACGCCCTCGTCGTACAGGTTCTTCGCGTGCGCGAGGCGCGCCTCGAGGTACGGCGACGGGCGACCGGCGTACTGTGCCGCACCCAGGACCACGACGACGTCGGCATGGCTGCGATCGTCCAGCCGCGCGACCTGCCACACCCGGATCCCGGTGCCACCAACCACCAGCACCGCGATCAGCACCACGCCGAGCGCGAGGCGCCGCAGGAATCGACCGATCGACGGCCCACCACGGTGTTGCGCACTCACCAGGACATCCTCGCATCAGGCCGCGCGGCATTCAGAGCCAGCCACGCTGCCGCGGGTTCGCCCACCCCTCGTCAGCAGCCGATCAGCCTGGCACCCAGGTAGCTATCCAGCTGGTCGATCGACACCCGTTCCTGCTCCATGGTGTCCCGCTCCCGCACGGTCACCGCGTGGTCGTTCAACGTGTCGAAGTCGACCGTCACGCAGAACGGCGTGCCGATCTCGTCGTGCCGCCGGTACCGCCTGCCGATCGCGCCGGCGTCGTCGAAGTCCACGCTCCAGTACTTACGCAGCGCGGTGGCGACATCGCGAGCCTTCGGGGACAGTTCCGCGTTGCGGGACAACGGAAGCACCGCGACCTTGATCGGCGCGAGCCGGCGATCAAGCTTCAGCACTACCCGCTTGTCCACACCGCCCTTCGCGTTCGGAGCCTCGTCCTCTGTGTACGCGTCGAGCAAGAACGCCATCAGCGGGCGGCCGACACCGGCTGCCGGCTCGATCACGAACGGCCGGAACCGGGAACCGGTGGCCTGGTCGAAGTACGACAGGTCCATCCCGGAATGGTTGCTGTGCGTCGTCAGGTCGAAGTCGGTGCGGTTGGCGATGCCCTCCAGCTCGCCCCATTCCTGGCCGGCGGAGAACTCGAAGCGGTACTCGATATCTACCGTCCGCTTCGAATAGTGCGACAGCTTCTCCTTGGGGTGCTCGTAATGCCGCAGGTTTTCCCTTGAGATCCCCAAATCGGTGTACCAGTCGGTGCGAGCGTCGATCCAGTACTGGTGCCAGTGTTCGTCCTCACCGGGTTCGACGAAGAATTCCATCTCCATTTGCTCGAATTCCCGGGTGCGAAAGATGAAATTGCCCGGCGTGATCTCGTTGCGGAACGACTTACCGATCTGGCCGATGCCGAACGGCGGCTTCTTCCGCGACGTGGTCATCACGTTCAGGAAATTGATGAAGATACCCTGCGCGGTTTCCGGCCGGAGGTAGTGCAGCCCTTCGTCGGATTCAACCGGACCGAGATGCGTCTTGAGCATCATGTTGAATTCGCGCGGTTCGGTGTACTGGCCACGCACCCCGCAGTTCGGGCACGGCACATCGGAAAGGTCGCCCTCGGCGATCTCCTTCCCGGTGCGCTCGGCGTATTCCTCGGCGAGCTGATCAGCCCGGAACCGCCGGTGGCACGAGGTGCACTCGACCAGCGGATCGTGGAACGCGCTGACGTGGCCAGAGGCGACCCAGACCTCGCGCGGCAGGATCACCGAGGAGTCAAGGCCGACCACATCGTCCCTGCCCTGCACGATGGCGTTCCACCACTGGCGCTTGATGTTGTCCTTCAGCTCGACGCCGAGCGGCCCGTAGTCCCACGCCGAACGGGTGCCGCCGTAGATCTCTCCGCACGGAAAGACGAAACCACGACGCTTGCACAGGCTGACAACGGTCTCAATGCGATCGGCTGACACGCATGCTCCATAGGTGGGGACGATGACTACTGCGGCGCTGTCCCCGGAACCGGTTGCCTGCTCGCGGCGCGCGACGGCGGGATCCGCGGGACACGCCCAGCGTATCCGGCGCCCAACCGCGGCCACGAACGGATTACACCTGAGCAACGTCCAGATGGCCGCGGCACGGGCGCGCCGGGCGCACCGACTCGGACCGTGCACCAGCAGCATGACCTCGCTGCTCGTTCGATGAGGCCTGGTGCGAGAATTTCACCCCGCCCGCGGCATTGATGACGGAGGATTACGTGCAAACACCTCAACTGCGTTCCCCGCTGGTCGCGGGGGATGGCCCACTGGCAAAGGTACCGGCACCGGCCGCGTTCCTCGTGGTACTCGCCCTGTTCGTGCTCGGCGTGCTGGTCGGCGGCGCCGGCGGTGCGCTGCTGCTTGGCTTCCTGGCCATGGGTCTCGTGGTTCTGCTCGCCGGCACCTGGCACCTGCTCAGCCGGTCCGACCGGGTACTGCGCGTCGGGCTGCTGGCTATCGTGATCGGGCTGGCGATCGTCCAGCTGTGGTGACACCGTTACGCGGATCACGACGGATCGGCCCGGTGAAACGTAGAATGACTATCGTTACCCCTTAGACTGCGGGCGGAAAAGCTCGGGCCGAGTGACAGCGAGGAGATAACGATGCCGCCGGTGAGCTCGGAAACGGTCGACAGCCACCACGCCGAGCCGCACGTGCGTCATGGTGGCTCCGCGTCCGGACCCGTGCCGGCGCCCGGCACCCTCGGCGCGGCCGGCGACCTGCTGCGGGCGTTGGCCGCACCGGTCCGCATCGCGATCGTGTTGCAGCTGCGCGACGCGGAGCGCTGCGTGCACGAGCTGGTTGACGCGCTCGGCGTCACCCAGCCACTGATCAGCCAGCACCTGCGCATCCTGAAGGCGGCAGGCGTGGTGCACGGGAATCGCCGTGGCAGGGAGGTCGTTTACGAGCTCGTCGACGATCACCTCGCGCATATCGTGGTGGACGCGGTGGCCCACGCCCAGGAGGGCCACCCGCCTCCGCTAGCCGTGGATAGTGTGGAGCGACAATGACCGCAATGAACCGTGCAGCCCCGCCTGTCCCCGGCAGGCGATCCACCAAGCAGCGCGCCGCTGTGGCAAACCTCCTCGACCAGCTGGACGACTTCCGCTCCGCCCAGGAACTGCACGACGAGTTGCGCAAGCGCGGTGAGGGCATCGGGCTGACCACGGTGTACCGCACCCTGCAGTCGCTGTCCGACGCCGGCGAGATCGATGTGCTGCGCACCGGCACCGGCGAGGCGATCTACCGGCGCTGCTCGTCGCATCACCACCATCACCTGGTGTGCCGGCACTGCGGCTATGCCGTCGAGGTGGAGGGGCCGGCCGTGGAGCGCTGGACCGACCGCGTCGCGAACGACAACGGCTTCTCCCAGATCAGCCACACCGTGGAGATCTTCGGCACTTGCGCGGAGTGCACGGGTCGCTGAACTACTGCTCGTAGGGGTGGTCCGGGGCTGCGACCCTGCGCAGCGTGGCCACCCGCAGCACGGGTTGGTAGTTGTTCGCCTCGGTCGCGGATCCCGGCTCCACCTCACCGGTGACCCGGAGCCAGTCGTCGGAGCGCAGCCCGGTGAACTCCCCGCCCCGCAGCGTGATGGTCAGCGGCGAGGCGTCCGCGGCACAGCAGGTGATCACCATGCGGGCCAGCCGGACGCGGTGCTCGTCGCGCACCACGAAACCGGTGAGCCGTACCGTGCGGCCGGCCAGGGAGTCCCGCGAGTCCCAGCCGGCTCGCGCCACGAACTCGTTCATCGGCAGCTCGACGACCTTTCCCGGCGGCAGCGGCGGGAACGTCGCGGTGCGCTCCGTCGCGGCATCGCGCGCGGAATCCCGGTTGACCGAGTCAGATCCGAGTGCCGGCGGCGCCACCACGAAGATCGCGAGCACCGGTAGCAGCAGCATCCATGCGCTGCGCGCGTGCTCGCTTCCCGTTGTGCCGCACGACGTTCGCGGCTGCCGCGCGCGAATGTCCCTGACGATCGCGACGGCGGCGAGCAGCAGCATCACCACGCCGGCCGCCACCAGCAGCGGTTGCTGGGACGGCTTCACGTAACGCAGGTAGCTGCCCCCGAACGCGATCTTCAGCAGCGCGCCGCCGGTCAGCACGAGCAGCACGTTCTGGGTCTCCCGCCTCATCGGGCACCACCGCCCATCATCGGGCACCACCCATCATCGGGCGCCCAGCACGAGCAGCCCGGCAAGCACGGCGCAACCGAGCGCGACCAGGAAGGTGGCTGGCGCGAACCGGGCTGCGAACGCCCTCCCGAAGGTGCCGGCCTGCAGCGCGATCAGCTTGACGTCCACCGCGGGCCCGACCACAAGGAACACCAGCTTCGGCAACAGCGGCAGCGGGGACAGCGCGGCCGCGACGAACGCGTCGGCTTCGCTGCACAGCGACAGCACCACGGCGAGCAGCGCCATCACCAGCACGCCGAGCACCAACTGCCCGCCGAGCGAGCCGAGCCACGATTGCGGGACCGCCACGTTCAGCACCGCGGACACCAGCCCGCCGAGCACCAGGAAGCCGCCGGCCTCCACCAGATCGTGCCTGGCGGTTTCGGCGAAGCTCACCCAGCGGGAGCCGCCGGCATCCGGCATCCGGCGAAGCGCCCGCTCGGCGATCCACTCGGCGCGGCCAAACCGTGCCCACAACCAGCCCATCCCCACCGCGGTGCCGAGCGAACCGAGGAAGCGGGCGAGCACCATACCCGGCTCGCCGGGAAACGCGACCGCGGTTGAGACCAGTACCACGGGATTCACCGCGGGCGCGGCGAGCAGGAAGGTCAGCGCCACCGCCGGGGCAACGCCCTGCCCCATCAGCCTGCGGGCGACCGGCACCGAAGCGCATTCGCAGCCCGGCAGCGCGAGGCCGGCGGCACCCGCGACCGGCACGGCGAGAGATTGCTTGCGTGGCAACATTTTCCGCAGCACGTGCGGCGGGATGAAGGCGGTGATCGCGCCGCTGACCAGCACGCCGAGCACCAGGAACGGCAGCGCCTGCACGCACACCGCGACGAATATCGTGGCACCCGTCCGCACCGCGGGAGCGTCCAGCACGCCCTGCAGCCATTGCTGCCCGAGCACCGCGACCAGCACGAGCCCGCACAGCACCTCGAGCGACGTGATGCGCCTGCCCCGCCGGGCACCTCGCTCGCCGGGCTCGGCTCTATCGGAAACGGTTGTCACTGCACGCAGTGTGCCAGAACGCCTGGTGAGGCTGACTCACGACTCCACGAGCTCGGCGCGCAGCTGCGAAGCGGTGGACACCACCAGCATCAGCAGCGTGCCGAGCGGTTCGCTGTCCAGCCCGTCCGCGGGGAAGGCGTACCGCAAGGTCACATCCATGCCGCGTTCGGTGTGCACCACGCCGAGCGTGCCGAACAGCCCCTGCCCGGCCCGCTCGGCGGCGGAAACCGCGAGCGTCGGCTCGTCCGGCAGATCCCAGGCGACCACGCAGGTCAGGCTCAGCACCACCAGCCCTTCGGCAAGCTGCATCGCCTGCACGGCGCAGGGAACCTCGGCGTGCCGGAACGTCAACGCGCCATCGTCGTCCACGTGCACCTCGTGGTATCGCTCAAGCGCCTCGCGTGCCGCGCTGAGCAGGGACGCGGTATTCGCCGCCTCGACATCCGCTTCTGCGTTCATCACAGTCCTCCGGTTTTCTCGCCGGTCGCGGTCCCGGCCGCCGCATCCGAGTCTGATGGCGACTCGGCGGGAGCACGTGCCGCGTCGCGCGCCGCCCCGAAACGGCGGTCGCGCCGCGCGAACACCTCGCACGCGTCCCACAGGTCCCGCCGATCGAAGTCCGGCCACAGGATGTCCTGAAAGACCAGTTCGGCATAGGCGGACTGCCAGACCATGAAATTCGACGTGCGCTGCTCCCCGGACGGGCGGATGAACATATCCACCCCCGGCATCTCGGCTTGATAGAGGTGCTTGGCGACGGTCCTATCGTCCACCTTCTCCGGGTTGATCTTCCCGGCGGCAGCCAGCCTGGCGATGTCCCTGGCCGCGTCACCGATCTCGGCACGCCCGCCGTAGTTCACACACATCGCGAGGTTCAGCCCGGTGTTGCGCCTGGTGCGCTCCTCGGCGCTTTCCAGCTCGTTGATCACGCTGCGCCACAGCTTCGGCCGCCTGCCTGCCCACCGAATCCGCACGTTCATCTCGTCGAACTCGTCGATCCGGCGACGGATGACGTCGCGGGAGAAGCCCATCAGGAAGCGCACCTCCTCCGGGCTGCGACGCCAGTTCTCGGTGGAGAACGCGTACAGCGAGAGCCACTCGATGCCGATCTCGATCGACCCGCGCACCGCCTCGGCCATCGCCGCCTCGCCGCGCTTGTGACCTTCGATCCTCGGCAGCCCGCGCTGGTTCGCCCAGCGCCCGTTGCCGTCCATCACGATGGCCACGTGCTTCGGCACGAATTCGGCTGGAATCGCCGGGGGGCGCGCGCCGGAGGGATGCGGATCCGGCGGGCGCGTCACGAGCGGTTCGTTCGCCCGCCGCTTGCGTCGCACCATCGCCTCCCGTGACTCGCCGTTCGGTGTCGCTCACCCGGTGCCGGAGCGCACCCGACCCTACTTGCCACGTTGGGCAACCTCGCCGCCCGCTCTCTTTTTGGCAACTTTCTGCCCGAAATCGGGCACAGAATTGAATAACGCCGAACTTGCCTGCAAGCTCGTCTCATGGACCGACCGGTGCCGGCGGACCTGGTGCGCCATGTGGTGACCTCGACCGGTCTGCCGACAACGACCGCGGCCCGCGTGATCGCCGACGTGCTCGAGTACTACGGCGAGTCGACCGAGCAGTTCGTTCGCCGACGACATCGCGAACTACGCGGTCGGCGCTACAAGAACGAGCGAATCTGGGCGGCGATCACCGAGGAACTCGCGGGCAGGGCCGTCGCGGCGCCGACCCTGTCCGAACGCCAGTTGCGCCGCATCGTCTACGGCTAACCGAGGGCTAAAGAGGGAGTGACGCCATGTGCGGAATCGTCGGCTACATCGGGCATCGCGACGCGAGTCCGGTGCTACTGGAGGGCTTGCACCGGCTGGAATACCGCGGCTACGACTCGGCGGGAATCGCCGTGCCGCACCGTGGCCGGCCACGGGTGCACAAAGCCGCCGTCCGGGTGGCCGAGTTGCGCGACCGGCTGCAAACGCCGATGCCGGGACGGATTGGGATCGCGCACACCCGCTGGGCCACGCACGGTGAAGCCACCGACGTCAACGCGCACCCGCACCTGGACGCCAGCGGCCGCATCGCCGTGGTGCACAACGGCATCATCGAGAACGCGGAGGCGCTGCGCGAGCAGCTGACCGGCCGCGGTGTCACGTTGGTCTCGGATACCGACACCGAGGCGATCGCGCACCTCATCGCCGCCGCGCTCGACGAGGGCGCGAATTCTTCGCTCGAGGACGCGGTGCGCAGCGCGCTGGGCGCGGTCGATGGCACCTACGGCCTGGTGGTGCTGGACGCCCGCCGCCCGGAGGAGCTGGTCGTGGCGCGCAACGGCAGCCCCATCGTGCTCGGTATCGGCGACGGCGAGATGTTCATCGCCTCCGATCTCGCCGCGCTGGTCCGCTACACGCAGCGGGTGGTCTACCTTGACGACGGCGAGCTCGCGACGGTGCGGGCCGGTGCCTTCCAGACAAGCTCGTTGCAGGCCAACACGCTGCAGGCGGACCGCGCCGCGAAGACGCCAACCACGGTGAGCCTTGAGGCCGAGGACTACGAGCTCGGCGAGTTCGCCGACTTCATGCGCAAGGAGATCTACGAGCAGCCGGAGGCGGTGCGGCGCGCGCTGCGTGGCAGGCTCGACGACCGCTTCGCGACCACGCATCTCGGCGGTCTCAATATGGATGCCCGGCAGTTGCGCGAGATCCGGCGGGTGAAGTTCCTCGGCTGCGGCTCGGCCTACTACGCCGGCCAGATCGGCGCCAATCTCGTCGAGGAGCTCGCCCGGATCCCCGCTGACGCCGAGCCGGCTTCCGAGTTCCGCTACCGCAACCCGGTCATCGACTCGGACACGCTGTACGTGGCGATCAGCCAGTCCGGAGAAACCGCGGACACCCTCGCCGCGGTACAGGAGCTACAGCGCAAGGGCGGTCAGGTCATCGGCGTGGTGAACGCGGTCGGCAGTGCGATCGCCAGGGAGTGCGGCCGGGGCATCTTCCTGCACGCCGGGCCCGAGGTCTCGGTAGCTTCCACCAAGGCGGTCACCACGATGAGCCTGTCGTTCGCCCTGCTCGGCGCCCTGCTCGGCCGGGTGCGCGACCTGTCGACGGCGAACGGCAAACGGCTGGTGGCCGGGCTGCGTGCGCTGCCGGAACGCATCGAGCAGATCCTGGCGCTCGAGGAGGAGATCGCCGCGGCGGCGCGGGAGTACGCGCATGCCAGCCACATGTTCTTCATCGGCAGGGTGCGCGGTTGGCCGGTGGCGCGCGAGGGTGCGCAGAAGCTCAAGGAGATTTCTTACATTCACGCCGAGGCATACCAGGCGGCTGAGTTGAAGCACGGCCCGCTCGCGTTGATCGACGAGACCATGCCGAGCGTGGTGATCGTGCCGGACGACGAGTTGTTCACGAAGAACATCGGCACGATCGAGCAGATCCGCGCGCGGGGTGGCCCGATCATCGCGATCACCAACGCCGAGCTGCCGGCCGACCTCGCGGACACCGTGATCCGCATCCCCGGTAATGAGCCGGAGCTGGACCCGATCCTGCTCGGCATCCCGCTGCAGCTGTTCGCGTACCACCTGGCGCTGAAGCTCGGGCGGGACATCGACAAGCCGCGCAACCTGGCGAAGAGCGTCACCGTCGAGTAGCCAAGCACCGCAATATGGATGCATATTGCGGAATCTCAGGGCTCGGGTGCGGGCTCCGGCAGCGTTTCGGGTGGGGCGTCGGCACGCAGCCGGCGTTCCACCAGCGGCAGGGAGCGCAGGCCACGCTCGAGGTGCCACTGCAGGTGAGCCGCGATCAGCCCGCTGGCCTGCCGCCGGGCGCTGGTGTGGCTGGCCTCGGCCGGTTCCCACTCGCCGATCATCAGCGCGTCCAGCAGGCCGAGCACGTCCGCACCCGGGTTCACCGATCCCGGCGGGCGGCACCGGGAGCACATCGCCCCGCCGGCCGCCACGTTGAACGCGGTGTGCGGGCCGGGCGTGGCGCAGCGCGCGCATTCGGTGATCGCGGGCGCCCATCCCGCGAAGGCCATGGCCCGCAGCAGGAAGGCGTCCAGCACCAGGGTGGAGTCTCGTTGCCCACCGGCCAGCGCCCGCAGCGCGCCCGCGACCAGTAAGTACAGCCGCAGCACCGGCTCGCCTTCCTCGGCGCACAACCGATCCGCGGTCTCCAGGATCGCGCTGCCCGCGGTGTAGCGCTGGTAGTCCCCGACGATGCCCACCCCGAACGCGTCCACGGTCTGCACCTGGGTTACCACGTCCAGGCTGCGCCCGGTGTAGAACTGCACATCGACGTGCCCGAACGGCTCCAGCCGTGCGCCGAACCGGGAGCCGGTCCTGCGCACGCCCTTTGCCACCGCACGTACCTTGCCGTACTTGCGGGTGATCAACGTGATGATCCGATCGGCCTCGCCGAGCTTCTGCACGCGCACGACGATGCCGATGTCGCGATACAGACTCACTCCCACATTCTGGCACCAGTTGGCCGTGGTCGAGGGCTTGGACGCGCTGCGGTACGGCTACGGCTTGCGGCCGACGCCCGCGTAGGCGCCGGAGGCGCCCGGGTCGTCGCCGACCCCTGCCGGGTTCTCCGGTCGCCACTGCGAGGTGAACACCAGGCCGGGCTCGATCAACTCGAATCCGTCGAAGAAGGTGGCCACGTCGTGGTAGCCGCGCACGGTCACCGGGTTGGCCGTCTGCCGGTAGACCTCACCGAACGCAGCCAGGTCCGGGCGACCGTCTGTGGTGGCGTGCGAGACGGCGAGGTAGCTCCCCGAGCACAGCGCGTCGCGGTACCCGTGGACGATCCCGACCGGGTCCTCGTCATCCGAAACGAAGTGCAGGATGCTGCACATGATCACGGCAACCGGCTCCCGGAAGTCCAGCAGTTGCTGGGTGATCGGGTGGTCAAGAACGGTGTCCGGAAAGCGAATATCCGCGGGCACGATGTCGGCGCGATCATCGTCTTCCAGCAACAATCGGCTGTGCGCGACGGCAACGGCGTCGTTGTCAACGTAGGCGATCCGAGCGTCCGGATTGATCGCCCGCGCGATCTCGTGCACGTTGCCGACCGTCGGGATACCGGAACCCAGATCCAGGAACTGCCGGACCCCGGCATGGGACAGTTCCCGCACCACACGCTGCAGGAATTGCCGGTTCATCAAAGCCACGGTGGCTACATCGGGCAGTAGTTTCTTCGCTCGGCGCGCGAATTCCCTGTCAACGTCGAAATTGTGCGCACCACCGAGGTAGTAGTCGTAAACCCTGGCGGCGTTCGGGCGAGTGAGGTCAACTTCCTGCGGAACCCACGGCGGACTTCCGGCCACTGGCCCTTCGGCCATCGATATACCTTCCCCACGCTGCCCTGCTAACTGCGACGGATCGTAACAGAGCGATTACCGGCACTCGACGAGCTCCTGGCGGCCTAGAAACCCAGTCGTCGCAACTGTTTCGGGTCGCGCTGCCACTCCTTGCTGACCTTGATATGTAGATCCAGGTACACCTTGCTGCCGAGCAGGGCCTGGATCTGCTCGCGCGCGTTCATCCCGACCTGCTTGAGCCGTTCGCCCTTGTGTCCCAACACAATCGCCTTCTGGCTCTGCCGCTCGACGTGCAGGTTCACGTAGATGTCCAGCAGGTCGTCCCGGCCTTCCCTCGGGCGCATTTCCTCAACTGTCACGGCGATCGAATGCGGCAGCTCGTCCCGGACACCTTCCAGCGCGGCCTCCCGTACCAGCTCGCCGACCAGTGTGACCTCCGGCTCTTCGGTCAGCTCGCCTTCCGGATAGAGCTGCGGACCCTCCGGTAGCCGGGCCACCAGCAGGTCGGCGAGCGTGTCCAGCTGGTAGCCGTCGTGCGCGGAAACCGGTACCAGTTCGGCGAAATCCAGCACGTCCTGCAGCGCGAGCAGTTGCTCGGCGATCCGCTCGGGGCCGACGAGGTCGGTCTTGGTCAGCACCCCGATCACGGGAGTCTTGCGCGCGATCTTGCCGAGCTCAGCCGCGATGAACCGGTCGCCGGGTCCGATTTTCTGGTCAGCCGGCACGCAGAACCCGATAACGTCCACTTCGGACCACGTGGTCATCACTACGTCGTTGAGTCGTTGTCCCAGTAACGTTCTCGGCCTGTGCAGCCCCGGGGTGTCCACAATCACCAGTTGGGCGTCCGGCCGGTGCACGATGCCCCGGATGGCGTGCCTGGTCGTTTGTGGCTTGCTCGAGATAATCGCGATCTTGCTGCCGACCAGCGCGTTGGTGAGCGTCGACTTTCCCGCGTTCGGCCGCCCGACGAAGCAGGCGAACCCCGAGCGATGCTGATCCGGTGTGCTGGTCATCCCACCATTGTGTCGTGGGACGAGCCCTCCGCGAACGCGCCCCGCTGAAACGTGTGGCGGTTACCCCGGTCGAGCTGCCGGGACGGCGGGCTCGCCAGCATGCTTCGTTCACGGACCCGTCAGGTCTTGGTGTCCTGGAACGCTAGTTGGGTGTGGAGGGTGTTTCGTCTGGGTTGTCGTTCGGGGTCGAGGATTTCGGGTGGCAGGAATTCGGGGTGTCCGTCGGGGGCCATCCGGATGTGCCAGTGGCTGTTGTGGATCAGGGCGTGGTGGGCTCGGCATAACAGGCACATGTTCCGCAACGTGGT
>WHSZ01000090.1 GCA_009379845.1 Pseudonocardiaceae bacterium | reverse complement strand
GTTGGGTGAATCCTGCCATTCCTCCTGGCGGCCCCACGGCAGGATGTCGATCAACGAGAAGGTGTAGCTGAGCTGTTCAGTACCACGTCCATCGGTGTGCCAGGTGCGGTAGACCCTGTCGCCGTCGCGGAGGAACACGTTCACCGCGAAGCCCGCGCCGCGCGGCGCCCCCACGTCGGCGCCGAACGAGCTTTCCGATGACGAGTACCAGTCCATTTTGTTGCCGACCTTGGCCTTGTAGGCCAGCGCTTCGTCGATGGGCCCGTTGGTGACGATGACGAAGCGAGCATCGTAGTTGTCCAGAAAGCCCAGCCGGACGTGCTGCGACGTCAGCCCTGTACAGCCGCCGCACTGCCACTGCGCGCCGTCGGTCCACATGTGGTTGTAGACGATGAGTTGGGAGCGCCCGTCAAAGACGTCGACCAGGCGGATGGGGCCGTCCGGACCGATCAGCGTGTAGTCCGGAAGCTCGACCATCGGCAGTCTGCGGCGTTGTGCGGCGATGGCGTCGAGTTCACGGGTGGCGGCCTTCTCCCGTATACGCAGATCGTCGAGCGCGGCTTGCCAGGTCTGCCGGTCGACGACGGGGGGTAGGGCGCTGGCGGTCTTCTCGGTCATGGTTCCTCCCGGGCTCGGATGGACCTGCTCTGATGTGTAGACCGGAAACTGCTGCGGAAATCATCGCGCTCGGGCCAGTTAGTCGAATTTCGTGCATTCCAGTCAAACAGCCTCCAGCCGTTTTCCGGATTGCGACCGGAATCTGACTGTCCGGTGGCATCCAGAAGTCCAACGGCGATGAATTTCGCCGTGGTTTCCGGTCTGTACCTTCGCGCCCGATCAACCGTTACTCGAGGAGAGCAGCATGACCGCTACCTACACCTTCGACGTCTTTTCTACCCTCGACGGCTACGGCGCCCACGTCGGCAACTGGACCGGCTACTGGGGCAAGCAAGGCCCCGAGTTTCTCGACCGCCGCCTCGCCTTGTACGACCACAAGCAGCGGATGGTCTTCGGGGCCAACACGTACAAGGCGCACACGCAAATGCTGGCCTCGGGCATCGAGGAGTCCGAACTGAGTGACCCTTGGGTCACCCGGATGAGGAACCTGCCGGCAACGGTGGTGTCGACCACACTGCACGGACCGCTCGACTGGCCGGACGCGACCGTCATGAGCGGCGACCCCGTCGACATCGTCGCCCGGCTCAAAGCGGAGTCCGAGGTGCCGTTGCGCTCGCACGGCAGCCTGACGTTGAACCGGGCGCTGCTGGCCGCCGGCCTGGTCGACCGCGTCCAGGTGACGCTCTTCCCCGTGATCTGCGGCCAGACCGGAGCGGACCCGATCTTCCAGGGTGCGGCCGACTTCGACCTCGAGCTAATCGAAAGCCGGACGCTCGACGGCCACACCGAAGAGCTCATCTACCGGCCCACCCTGCATGCCTGAGCCCATCCATGCACCCGTCAAGCAGCCGAACCTGACCAGGGAACTGCGAGCTACTGGACCACGTTGAGCAGCTCGTCGCCGCTGGCGAATCGCCGCAGTTGCTCCACGATCAGCCGCTTCGCACGCGGGTAGAAAGACGCTGAACCGCCCGCGATATGCGGGGTGATGACCACACCATCGGTTGTCCACAGCGGATGATCCGGCGGCGGCGGTTCGGGGTCCATGACGTCAAGCGCCGCCCGCAGCCGCCCGGATTTCGCCTCCGCGAGCAGCGCCTCGGTGTCCATGGTGCGCCCCCTGCCGACGTTCACCACCAGCGCGTCGTCCGGCAGTGCCGCCAGCTCCGCCGCGCCGATCAGCCCCTGGGTGCTCGCGGTGTCCGGCAACACCAGCACCAGAATGTCCACAGTGGGCAGCAGCTCGCGCAACTCGTCCACACCGCGCACGTTCTCATCCGGCCGCGCGGTACTCGCCACCGGAATGACCTCGGCGTCCGCCGCGTCCAGGAACGGCTTGATGGCTCTGCCGATCGAGCCGTAACCGACCAGCGCCACCCGGCAGTCCGCGAGCGAGCGGGTGTGTTCCCTGCTCCACTCCGCAGCGTCCTGCTGCCGGATCCAGCGCGGAAAATCCCGTTGCGCGGCAAGGATGAGCGCCAACGCGTGCTCGGCAACGCTCGCGTCGTGCAGTCCCCTGCCGTTCGCCAGCCGCACTCCCTCTGGCAACAGCGGCAACACGCTGTCCACCCCTGCGGACAGCGACTGCACCGCCCGCAGCGCGGGCATCCGCGCCATGAGTTTCGACGGCTCAGGGCCACGGTCGTAAGGCAGCACGTAGAACTCGACCTCGCTAACATCCGATGGTGGCTCGCCAATGCCGTCATAAACCCGTACAGCCAGCCTGGCTGGCAACTCGCCGTAGGATCCGATATCGCTCCACGGCACCAAAACCTGGCTACTCACGCTTCTCCCTCTCCTTCCGCGGCGCCCGGACCATCAGCAACGTCAGCGCCGCGGCGGCCATGGTCGAAGACAACATCAAGAACGACGCTGCCGAACTCCCGGTCGCATTGTCCAGCCAACCAACCAGATAGGTCCCGAGGAAGCCACCGAGCGCGCCGAACGCGTTGACCACCGCGACCGCGATGCCCGCGGTCCGCCGCGGCAGCAACTCGGAGATCATCGCGAAGAACGGCCCATACGGCGCGTACAACGCGATCGCCGCAACGATCAGCAGCGGGAACGACAACCAGAACGCGTCACCGCCAAGCAGATACGAGCCGTAGAACGCGAGCGCGCCAACCAGTAGCCACGGCCAGACGAACCCCCGCCGGTGCCTGGCCCGGTCCGAACTCCGCGAGTTGATCACCATCGCGATCACCGCGAACAAGTACGGCGCGGCGGACAGCAACCCGGTGGTACCGATGCCGTAGGACGAGCCGGCCTTGACGATCGTCGGCAACCAGAACACGAAGCCGTACACCCCGACGCTCCACAACAGGTACTGCACGGCCAGGATCGCCACGCGCGACGATCGCAGCGTCTCGACCAGCGCGCTGCTCCTGCCGGGCCCGTGCGCGGCAGCCAACTCCGCCTGCTCGGCCGCGATCGCGGTCTGCACGGCGTCGCGCTCGGCAGGCTTCAACCACCCGGCCTCCCCTGGATAGTCCCGAACCTGCGAGCGGAAGTAGAACGCCCATGCCACCGCGGGCAGCCCCTCGATGATGAACATGCCACGCCACGAGGTCGCCTCGATCAAGTACCCGGATGCCGCGGACAACCACAGGATCGTCACGGGATTACCCAGAATGAGGAACGCGTTGGCCCTGCCACGTTCCGCCTTGGTGAACCAGCGGGCGAGCAGCACCACGAGTGCCGGCAACACGGCCGCTTCCACGGCACCCAGCAGGAACCGCACCACGATCAACGCGGTCACCGAACTCAGCACGCCTTGCGCCGCGGCGAGCAACCCCCAGGAGAGCACCGAGTAGAAGATCATCGTCCGGACGCCCCGGCGATCGGCGTACATCACCCCCGGCACCTGCAGCAGGAAGTAGCCGAGGAAGAACGAGGCGGCGACCAGCCCGGAGGTCGCGCTGGTCATCCCCAGCTCCTCGGACATCCCCCCGGCCGACGCGATGGAGAAGTTCGAGCGGTCCAGGTAGGCGAGGCTGTAGGTGACGAACACGATCGGGATCAACCGCAACCAGCGTTGCTGGCCGGGCACCTCGATATCACCGTGCCCACCAGACGCCGTCGATCGTTGGACGCCCATCTCTCGAACCTCCCGACACCCTTGACCCAGTGGTGCTATTTCCATATTGTGGAAATTAACTCCGCGATACGGTGCGGTCTGAGTTTCGGTGCCGCCAGCCGTTCCGTCAACCCGCTGTGCCAAGGGAGCCTGATGACAGCCGAGTCCGCGGGTCGGCCCGCATCCGACATGGTCGGCAAGGCACTCCGCGTGCTCTCCCTGCTCGGCGCGTACCCGGAGGGCGTGGGTCTTTCCGAGCTGGCCGCGGCCGCGGAATTTCCGGTCAGCACAACCCACCGGCTGCTCGCTTCCCTGCAGCGCGAGGGGTTCGCCCGCAGCGACCCCAACTCGCGCCGGTACACGCTCGGTTTGCGGCTTTTCGAACTCGGCCAGCAGGTCTCGCACGCACGCGGATTCGCAGGCGTCGCGTTGCCGGTGATGCAGCGGGTGTCGGAACGCACCGGGGAACCAACGTTGATGTCCGTGCTCGACGGGCACGACCAGGTGTACGTGCACTATGTCGAGGGCCGGCAGCAGGTGCAGATCCGCGGCGAGCCTGGTCGGCGCGGTCCGCTGCACTGCACGTCGATGGGCAAGTGCCTGGTCGCGTTCGCGCCGGAAGCCGAACGCGACCGGCTGGTCACGGAGTTGCGTCTGGATAGGCTGGCACCGGGCACGATCACCGATCGCGACACCTTCGCCACCGAGATCGATTCGGTGCGAGAACGCGGGTTCGCCGTAGCCGACGAGGAACACGAACCGGGTATTCGCGCGGTGGGCGTGCCGATCCGCGGCCCGGACGGTGTCGCCCTCGCCGCGCTTTCCACCGCCGCGCCCGCGTACCGGATGAGCATGGCCGAGCTGGAGGAGTCCGTCCCGGCGCTGCGCGCGGCCGCGCGCGAACTCGCTGCCGTGCTGCCGCGCCACTAGCCTCCGTGGTCGCGGTACAGCTTGCGTTTGGAGATGTACTGCACGACCCCATCGGGCACCAGATACCACACCGGTTCCCCGGCCTGTACCCGCGAACGGCAGTCGGTGGACGAGATCGCCAGCGCCGGCACTTCGACGAGGCTGACCGTCCCGGTTGGCAGGTGGTGGTCGTTCAGCTGGTAGCCAGGCCGTGTGGCACCGACGAAGTGCGCGAGCGTGAACAGCTCGTCCGCGTTGCGCCAGGACAGGATCTGCTCGAGCGCGTCCGCGCCGGTGATGAAGAACAACTCGTCGTCCGGGTACCCGCCACGCAGGTCGCGCAGCGTGTCCACGGTGTAGGTGGACGTTCCGCGGTCCACGTCGACCCTGCTCACCGAGAACCGCGGATTCGACGCGGTCGCGATCACCGTCATCAGGTAGCGGTCCTCAGCCGCACTGACGACCCGGTTGGTCTTCTGCCACGGCTGCCCGGTGGGCACGAAGATCACTTCATCCAGTTCGAAGCGCGACTGCACTTCGCTCGCGGCAACGAGGTGACCGTGATGAATGGGATCGAACGTGCCACCCATGACACCGATCCGGCGCCCGCTGGACATGACTGATCAGCCTACGTGCCGGCGCGGGAAGGGGTGGCGTGTGGGGTGATCACTTGTGCCCCGGCTTCGGATCACTCCACACGCCACCGTTTTCCGATGGCGCTGGGGGCAGGCCACCGGACCAGCGGGTCATTCCCCCGCGAACACCCGCATGCCATACCGAGTTGTGGATCCGGCGGTTCTGACGCCCAAAATAATGTGACTTACAGCACAACCTAGCGACGTACCGGCACGAGATCGTCCGCGTGCACCACCTCGCGGCGCTGCTCGGGCGCGAGATCCTGGCTGGAGTAGCCGATCATCGCCGGCAGCTCGTCCGCGTCGAACGCGACGACCCCGCGCGCGACCACCCGCGAGCCCGCATCCACCAGGTCCACCACGTCGCCGGCCTGGAACTCACCATCCACCCCGGTGATCCCCGCCGCCAGCAGCGAACGCCGCCGGCGCACCACCGCGGTCACGGCACCCTCGTCGAGGTGCAGTCGTCCGGTGACGCTAGCCGCGTAGCCGAGCCAGAAGCGTCGCGCGGACAGCCGTGCGCCGGCCGCCCGGAACGCGGTACCCACATCCGCCGAATCCAGCGCCCGGTCCGCCTCCTCGGCCGCCGCGAGCAGCACCGGAATCCCCGCGGCGGACGCGGTGCTCGCCGCCGCGAGTTTGGAGACCATGCCACCGGTGCCCAGCCCGGAACTCGACGTACCGACCGCGATACCGTCCATATCGGACTCGCCGGTCACCTCGGTGATCTTCCTGGTGGCGCCGTCCCGTGGATCCCCGTCGTACAGAGCGTCCACATCGGACAGAAGAACCAACCCATCCGCTCCGACAAGGTGCGCGACCAGCGCGGCGAGCCGGTCGTTGTCCCCGAACCGGATTTCCTCGGTGGCAACGGTGTCGTTCTCGTTGACCACCGGCACCACGCCGAGGGTGAGCAACCGGGACAGCGTGCGTTGCGCGTTCCGGTAATGAGCCCTGCGAACCACGTCGTCCGAGGTGAGCAGCACCTGGCCGACGGTGAGAGCGTGCCGCCCGAACGATTCGGCGTACGCATGCGCGAGCGTGAGCTGCCCGACGCTGGCGGTGGCCTGCTGGGTCGCCAGGTCGCGCGGGCGCTTGTGCAGGCCCAACGGCGCGATGCCGGCGCCGATCGCGCCGGAGGACACCAGCACCACCTGCGTTTCCCGCTTCGCCCTGCGCGCGATGCAGTCCACCAGCGCGTCCAGCCTGGACGGGTCCAATCCGTTGTGCGCCGTGGTCAGCGCCGATGAGCCGACCTTGACGACGAGCCGGCGTGCGTCAGCCACCGCGGCCCGCGCCGCCGAAAGCGTCACCCCGGCTCCTCGGTGTCATCCGCCGAACCAGTGCGGCGGATCCGGCGAGCTTCCTTGCGCTCCGCCGCGCCGATCCGGCTGTCGTCCTCGAGACGAGGATCGGTTCCCCGGCCGGTCCTCGCGACCGCCACACCGGCAGGGGTGGCCGGCTCCCAGTCGAAGGTCAAGCCTGCGATCGTCACGGGGCAGCCTGGTTCGGCCCCCTGGCGGGCCAGCTCCTCCTCGACGCCCAGCCTCGCGAGCCGATCGCCGAGGTAGCCGACCGCCTCGTTGTTGTCGAAATCGGTCTGCCGCACCCACCGCTCGGGACGCTTGCCGTGCACCACGAACCCGCCGGGGATTTCCGGATCCGGCTGCACGGTGAACCCGGAATCGTCCACAGCAGACGGCCGGATCACCTGGCGACTCGGGCCGGGCTCCGACTGCTCCGCCCGGTGCTTGACGACCGCGTCGCCCATCGCGAAGCTGAGCTCGCGCAAGCCCTGATGACTCGCCGCGGACACCTCGAAAACCGGCAACCCGCGGGATTCCAGGTCCGGCCGCACCATCGCGGCCAGTTCCGCCGCGTCCGGCACGTCCACCTTGTTCAACACCACCAAGCGCGGGCGCGAGGAAAGGTCGGTACCGAGCGACGGGGTATACCTGGCCAGCTCCTCTTCCAGTGCGTCCACATCGGACACCGGATCCCTGCCGGGTTCGTAGTTGGCGCAGTCCACAACGTGCACCAGGACCGCACAACGCTCGATGTGCCGCAAGAAGTCCAGCCCCAGCCCCTTTCCCTGGCTGGCGCCCGGAATCAGGCCCGGCACGTCCGCGATGGTGAACACCGTGTCCCCGGCCGTCACCACGCCGAGGTTGGGCACCAGCGTGGTGAACGGGTAGTCGGCGATCTTCGGGCGTGCCGCGGACAGCACGGAGACCAGCGACGACTTGCCGGCAGATGGGAAGCCAACCAGCCCGACATCGGCCACCGAACGCAACTCGAGCACCAGATCGTGCTCCTCGCCGGGCTCGCCGAGCAGTGCGAATCCGGGTGCCTTGCGCGCCTTCGAGGCCAGTGCGGCGTTGCCGAGCCCGCCCCGCCCGCCGCGGGCCGCCACGAACCGGGTTCCCGCGCCGGTCAGATCGGCCAGCAGTTCGCCGTCGGTGCTGAGCACCACGGTGCCGTCCGGCACCCGCAGCTCGAGATCCTCGCCCACGGCACCGTTGCGGTTGCTGCCCTGCCCCTGCTTGCCGTTCGTCGCTCGCGCGTGCGACCGGAAATGGAAGTCCAGCAGGGTGTGCACCCCCGGGTCCACCACGAGCACGACATCACCGCCGTTGCCGCCGTTGCCGCCATCCGGCCCACCGAGTGGCTTGAACTTCTCCCTGTGCACGGACGCGCACCCGTGGCCACCGCCGCCGGCGGCGGCATGAATCACCGCTCGGTCGACAAATCGGGACACGGCGTGCTCCTGTCACAGAAAAGTGAGGGGCGGATCCGGCTGCTGCGGACCCGCCCCTCACCAGGTGGAATGTCGTTCTGTCCTTCGAGGGCGGGTCAGCCCTCGGATGGGACGATGTTCACGGTCTTGCGGCCACGCTTCTCGCCGAACCGCACAGCGCCGGCGGCCAGCGCGAACAGCGTGTCGTCGCCACCGCGGCCGACGTTCACGCCGGGGTGGAACTTGGTGCCTCGCTGACGAACGATGATCTCGCCCGCGTTCACGACCTGACCGCCGAAGCGCTTCACACCGAGGCGCTTGGCATTGGAGTCACGGCCGTTGCGGGAGCTCGACGCGCCCTTCTTGTGTGCCATGGCTGGTCAGGTCCTTACTTGTTGATGCCGGTGACCTCGACGCGGGTCAGCTTCTGCCGATGACCCTGGCGCTTGTGGTAGCCGGTCTTGTTCTTGAACTTGTGGATGCGGATCTTGCGACCCTTGGTCTGCTCGAGGACCTTGCCGGTCACCGAGACCTTCCCGAGGGCGTCCGCGTCCGTCGTGACGTCGGTGCCGTCGACGACGAGCAGCGCCGGGAAGGTGTGTTCGGTGCCCGGCTCGCCCTCGAGCTTCTCGACCTCGACGACGTCGCCGACGGACACTTTGTACTGCTTGCCGCCGGTCTTGACGATCGCGTACGCCGACACGGAAGTCTCCTGCTGGTCGTTAACGAAAGGGGCTCCTTGCGCGCCTGGTGCGCCCGGCTACCGAGAGCCGGAGCGGGCCGCAACGACGCGAGCCCACCCGTGGTGGGCCACCCGCTAGGTTACGTTGCTGGACAACGCGGGTTCAAACCGGGGTGGTTCGTGGCCATCCGCACCAGCTATCCCTCCTGTCCCGCATTGACCGGCGGACCGGCAGGGCGACTCGCGGCGCGCCGAACGGGCCGGCTCCTCGGCCGCTCGCTCGGTTCCCCGGCCGTAACGTCGCGTTGCGGCTGTTCCTGCGGTTCGGCCTCCGTGTGGGACTCGGTGTGGGGCTCGCCGACCTGGGTCGCAGCGGGTGGCGCCCATCCCGCGGCTGGCTGCTCCTGCCGAGCCGCGCCGTCCTCCCGAGCAGCGTCGTGCTGGCTAGCCGCGTCGTCCTGCCGAACCGGTTCGGCCTGCTCAGTGGACTCCGCCTGCGCAGTGGACTCCGCCTGCCGGGCGCTCCCGGTCTGCTCCGCGGGCGCGACCCAGTGGGAGGGCTCGGCCCGGTGGGCCACCTCGGGCCGCCGGTTCGGCTCGGGCTGGCGATCCGGTTCGGGCTGCGGGGCCGCTTCGGCTTGCCCGGCGGATCCCTCCTGCTGAACCGGTCCCTCCTGCTCGGCTGCCGGTTCCGCCTGCTTGGTGGCTGGCTCGGCCCGTTCCGGCTCGGCAGCGGCGGGCTGCTCCGGCTGTTTGGGTTCGGGCCGCTCCGGCTCGGGCTGCTTGGGCTCGGGCTGCTTGGGCTCCGCAGCGGCCGGCTGCTCGACCTGCGCAGGCCGTGCCGGCTCGGCGACCTTGCCGTTCTCACCACCCTTGCGATCATCCGGCTTGCCGCGCTGCCGGGAGCGCCGCGACCCGCCCTGTGAGCTGGGCTGCGAACCAGACTGCTGGCCGCCGTTGCCGCCCGATGGCCGCATCGGCTCGGTGGTGACCACCACGCCCCGACCGCGGCAGTGCTCGCAAGTGGAGCTGTAGGCCTCCAGCAATCCGGTGCCGACTCGCTTGCGCGTCATCTGCACCAGGCCCAGGGAGGTGACCTCGGCGACCTGGTGGCGGGTGCGATCCCTCCCGAGGCACTCGGTGAGCCTGCGCAGCACCAGATCCCGGTTGGATTCCAGCACCATATCGATGAAGTCGATCACGATGATCCCGCCGATGTCCCGCAACCGCAGCTGCCGAACGATCTCCTCGGCCGCCTCGAGGTTGTTCCTGGTCACGGTCTCCTCGAGGTTGCCACCGGAACCGGTGAACTTCCCGGTGTTCACGTCGATCACCGTCATCGCCTCGGTGCGATCGATCACCAGGTAGCCGCCGGACGGCAGCCACACCTTGCGGTCCAACGCCTTGGTGATCTGCTCGTCGATCCGGTGCACGCTGAACACGTTGGTGTTCTCGGTGTGTCGCTTCAGCCGGTCCGTCAGGTCGGGCGCGACGTGCTGCACGTACGCCTCGATGGTCTCCCACGCGGTATCGCCCTCCACGGTCAGTGCCGTGAAGTCCTCGGTGAACAGGTCGCGCACGACCTTGATCAACAGGTCCGGCTCCTCGTAGAGCAACGCGGGCGAATTGGCCTTCTTGACGTTGTTGCCGCCCTCGGCCTTGTCCTTGATCACCTGCCACTGCGCCTGCAGCCTGCGCACATCGCGGGCGATCTCGTCCTCGCTGATCCCTTCGGACGCGGTACGGATGATCACGCCGGCGTCCTCTGGCACGATCCGCTTCAGGATGTCCTTGAGCCGCTTGCGCTCGTTCTCAGGGAGCTTGCGGCTGATCCCGGTGGCCCCGCCACTCGGCACGTAAACCAGGAAGCGCCCTGGCAGGCTGATCTGGGTGGTAAGCCGCGCGCCCTTGTGGCCAGCCGGATCCTTGGTGACCTGCACCAGCACACTGTCCCCTGTGGACAGTGCCTGCTCGATCTTGCGGGACTTGCCTTCCAGGCCGGCGGCGTCCCAGTCCACCTCGCCGGCGTAGAGCACGGCGTTGCGGCCGCGCCCGATGTCCACGAACGCCGCCTCCATGCTCGGCAACACGTTCTGCACCCGGCCCAGGTACACGTTGCCGACCAGCGAACCGGAGCCGGACGAGGTGACGAAGTGCTCGACGAGCACGCCGTCCTCTAGCACGCCGATCTGTGTGTTGTCCCCGTTCTCCCTGACGACCATCGCCCGCTCGACCGATTCGCGCCTGGCGAGGAACTCGGACTCGGACACGATCGGCGCACGCCGGCGTCCGGCCTCCCTGCCGTCCCTTCGCCGCTGCCGCTTGGCCTCCAGCCGGGTCGACCCGCGGACGCTGCGCACCTCGTTTTGCGCGTCTGCCTTCTCGTCCTTCTCGTCCCGCGACTCCCGCACATGGGTGACCGTGTTCGGCGGATCGTCCACGGTCCCGGACTCGCCGTCCCCACCACCGCGACGCCGACGGCGCCTACGGCGCCTGCGCGATCCGCCTTCGCCCTGCGCCTCGTCGCCATCCTCGCCGTCGTCCTCGTCCGCGCTCACGGCTTCCGCGGCGGCAGTGCCGGTAGTGGACGCAGCGGCCTTCTTCCCGGCCTTGGCCGGCTTCTTGCCATCCTGCTCATCCCGAGCCTGCTCGTCCTGAGTGGACCCGGTCTTGTCGGCATCCGGCCCCTGGTTGTCGCCGTCCTCGGAGCCGCCCTTACCGCGGCCACGCCCACGGCGGCCGCGACGGCGCCGCCGCCGCCCCGCGGTGTCGTCTTCCTCGTCGTCCTCGGCGCCCTCGGCGCCCTCCGCGCCCTCGCTGTCCGCGGACTCATCCACCGGCTCGTCCCGCGCTGGGGCCGCCGGTGCGTCCTGCGGGGGCAGGAACACCGGGGACGGTGGAGTGAAAACCGGCGCCAGCTGCCCCGCAGGCGACTGGGTGGCGTCGGTGCCAGCCGACGATTCGTCGGATCCGCCGCCCGGCTGCGCCGCACCCTCCGAAACCGTGCCCTCCGAAACCGGGCCAGCGCCCTCGGATTCGGCACCGACAGCTCCGATGCCCGGTGTTTCGGATGGGCCCGATCCGGATGGGCCGGGCTCGCTGCCGGGCCCGAGCCGGTCCACCACCGCCTGCGCCACGTTCCGCGGAACGCTCGACTGCGCGCTGCGCGGCTTTTCCCCCAGCTCGCTGAGCACCACGACTACCTCGCGGCTGCTCACGCCGAGAAGTTTCGCCAGCGCGTGCACCCGAATGCGCTCCGGCAGCTCCGACGATCGCGATGAGGTGGATGTGCCGGTATCCCCGCCGGCTGTTCCGGCGGGTGTTTCCATGTTCGACATGCAGCTCCTCCGCCCCCGGGCGCGTCCCCTACCCGCCGATGCTCGTGGCACCGATCGGTGTGGACGCGGCCGCGCAGGGGCCCTTTTCTGTTCTGTCCCGCCGCATCAGCGGCGTGAATCCTTGCCTCGCGCCGCCCGCTCACCGGTTCTCCCCCGGCAAGGCCGGACGGCAGGTCATTCAACGACGTTCCGAGCCGGCTTTCGCTCTTCCGCGGTCCCGTCGGGAACCGCTGCCCGATCCTCGAGCAATGGGTCGACGAGACCCCCAGCATCGTCGAGCCGACCCTGCGCCATCCGGGTCGCCGTCACCGGCGCCGGCGGCACAAGACCAGCGACGACGCCGAGCGCACTCAGCACGTCGTCGGGTCGAACGGTAGGTGTCATCTGCCGCACAACCAACGTAAGTATCCCATACGGTTCGCCAACGGTGGTCTCCTCGGGCTCTGTTGGCTCCGACGAGTGTTCCCGCACGGCCTCGACCTGCGCGCTGACCAGCGCCGGACGCACGTCCAGCTTGCGCATCCCGTTCTTGGTCATCCGGTCCACCTCGACGTGATCCACGGCCAGCAGCGCCGCCACCGCCCTGCTCAGTTCCGCCCCGGCCACCCCGGAGACCGCGAGCCGCCAGCTACTCGCGTCGATCCGCGCGGGCAGCGAGCCGCCCGCGGCGACCACGGCCTCCCGCACGTCCAATCCCTCCGGCAGGGCGTCGTTGAGCTGCTCGAGGATCCGCTCCGGCCGGAGGCGCTCGACTACCTGGATCTCGACGTACTCGGCCTCGCTGGCCACTCCGGTCGGTGCCGCCCCGACCCAGGAGATCTTCGGGTGGGGGCTGAAACCCTGGGAGTACGCGACGGGTATGTGCGCTTTGCGCACCGCGCGCTCGAAGGCGCGCGCGATGTCACGATGTGACGTGAAGCGCAGCTTCCCCCGTTTGGCGTAACGAAGCCGGAGCTTGGCGACCGGCGAGCGCGACGGGTTGGGCTGATCTTTGCGGTTCAGTTCGACTCCCTGTCCAGGTGGAAACGGCGTACTGTAATGGTCGCCGACCACGATCCGAGTGGTCTATCGGGGCGTAGCCGCTCGGTGGGAAGGCGTATCGACCGGGCGAGTTTGTCTGATTCGCTTGTGTGCCCATGCGGCCGTGGCTACCGTCCGCAGCAGTGGTTCGGTCGATACCCCGAAACTCGACCGGCACGCCTAACTGGAGGTCCCGTGCCTCTGCTCCGACGAGCGCAGGCAGTAGCGGTGATTGCATTCGCGGTTGCGGCGAGCTCGATATCACTGAGCACGCCGGCTGTGGGTGCGCCCGCGGACGACCCGGCCGACTGCTCTTCACCCGGGCCCACTTTGCGGTACCTCGTTGTCTTCGAGCAGGGCACGCCACGCTCGGATGCGAAAGCCGAAGTCGATCAAGCCTGCGGCACGACCAGCGTGTACTACCCGGAAATCGCCGTAGGCGTGGCCACCTCCCCGGATCCGCGTTTCGCCGAGCGTTTCGGCACCGACCGCGCGTTCAGCGCGCAGGGCGAGCAGCTGTCACACAAGTCGCGGTCCCCGGCGTCCACCGAGCGAGGAAACGCCGGCGACGAACGGGAGCTCGCGCCAACCGATCCGGCCACCGTGCCGACCGCCGATCGAAGCGCCGAACAGTGGGACATAACGATGATCGGCGCGGGCGCCGCGCGCGAGATCAATCCGGGTAGCTCCGAGGTCACCGTCGGGGTCCTCGACTCGGGGATCGACGCCGCACACCCCGATCTGCGGGACGCGGTGGATTCCGACGCCTCGGCCAGTTGCCTCACCGGAAAGCCCGACACCCGGCCCGAGGCATGGGCCCCAACAACCTCGACGCACGGCACCCACGTGGCGGGTACGATCGCCGCGGCCGACGACGGCAAGGGCACCACCGGCATCGCGCCGGCGACCCGGCTGGCCGCGGTGAAGGTGGTCGACGATTCCGGCTACATCAACCCGGAAGCCGCGGTGTGCGGGTTCATGTGGGCCGCGCGCAACGGTATGGACGTCACCAACAACAGCTTCTTCGTCGACCCGTGGACGTTCACCTGCGAGCAAGGGCCCGGCCACGAAGTGGTGTACGAAGCGGTGCGGCGTGCCGTCGACTACGCCACCTCCCGCGAGGTCCTCAACGTCGCCGCCGCGACCAACGAGAGCACCAACCTTGGCGCCCTGGCGAGCGGCGAGCCGGGCGATCGGGCCACCGCGCCGAGCGAGGATTGCCGCGTTCTTCCCGCCGGCCTGCGGGACGTGGTCGCGGTGTCCGCGGTCGGTTACGACCGGTTGAAAGCGGGCTACAGCTCCTACGGTCTCGGCGTCATCGATGTGACCGCACCCGGCGGCGACCGGCGCCAGCGGGCACCGGGCGGCGACGGTTGCGTGCTGTCAACCGTTCCCGGTGGCTACGACAAGTATTGCGGCACCTCGATGGCAGCACCGCACGTGACCGGGGTAGCCGCGCTGCTCGCCGCCGAGAATCCGGGCAGCAGCCCGGAGGAACTGCGCCGGATGATGGGTGATGACGCGCGGCCGGTGGCGTGTCCGGCGGACTACGACATGGATGGCAGCGGCACGCAGGACGCGTACTGTGCGGGCTATTCCGGCTACAACGGGTTCTACGGGCACGGCATGGTCGATGCGCTCGCCGCGGTGCGGAACTGACGCCCGCGCCTAGCTCACGGCGAGATCGGCAACAGCGTCCGTCCACTTGGGCCACTCTGACTGGGTCCTATCTGGATGTCGGTGTCCATCGAGGGGCAGACTCCGCAGTCGAAACACGGTGTCCAGCGACAGTCGTCCTGCTCGTTGCCCTCGAGCGAATCCTGCCAGTCGGCCCACAGCCATTCCTTGTCAAGCCCGGAATCCAGGTGATCCCAAGGAAGAACCTCGGTTTCCTCGCGTTCGCGCGTGGTGTACCAGTCCAGACTGACGCCAAACGGCTCGAGCTCGGCCGCGCAGGCATCGACCCAGCGCTGGTAGGAGAAGCGCTCCTGCCAGCCGTCGAACCGGCCGCCGTCCAGCCATACCCGCTCGATGACCCGCCCGATGCGCCGATCCCCCCTGGACAGCAGGCCTTCGATGAAGCTGGGTTTCCCGTCGTGGTAACGCATTCCGATGTTGCGACCGAGCCTGCGATCGGAGTTGATCTCCGCCCGCAGCTTACGCAGCCGACTGTCCACTGTGTCCGGATCGGTCTGTGCTGCCCACTGGAAGGGGGTGTGCGGCTTGGGCACGAAGCCGCCGATCGAGATCGTGCAGTGAATGTCCTTGCGGCCACTCGCTTCCCTGCCCGCCTTGATGACTTCGTGTGCCATGTGCGCGATCTGCAGCACGTCCTCATCGGTTTCGGTCGGCAGCCCGCACATGAAGTACAGCTTGACCTGAAGCCAGCCGCTCGCGTACGCGGTGCTGACCGTCCTGATGAGATCCTCCTCCGAGGCCATCTTGTTGATGACACGGCGAATTCGCTCGCTACCACCCTCGGGTGCGAAGGTGAGGCCGGATCGCCTGCCGTTCCGGGACAGTTCGTTTGCCAAGTCCACGTTGAACGCGTCCACCCTGGTACTCGGCAGGCTCAGGCTGGTGTTCGTGCCTTCGTAGCGATCGGCGAGCTCCTTGGTGATGCCGCCGATCTCTGAATGGTCAGCACTGGAAAGGCTCAGCAGCCCCACTTCCTCGAAACCCGTCGCTTCGAGCCCGTTGTGGACCATGTTGCCGATACCCTCGATGGACCGCTCCCGCACCGGCCTGGTGATCATGCCGGCCTGGCAGAAACGGCAGCCGCGGGTGCAGCCGCGGAAGATCTCGACGCTCATCCGCTCGTGCACGCTTTCCGCGAGCGGCACGAGGGGTTTCTTCGGGTACGACCAGTCGTCTAGGTCCATGGTGGTGCGTTTGGACACTCGCTCCGGGATCCGCTCGCGATTCGGCAGGACCGCGTCGATGCCCCCGCCCGGCAGGTAGCTCACGTCGTAGAACGTCGGCACGTACACGTTACCGGTCTCGGCCAGCCTGGTGAGCAGCTCGTCCCGGCCACCCGGCCTGCCATCTGCCTTCCAGGCGCGCACGATGTCCGTGATCTCACCGACGGCTTGCTCGCCGTCCCCGAGCACCACGGCGTCCAGGAAATCCGCGATGGGTTCCGGGTTGAACGCGGCATGCCCGCCGCCGAGCACGACCGGATGCTCGCCGGTGCGGTCCCGCGCACGCAGCGGAATGCCGGCGAGATCAAGCGCGGTGAGCAGGTTGGTGTATCCGAGCTCGGTGGCGAAGCTGACGCCGAACACGTCGAACGCGCCGACCGGGCGATGCGAATCCACGGTGAACTGCGGCACAGCGTGCTCACGCATCAGCGCTTCCAGGTCGGGCCACACCGAGTAGGTGCGCTCAGCGAGCGCGTCCGACCGCTCGTTCAGCACCTCGTACAAGATCATGATGCCCTGATTCGCGACACCGACCTCGTAGGCGTCCGGGTACATCAACGCCCAGCGCACCTCGACCGCATCCCAATCCTTGACGGTCGCGTTGAGCTCGCCACCGACGTACTGCACGGGTTTGGACACCTTCGGCAGCAACGGTTCCAACCGGGGAAAGACGGACTCCACGCTCACGGTTCCCTAGGGTAACGACCGGCCACCGCCACCGCTCGGTGCGCCCGTGCCACCCCGGTGCCCGGCCGGCTATGCCGCGGTGCGAAGCGCGGCGCGCACGGCGTTCACGAAGTGCTCCCGACCGTGCATCACGTCCCACCAGGTGAAGCACAGCACCGTCCAGCCGAGCTCGAACAGCCGGTTGTGCCCCCACCGGTCGCGGTACATCGCTCGCGGCGCACCGTGGGTATCCACACCGGCAAACTCCAGACCGACCCTGCGATCCGGGTACGCGCCGTCCAGCCGCGCCAGCACCGCTCCGTCAAGCACCACCTGGTACTGCGGAACGGGCAACGGCACCCCTGCCGAGCCGAGCGCCAGCCGGCCGGCAGTCTCCAAAATGGACTCCGAGTGGCCGTCCGCCGCGAGAATCCGCCCGGCTGCCACCGCGTCCCCCGGTGAACGCGGGCGCCCGTCGAGCACCGCGCTCAGCGTCGAGCGCTGCACTTCGCCGCGGCGCAACGTGTCGTCGATGGCCCACACGGCCGGCAGTTCGGGCAGCACCCCGGCGAGATCGACGAGAGTCCGCGCCGGAGTGGTGAGCGGCACGTGCTCCCTTACTTCCACGTCGCCGAGTGCCATCGAGCGCCCGTGGTGCACGAGCTCCTTGCGCTGGACCCGGCGCTGGCCACGGCACACCGTGACGTGCTCCGGCCCGGTGCCGTGCGGCAGCGGTATCTCGTGCACCCGCGCCGCGGTGTGGTGGCTCGCCACCGCGTCGGGCACGCCCGAGGCCAGCACCGCGGCGCGCGCCAGCGCGAGCGGCCGGATGTCGTCCAGCCGCACCACGTAGATGCCTCGCTGGAGGCGCCGCAAGCGGCCGGTGCGCAGCGCTTTCATGATCTGATCGGGGTCGACGCCGGCACGTAACGCCTTGTCGCGCCGTATCAGGCCATCCGGTTCGCGAACGTCGTTGATCCATTCGTCCATGCCTCGAGCGTGCCCCTGGCGCGAACCCCGGTGAAGCGGAAACCACCGTCTGTGGACAACTCGCGGTGCGAATGGAAGATCTTTCCGCGTTGTGTACCCGTCCTAACATTGTGAGTGCACAACGCGAGCGAGGAGCTCAGCGAAGCAACAGCGTGCCGAGCCGGCGGGTGGCCACCAGCAGCCCGATGACGGCCAGTGCCGCGAGATAGCCGACGTGTCCGAGCATGCCGCTGTCCACGACACCCGTGGACAGCCCACGCATCAGCTCGACCCCGTGGTACAGCGGGAAGCACTGCACCATCACCTGCAGCGCCGGCGGGAACACGGACAGTGGGAAGAACGTCGTGGAGAACAGGAACATCGGGATCACCGCGAGCTGGATCAGCCCGAAGTCCGTGGTGGATCGGATCCACGTGGTCGCCGCCATACCCACCGCGGCGAACGCGAACGCCACCAGCAGTGCCGCCGGTACCAGCAGCACCGCCCACACCGAAAAGACCAGCCCCATCCCGAGCATCACGCCGAAGAACGCCGCCGCGTACAACCCGCCGCGCAGCAGGGCCCAGCTGATCTCCCCGATCGCCACGTCGAACGGCCCGAGCGGAGTCGCCAGCATCGCGTCGTACAGCTTCTGATAGCGGAACTTGAAGAAGATATTGAACGTCGAGTCATACACCGCGCCGTTCATCGCGGAGGACGCGAGCAGCCCGGGCGCCACAAAAGCCACGTAGCTCATCAGCTGCCCGCCCGGACCCGGCACGGTTTCCACCAGTCGCCCGAAGCCGACCTGGAATGCCAGCAGGTAGAAAAGTGGTTCGAAGAAGCCGGACGCGATGACCAGCCACATCTTCCGGTTCACCAGCATCGAGCGCTCGACGAGCATGCGGGCCCGCCCCGCGTACATGCCCGCGGGCAGCACGCGCAGCACCAGGCCCTGCCCGCGAGTACCGGTTTTCAGCGCGCTCATCTCACACCACCAGCCGCCGCCGGAACCGCCAGCGCGCGAGCAGCACGCCGATCGTGAACAATCCCGCGAGGTAAGCAAGGTGCCCGGCAGCGGGCCACAACCCGAGCTCGCCGAAGGCCGCGCCCCTGGATAGTTCCGTGCCGTGCCACAGCGGCGTCAACCACACCACCGGTTGCGCCCAACCCGGCAGTTGCGTCACGGGGAAGAACGTGCCGGCGAACAGTGTCATCGGCATCACCACGAACCGGAACAACCCGTTGAACACGTTCACGTCGTTGTTGATCGAAGCGGACAGCGCCATGATCGGCGCGCTGCACGCCATCGCGGTCAGCACCGCGACCAGGAGGGACAGCAGCACTCCCGGCCCCGCCAGCGCGCCGAACAGCGAGGCGATCAGCAGGTACGCCAGACCATTGCCGGACACCAGCATCGCCACCCAGATCAGCTGGCCGGCGAGTAGCTGGCCCGGCGTGATCGGGGTGGCCACCACCGCCAGATAGTCCTTCTGCCACTTGAATCCGGACAGCACCGGGTAGGTCGACTCACCGACCGCGTTCTGCAGCGCGCCGGTCACCAGCAACGCCGGCGCCAGATAGACCAGATAGGACATTCCGCGGGTCGCCGTGCTCGGCTCCACCTGCGAACCGAACCCGATGCCCATCGCGACCAGGAACAGCACCGGCTGCGCGATACCGCTGAATACCGTGGCGTGCCAGTGCCGCCGGTACCACTGCCAATGCCCCTCGACCCGCAACCACGCGGCCCGCGGCGAGCTGACCACCCTGCCGCCGGTGCCGGTGCTCCCGATGGCCGCGGTCATCGGAGTCTCCGCGAACGAGGGGCCCATTCGGGGCATTGGGTGCCCCCAAGGTGGCCTTCACGGCAAAACACGGGCATCCGTCAGTCCACCAGCGTTCGTCCGGTCAGCCGGAGGAACACGTCCTCCAGCGTGCTGCGCCGCACCAGGCTGGAAGCCGGCCGCACGCCGCGGCCGTGCACAGCCTCCAGCGCGACCTCCCCATCGTCGGTGTACAGCAGCAACCGGTCCGGCAGCACCTCGACGCGGTCCGCGAGCTCGGCGATCCCCCGCTGCTGAGCGTCCTCCTGCTCCCCGGGGCTGAACCGCAGCTCGAGTACCTCCCGCGTGGAGTACCGCTTGATCAGCTCGGTCGGGGACCCCTCGGCGGCGATCCGTCCGTCGTCCATCACCACGAGCCGATCGCACAGCTGCTCTGCCTCGTCCATGTAATGCGTGGTGACGATCAGCGTGACGCCCTGCTGCTTGAGCCGGAACAGCTTGTCCCACAACAGGTGGCGCGCCTGCGGATCGAGACCGGTTGTCGGCTCGTCGAGCAACAGCAGTTCCGGGTCGTTGACCAGCGAGCGGGCGATCGTCAAACGCCGCTTCATACCGCCGGACAGCGGCTCCACCTCGTCGCCGGCCCGGTCGGACAGCTGCGCGAAGACCATCAGCTCATCGGCCTTCGCCCGCACCCGCGCCCTGGACAGCCCGAAGTACCGACCGTAGACGTGCAGGTTCTGCCGCACCGTCAGCTCGACATCCAGGTTGTCCTGCTGCGGGACGACACCTAACCGGGCCCGGATCCGCGGGCCGTCCCGGTCCGGGTCCATCCCGAGTACCGAAAGCTCCCCGCCGCTGCGTGGCGACACGCAGGCGATCATGCGCATCGTGGAGGATTTGCCCGCGCCGTTCGGGCCGAGGAATCCGAACGCCTCGCCACGCCGCACATCCACGTCGATGCCACGCACGGCCTCGAAGTCGCCGAACCGTTTGACCAGGCCCCCAGCCCGGACCAGCGCGCCGTCGAGGACGCGACCACCCCCGGTCACAACAGTCATGCCTCCGCCCTGCAACCTCGACTTAGGTGCAGGTCAATGACGTGCACCCCAAGGAAGCACTGTAGAGGCGGGTACCGACGAGACCGAACGATTTACCGCTAGTCTCGCCGGTGCCCGTTCCCCGGCGGCTACGATCCGATGGTGCCGTGTGGATCGAGAACGAACTTCTTCGCCGCACCTCGGTCGAAGTCCTGGTAACCCTGCGGCGCCTGATCCAGCGTGATAGTGGTGGCGTTCACCGCCTTCGCGATACTCGCCTTGTCTTGCAGGATCAGGTTCATCAGCTTCCGGTTGTACTGCTTCACCGGGCACTGGCCGGTGGTGAACGCGTGGGACTTCGCCCAGCCCAACCCGAGCCGAACGCCGATCTGACCGATCTTGGCGTTCTCGTCGATGCCACCGGGGTCGCCGGTGACGTACAGGCCGGGGATACCCAGTGACGCGCCGGCCCGCGCGATGGACATGACGTCGTTGAGCACCGTCGCCGGCGCCTCGTCGGCGCCCGAACCGTGGCCACGGGCTTCGAAGCCGACCGCGTCGACCGCGGCGTCAACCTCTGGCTCGCCAACGATGTCCTCGATCATCTGGGGCAGCTCGGCGTCCTGGGTGAGGTCCACGGTTTCGCAGCCGAAGCTACGGGCCTGCTGCAGGCGCTCCGGGATCATGTCACCGACGATGACCACGGACGCGCCGAGCAGCTGCGCGGAGTGCGCCGCCGCCAACCCGACCGGGCCGGCACCCGCCACGTACACCGTCGAGCCGGTCGTCACGCCCGCGGTGTACACGCCGTGATAGCCGGTCGGGAAGATGTCCGAGAGCATCGTGAGGTCGAGGATCTTCTCGAGAGCCTGATCCCGATCGGGGAACTTCAACAGGTTGAAGTCCGCGAACGGCACCATCACGTACTCGGCCTGCCCGCCGATCCAGCCACCCATGTCCACGTAGCCGTACGCGGCACCGGCCCTCGCCGGATTCACGTTCAGGCAGATACCGGTCTTGCCCTCGTTGCACATCCGGCAGCGACCGCAGGCGATGTTGAACGGCACCGAACAGATGTCGCCCGGCTTGACGAACAGCACGTCCTCGCCGACCTCCACCACCTCACCGGTTATCTCGTGCCCGAGAGTCTGACCAACCGGTGCGGTCGTGCGCCCGCGCACCATGTGCTGATCGCTACCGCAGATGTTCGTCGAAACGGTCTTCAGAATGACCGCGTGTGGCGCTTCTTTCTTGACCCCCAGACCACTTACTACTTCGGAGGGCAACTCCAACTTGGGGTATTCGATGCCTTCTACGCTGACTTGTCCCGGCCCTTGATAAACAACTACCCGGTTTCCTGTCATCGCCGATTCCTTCCCCGCGCGCCAGTCGGTGGGATTACCCAGACGAGGTGGTGCGTGACCGCCGTATGTGGCTATAAGCACGTTTGCATTTCTGCCCGACGTCACATCGTATCTCTCGGGGCGAACACGGGAAGGGCCGAAAGACCCGTGAGTGTTTATGGTTGCCGTGACGACCGGTTGCCGTGACGACC
>WHSZ01000087.1 GCA_009379845.1 Pseudonocardiaceae bacterium | reverse complement strand
CGGCATCTGGCGTGTGATGCGTGCCTGATCCCCGTGGTGCTCGACTCTCAGTCGGTTCCCCTCGACCTCGGGCGTTCGGTGCGCACCGCGACCGTGCACCTGCGACGCGCCCTCGTGGCGCGGGATCGCGGATGCTGCTTCCCCGGCTGCGACCGCCCACCCCACCTCACCCAAGTCCACCACCTGACCGAGTGGGAACACATGGGCGAAACCTCACTCGCCAACACGTGCCTGTTATGCGGATTCCACCACCGACTACTCCACAACAGTCCGTGGCAAGTCCGCATGGCCACCGACGGACGACCCGAATTCCTCCCACCAACCGTCATCGACCCCGAACGAAAACCCAGACGCAACCCCATCAACACCCCCGCCGCCTAGTTGTTGCGGGGTAGGACGTTAGCGGCGGGAGACAGCTTGCGACGACCGATGATCTCGACGATCGCGGCTCCGGCGCGGAGCAACGCCAGTGCCCGCTGAGCGATCCCATCGATCCTTGCTTCCAGTGCTTCGAGCGAGTGGCCGACATCGTGGAGGTCTCGGATGGCGTTGATGGCCGTGCGCACGTCGGGGATGCGGTAGCCGGCCGTCCGGAGTGCGGTGATGATGCGAGCCTCACGGATGACGGGAAGTGGGTAGCGGCGTGCCGTGCCTGCACGGGTAGAGACTCGTTCTGGCGAGAGAAGCCCGGCTTTCTCCCAGAATCGAAGTGCCGAGGTCCTGACTCCGAGCGCGTTGGCGAGTTCGGTGATGGTCATCGCGTCCTCGGTGACCGGCTCTGCATCGGTGACTTCTTCTGCACGAATGTCTCGCAGTGCCCGCCGCGCTGCGAGCGCTTCGTCGCGCTCACGGTTGAGCGTGGTGTGAAAGGAACACACCAGGGCGATCGCCTCGTCGTACGGCAGCGCGCGGATCTCGCGCATCGCTCGACGAGCCAGGACGGGGCCGACCGCGATGGTGAGGTCACGGTAGGTGCGGAGATCGCGCACGTGGTGTGTCGAGAACCTGCGGTATCCGTTGGCGCTCCGTGGTACGGGAGGGAGGACACCCAGCGCCTCGAGGTCCCGGACCTGCTGCGCCGAGTAGCCCGTTGCCGTGGAAACAGCAGTCGTGCTCAGCCAGCTCGACGACTTGTCGGATGGAACCATCGACAACCCTCCATAAGCACTTCAACCTCACACTTCAAGTATGACTATGGAGCAGATTCTCGACGTGGTGCGCGGCTTCGACGGCGTTCTGGAGCTCGCGCCAACCGAAGGTAGTGAGTTCCCCGAGATCGCCTGGGGCGACCACTTCTTCTACTACGCCCCTAACGGGCAGGTTCCGCAGCGCGAGCAGCCCTATGCCACCATCGTGACGAAGAACTACCCTGGCGACACCCGGTCCGATCTCGACCCGCCCGGACGGTGGCGGCTGAACATCCATGTCGGCAAAGACACGTTCACCAAGATCATCAGAGAGGATCCTCGCAGCGCAGGAACACCCAAGGACCTCAGCGAAGCCGATGTCGTCTTCCCGCACCCGGTCTATGGGCGTCAGGGCTGGGTCGCCGTCGTCAACCCGGGTGAGGGCACGACAGCGACCGCGATCGCGTTGCTTCACGACGCCCACGAAGCTGCCCGGCGACGATGCGCAGATCGCTGCCGGGAGCCGTGAGCGAGATAGTCCACATCGGACCGTGGGGCGGCCAGTCGTGACCATAAGGCAGTCGTGGCCATAAGGAAGGCCGAGTCGGGGGACCGGCTCGGCCTTCGGTAGTGCCACGGTTCGAGCTCCGATCAGTAGCCGTACTCCGAATCGGCGGGCTCCTCGGTGCCGGTGCCCGTGTCCTCGGTGCCGCTGTCTTCCGGAGCGGGGGACTCCTGCGGCTGGCTGCCTTCCGGCTGAACCGGCGCGGATGACTTGCAGCCGGCCGGCTCGATCACGAACCACGTTCCGCCGACGCCGTGCCCATTCGCCTGCCCGGGTGCGGTGTCCTTGGCGAAGCGGTAGACGGGCCAACCGCCGACGGTCACCTGCTCGGTGCCGTCCGCGCGGGTCACCGAACCGACCAAGTTCTCGTCCACACCCTCGATTTGCACGTCACCTTCGGCCAGCAGCGGTGGCCATTGCCGCGCGCAATCCCCTTCGCACGTCGCCTCCGGCGGCTCCTTGCTGTCCTCCTCGAACAGGTACAGCGTGCGGCCATCCTGATCGGTCAGCGCCGGCCCGACCCCGTCGATTTCGGTGGCGACCACCTTCGTCCCGGATTCCTGCGGGGCCTCCTCGGTCGGCGGTGCGTTCTCGCCAGGCGGTGTCTCCTCGCCGGCCTTACCGCCCTGCGCGTCGACGGCGAACCAGTTTCCGCCGACGCCGTGCCCATTTGCCTGCCCGGGCGCGGTGTCCTCGGCGAAGCGGTAGACGGGCCAGTTGCCGACGGTCACTTGCTTGGTGCCGTCCGCGCGAGCGACCGTACCGACGGCGTCCTGATCGACACCCTCGACCTGAACGGGGCCTTCCGTGAGCATCGGGGGCCATTTCGTCGTGCACTCTCCGTCGCAATTGGACTGTGGCGGCCTCGAGTTGTCCTTGTCGAAGCGGTACAGCGTGAACCCGTCTTGATCGGTGAGTACCTGACCCAGGCCGTCGAGCTCGACGGCCGTCAACTTCGGCGAGCCGGAGGCGGGCAGCGCCACCTGCCCCGATCCGGAACCCGCGTCCGCGACCGGTGCCGGCTGGGCGTTGCCCACGGTTCGCACTTCCTGACCGCAAGCACTGAGTAACGCGACACCGAGTGCTGCCGAGATGAGCGACATCGCCATACGTTTGCGCGACATGGTTTCTCCTTGTGTCCTTGGGGTCCGCGCGGTTACGCGGCGACCGACATGCAGGACACGGCCCGGCGATGAACCCGGTTCAAAGAATTTCGATGATTTTCTTCCAGCGCTGTGTCACGTCCCGGTTCGGTACGCCTCCAGGCGTTCCACCAGTTCGTTCGGCCGGGAAAGGGCGACCAGGTGGCCACCGTTCATCTCGTCGGGCGTGATGCCCAACCGTTCGGCCACCACCCGGCGCTGGAACTCGGCAGGGAACAGCCGATCGTGGCGGCACAGCAGGAACTTCGTCGGTACGTCCGGCCAGGCCCGCAGCGGCCACGGCTTCTCGAATGGCGTGCCGGACTGATCCCGTGGTGGCTGCCTCATCGCCTCGGCGAGCACGTCCGGCGGAAGATCGTGCAAGAACGTGACGACCGGATCAAGCTCCCCGCCGGTCGGCCGCCCCTCCCGCTCGTCCTGCTCGCGCTGTGCCTCGGGCTGTCCGGTATTGGCCCACCAGTCACCCGGCGACTCGCCTGGCACCGGGACCATTCCCGCCAGCAACACCAGCATTTCCACCCGCACCCGGTCGCACACCAGTGGTGCGGTGAATCCCGCCATCGACTGGGCGACCAGGATGAGATCGGCGCGCTCACCGATGGCGTTCACCACCACATCGGCGTACTCGGCCAGTCCGGCCGCATCGTCGTCGGCCGGCAGGTCGGGAGCGACCACGTCGTGGCCTCGCGCGCGCAGCTCCGGTATCACCCGGTGCCAGTACCGGGATTCGCCACCGGCGCCGGGGATCAGCACGTACGTCGCCATAACATCTCCTCGGTGGTATTCCGGTTCACGACCGGCCGGCTTCACTGAACTCCTCGGCGCTGGAACCGCCAGGGAACCGGGATTGGAAGTCCAGCACCCCGACCCAGTTCGGGCGCACGGCGATGCGCGCCATCTTGGTGTCCGGGTGGTCTCGCTCGGCGCGCACCGCGGCAACCTGCTCGTCGCCACCGTAGCGCCGATGGGCCTCCAGGTACTCCGGTACGAGTCCGTGCACGTCGGTGACCGCCGCCCGGCCCCGGATCAGAAGTACCTCGGGTGGCATGCTCGGAGCGTCAATGGTGATGGCGACGTCCGGCTTCGCCCGCAGGGCCGCGATCTTGCGCGCTCCCGCGAAGGTGGCGAGAACAACCTCGCTGCCCGTCCAGTGGAACAACATCGGGAAGACTCGGGGTGTGCCGTCGGCGGCCACGTATGCCAGGCGCGCTAACTCGGTTGACACGAGCAGGCGCTGCGCCACGTCGCTGTTCAGCAGGCCGGTGTCGCCCTGCGGCAGCGCCATCACGTTCGCGGAATTGTTGGTCATCGGGATCGCCTCCTTCGTCGATAGTCCTAAATTAGAACTAAGTAATCCTTGATTGGAAGTACTAAGTCTCGACTAAGATGTAAACATGTCCGGAAACCGGAAGTACGACGATCCTTGCGGTGTCGCCCGCGCGCTCGACTTGATCGGTGAGCGGTGGGCGTTGCTGGTTGTGCGCGAACTGCTGCTTGGCCCGAAACGCTTCACCGACCTGCGCAACGGCCTGCCAGCCGCGAGCCAGAACGTGCTCTCGCACCGGCTGCGGGAACTGGAGCAGGCCGCGGTGATGCGGCGCCGCAGATTGGGGCCACCGGCAAGTACCTGGGTATACGAGCTGACCGCGTGGGGCCACGACCTCGAGCCCGTCGTGCTCGAGCTCGCCCGCTGGGGCAGCCGTGCCCAGCTGACCTCCACGGGCGAGCTCAGCGTCGACTCCCTGTTGCTCGCTCTCAAAACCACCTTCGACCAGCGCGCCGCGGGTGAGTTGCGGGCCAGCTATGAGCTACGCCTCGGTGAGGACACGTTCTGCGTCGAGATCGCCGACGGTCGTATCGAGTTGGCTCGCGGCAATGCGGAGAGCCCGGACGTCGTTATCGAGACCAGTCCCGCCACATTGCGCTCCCTGGTTTTCGGCAACCGCTCTCTCGCCGATGCGAAGCGCTCCGACGATCTGAGTTTCGAGGGAGACTGGGATGCGGCGGCACGCTTCGTCATGCTCTTCCCGCGCCCAGCCCCGGCGGCTTGACGGCTTCTTTCGCTCACCAGGATGACGAACCCTCTACGGCTGCATGAAGCGTGAGAAACAGGCGTCGCCGCAAGAATCCGCGCGCCGTCCACCGGGGGTCCTTCGAGGTGGACGACGCGAAAGCCTTCCGCGGGCTGCAGCCCGACCTTCCCATCGGACTCCTTGCCGCCGAGCGGCCGAGCGATGGCGAACTGGTGGCGCTGAGCCAGTGGGCGGACCAGATCAATCCACAGTGGACCGTGACGGACCGCGCGCTTGTCGACCGTATCCACGAACTCGGTATGCGGGCCAATGTGTGGACGGTAAACGAGCCGGGAAGCATGCGCACCATGATCGAGCTGGGCGTGGACGGGATCATCACCGACTACCCGCAATCGCTCACCCAGCGCTGAGGGCAAGGCCCGTACCGTGAACGGAACATGATCCACTAGGTTCGGCCTGTGCTCGGCTCGTGCCGGGAAGACACCGATCATTCCAATGTGGACACGCTGGACCCAACCGGACGGCAGGAGATATGGCAACGGAGTTCGACGGTCTGGTGGCCGCGGTCACCGGAGGAGCATCAGGGATCGGCGCCTCCGTGGCGACCGCGCTGCGGGAACAGGGTGCCGAGGTGGCGGCGCTGGACATGAATCCGGCCGACCGGGCGGACGGCGTGCTGCCGGTGCGGGCGGATGTCACCGATGACGCCTCGGTCCGGCACGCCATCGACACGGTTCTCGACCGGTTCGGCCGGCTAGACATCCTCGTCAACAACGCTGGAGTCGGCGCACAGGGAACCGTGGAGGACAACGACGACGCCGAGTGGTTCCGGGTGCTCGACGTGAACGTGCTTGGCATGGTGCGAACCAGTCGCGCCGCGCTGCCGCATCTTCGCCGTTCCCCGGCGGCCGCCGTGGTGAACACCGCGTCCATCGCGGCGACCGCGGGGCTACCGCAGCGCGCCCTCTACAGCGCCTCGAAGGGAGCCGTGCTGGCGTTGACCCGCGCGATGGCCGCCGACCACCTCGCCGAGGGCATCCGGGTGAACTGCGTCCACCCGGGTACCGCGGACACTCCCTGGATCGACCGGTTGCTGGCCAGCGCACCCGATCCGGAGGCCGAGCGCGCGGCGCTGAACGCCCGTCAGCCGCACGGCAGGCTGGTCTCGCCCGACGAGGTGGCACAGGCCGTGCTGTACCTGGCCAACCCGCGATCCGGGTCGACGACCGGCGTCGGCCTCGAAGTGGATGGCGGCATGCAGGAGCTTCGCCTGCGCCCCCGCCAGTAGCGTTCAAAGGTCATCCACCCGGCCGGTCTCAAACCGCAGTATGGATGCATATTGCGGTGCGGGTGAGACGGCGCAGCCACTGCTCAACGCCGGCGATGTGCACGGTCGTCCAGAAACGCGCCACCTCGGACTGCCGGGTGGCCAGCGTGGTCCCGCCGGAAAGAGGTGCGCAGGAACGTCAGGATCCGGTCGTGCTCACTGCCGAACGGCGTATCGGTGACCATGTAGGTCCAGGTGGACGTGGGGCGCTGCAAGCCCATGGACGCCAGATCGACGCCGTCCGCGGTGATCTCGGCGTCGGCGAACGTTTCGGCCGACCGGGTGTAGGCGTTCTCGAAGAACGTGCCGAACTCGGCGACCGCGATGCGGTGGAACTCGTCCAGCGGAGTCTCGCGGCCGAGTGCTCGCAGATGGATGCCCTCGCGGACATCGGTCAGCAACGCCAGATGTTCGGTCCAGCAGCGATCAAGGTGGTACAGCACGATCAGCCGGGCCGCGGCGTCGAGCGCGTCCTCGTCGATCTCGTTGCGCAGCTCGGCGTATCGCTCGGGACAGCGCTCGGCGAGTCGCCGGGACGCCAGCTCGCCGCGCAGCACCTTGTCTCGATGCTCGAGCACGATGGTGCGCTGGGTCTCGATGAGCTGGTTGTAGCGCCAGGTCGTCCGATGGGTCTCCAGGTGGGCCCCTTCCGCGACGCGCTGCGCGTGCTCGACGGTCCAGCGGGCGCCGTCGTCAGCTACCCGGCCGTCGGCTGCCACGTCCTTCGGTGTCTTCGCGTCCGGAACGTGCTGCGTGACCAGGTCGTCCTCCAGGCTGGTGAAAAACACCGATTCGCCGGGATCGCCCTGCCTGCCGGCACGGCCACGGAGTTGATCATCCAGCCGCGCGGTGTGGTAGCGCCCGGAGCCTACGACGCAGAGCCCGCCGAGCTCGGCAACCCGGTCGCGGTCCGTACCCGCCGCGTCGCCGAGCCTGATGTCGGTGCCGCGACCCGCCATCTGGGTGGAGATCGTCACCCGCCGGTACTCGCCCGCGCGGGCCACGATGGCCGCCTCCTCGGCGTCGTTCTTCGCGTTCAGTACCACGCCGTGCACCCCCGCCTCCGCGAGCAGCTCGTGCAGCCGTTCGGATTCGGCGACATCCAGCGTGCCGAGCAGGATCGGGCGCCCGGTGGCGTGCACGGCGACGATGTAGTCGACGATGGCGGCTTCCTTCTCCGCCAGGGTGGCGTAGAGCCGGTCCGGCTCGTCCTCCCGGACGCAGGGCAGGTTCGTCGGGATCCGCCCGACCTTGAGCTTGTAGAACTCCGCCAGCTGCTCGGCGACGGCGAGCGCGGTGCCGGTCATGCCGCACACCGTCCGGTACCGTCCGATGAGGGCCTGCACGATGATGCAGTCCAGCACGTCGCCGGTGGGGCTCGTTGCTAGCCCTTCCTTGGTTTCCACCGCGGCCTGCAACCCGTCGGGCCAGCGCTGTAACCGCGCGACCCGCCCCCGCGCCACGTTGATCAGCTCCACTTTCCCGTTCCGTACCAGGTAGTCGACGTCGCGCCGGAGCAACGCGTGCGCGTGCAGCGCGACGTGTACCTGGGTCAGCCGGTGCCCGTGTTCGCTGGTGTACAGGTCGATGCCGCCGAGCCGGCGTTCCACGCGGGCAAGGCCGGCGTCGGTGAGGAACACGTTGCGCTCGTCGTCGTCCATCTCGTAGTGCCGGCCGGGAGCGAGGCCACGCACGATCTCGTCGATCGCCTGATCCGCTTCGCCCTCGGCGGCGGCCCCGGCGAGCACCAGCGGCACCCGCGCTTCGTCGATCAGTACCGAATCCGCCTCGTCGACGATCACCACGTCGGGTGCCGGCAGCACCAGGTCCTCGGCATCGGAGCGGAGTCGATCGCGCAGCACATCGAAACCGACCTCGCTCACCGATACATAGGTCACGTCCGTCGCGTACCCGTCCCTTCGCTGCTGCCAGGTGGCGTGCTGACCGACCGCTGCCACCGACACCCCGAGCAGCGCGTACAGCTGGCCCATCCACTCCGCGTCCCGGCCGGCCAGGTAGTCGTTGACGGAGACCACGTGCACCTGCCGCCCCTGGAACACGAACCCCGCGGCGGCCAGCGCCCCGGACAGCGTCTTGCCCTCGCCGGTTGCCATCTCGACCACATGCCCGGTCAGCAGTCCCAGGGTGCCGAGCAGCTGTACGTCGAACGGCCGCTCGCCCAGGGTTCGGCGCGTCGCCTCGCGTCCCAACGCGCAGAACTCGGCCAGCTCCTCACGGCCGAAGTCGCCGTCCAACTCGCGCAGGCGTGCCGCGGCCGCTCGCAGCTCGTCCACGGAATAGCCCCGGAACTCGGCTTCACGGGCGCCGGCGGCGTTCACCACCCGGTGATACCGCCGTACGTTCGCGGTTCCCGGACGACCGAGAACCCGCCGTACGCTGTCCCGAAACCTGCCTACCGACACCCGCGACCCTCCGTCGACGTCGATCTCCCCTGCGCCGCCCTCTCACGCTACCCGCACATGGCCCGTGCGCACTGTTAGTCGCTCCGACGACCGGGACCGCTCACGGGTGGTGACCAGACACCGCGGGCGTGCTGGCATGACGGGAAGTTCACCACCGCCCGAGTACCGTGGCCGCGTGTCGGTCATCAAGCGGGCCGCGGCCGAACCAGCGGCGAGCAGGCGGCGGGCGGTGTATCTGGCTGCCGAGTACGCGGTGTTGTTCTTCGGCGCGGTGATCGGCTATTACTTCCTCGCGCGCGGCACAACGCCGATCCCGGTACTGGTGGTGCTTGGCGTCGCCGCGGTCGCGTACCTGCTGCGGCAGTCCGGCTTCGACCGAACGTCGCTGTGGCGGCCAAGCGCGCTGCGCGGGCAGTGGCGATCCGTGTTGCTGTTGTGGGGCCTGACGGCGGGCCTCGCAGCCGGAGTGCTGGCGATCGCGCGACCCGAACTGCTGCTGGGGTTGCCAAGGGAGAACTTGGCTGTCTGGGCGCTCGTGATGGTGTTCTACCCGCTGTTGAGCGTTTATCCGCAGGAGCTGATCTTCCGCGCGTTCCTGTTTCACCGGTACGCGCCGGTGTTCGGCGGTGGCGCGGCCATGGTGGGGGCGAGCGCGACCGCCTTCGGGTTCGTGCACATCGCGTTTGGTAACTGGGTATCCGTGGTGCTGTCCTTCGCGGGCGGGTGGATTTTCGCCACGCGGTACCGGCGCACGCGGTCGCTGTTCGCGGCATCCGTTGAGCACGCGCTCTACGGCATGCTGATGTTCACGATCGGGCTCGGGCTGTTCTTCTACCACGGTGCCGCACAGGGCTGATCACCTCGACGGTGTCCACATTGGAGCTGCGAAAGCTCGGGGAGCGATAGGCAGTCCCTAATGAAGTATCGGCAGCCGGTATTGGACCGGGGTTCCCGGCGATTTCTACAGTGGTTGACGCCGGTGTTTCGTCCACTGTGGAGGTTGAGAATGGCTCGTGTTCACGTGCTGGGCGGCGGGACACCGACCCCGACACCGACCCGGTTCGGTAGCGCCTACGTCGTCGAAGTCGCGGGAGAGCACCTGATGTTCGACTGCGGGCCAGCCGCGACCCACAAGCTGGTCAAGGCCGGCTTGTTCCCCACGGACATCGACCACCTGTTCTTCACGCATCACCATTTCGATCACGACATCGACTACCCGTGCTTCCTGCTTTGCCGCTGGGATCAGAGCATCGGGCAGGAAAACGTGCTGTCCGCGTACGGTCCGGCTCTTACCGAGAAGATCACGCACGAGATCGTTTCCGAGGACGGGATGTTCTCGCACGACTGGAAAGCGCGAGTTGGGCACCCGTTGAGCCAGCAGGTGTACGTCAACCGCGGTGGTGTACTTCCGCGCAGGCCGCCGGTGGTCAACGCGACCGACATCGAGGCCGGTTGGGTCGGTACCGGGGAGAACTGGCTGGTGCGCACCGGGCACGCCAAGCACGTGCAGCCCTTCCTCGATTCGGTCGCCTATCGCCTGGAAACGGCGGACGGCACCATCGTGTTCACCGGAGACACCTCGCCATGCGACGAGATCGTGGAGCTGGCGAAGGGCGCGGACCTGCTGGTCTGCATGTGCTGGGATGAGCAGCAGGAGATGGAGGCGAACGGCGAATCGGTTGGCCAGTGCGGAACGACCGGCGCCGCGCGGATGGCTGAGCAGGCCGGCGTCGGCCGGCTGGTGCTCACCCATATGGGCCCGCGGATTTCGGCGCACGGTCCGCTGGAGAGAGCGATCGCCGACGTAGCGAGAACGTACTCGGGATCCGTCGAATACGTCGAGGAGCTCGGAGTGATCGATCTGTGATCACCGCTGGCTAGCATGAGCCGTTCGGTGTGGTTTCCGGACGGCGGCGGCTGAGGTGGTCAGGGTTGGATTCCCGGCTTCTCGAATACTTCGTCGCGGTGGCCGAATGTGGCAGTTTCACCAAGGCCGCCGAGAAGTTGCACATCGCGCAGCCGTCCCTGTCACAGGCCATCCACCGGCTCGAGAACGAATGCGGTACGCCGCTGTTTCACCGGACATCACGCAAGGTGGTGCTGTCCCAGCCGGGGGAGCAGCTTCTGGGCGCGGCCCGCAGGGTGCTACACGACATCGAGGTGGCTCGCTCGTCGATCGCCGCCGTTCGCGGGCTGCACAAGGGCACCATCGCGGTTGCCGTGCCGCCGTCGTTCAGCGTGGTGCCCACCGCGGCGCTGGTTGGCACGTTCGCGCGTGCCCATCCACACGTCCGCGTCTCGCTGCTACCGGTGCCGAGCAGTGCCGCCGCGATCGAGGCGGTGCTGGATACCCGGTGCGAGCTAGCGATCACCGACGGTCGGGAGGCCTCGTTGCGCACCCATCCGATCGGGCGCAGCGAGATGGTGCTGATCGCACCACCGGATTCGGATCTGGCCGACAGGACGGAGGTGGACCGCAGCGAACTGGCGAAACGCCCGTTCGTCAGCAACGTGGCCGGCACGATGAGCCGGGCGGTGCTGGACGAGATGGTCGACGAGGTCGGTGTCGAGGTGGTCGTCGATTCGCCCCATCAGCACGCGGTGATCCCGCTCGTGGCCGAATCGCTCGGGTACGGGCTGCTGCCCACGTCATTCGCCCGTGAAGCCGAACGACGCGGCCTGGCCGTGCTGAGCCTTTCGCCCCGCATCGCGATGACCATCACGCTGGTGCACCGCGACGAACCACTGACCCCGGCGGCCGAGGAGTTCGTGACGACCGCGGTGCGAACGCCGGCGGCGGGGGAGTGGGCGGGGCCGGCCCGCGTGGCGACTCCGGCGAGTCGTCCGCGGCGCGGTAGCCGAACGGTCCGGGGCACGCGCTAGATCGGCACCGAAACGAACCTGCGGCCCGCGTCGTTTTCCACTTCCACGGCAGTTACGTCTTCGGGTGCGACGAGTGCGGCGCCGTCCAGTTGGGTGCCCTCGCGTGCGGCCTTCTCGGAGACCAGCCAGCTTCCGATCTGCTCCCGCGTGCCGTCTCGGGACACCACGATGAGCCGGCACCGCTGGCCAGCCGGGATACCCGCGACCGTCGCGTTCACCCGCACCCAGCCGGCGGCCGGCTGCACCCAGACGTCCATCCGGCTTCCGGTTCCCTGGTCGGTCGCCGCGGCGGTCTTCGCGTCCGGCGGATGCTCGATCGCCGGGGCCGCCTGCCCGGCGACGACGCTCGGCGCGGTACCGCGACCGAGCACCATGCCGCCACCGAGAACGGCGAGGGCCACCGCGGCGGCGGCCACCCCGGCGACGGCCCGTCGTTGCCGGTTCTGCCCACCGCGTTCCGCGCGCACCTGTCGCAAGGTGCGCTGCAGCAGCAGATCCGCGTCCTCCGGCGGGCCGTCCAGCAGGGCTTCCTGCGGAACGTCACCGAGCGCGGCCTCCAAGTTCCGCAGCTCGTCGATTTCCATCCGGCATTGCGGGCAGGTGGCCACGTGCTCCTCGACGGTGCGCGCCTCCTGCGCGTCGAGCGCGTCCAGCACGTAGGCGCCGAGCAGGTCCGGGTGATGCTGCGCGGTCACGCGACCACCCCCTGCACGGTTTCCCGCTGCCCGAGCGAGGTCTGGCGTAACGCCCGCAGCGCGTAGTGCAGTCTCGATTTCACCGTGCCGGACGGCACCCCCAATCGCTGCGCGGCTTCGGCCACACTGTGCCCGTGGAAGTAGACCGCGGTGAGTACCTCCCGATGGTCGGGCGATAGCTGATCGAGGGCGTCCAGCACCGCCATGGAGTCCACCACGGCGTTCGCGTGGTCCATCTGCACCGGAGGGGCGGCAGGCGATTCCGGTACTTCCGCGGGGCGTGCGGCCCGTGCCCGCACCCGGTCGGTGATGATGTTGCGGGCTACGGTCAGCAGCCAGCCGCGCACCGATCCCTTGCCGTTAACCAGCGCGTCGGTGTGTCGCCAGGCGCGCACCAGGGTCTCCTGTACTACGTCTTCGGCCGCCGCCCGATCGCCCGTCAATCGGGTGGCGTAGGCGAGCAGCGCCCTGCCATGTTCCTGGTAGAGCGATCGGATCAGCGCTTCGTCGGCTGAGGCCTCGCGGTTGCGCGACCATAAACCCGCCATCCACCACCCACTCCTCCCGGTCCGCGAACGCGCGATCGGGCGCCGGCTGTTTCTTCTCGCCCGATCACACGTTGCGCGGCTGGGTCCGGTTCAAGTGGGATTATTGCCCTACCGAGCCGGTGGCGACACCCGTTGTCCGGAATCGTGCTCTGTCCCGGCCAGGGACTCGTCCGAGGTGGCCGTCCGGGTGCCGGCGCCCGCCGTGACGCGTTGCGTGCTGGTGCGCATATCCAGCAGCGGGCTGGGTTCCCTGTGCACGGTGACGGTGAGCCGTTCGCTGCGGAGACCTCGCGGAGTCGCCGAAGATGGTGAGCCACACCATCGAAGCACCGACCGGGGCGAAAAGCGCACCGGCGATGAACGACCGGATCGTGCGGCATAGGAGATGCGGGCGATGAACATACCGACGAACGGCGACCAGGACATCCACCAGCCCCAGTAGAAGAGCGTCCAGAGGCTCTGCCAATCCTGGGCGGTGCCATTGCCGCCATTCGGGAAGTCTCGAAACTGGTAGCCGGCAGGTTCTGCACATAATGACCGACGTTCGAAGCGAGCGTGTTCAGCAAATCGCGCGTGGGCCCGAAGAAGAATACGAACAGCATCAACGCGAAGGCCAGCCACAAATTGATGAGCGAAAGGTTGCGGATGCCTTTGTCGATGCCAAGCATGACCGATACGACCGCGATCGCGGTAATCGCGAGGATCAGGATTATCTGCAACGTCGGCGTGTTTTCCAGTCCGAACAGGGTGTTCAATCCGGCGCCGACCTGCTGGCCACCGATGCCGAGTGAGGTCGCGAGGCCGAACAGCGTGGCCCGGTGAAATGCGTAATCGGTTCACTCACCGCGTAGAACACCAGCCCGATGCCCATGCCGGCGGTGAACAGCATGGCGAACCAGGCCGTATTGCTGTACTCCGGCTTCGAATCGGACGGACCTAGACGTACCGCCCCATATTCGGGTGAAAAGCAGGGTCAACACGAATATCAGGAAAAAGCTGGCCCCGAAGACGTAGAGCCACTCGAAGTCCTTGCCGTCACCCACCCGGAGGCCACAATCCGTTATTGCATGGAAATATTTCGGCGCGTCTCCGTCAAATGGATGGGCCAGATGCGTGCGCCACACGGCTGGTGAACAAAGGTTCGATCGAATCGGATATTCGAGTCAAACCGAGCGATTAGTTCGGAAAGCTGGCCGGTCTGGGCTACGAGGTGGCCGGTCGAGGGCTCAGGTGCTCGCCACGCGTCACGCCACGCTTTCGCCGTCCACCCCGACCTCGATGTCGGCGCCGTGGAAGCACAGGTGACCGGCCACCTTCAGGGCGTTGTCGAGCGGCTGGGGATAGGACCACGCGGCGTTCGTGACGCGCCCGCCACTTGTCCGCAGCGTATGGTACGAAGCGGTGCCTTTGTACGGGCAGACGGTGTGCGTCGCGCTCGGTTCGAGCAGGCCACGGTGCACGTCCTCGGGCGGCAGGTAGTAGCGGTTCGGCAAGCCGGTCTCGGACAGGATTTTCGGCCGGTCGGTCTCGGCCACCACCTGCCCGCCGACCAGGACGCGGACGTGCCGGCTGGAATCCCGGACGTCCACTCGGTGGTATGGATCGCGCAGGTGCCCGACGACTTCTTCGTCCTCGTCGAACCAGGCGTCCATCGCGCCGAAGTAGACCGCCTGATAGCCGCGCAACCAGGAAGCGTCCTCGTGCGGCGTCGGATATGCCCACACCGCGTTCTCGGCCGTCCGGTCACCGACCTGGACCGACCAGTAGCTCGCGTCGCCCTTGAACGGGCAGTGCGTGCGGTGATCGGTCGGGGTGAGCAGTTCGGCCCGGACGTCGCTGTCCGGCACATAGAGCTGCGGAAGGTAGGCCGTCTCATGGAGGAGCTTCCCGTCCTGGGTGTCCAGCACGACCTCCGCACCGAACATCGCGCGGACCCGCCGGGGGAACTCGTCGAACAGCAGCCGGTGAGCCGGCCCCTCGATGCGGTAGTTCACCCGTCCCGCGGGCTCGGCCGCCAACGGCCCGGTGCTGAACGTCAGTGTCATGACCACTCCTCTCGCTGCCTGGCTTACAACTCGCTGCCTGGTTTACAACGGTGGCGGGATCAGTCGAGCTGCTCGTACGCGGGCAGCGTGAGGAAGTCGACGAACTCGTCGGCGATCGCCACTCGTTCGAACAGCTCAACGGCGCGATCCAGGTTCTGGCCGGCGAAGCCGTCCTCGGCGCGCAGCTCCCGCTGGGTTTCGGCCAGCACCTCGCGCACCAGTTCCCGCGTCACCCGCTCGCCGCCGGCGAGCACGACATCGTTGTGCAACCACTGCCAGATTTGCGAGCGGGAGATCTCGGCGGTCGCGGCGTCCTCCATGAGGTTGTGGATCGCGGCCGCGCCGTTGCCGCCCAGCCAGGAGGCGATGTACCGCACGCCGACGTCCACCGCGGCGCGCAACCCTTCGATGGTCCGCTCGCCGGGCGTGGCCGCGACGTCGAGCAGCTGCTCGACGGTCACCGCGACGTCCTCGCGGGTGCGCTCGAGCTGATTCGGCTTGTCGCCGAGCACCGCGTTGAATTCCTCGAAGCAGATCTCGACGAGACCCGGGTGCGCGACCCACGAACCGTCGAAGCCGTCCTGGGCTTCGCGCTTCTTGTCGTCGTGCACCTTGGTCATCGCCTTCTCGTTAACCCCGGGATCCTTGCTCGGGATGAACGCGGCCATCCCGCCGATCGCGAACGCGCCGCGCTTGTGGCAGGTGCGCACCAGCAGCTCGGTGTAGGCGCGCATGAACGGCGCGGTCATGCCCACGCCGTTGCGGTCCGGCAGGATGTAGGAGCCGGAGTCCCGGAACGTCTTGATCACGCTGAACAGGTAGTCCCAGCGGCCCGCGTTCAGGCCGGCCGAGTGATCGCGCAGCTCGTAGAGGATCTCCTCCATCTCGAACGCCGCGGGGTAGGTCTCGATCAGCACGGTGGCGCGCACCGACCCGTGCGGGATGCCGAGCTCTCGCTGGGCGTGGGTGAACACGTCGTTCCACAGCCGGGCTTCCAGGTGGCTTTCCAGCTTCGGCAGGTAGAAGTACGGGCCGCTGTCGCGATCGAGTAGCTCGCGGGCGTTGTGGAAGAAGTACAGCCCGAAGTCCAGCAGCGCGCCGACCACGGGTGTGCCGTCCACAAGCACGTGCTTGTCGTCGAAGTGCCAGCCCCGTGGACGGACCAGCGGAACGGCGTGCCGCACGTCGTCGCGGAGCTTGTACTCCTTGCCGTCCGGGGCCGTCAGCTCGACCTGCTTGCGCACCACGTCGTAGAGGTTGACCTGGCCGGCGACGACGTTCGACCAGTGCGGGGTGTTGGCGTCCTCGAGGTCGGCAAGCCACACCCTGGCGCCGGAATTCAGGGCGTTGACGGACATCTTGCGGTCGGTCGGGCCGGTGATCTCGACGCGGCGATCCCGGATATCCGCCGGAGCCTCGGCGACGCGCCAGTCACCTTCCCGGATGTGCCGGGTTTCAGCCAGGAAATCGAGCCTGCCGGCACGGGCGGTCTCCGCGCGCCGCTCGGTGCGGCGGGCGAGCAACTCGTCACGGCGCGTGCCGAAGGCGCGCTGCAGGCCGGCGACGAACTCGAGCGCTTCCGTGGTCAAGATCTCATCAGCGCGCTCAACCGGGCCGCCGAGCACCTTCACGCCCTGCGCAGTGGCCGGTTCGGACATGATCCACCTCTTTCTCTGCCGGTCATCGGACTGCGAGTGGTGGCTGCCGTATATCGCCAGCTCACACAGATCCTCTGACACTGGACGCGAATTGGCCAACGGGTGCCTACGGGTGCCGACGGGATGCGCGGCGCGGCACTTTCCGGGTGCCGCCATATCTGGGTGATTGCGACGTGAATCCCTTTCGCGACACACCGTTAATTAATTTGGCGGAAACCCATAGATCACTCAATGAATCTGCGGACCGCGCTTCGCTGGGCCATGTGGAGCAACATTCTTGACGGCGATCTTCTCGCTGAATACCGTGTGTTTTCGCGAAACGGGCGCACGGCTGTTCCGGCGGTAGTGCAACTCGGGGATATGGGGACCCAGCAGATCACGACGAGACCGTTGGAAAGACTAAAACCGCAGTGAAGTTATTTTTCCGCCCACGTACCTCGGTGCGTGCGCGAGTACTGGCGATCGCCTTCATCCCGAGCGTCGTGCTGCTCGTAATCGGGGCCACGGTGGCCGGCTACTTGGTGAACCAGGGCCTCGATGCACGTGAGTTCGGAGCCACCGCGCGCGCCCGAGCGGTACCGGTATCCAGCCTGATCTCCGCCATGCAGGAGGAGCGCCGGCTGAGCATGCAGCAGCTCGCCCGTCCGGACGACCGGACGCTCACCGAGGCGCGCCGCAAGACCAACCAGGCCGAGCGGATCGTCGAACAGGTCACCGAGGAACGGGCGACCGAGATGCCGCCGAGCGTGCAGCGGGACGCCGCCACGATGGCCGATCGGTTCAAGCAGCTGCCGCAGTTCCGCCAGGAGATCGATGGCGGCGCGAGATCGGCGCAGCAGGCGTACACCCATTTCAACGACATCATCGCGGTGTTCACCTCGTCCGTGCGCGGGTTCGCGCAAGCCGCGCCGGACGCGACGGCGGGCTATGAGCAGCTCAACGCCGTCCCGCTACTCACCGCCGCCGAAGCGATGGCTCGGAGTGATTCGCTTGCCGCGACCAGGGTCGCGTCGGGTGGTCTCACCGGCGAGCAGTTCCGTCTATACGTCGACCAGGTCGGTGCCTACCACGCCCAGCTGCAGGACGCGGCGCTGCACATGCCGCTGTCCATCCGGCAGGAGTATGCCTCGCTGCTGGACAGTGAGGCGTGGCAAACCGTGACCAGGGTGGAAAACACCTTCCTGCAGAACAACCAGACCGAATTGCCGGTTGCCGAGGCCGAGTGGCGGGAAGCCGCCCGTGAGGTCGCGGGGCGGCTGCTCGGCCTCTACCGCGCGCAGATCGCGGAGGCCGCCGGGCTGGCCATCGACGCCGGCCAGGTCACCCTGGTCAGTTCGATCATCGCCGGCGTGCTCACGCTGCTCATCGCGCTCGCCGCATTCCTGGTCGCGGTGCGGCTGGCCAACCGGCTCGTTCGCAGGCTGGCGAGGCTGCGGCAGGAAACGTTGGACATCGCCAACGATCAGCTGCCGGAGCTCGTCGAGCGGGTGCGCACCGGCCAGCAGGTCGACGAGGGCGTCGAGGTCTTCTTCCTTGACCACGGCAGGGATGAGATCGGGCAGGTCGCCGAGGCGTTCAACATGGCGCAGCGAACCGCGATCGCGGCGGCCGTTGAAGAGGCGAAGACCAGGCAGGGCACCAAGACGGTGTTCCTCAACATCGCGCACCGCAGCCAGGTGATCGTGCATCGGCAGCTCAAGGCGCTCGATGAGGCCGAGCGAAAACAGGAAGACCCCGATCAGCTCGACGTCCTGTTCAAGCTGGACCACCTGTCCACCCGCGCACGGCGGAACGCGGAGAACCTGATCATCCTGGGTGGCGAGCAACCCGGTCGCCAGTGGCGGCATCCGGTCAGCCTCACGGAGGTGGTCCGGGGCGCGGCCGCGGAGACCGAGGACTACGCCAGGGTGACCGTGACGGCGTTGCCGGATATCGCCGTCGACGGTTCGGCGGTTGCCGACGTCGTTCACCTGCTCGCCGAGCTCATCGACAACGCCACGTCGTTCTCGCCACCGCAGTCCCGGGTGGAGATCAGGGGCAACGTGGTTGGCCGCGGCGTGGTGATCGAGGTCGAGGACCAGGGGCTCGGTATCGAGGCCGAGCGGTGCGACGACCTCAACGCGATGCTCGCGAACCCACCCGACTTCGGAATCATGGCACTGTCCAGCGAGCCCCGCCTTGGGCTGTTCGTGGTGGCACGACTCGCGGCGCGGCACGGCATCACCGTGACGTTGCGGGAATCCGCATACGGCGGCATCCGGGCGATCGTGCTTGTCCGATCCGAACTGCTCAAGCCAACCTCCGAATCGGAGCGGGAACCCTCCGCGAAAGGTGGCGCCATTCCGGTGCAGCAAGGCCCGCAGCCGCGCAATAATGGCGAGCTCACCGCCGTGACCACGCCACTGCTGACGGCATCCGAGCGCGGTCCCTCGTACCCCGACGATGATTTCGGTACAGACTGGTTCTGGCCACGGAGCGGAACCCTGCCGGAGCAACCGGAGACCCCGCCACGACACGAATTGCGACCCTCGCACCACGAACCTCCGCCGCAACCGCCGCAACCGGCCGTCAACGGGCTCAGCTCGCCCGACCGGCCGCCACTGCCGCAACGTCGCCGGCAACAGAATCTCGCCCCGCAATTGAAGGACAACGGGTCTGCCGCCGAACCGGCGGAAAGCCGTGACGACACGCCCGAGCAGGCCAGGGATCGGCTGGCCGCCTTCCAGCAAGGCACCAGGCGTGCTCGCGAGGACGAGCCAGGCGGCGTCAACGACACATCTGGAGATCGAAGGTAATGGTCAACTCGGGAGTCAATGAGCTGGACTGGTTGCTCGACGACTTAGTCGAGCGGGTAGCGGGTGCCGATCGTGCCGTGGTGCTCTCGGCCGACGGGCTGCTCATCGGCCGGTCCAGCAATCTGTCCACAGACGACGCTGAACACCTTTCCGCTATGGCGTCGGCTTTTCAGAGCCTGGCGAAGGGAACCGGGCGACATTTCGGCGGTGGCCAGGTGCGCCAGACCATGGTGGAGATGGATCACGCGTTCCTCTTCGTCACGGCGGCGGGTCGTGGCGCGTGCCTCGCGCTGCTGGCTACCGAGAGCGCGGACATGGGGATGATCGCCTACGAGATGAACCTGATGGTCAAAAGGGTCGGTGCCGCGTTGAGTGCGGCGCCGCGAGCCACCACCACCTCGGCGGTCGAGCAAAGCGCGCCATGAACGCACGGGACGATGCCTGGTTCGACGATGCGGCCGGTTCGCTGGTCCGGCCGTATGCGCTGACGGGCGGCCGCACCAGGGCGACGGACAACTTCGGACTGGATCTGATCACGCTGGTCGTCGCGATGTCCTCGCCCGCCGATGTCGTTGGCATGGAACCGGAGTACGCCGGAATCGTGCGGCTGTGCCAGCAGCCCCTTTCGGTGGCGGAAGTCGCCTCGCACATGGAGCTGCCGCTGCCGGTGGTGAAGGTGATGCTCAGCGATCTGATCGAGCGTAACCACGTGCTGTACCGCACGGCTACCCCGATGACCGAGGCCCCGAACTTACACACACTTCAGGCGGTTCTTGATGGTATCCGGAAACTCTGAGCCCCGGCGGGCGTTGGCCGCTACCGCGGTGAAGATCCTCATCGCCGGGGGATTCGGGGTAGGCAAGACGACCATGGTCGGCTCGGTCAGCGAGGTCCCTCCACTGCGCACCGAAGAGCAGCTCACCTCGGTGTCCGCGGGCGTGGACGATCTTTCCGGCGTTGAGGGGAAGACGACCACGACGGTGGCACTGGATTTCGGCCGGATCACCATCAATCCGGAACTCATCCTGTACCTGTTCGGCACGCCTGGGCAGGACCGGTTCTGGTTTATGTGGGACGAGTTGACCAACGGCGCGCTCGGTGCCGTGGTGCTGGCCGACACCCGCAGGCTGGACACCTGCTTCCCGGCGGTGGATTTCTTCGAACGCAGGGGATTGCCGTTCGTTGTCGGCGTGAACTGCTTCGACAGGGCGCACCGCTACGGCACCGAGGAGGTCCGTGGCGCGCTGGATGTGGACCCGGATGTGCCGCTGCTGCTCTGCGATGCGCGGGACCGCGGATCCACCAAGCAGGTACTGGCAACCCTGCTGCAGCACGTGATGGCCAGCGCCGAGCTGGCCGCCAGCTGAGCCGCCCGTGCCTGCTGCCCGGCCGTCCTTGGTTGAAACGGGAACCGTTTTCAGCAATCCTTGATCGTGTCGACAGGATGAGCAGGAAGGCGACCGTGGTGGACGATCAAGCGGTAACGGCGGAAGTCCGCGGGAACATCGTGCGGCTGGTGTTCGGCCATATGGCCGCGCAGGTGGTCGGCACGGCGGTGCGGTTTCGGTTGCCGGACCTGATCGGTGACCGGGAGCGGACGGCTGCCGAGCTGGCGGAGGAATGCGGGACGCAGCCGCAGGCGATGACCCGCCTGCTTCGGGCGATGGCGGCGCTGGAACTGCTCGCCGAAAACCGGCCGGGACATTTCTCCCTTGCCGCCGGCGGGATGTTGCTGCGTACCGATCGGCCCGACTCGCTGCACGCCCTTGCCGGCATGTTCACCGATCCCGCGATGCTGCAGTCGTGGCAACGGCTGGAATCCAGCGTGCGTACCGGGGAGACCGCGTTCGACCAAGAATTCGGCACGGATTTCTTTGACTATCTGAAGACTCGCCCCGAACTGTCCGCGCTGTTCAACGCGGCGATGAGCCAGGGAGCCCAGCTGACCGCGTCGGTCACGCCTGCTAGCTATGACTTCGGCCGGTTCGACACGGTCGTGGACATCGGCGGTGGGGACGGCACGCTGATCTCGGCGATCCTGCGCGAATACCCGGCGCTGAATGGCATCCTGTTCGACACGGCCGAGGGGCTCGCGCAAGCCGAACAGACCCTCCGGAGCGCGGAGGTGACCGAGCGCTGTGCCGTTCGGGCCGGCGATTTCTTTGCCTCCGTCCCCGAAGGCGGGGATCTGTACCTGTTGAAGAGCGTGATACACGACTGGGACGACGAGCGGGCAGCCAGCATTCTCGGTCATTGCCGCCGGGTGATACCGGAGCACGGCCGGTTGCTGATCGTCGAGCCGGTGCTGCCGGAGGCGGTCGACGGCTCGAATCCGGCGATCATGTACCTCAGCGATCTCAACATGCTGGTGAACTTGGGCGGCCGGGAACGTACCCGCGGCGACTTCGAGGAGCTGTACCGGCGCGCGGGTTTCGAGTTGACCAGTGTGACTCCACTGCCACCGCCGGCGGGGTTTTGCCTCGTGGAGGCAAAACCCTCGTGAGTCTTTTCAGGGGTTATAGCACCCAAAAAGACTCACGAGGGCCAACGTGGGAGCCCACGATGGCGGGAGTGTTGCGGCTCCCGTCGGGGCGGCTCGTTCGTGGTCGGGGGTTGAGGCGGCCGCTTCCGCCGGGGCCGGAGCCCACCTTCGGGCTGTACTTGCTTGGCCACGAGCCACCTTCCGTCGCCTGGGAGAGCCGGTGGCTTCGCTGGCCTGACTTCAGGCTGCCGTCCGACCGCGTGGCTGCCGCCGATGCGCTGCGCGAGGCATGGGCCCGCGCCGAGGCCGAACGGGTGGAGATCGCCTGTTCCGGTGGGAACGGGCGGACCGGCACGGCGCTGGCGTGCCTCGCGGTGCTGGACGGGATACCCAACGACGAGGCCGTCGCCTATGTCCGGGAGCACTACGCCCGACGCGCCGTCGAGACGCCCTGGCAGCGCCGTTTCGTCTCCCGTTTCGAGTAGCCGATCCCGCTGTGCGGGGCCGAATCCACGGCGCGTGAGTGCCCTGGCGTTAGCACCTCCACTGCGGCGTGCGACCACACCGGTTCCATCCGCGAGGCGGTCGGACGCCACCCGTCCCGGCTGCGAATCTTACTCTGAGTCACCGTAGGATCGGCTTCGACAGTGTTTCGCGCTCATCCCGGGAGGCCAAAACCGTGCGAGCTATCCAGATCACCGAATTCGGCGGACCGGACGTGCTCCGGCAGAAGGACATTCCCGATCCGCAGCCGGGGCGCGATCAGTTGTTGATCGAGGTCGGCAGGGCCGGCGTGAACTACGCCGACACGCACCAGGCGGAGAACTCGTACGTAGCGGAGACCACGTTGCCGCTCGTGCCTGGGCTCGAGGTGGTCGGCCGCACAGCCGATGGCCGGCGGGTGGTCGCCCTGGTCTCCGGCGGTGGTTACGCCGAGCGGGTCGCCGCGGAACCCTCGATGGTGTTCGACGTCCCGGACGACGTGGACGACACCACCGCGCTCAGCATGGTGCTCCAGGGAATGACGGCGTGGCTGCTGCTCCGCAAGAGCGTTCATCTGGAAGCGGGGGACACCGTGGTGGTGCACGCCGCGGCCGGCGGTGTCGGCTCGATCGCCGTGCAACTGGCGAAAGCATGGGGCGCCGGGCGGGTGATCGCCACGGCGAGCAGCGCGGACAAGCGGCAACTCGCGACCGACCTCGGTGCGGACGTCGCCGTCGACTCGAACGCCGGGGACATGACCGCGGCGTTGCGTGAGGCCAACGGTGGTCACGCGGTTGACGTGGTGCTGGACATGACCGGTGGCCGGGTGACCGATCAGAGCATCGCCGCGCTCGCGCCGTTCGGCAGGCTCGGCTTCTACGGGATGGCCGGCCGCGAGCAGCCGACACCGGTGCAGCCCGCCGAGTTGCTGGCTCGCTCAGCCACGATCGCCGGGATGTGGCTGGTGCACGCGGCTCGGCTGCCCGGCGTGCGGGAGCGCGTCATGTCCGAGCTGTTCTCCCTGGCACAGCAGGGCAAATTGCGCGCGGTGGCCGGCGGCGAATACGGGTTGTCGGAAGCGCGCAGGGCGCATGAGGACATCCGGGCCCGGCGCACAACCGGAAAGCTGGTGCTCGACCCGTCCCGCTAGTCGTGAGTCTTTTCAGGGGTTATGAGCACCCAAAAAGGCTCACGACCCAGATCCTTGCTTCGTGGCCCACGTGTCGAGCCTCATCGGGACATCATGCCAGGCGCGCGAGCCTGTCCAGGTGCTATAACACCCGAAGGGTTTGCTGGCCTGATCCAAGAAATCGGGTGCCGCTGACTCACGAGCGAACGCAGAGGAGATGGCAGCGTGGGTGAGAGCGTTCTGACCGAATTCGGCGACGGGATCGCCGTGATCACGATAAACCGTCCGGAGTCGCGCAACGCCGTGGACCGTTCCGTTGCCGACGGGCTGGCCGCGGCGATGGACGAATTCGAATCGCGTTCCGACGCGGTGATCGGAATTCTCACCGGGGCGGGCGGCACGTTCAGTGCCGGCATGGACCTGAAGGCGTTCACCCGTGGCGAGTCGCCGGTAGTCTCGGGCCGCGGGTTCGGCGGGCTCACCGAGCGCCCGCCGGAGAAGCCGCTGATCGCCGCCGTGGAGGGATGGGCGCTGGCCGGAGGATGCGAGCTCGCCTTGAGCGCCGACTTGATCGTGGCGGCCAGCGACGCGAAGTTCGGGCTGCCCGAGGTGAAGCGTGGTCTGGTGGCAGCGGCAGGTGGGCTGCTGCGGTTGCCGAAGACGTTGCCGTATCAGCTGGCCATGGAGGTCGCGCTGACCGGCGACCCGCTGTCCGCGGAGGTGGCGCACCGGCACGGCCTGATCAACACGCTGACCGCGCCAGGCGAGGCACTGGACGGCGCCCGGCAGCTGGCCGCCCGGATCGCCCGCAACGGTCCGCTCGCGGTGCGAGCCACCAAGCAGATCGTCGCCGGGTCCATCCGGTGGACCGACGCCGAGGCGTTCGCGGCACAGGGTGAGGTGGTCGGGCCGGTGATGACCTCGGCGGACGCGCAGGAGGGCGCGCGGGCGTTCGCGGAGAAGCGCGAGCCCGTGTGGCGGGGTGAGTGACGTTCACGATTCGGCGCGGGTGGTGCCGACCGTGACGGTTTTCGCTTGGTGCTTCACCGAATCGATGGTGCGGGTGAGCTCGTTGGTCGCCGCGGTGAGCGCCGCGCGGAGCTCGTCGAGTACCGCGGCGTCCGGCTCGCCGGTTTCGAGCGCCGAGCGCAGATCGGCCAGTCGGGT
>WHSZ01000002.1 GCA_009379845.1 Pseudonocardiaceae bacterium | reverse complement strand
CGGAGTACAAGGCCGACCGCAGCGCGTATCAGGCGAAGGTCGCTGATTTCAACGCCAAGGCCCAGACGTTCAATACCTGCCTGGAGATCTACAAGAAGGCACGCGACAAGGAAGAGCAAGCGCACACCGAGTTCTGGGAAGCGCTCGATCCAGAACGGGGATTCGGCCTTGACTCGGCATGGAACATCGGTTCCACAACCGCGTCCTCTGCGCTGACGACGGTCAGCTCCATGGACAACGTCCGCTCTGGGCTCCTGGCGAAACTCAACGGGCTCGAGTCACAGTCGCAGACTTATCAGATGCTTACTTCCGGCCGGATGTCCCTAGCGAGCATGTCTGCCAAACAACGAATGCAGGTCATGAACGATCTGGCCAGAACCAAGGCAGACGAAGTCAACTACCGCAGGCAGATCACCCAACTCGACAAGTTCGGCAAGCACATACCGGACGGCCTGACCAAACTGGCTGCCGCTAACCCGGGCAAGTTCACACCGGACTCGAAGGTTGGCAGGCAGATGGGCCGGGTGCTAGGCAAGCTGCCCTGGGCAGGGAGCATCCTGACGGTAGGGAACGAGGTAATGGGTGCCGCCACGGGTGAACAGACGTGGGGTAAGGCCGTTGCCGGGACCGCAGGCACGTTGGGCGGCGGCTGGGCGGGCGGCGCTGCTGGTTCTGCGGCGTGCGCTCCGATCGCTCCTCCGGTGGGTTCCGTTGTGTGCACTGTTGTGGGCGTCGGCCTTGGTTCGTTCGCCGGGAACGAGGTGATTGATGTGATCGTGCCGGAAGAATCCGACGCGCCTGAGCCGGTCAGCACGATGCCGACGAACCCGACGCCTCCGAGCCATGGTGGCCAATGACAGACGGCACAGACTTCCCCGCGCTACCGCAGCAGCCGGACTCCGAGACGGGCCAGCCGTTCCCTCCGCACGGTCGTGGCTGGCGTGGTGATGACCGCAAGCCCGAATATGACAGGAATCGCGAAACGCGGCTGTCCCACAAACCCGAACCCCCCAAAGGCAAGGGACCTGTGCTCGCGTGGCACAAGGAGAGCAAGCGCGGCAAGATCTCTCTATTTGTCACGAGTGTGGTTTTCTTCGTCGTCGCCTTCACGATCATCAGAGCATTGAACGGAGATCAGCAGCCGTTCGAGTGGGTTTCTTACTGGCAGCTCTGGGTCGTCTTGATCGTTGGCGCGTTGTTGATCACGAGACCGATGTCATTCGTCGTGTTGTCGGCTGGAGCGGACTGGTTTCAGCTGCACCACGTGAGGTTCGGCGTTACCACCAGGCGTAAGTACGTCAATCTCTACGAACTGCGGAACATCACCGTGACTGTCGGCGGAGCCGGTGCCCTGTTCCTCGAACTCGCCGATGACTCGAACGATATATACCTGGCACGGCACGAATGGCAGTCTGACCGGCGCATGTGGGATCTGGTCTATAACGGGATTCTGCATTCGGTGGCGGCGGGCGCCAAGGTGGATGGCAACGCGCGCGGGATGCTGGAACTGGACCACGTGCGCGAGCTGCGCTACCCGGAGGGCGGACGGCAGATCGACGTGACCCAGCTCAGCGATGTGCACGTGTGGCAACTGATGGAAGACCCCATGATCCGACGTCTCTGCAAGTCGATCGAGTTCGACGGCAGCGCGGCGGAATTCCGCAAGCTCTTCCCCGAACTGCGCGAGGAAATGCTGGAGAACCCCGCGAACCCAGCGTGGTTCGCCGCTGCCGAGGGAAGCGACAGCACCAGCAGCGAACAGGACCGATGAGCACACCGAACGAACCGGGTTGGTATCCGGACCCGGCTCCCGGCGAAGGCTGGCGCTACTGGAACGGCCAGTACTGGACTCAGCACGCCAGTGGCGCTCCGCCAGCTAGCGGGGCGTCCGCCGCGCAGGGCGCAGTAGGCACGGAGCGGCGCGCGAGCTCTTCGCGGCCTTCGAAGGCCAGGCGTACGCGCGTCATCGCATGGGCAACCGTCGCTGTCCTGACGCTCGGCGCAGGCACGGGAATAGCGCTGTGGCTGACCACGTCTGGTGCGAGCGTTACCGACAAATCCTTGGCTTCATTGCATTGGTCGCGGGTTCCGCACGACCAGAGCGTTTTCGGCCAGGGTGGCATGGACGCGATGATGACATCGGTGGCGGCAGGACCGGACGGGCTCGTCGCGGTCGGCTCGGTGTGGAACTCCGACCAGGACCGGTATGTCGCGGCGGTCTGGACCTTGGACGACGGTTCGAGCTGGGAAAGGGTTCGGCACGACGATAGCGTGTTCGGTTCGCCTGCCAAGGGCAGGAACATGTGGTCCGTCACGGTCGGTGGCCCTGGGTTCGTCGCGGTGGGAGCCGACAAACTGGGGACGGGTAAGGGAAGTGTTGCCGCGGTCTGGACGTCCACGGACGGGACGGAGTGGCAACAGGTGCCGCACAGCAACGTCTTCGGGCGGCCGGACGACGACGTGACCATGCGGGCGGTGACGGCGGGAGGACCGGGTCTGGTTGCCGTTGGCCACACGAAGGACAGCGCGGCCGTCTGGACGTCCGAGGACGGTAGGAACTGGACCCGTGCCGAGCATCAGGACTCGGCCTTCGAACCGCCCGGCCACGCATCCACGCGAACAGTTTGGTCAGGGCGTATTTCGATCGAACGTCTCTGCGTGGGTAAGCGGTGCGCGGCATCAGACGTCAGGCGGCACGATCAGTGCGGTGCGTGCCGCGGCCAGCGCGGCCGGCGCGGCGGCTAGGAATCTGGCAGCCATGTCGTCGTCGAGCGTGCCGATCACGCGGTCGCCGCGGAGCACGTCGACGTAGCCGTCGGGCACGCGGTGGATGGTCACCGGCTCATCCTGCAGTAGCCGGGCGAGTGACAGCACGCTGTGCAGATCGTCGTGGTTGGCCATTAGCCGCCTCCGTTCGTTTCGCTGGCATCCGTGCCGGGGGCGCGGTCGCACATTCCGCGCACGTGAGGTGCGTCCCGCCCGAGTTGGACGGCGCGCAATGGGGGCAGGTGTCCGGGTGCGCGTTCGGATGCGGATTCCGGTTCCGCTGCTGCGGCGGTGGTTGGCTGGTCATCACGACTCCGCCATCGCGTGCATCTCGACGTACGCCGATGCGCAGCTGATGCACAGTGGCGGCCGGGCCTCCCATTGGTCTTCCGTCAACCGCTGCCGGGTGATGACCAGCGGGACTCCGCAGAGCGCGCGCACCTGGTCGCCGACGACAGGGGCGGGCAGGGCGTAGCCATGGCGCGCCTCGTCGGTCTGCTCCCACAGGATCACAGATCCCCCTCCACTCGCATGCGATTCGCGATGGCCTCGTGGAGGTTGACGACCAGATCAAGGTCGGTTCCGTCGGAAAGGATCACCGACTCGCCGTGCTCACCGACACGTATCCCGACCTGCGGATCGTGGGGCGTGTCCAGTAAGCCCGCGACTACGGGAATCCAGCGGCCCCCGAGGGTTACACCCTGCACAACCAGCGCCGTGCGCCAGCCCACCATCGTTGTCACCTCCAGCACGGGCGGTGACGCTATGAGTGCCCGTTGTGGCGAACTGCCAACGAAGTGCCAACATGCGAACCCCTCAGCCGTACGATCGTGGTGCAGCCATCAGCGGGAGGTGGAGCCATGCCGGAGCCTGACGGTGGCGTGGCAGCGCGCGTCGCCGAGGCGCGCAAGCTGGCCGGTCTAACACAGCAACAGCTCGCGATGCGGGCGAACGTGTCATTGTCGCTGGTGCGAAAAGTGGAGCAGGGAGACGTACCCGCCTCGCCCACGTTCATCGCGTCGACGGCCGAGGCGCTCGGACTCCTGGTTACGGACCTCACGCAACAGCCGCACTTCGCATCCGCGACGAGTCGGTACGGCACCGAACAGGAACTCGTGCCCGAGCTCGAGCGGGCGATCATCGAGGGCGAGGATCCGTCCCTCGAGGGACCGCTCATCGACATCGACGAGGCAGAGCGACAACTCGCTGCGGTCGTCAAGGCCGGTCGGGTGAGCCGCTACACCGACGCGTTGGCCGTCCTGCCCGGTCTCCTGCGGCATCTCCACGGTCTGTCGCTGATGTGCACCGAACTGGCCGAGCGAGAACGGGTGCACCGGCTGCTGACGCAGGCGTACCAGTGCGCGATGTTCACTGCCTACAAGTTGGGGCATTTGTCGCTCTGCGCGTGGGCCGCGGAACGCATGTCCGGGGCAGGTGCCTCCTCGGGCGATCCGCTGTGGGCAACGATGGGGCAATACTGCCGAGCACAGAGTCTCATGTTCTCCGGCAGCTATCGCGCGAGCGGGGCCGTGCTCGACCGGGCAGCACTTAGCACGCAGGATTCGCCCGACCCTCGCGCGCTGGAAGTACGCGGAGCTGTCCACCTGTCGAGTGCGATCATCGCGGCGCGACTCAGCAAGCCGGAGGAGTCTGAGCTCCACCTGTCCGAGGCGCGGGAACTCGCCCGCCACAAGCCGCGGGGCGACCACTTCGACACGTCGTTCTCAATGCCCAACGTGGACATCCACGCTGTGTCGGCCGCAGTCGAAATGGCCGATGGCACCGAAGCGCTCAACCGTGGGGCTGATCTGCAACTACAGGGCAAGCTCTACAGGTCTCGCCGCGGCCATTACCACATCGACCTTGCCCGCGCCTGGTTCCTGCACGGCAACCACGAGCGGTCATTGCGGGAGCTACAGACCGCACGGCAGCTGTCGCCTCAGCAGACCCGCTACCACCCACAGGTGCACGAAACGATCCGCGTACTTGCGCGGGCGCGCCGACGCTCCGACCCGGTGGCACGGCTCGCCGCGTGGGCCGGTGTGCGAGACGCCTGATACTCAGAACGCGTCTGTGAACTTGTCAGCCCGACGTAGTCCGTGCCGGCTCGGCCGGCACGGTCCCCACCACCGACGCGCCTTCGTCGACGGCGTCGGCAAGGGCGCTCGGGTGCACGTATCGTCCCAGTGCCAGTACTCGTCATGCCCTGCTCATGGCCGGGGTGGTGATCAGCCGCTGCACGTCGAGTAGCGTTCCATCCGAGGGTCGGCGGGCCACCAGGCGCTTTGCACGAAGGCAACGCAGATCTAAAGGGGTGAGAGATCCTATGCCCCTTGACGTGTGCGCATACGACGCGTATCGCCCGTCGTATCCGGTGGCGGCGCTGGATGTCTTGGCCGAGATAGGTGCGCTCCATCGGCCTTCGCTCGTGGCGGACGTGGGCTCGGGGACGGGAATTTTCACGGAGCTGTTGCTAGCGCGCGGCTTTCGGGTGGTCGGTGTTGAACCCCTTGTCGAATTGAGCGCTGTCGCTGGCGAGCGGCTGGCCCAATTCTCGGGTTTCACTAACATCGCGGGCAGCGCGGAGAACACGACTCTCGACGATCACAGCGTAGGTGTGGTGACGGCCGCGTCGGCGTTGCATTGGTTCGAGCTTGACGCTGCTCGGGCGGAGTTCGGTCGCATTTTGCGCGAACCCGGGTGGGTCGTGGCCTTGTGGAACTTCCGCACGGCCGGTGTGTCCGGGTTTGGCGTGGCTTTCGATCGGCTGTGGCGGGCAGTGTTTGGGCCACCCCCGGCTGCCCGGCGAGAAGAGATCGAAGACGCGATTGTGCCCGAGTTCTTCGGTGGCAAAGCGTTCGAGCGGTACTCGTTTGCGAATCCGTTGCTGTGCGATGAAGATCATCTCGTTGGGCTTGCCGCGTCGTCGTCCCATGCTCCGCCTCGTGACGATCCAGCTTGGCGTGTCGTCGAACAATGGATGCGGCACCTGCACCGTGCCCACGAGTGGAACGGCGTGGTGCAGGTGCCTTACGAAACGGTCATGTACTGCGGGCGTCTTTGAACAGCCAGAAGCGCACGCCGAGTTCGTCGTCTTGTCGCACACCGGTGTCTGAGGCGTCCGCCTCGGTCGGAACGTTGGCGAGTGGGTGTTCAGTGATGTCGACAGCGAGCACGGCGTCGGAGAGTTCGCGTTCGTACTCGCGTAGCGCGTCGGCGGTTTCCCCGTTCGCCGCCCAGGAGAGCCAGATGCGGTCGGTGACGTCGAAGTCGGCTTCTTTCCGAGCGGTCTGCACCAGTCGGATGATCTCGCGTGCCAAACCTGCCTTGCGTAGTTCCGGTGTGATCTTGGTGTCCAAGGCCACCGTCACATCCTGTTGGCTGGTAACGGCCCAGCCGCTACGCGGAACCTCGCTAAAGGTCACATCGTCGCCGGAAATCGTGACGTCGTCTCCGTCCACACGGACGGTTGCCTGACCGTTGTCCTTGAGCTTGTTGGCAAGCTCGGCGGCGTCAGCGGCGCTGATGGCCTTCGCCACCTGCTGTGTCTGCGGCCCGAAACGCTTCCCGAGTTGGCGGAAATTCGGCTTCGCCGTGATGTCGAGGACTTCTCCGGCTTGTCCGAGGGCGGTCACTTCCCGAACGTTGAGTTCGTCGGCAATTTCTGCGATCAGTTCGGTCGGCAGCTCGCGGTCGGTGGGAATGCCGACCAGTGCCCGCTGGAGCGGTTGGCGGATACGGACATTGCTGGCCTTTCGCGCCGAGCGGCCGACTTCCACGAGTTGACGGGTGATGTCCATGTTCGCGCGAAGCCCGTTATCGGCGCGAGCAGCATCGGGCGTTGGCCAGGCCGCGAGGTGTACGGAGTCCGCGGCGGAGGCATCACCTGGTTTGATCGCGTTCTGCCACACGTGTTCGGTGATGAATGGCACGAACGGTGCGAGCAGCCTCGTGGTGACGTGGAGGCATTCGTGCAATGTGGCCAGCGCATCGGGATCGCTATCCCAGAAGCGGGCTCGACAGCGCCGCACGTACCAGTTCGACAGGTCGTCGATGAATTGGGCTAGCACGCGCCCGGATCCGGCGGTGTCGAAGTTCTCCAGGGCGGTATCGACGCTCGCTACGGCATGGTCAAGCTCGGCGAGGACCCACCGATCCAGCACCGGCCGATCGGCGACAGGCTTGGCCTCGCCAGGCAGCCACGAAGCGATGCTGGCGTAGAGCGTGAAGAAGGAGACCGTGTTCCAGTAGGTCAGGAGGATCTTACGGATGATTTCTTCGAGCGGGCCGTCACCGACGCGTCGGGGCGACCAGGGGGAGCCTGCGCACAACATGAACCAGCGCAGGGCGTCGGCGCCGTGCTTGTCCATGAAGGGGATCGGTTCGATGATGTTGCCGAGGTGCTTGCTCATCTTGCGGCCGTCCTCGGCCATGATGTGCCCGAGGCACACCACGTTTTCGTACGATGAGCGGTCAAACACCAGGGTGCCGATAGCCATCAGTGTGTAGAACCAGCCTCGGGTCTGATCAATCGCCTCGCAGATGAACTGCGCTGGGTAGGTCCTCTCGAATTGCTCCACGCTGCCCTCGGCGTTGGGGTAGCCGAGGCTGGCGAACGGCATCGAGCCGGAGTCGAACCACGCGTCGATGACTTCGCTGACCCGGTTTGCTTGCTGGGCACATGTCGGGCAGGCGAAGGTCACTTCGTCGATGTACGGGCGATGGGGATCGAGGCTGGACAGGTCCTTGTCCGCGAGCTGGCCGAGTTCCTCGCGAGAACCCACACCGGTGACGTGTCCGTCCGGACAGCGCCAGATCGGCAGCGGCGTGCCCCAGTAGCGGTTTCGCGAGAGCGCCCAGTCGATGTTGTTGGCCAGCCAGTCGCCGAATCGGCCGTGTTTGATGTGCTCGGGATACCAGGTGGTGCGCTCGTTCTCCCGTTGCAGCTTGGCGCCCCGGGCGGTCGTGCGGATGTACCAGGACAGCTGGGCGTAGTACATCAACGGCGTGTGGCACCGCCAACAGTGCGGATACTGGTGTTCATAGGTCAGCGACCTGAACAACAGCCCGCGTTGTTGGAGATCGTCGATGAGTACCGGGTCGGCGTCTTTGAAGAAGGAGTCGCCGACCAAGCCCACGTCGGCGAGGAAGTGCCCGTCCGGGCCGATCGGGTTGACCACTGGCAGGTTGTGTCGACGGCATGCGGCGAGGTCGTCAGCGCCGAATGCGGGCGCCTGGTGCACGAGACCCGTGCCGTCGTCCGTGGTCACGTAGTCGGCGGTGATCACGAAATGGGCGTCCGGAATGTCGACGAGTTCGAAGGGGCGCTGGTACCGCACGCCTTCGAGGCTGCGACCCGGCATCGAGGCCAGAACCTCGGCGTCGTCGCCGAGCACGGTGCCCAACAGGGGCTCGGCCACCACGAACGTGCTCCCCTGGGTGCGCGCCACCACGTACGTGACATCCGGATGCACAGCGACGGCGGTATTGGAGACCAAGGTCCACGGTGTGGTTGTCCACACCAGTAGGTCCACCCCGGCCAGCCCGTCCAATTCGCCGATGATCGGCAGCCGCACATACACGGAGGGATCGACAATCGACTCGTATCCCTGGGCGACCTCGTGATCCGAGAGCCCCGTCCCGCAGCGCGGGCAGTAGGGAGCCACGCGATGGTCTTGAACGAGGAGACCGTTGTCGTGGATTTGCTTCAACGCCCACCACACGCTGTCGACATACTCGGGCGTCATCGTCCAGTACGGGCGAGACATGTCGACCCAGTAGCCGACACGCTCGGTCATCTCCTCGAACTCGCCGATATAGCGCTGGACCGACTCCCGGCATCGGGCGTTGAACTCCGCGATACCGACCTTCTCGATGTCCTGCTTGCCCGACAGGCCAAGTTCCTGTTCCACCGCGATCTCAACCGGCAGCCCGTGGCAGTCCCACCCAGCTTGGCGCGCCACATGGAAGCCCTTCATGGTCTTGAACCGGGGAAAGATGTCCTTGAAAACGCGGGCCTCGACGTGGTGCGTACCCGGCTTGCCGTTGGCCGTGGGTGGCCCCTCGTAGAACACCCATTCCGGCCCACCGACGGTCTGCTCCACACTCCGGGCGAAGATGTCGTGCTGACGCCAGAAGGCCAAGATCTCGTGGTCGACAGCAGGCAGCTCGACTCGCGGGGGCAACGGGGTGTAGGACGACTGATCAGGCAACGGGACTCCTCAATGCCGAGCCAACGGGCAGGTATGGCCTGTACTTAGGGTATCGACCTGCCACTGGCAGCCGGGATAGGCGTCCGGTATCAACGAAGGCGGAGCGGTGGGCGCCTCGCCCCGACCCATATGGCCTCACGTGCTGTGATCGCGTTTCGGTCTGAAATACGCTTGTTGCGGTCGAGATCCACCTGTTAACGTGATGATTGCACAAGGTGCCAACTGATACACGCATGGTGACCGGGCCCCGCTGGTGTTGGGCCTGGATCTGTGCCGTTGCCTGGGGAGGTTCCTGCCCATGTCGAAGCCCGCTGTGAAATCGCGCCCGGAGGCTGCGGCGAAGAACTGGGAAGCCCAGCTCACGACGTCCAAGGGTACGGTCTCGATCAAGCGGTCGAAGAAGTCCGCTCCGTACGCGATCCAGCAGAACAACTGAGGCACCAAGGCCGTCGCGTGTCAGTGATCAAGTACGCACTGTCCCCGCTGGCCACGATCAGCCGCACCGGCCCGGAGGGGCAGATTGTCATCCACGGCGGGTCCGGGTTCGACCGGCAACGCGTGGAGATAGGCGGCCAAGACGGAGGGGCTTCCGCACTCGTTACATGGATCTTGGCGCAGGCGGCGCCCGCCACGCATGACGAGTTGATCGAGTCTCTATCCGATGTTCTCGACTTATCTTCCGGCGACGCCTCTGAGGTCGTCACCCAGCTCACCGAAGCCCACGTGCTGGTAGACGCCGTCCACGCGGACGAGGTGGATTACGGGCTTCGTCGCTGGGCGGCTCACGGGTGGGACGAAGCAGCGTTGTTCCACTACTCGACCTTCGGCCAGCCCTTCGATCCCGACACCCTTGGGGATGTCAGCTACGAGGACTACTACCGATCGATCCTCGACGACCTATCGACGGCCGGCCCCCAACCGCCAGCCTCTAAACGGGCCGCGTCCTCGCGCTCAGAGTTCCCCCACGACGAAGCCCCGGGTCCGTCCATTCCTTTCGTCGAGGTTCTGGACCGTGCTGCCCCCATCAACCGCTTCGGAGACCAGGGAATTGAGCTTTCCGAGCTGCAATCGGTTCTGTCAGAGTCATTTCAAGCCCAACGGACCATCGGTGGCGGTCTCGGTAAGCATCTGATCAAGGCGTATCCCTCCGGAGGGGCACGACACCCCTTAGAAATGTACGTAATCGCCAAGTCGATCACCGGGCTTCCAGCAAGCGCTTACCACTTCGACGCTGTAGACGGAACCCTGAGACCGCTCACGAACAACGAGGCAGTCATGGGCGTGGATGCCGCATGCTTCGGCAAGGGCGGCATCGTCACAGCATCGGCCGTGCTGGTAATCACCAGCAGATGGTTGCGCCACAACTGGAAGTACCGCTACTCACGGTCGTATCGCATGGTCCTGCTCGAACTCGGCCACGCCATCCAGGCGATCCATCTGTCGGCGCGCGCCAGCGGGCTTGCGGTTTACCACTGCCCGTCCATTAACGACGCCGAACTGCTTCCGCTGCTGGAGCTCACCGACGACTGCGCCGAAGGCCCCTCTATGCACTCGGCATAAGCAAGAACGGAATCCGGTAGTGACCGACACACTGCGCGATAACGCAACGCTGCACATCCCGCCGAATCTCACGGTCCGCCGGTCGTACGACGGCGAGGGCGGCTACCAGGTGGCCTGGGGACAGGGCTCCCAACGAGAACAGTTTGTGACCCATTCCCCTGACCTCGCCGCATGCCTGGCGACCATGCCAAGCGACATGTCGACCGACGCCGCCACGGCGAGGCTCTTCACGGAACTGGGCATTGACGAGGATGCGGCCGCGAAGCTCGTCCATGACCTCGTCGACTACGGCTACTGGTCGTTAGAGCCCGCACCCCTGACACTCGGCGAACAACGTTGGAGGGACGTCGAGTGGGACGACGCCCTTGAGTTTCACATGGCCACCCGAAACATGATCTGGAGTCACGACTACACCGGCGACCCAAAGGTCATAACCCGCTACCACGTCGAACACAACGTCCAACCTGGGTCTGATCCGCCAACCCCCTACTCGCCTACCGTATTGACCACGGTCGACTTGCCGGAACCGGCCGTACCTGACGTGGACTTTCGACAGGTCGTGCGGAAACGCAGAACGGGACGCGACTTCCGCAGCACGTCGATAAACCTTCAGGATCTTTCCACACTGCTGGCCTGGACGTTCAAACCTCAGTTTCCGGCCGGGCAAGCCCGCTACTTCACGTCGCAGTCCTACAGTCGGGGAGCCCCGTTCACGGCATTCGTTATCACTGGTGGTGACGGCGCGCCCACTGAACTCGAAAGCAACTTCGGCGTCTATCACTACGCGCCCGAGCGCCACCAACTCGGCCTCGTCCGGCGCGCAACGGACCTGGACCGGCTCGATGCGTTGCTGTGGCGGCAAAGCTACGTCAACCACGCACCAACCATGCTCGTGATTTGTGCAGACTGGCCACAATTCAGCTGGAAGTACCGCTTCTCACGCGCATACCGCTTCGTCTACGCGGAATGCGGTGCGTTCATGCACACCGCATTGCTTATCGGGACGGCCTTGGGGCTGAAGACCTTCCAGACACCAGCGATTGATGATCAGCGTATGTGTGACACGCTCAATGTCGCTGACTATGAAGTTGGGCCGATCTACATGGCGGCGTTTGGGCGCTCCTGACGACATCAGGTGAATGTTGATCAGGTCGCCGGCGCAGGCGGGTCTGGGGATCGACCGTGGTCGGCGTGGGCCAGCGCGCTTGGCGAGAGGCGCCCGACGATCGCTGGTGCCTCGTGGATGAGTGTGTCGTCGGTGAGTGCCTGCACCATGAACAGCGCGAAGTCCACGCGCCGGGTCAGGTTGCTCGCGAGGACCGGGTCGCCGACGTGGCGGCTCCACACGGGCAGGCCCTGGCTCTCGCCCTCCTCGAGGTCGCTGCCACGGACGACGGTCCACCGCCGGTCGCTGGCAAAGATCCGCCGGCACGCCTCCACCTGGTCGTCGATGTCGACGACGCGCACGAGGCGGGCCAGCCAGGCGACGATCCGGACGCCCGCCTTGAACCTCCAGGAGTACTGGTCCTTGCCGTCCCGGGTGATGTGCCAGCCGCACGAGAAGGCCATGCGGGCGTCGGGATCGGCGTGGTCGAGCACCGCCTGCGCCGTGCCCGATGAGTACTGCCGCAGGCCCCAGGGAACCAGCACGGTCAGCACGCCGTCGCATCCGGCGACCGCCTTCCCGATTACCTCTCGGTCGTTCGTGGGCCCGGGAACGATCGTGATCCGATCCGCGAACGCGGCGAGCTTGCCGACGCTGCGTTCGCGGCACACGCCGACGACCTCGTAGCCGCGGTCCAGCGCGTGCTGAACCATGTACTGCCCGAGCTTGCCCGAGGCGCCGACGATGCAGACTTTCCGCATTGGGTCCGTGCTCATGTCCGGAGCTCCTGCCTCTTGTGCCGCCGGAGAGCTTACGCTGTAAGCCAGGCTAGACTTACAGCGTAAGCTCGTCAAGCGGCAGCGGGAGGAAGCACCTATGCGCGAGCGCGGCACCGGCCAGCACGCGATACCGAAGCGGGCGCCGCTGCACCGGGAGCGGGTGGTCGCAGCCGCGATGGCGCTGGCCGACGAGAAGGGCGCGGCCGGGGTCACCATGCGGGCGATCGCAGCCCGGCTGGGCGTCGAGGCGATGTCGCTGTACAACCACGTGGCCGGCAGGGAGGACATCCTCGACGGGATGGTCGACGCGGTGTTCGGCGAGATCGACTTGCCAGCGTCGACCACCGAGTCCACCTTCGACTGGAGGGAGGCCATGCGCGAGCGTGCCGCCTCGTCGCGCATCGTGCTTCGGCGCCATCCCTGGGCCGTCGGCCTCCTGGACTCCCGCACCCAGCCCGGCCCGGCGACTTTGCGCCACCACGACGCCGTGCTGGGCGCTCTGCGGGCGGGTGGCTTCTCCATCGCGATGGCCGCGCACGCCTTCTCGGTGATCGACAGCTATCTCTACGGGTTCGTCCTCCAGGAGCTGAGCCTGCCGTTCGCGAACCGCACCGAACTCGACGAGGTCGCCGGCGACATCCTGCGCGACCTACCGACCGACGCCTACCCACACCTCGCGGCGCTCATCACCGAGCACGCCCTTCGACCGGGCTACGACTACGCCGCCGAGTTCGAGTTCGGCCTCTCCCTGATCCTCGACGCGTTGCACGCCGACGAGGTCTAGACGGTATGGGCTGACCGCTTCGGTGTGAGGTGACCGAGTACCTGCAGTGCCAACTCGACAATGCCCACGTGGCGATACTCGACTTCGCCGACGACGGAACGCTCGCCGACGTTCGGACCAGCTCAGACGAGGAGGTAGTGACAGAGCATCGCAGCTGGCGCGATGTGATTCGGCCGCGCGCGGTACCGCACAAGCAGCGTCCAGGCCGATTGACCTTGTAAGCGAAAGGGTTAGGGGTTCGAGCGCCATCACCGGCTCCGCCGTCGACCAGCGGGGTTCGGGCATTTGTCAGCCACCGCCGAAATCGAATGGGATCGGTAAGGCGATTCGGGCATGATGCGATCATGCGGCTTTCCCAAACCTTTGAGTGGCGTGACCGATCCGTGGCGTGGGACAAACTGGGCTCCGGCCCGGCGGTGGTGCTCTGCCACGGCACGCCGTGGTCTTCGCAGTATTGGATCCCGTTCGCCAGGGCGCTGAGCCGAGAGTTCACGGTCTACCTCTGGGATATGCCGGGATACGGGCAATCATCGAAGCACGCCGAGCACGCCGTCGACCTCGGGACGCAAGCGGAACTGCTTGCCGACCTGATCGAACACTGCGGTCTGGTCGCTCCGCACGTCGTGGCGCACGACTACGGCGGCGCCGTGTCGTTGCGGGCACATTTGCTGCATGGCGCGGAATACGCGTCCCTCGCCCTCGTCGACGTCGTCGCGTTGCGGCCGTGGGGATCGGATTTCTTCCGGCTCGTCGCGGAGAACGCCGGGGTGTTCACCGCGCAGCCGCTCGCCGTGCACAAGGGCGCGTTCGAAGCCTACATCGCCACCGCGAGCCACCAGGGTCTGTCCACCGAGCAGCTGAACACGCTGACCGCGCCGTGGCTGACGCCCGAGGGGCAGCGGGCGTTCTACCAGCAGATCGCCGAGGCGGACCAGAAGCTCACCGACGAGATCCAGGATCGGTACTCGACCCTCGAACTGCCCGTAAAGATCATCTGGGGTGCCGATGACACTTGGATACCGGTAGATCGGGCGGCCCGGCTAGCGGACATGATCCTGGGAGCCGGCGTCGACATCATCGAAGGAGCCGGCCACCTGATCCAGTACGACGCACCCGTCGAGCTCGCGATGTCCCTGCACCGTTGGCTGGCCAGTCAGGGACACTGATGCGTGCTGCCGGTGCGGGCCGATGCCGAGCCCAGGAGCGGAGTCCGCCACCCATGATCTCGGTGGGCGCGCGCTCGTGGAACTTCAAGGCCCCGCAGCCGATCGGCTCGGACCGGAGGATGGCGCCCCAGTAGCAGGCCGGCTGCGTTTTCGGCGGTGACAACGCGACCCGCGACGATCATAATGAGAGCGGGTGGTGTGGCGATGGCGCTTCCCGAGAAGGAGCAACGGCAGCTGGCCGAAATCGAGCGGTGGCTTGTTCAAGAAGACCCTCGATTGGCGCGGCGGCTCGCTGAGTCACGCCCGACCGCGACCTTCACCCTGGTACTCGCGGTGCTGGGGATTCTGACCCTGTCCGCCGTCGGACTCGTGCTGATGGTGTTCGGGGTCCAGCTGGCCTCCCCGGTACTCGTCATCGTTGGCGCGCTGCTCACCGTCGTGTTGCCCGCGATGCTCAGCTGGCGGTTGTGGTCCGGTCGCCGATGAGCACACAGCGGACGTCGTCACGAGGATCGCGCCGTGGACTCGGCAACACATGCGGCGGCGCGTTCCAGCAGCAGCGCGCGCTCGCGCCCGTTCCGGGTGAGTGACGCGGCGCGCTCGAACTCCTCGCGAGCCTCGGCGTGCCTGCCGAGCTTGACGAGCAGATCGCCGCGCACGCTCGGCAGGTAGTGATACGCCTGCAGCGACGGCTCCGACGTCAGATCGTCGACCAGTTCAAGACCCTCGGTAGCACCGAAGGCCATGGAAACCGCCACCGCCCGATTCAGCTGGACGACGGGCGACGGGGCGAGCTGGTTGAGTGCCTCGTACAGCGCCGCGATGCGTACCCAATCCGTTTCCTGAGCGGTGCGTGCTCGCGCATGGCAGGCGGCCAGCGCGGCCTGCAACGTGTACGGACCGGGCGTGCCACCGAGCGCTTCGGCACGTTCGAGCGCGGCGAGGCCGCGACGGATGAGCAGTTGATCCCAGCGGGTGCGATCCTGATCCAGCAGCAGGATGGGTTCCCCGGTGGGACCGACCCTGGCGCGGGACCGGGATGCCTGGATTTCCATCAGTGCGACCAGACCGTGCACTTCCGGTTCCTTTTCCAGTGTGCTGGCGGCGAGGATGCGCCCGAGGCGGAGCGCGTCCTCGCACAGCGCGGGGCGCATCCAGTCGTCGCCCGCGGTCGCCGAGTAGCCCTCGTTGAAGATCAGGTAGATGACCTCGAGCACCGATGAGAGGCGGTCGGCGAGTTCGGGTCCCTCGGGCACTTCGAACGGAACGCGCTTGGTGGCCAGCGTCCGCTTTGCTCGTACGATGCGCTGCGCCACGGTGGATTCCGAAACGAGGAACGCTCGCGCGATCTCGTCGGTGGTGAGCCCACCCAGCAGTCGCAGCGTGAGCGCGACGCGCGCCTCGGTGGAGAGCACCGGATGGCAGGCGGTGAACACCAGGCTCAGCAGATCGTCGCCGAGATCGTCGACGGCCGCGTCCAGTTCGGGCGCGGCCGTCTCCTGCTGGGTCTGCTCGTGACCCAGCTGTTCGAGTTTGCGATTGAACCGCTCCTTGCGACGCAACTGATCGATCGCACGGCGTTTCGCGATGGCCATCAGCCAGGCGCCAGGGTTGTCCGGCACTCCTGAGGCCGGCCACTGCTCGAGTGCGGCGACCAACGCGTCCTGCGCGAGTTCCTCGGCAAGACCGACGTCGCGCACCATCCGCGCGAGACCGGCGATGAGCCTTGCCGATTCGATTCGCCACACCGCTTCGATCGCGCGGTGGGTTTCAGAAGCCGCCACTGGCTAATAAGAGCAGCTTCCGCCGGGACCGGCAAGACCAACGCGGTCGACGCCTACCGCTGCTGCTCGGAGATCTGCTCGCGCAGCCGCTGCTCTGCCTCCTTGAGTTCCGGGGTGGCCGGCGCACCAAGGTCCTCGATCTCGGCCACCCGGCGAACCTCGATCTCTCCCTCCTGGATGGGCACCCGCCTGGCCCACTCCACCGCCTCCTCCTTCGACTTGACGTCGATGATCCAGTAGCCGGCGACCAGTTCCTTGGTTTCCGCGAACGGCCCGTCCTGCACGGTCGGCTCGCCGCCGGAGAACGAGACGCGCGCACCCATCGAACTCGCCTGCAGCCCGTCGCCCGCGAGCATCACGCCGGCCTTGACGAGTTCCTCGTTGTACTTGCCCATGGCGGTGAGTTCCTGCTCGGTGGGCAACACGCCCGCCTCGCTCTGCTCGTCCGCCTTGATGATCATCATGAATCGCATGCGTGGCTCCTCAGCCGTGTTGGCGCTTCCCACCCCTACCTACCCGTCGAACAACGGAGGGTCTTTTCGACGGGTAGGTAGGGCAAATCAGCGTGATGGGCGCGAAATCGTGGCGGTTGTGGCGGGTGAACGCCGGAGGATCACGATAGGCCACCTGTCGCGGTACTGGCGGTACCGAGCGACATTTTGTGGCGACATTGTGTGGCGACACGGCGGGCCGGTAGGCGAGTATCGGCGGTGACGATCGTTATGGTGATCGTCATGTCGTCGCCGGCCCGCTCGACCGCCTTGCCTCGCACGGCCGACGCGGTGCGCCGAGTTCTGGCCGAGCACCGACCGGACCTGCACGAGCGGTTCGTCGCCGAATTCCACACGGCCATGGCCGAGACCGACGACGACTTCGACACCGAACGGCTGACCCGTCTGGTCGGCAGGTGGTGGGCCCAGGCCATGGTGCTGCTTGACCCGGACCCGGAGGTCGACGCGGCACACGCGCGGATCTCCGCAGGCGATCCCCGGGACCTGACCAAGAAGTGGTGTCCCCAGCCGGACGGCAGCCAGCACGTCTACCATCGCACCGGCGACGGCGGATGGGCCTTCGCACGCGTCATGTCGGCATCCGCCTGATGTCGCGGTACGAGCTGATCTGGGCGGAGCACGCGGCCGAGCAATTCGACACGCTGTCCGCCGCGGCCCGGCAGGCCGTGCTGACGGTGATTACCGAAATCCAGCGCGACCCACTCGGCCGTGGCACCTACGACAAGACCGCCGACCGCTACGCCGCCGACATCAACCACGAGGGCATCAGCGGGCTGATCGTCTACATCGTGGGCGATCGGCATCTCCGGATCGTCGTCCTTCGGGTGACCGTGCTCAAGTGAGACCGCACCGGTGAGCAAGGAACACGGTGTGATTGAGGTCATGGCCGGCGCGTCCGCCGCGGCGCCATCGGTATCTTTCGATGTGCGCGCGGACGCACGGCAATTTTCGTGCCCTGAACCGGTTGAAGGTGTCAATCCTTCGGTCCTGCCCAGCCGGTGGTCGGGCAGCCGGCAGGCGTGCGCGAGATTGGTGCTTGCGCTAGCACGGCCTGTTGCCCTCTACTAATCCGTGCGGGCCCGTAATGACCGAAATGGCCCGTTATCACATGCGGCACCATGATCGGTACCTTTTTGTTGCGCTTCTCACGCGTGTTTTGCCGAAGTTCCTGGTAGTTCCGCCATTCACATATCGTCGCGCTGAGCCGTCGGCAAACCTCTGTTACGTTGTATTGACATGTCCGGAAAGCACTCCGACAGCGCGGAAGACGACAAAGCTAATGGTCGGCCCCCGGTGATCGAATCACCGAGCAAGGCCGATGGAGCGGCCGTCTGGCGAATCGCGCGCGGTTCGCACAAGTTGGATCTCAACTCTTCGTATGCGTATCTGTTGTGGTGCCACGATTTCGCGGACACTTCGGTTGTCGCCAGGGTGGACGATCGAACCGTCGGTTTCGTCATCGGCTACCGCAAGCCAACCGCGCAGGATATCGCCGTGGTCTGGCAGGTCGCGGTGGACGATTCGCAGCGCGGCCGTGGCCTCGCCGGCAGGTTGCTTGACGATCTGTTTCGACGACTGACGGCTTCCGGGGTTCGCCATTTAGAGACGACGATCACGCCGGACAACGAGGCGTCGATTCGGTTGTTCAGTTCATTCGCGAAACGCTGGAATGCTTCCCTGGAGAGCACCGAGTTGTTCGCGGCCGCGGATTTTCCGGACGAGCATGAACCCGAGTACCTATACCGAATCGGGCCATTGGTAGGCGTGGGTTAAATGCGCGAGTGAGAGATTTAGCGGATCTTTTACTCGCCGGTTCCCGCGCGGCCACGAGAAAATACCAACAAGAACTTGAATGTGACCGGACGGAGTATTGTGAACGTCTTCGAAACGCTCGAATCCGAGGTGCGCAGTTACAGCAGGGGCTGGCCGGTCGTGTTCGATCGGGCAAGTGGCAGCTGGCTCTACAGCGAGGACGGGCGTGGCTACCTCGACTTCTTCGCTGGCGCCGGCGCGCTCAACTACGGGCACAACAACCCGGTGTTGAAGCAGGCCCTGATCGACTATATGCAGCGGGACGGCGTTACTCACGGGCTGGATATGAACACCGTGGCCAAACGCGATTTCCTGGAGTCCGTCCAGGAAATCCTGCTGAAGCCGCGCGGCTACGACTACAAGTTGATGCTGCCGGGCCCCGGCGGCGTGAACACCGTGGAAGCCGCGCTCAAGCTGGCCCGCAAGGTGACCGGCAGGGAATCGATCATCAACTTCACCAACGCGTTCCACGGGATGACGCTCGGCGCGCTGTCGGTGACCGGCAACTCGATGAAGCGCGGCGGCGCAGGCATCCCGCTCGTGCATGCCACGCCGATGCCCTACGACAACTACTTCGAGGGGCAGACACCGGACTTCCTGTTCTTCGAGCGGCTGCTCGAGGACAGCGGTAGCGGGCTGAACGAGCCGGCCGCGGTGATCGTGGAAACCGTGCAGGGCGAGGGCGGGATCAACGCCGCCCGCGTCGAGTGGCTGCAGGGGCTCGCCGAGCTGTGCAAGCAGCACGACATGCTGCTCATCGTCGACGACGTGCAGATGGGCTGCGGGCGCACCGGCCCGTTCTTCAGCTTCGAGCTCGCGGGTCTTCAGCCGGACATCGTCTGCCTCTCCAAGTCGATCGGCGGTTACGGCCTGCCGCTCGCCGTCACGCTGTTCAAGCCGGAGCTGGACGTGTGGGAACCGGGCGAGCACAACGGCACGTTCCGCGGCATCAACCCCGCGTTCGTGGCCGCGACCGAGGCGCTTCGCGCCTACTGGACGGATGACAAGCTCGAGAAGGGCACGCTCGCCAAGGGTGAGCAGATCGCCAGGGTGCTCGGCGAGCTCGTCGAGGAGTTCCCGGAGGCGTCGTTGGTGGCAAAGGGCCGTGGCCTCGCGAGGGGGCTGGAGTTCCAGTCCGGCGAGCTGGCCGGCAAGGTCGCCTCGGCGGCGTTCGAGCGCGGTCTGCTCATGGAGACGTCCGGACCGGACAGTGAGGTAGTCAAGATGATGCCGCCGCTCACCATCACGGATGATGAGGTCGAACAGGGTCTCGGGATCATCGCCGAGTCCGTTCGCACCGTGCTCCGGTAACGGACGCGCGGCACATCGACAACTGGCCGGAGCGCGCCTTCGGCGACGACTACTTATTGGGAGACACCGTGATCGTCCGTACCACGTCGGAGATCGAAGACACCGAAGCCGACATCAAGACCCCGAACTGGCGCAGCAAGCGCATCGTGCTCGCCAAGGAAGGCGTCGGCTTCTCCGTGCACGAGACCACGCTGTACGCGGGCACGGTCAACGATTTCTGGTACGCCAATCACATCGAAGCGGTATTCGTCACCGAAGGCGAGGGCGAGCTACTCGACAAGGAGACCGGCGAGATTTACCAGCTGGCACCTGGGTCGTTGTACCTGCTGAACAAGCACGACAAGCACCAGGTGCGGCCGAAGACCGACATGCGCACGGTGTGCGTGTTCAACCCGCCGGTGACCGGACGCGAGGTGCACGACGAGAACGGGGTGTACCCGCTGATCATCGAGGAGACCACGGAGGGCGGAGAAAAGAGCGCCTAGCTCTGCAATCCCACCACGACGCTTGCGCATCACGAATAAAACAACAGTGTGATTCGAGGAGGCGAGCTGCGATGACCCTGATGGACACCAGGACTGAGGATCGCTACCCCACGCGAATCCCAGCCCATGTGGCCGCGAAGCCAATGGAGCGCACCGACCCGACGGTGTGGTCGAACGAGGCGGAAGGGCCGATCGATGCGGCGACGCTGGCGTCGCACGATGCCAAGGGGTTTTCGATTGTCGAAGGCATGCTCAGCCCCGCCGAAGTGCAGGGCTACTGGCAGGAACTGGTTCGGCTGTCCGGCGACGAGCAATTCAAGCGTGACGAGCGTGTCGTCGTCGAGAAGAAATCGAACGAGGTTCGGTCCATCTTCGAAGTACACAAAGTCAGCGAGCTGATCGCCGAGTTGGTGCGTGATCCTCGGGTGCTCGACCGGGCCCAGCAGATCCTCGGTTCGGAGGTCTACCTACACCAGACCAGGGTCAACTACATGCCCGGTTACAAGGGCAACGGGTTCTACTGGCACTCCGACTTCGAGACGTGGCATGCCGAGGACGGTATGCCGGCACCGCGAGCCGTGAGCATCTCCATCGCGCTCACCGACAACTACCCGTTCAACGGTGGGCTGATGGTGATGCCCGGTTCGCACCGCACATTCGTTCCGTGCATCGGCGAAACGCCTGACGACCACTACAAGTCGTCGCTCAAGGAGCAAGAAATCGGGGTGCCAAGCCAGAACGAGATCACCATGCTTGCCGCCGAACACGGGATCGAGCAGTTCACCGGCCCGGCGGGATCCGCGCTCGTCTTCGATTCGAACATCATGCACGGATCCGGCAACAACATCACGCCGTTCCCGCGCTCGAACATCTTTATGGTGTTCAACAGCGTGGAGAACGAGCTGGTGGAACCGTTCGCCGCGCGGCAGCCCCGCCCGTCGTTCATCGCGAGCAGGGAGTTCACCCCGCTCACCCGGTAGCCGGTGAGGTGCGGGCGTTACAGGGTGCGGGCGTTACAGACTGTGCGCCATCTGTTATGTTGCTCTCGCTACCGCGGCGGAGGCGCTATCGCTCGATTGTTCGCCTCGTTGGTAGCTGATCAAGAGCAGGTCGGGGCTTCCGCTCGGGGTGGCGCCGAGGTGTTTTTGGTCGAACTTCGGCGCCCGCTTCGGTGCGCACGACGAAGTTAGGGCCCCGTGCCGTCTGCGTCGGGAACAGCCGGCACGGGGCTTTCGGATGCCGGAGTCAGGGAGCCCTCACCAGGCCCGCTCCGACATCGGTGCTGGGCAGTGGCAGGCGCCGGCTGGCCTGGCCCAGCCGTGCCCACAATGCCCACCCCCGCGCGCCGTGCCGCTGTGCGAGCAGCGCGGCCACCCCCGCCACATGCGGCGTTGCCATGCTTGTGCCGCTGAGCTTGCGATTGCGCTCCGGCATCGGCCAGCTGGAGTACACCTCGACCCCAGGCCCGACGAGATCCACCGCGCTGTCCTCGTCGACCGTGCCGCTGGAGAAGTCGGCGACCGCACCGGCCACGTCCACCGCCCCGACGGCCAGCACCGATGGGCAGTTCGCCGGGTGCCCCACCGGAGCCACCACCCCGCCGGCCCGGCTGCTCTCGTTGCCGGCTGCCGCGACGATCAGCGTGCCGCGCCGCATGGCGCGCCGCGCCACCGCCTCGAAGGTCCGGGAAAACGGCTGGCCCGGTTCAGCCGTTGCGCCGAGGGAAAGCGAGACCACCGCGCAGCCGTTGTCCACCGCCCACGAGATGCCTCCCAGGATCCCGCTGTCCGAACCGGAACCGTCGTCGCCGAGCACCTTGCCCAGGTAACCCTCGCATTCGAAGGCCACCCCGTAGCCGGGTCCGGATGCGACCACGCGCGGGCCGCACGCGGTTCCGGTGACATGCGTGCCGTGCCCGTGCCCGTCCGCGACATCCTGGCCGGACACGAACGACCTGGTGACGAGCGTCCGGCCGGCGAAATCCGGATGCCCGACGTCGAAACCGGTGTCCAGCACGGCGAGCCGGACGCCGCTGCCGGTCGCCGTGCTTTCCGGCACGCCCAGCGTCCGCAGGCCCCAGGTGAACGTGCTCTCGTCCACTCCGGCAGGCCCGGCAGGCCCGGCAGGCCCGGCAGGCCTCGCAGGCCCCGCTGGTTCGGTCGCGGGGGCCGCGCTGATCGCCCGGACCGTTCGGTCCGGCTCCACCTGGGAGATCGGTCCGTCCACCGGCACCGCGCCGAGCAGCGCGTCCGCCTGTTCCGGGGTGGCGGTCACCACCGCGACACCGAGCTGGTCGAACAGCAGGCCGTCCATTTCGGCCAGCATGCCGGCGGCCTCGGAGACCGTCAGCTCAGCGGTGCTTGCCGCCTCCAGCCGCCCGAGCCGGGCGATGCTTCGTGCTCCCTCGACGTTGTCGTCCAGCAGGATCAAGTAACGGCCACGGCCGCGGGGTACGGCACCCGTCATACCGACCACCAGCTTCATAGGGTGAACATTCAAACACCCTCAGTTTATGTCGAGAGTGGGGCCGTGTATCGCCGATACCGCCCGAATGGCGGCGGGGTTCCGTTTCGGCTGCCGGCGCTAGCCGATCCCATGTGCTGGCGCGAGGGCAGCGCTAGTCGTCCCGTGCGCCTGGTCGGCACTAATCGTCCCATGTGCCGGGGTCGGCACTAATCATCAAAGTCACGCTGCGGATAACGAATCGTCGTTCGCGATTCGGAGGAGCGCGGCGAGCCGGGTGGACCGGGATCGCGCGCGCGTTGCCCGCCGTATCCGGGACCTCGGGGCTGCGCGGCGCGGAACGGCTGCGAGCGGGCTGGTTGCCTTGGCCGTTGCGGGGATCGCGAGAGCGTGGTCGCCATCCGCCGCTTGGCCGGGATGACGAACACCAGCCCGGTGACGAGTGCTCCCAGCAGGAATGAGATCAGGCACCATACCCAGATCTCCCCTAGCAGCCAGAGCACCACGGCCTCCTAGTGAACGATGATCTCCACACGCCTGCTGTCTTCCAGGGTGTCCTTCGGCTGGGTATCGGAGTAGCCCTTCGCCTGCAGCTGTTCGGGCGGCACGCCCTGCTCGACGAGAAGGTCGAACACCGCGTTGGCGCGCTGCTGCGCAGCGACCGCGGTGTTCGTGTCGCTGACACCGGTGCTGCCCGCGGCGTGGCCGGCGATCTCCACCCGCGCGTTCGGCGCCTCGCGGAGCAGTTTGGCGATCTCCACGACGGTGTGCCTGCCCTGCTCGGAGACCTCCGTGGTGTCCGGCTCGAACACGATCTTGCCGACGTTTTGCAGGTGGTTAACCCGTGCCCGCAAGGCGGAGGCGTCCAGCGCGCGCCTGGCGAGCGCTGAGGACACCCCCGAGTTGGTGCCGTCCTGGTACGAGGAGGATGCGCGGTAGCCCGACCCCGACTCGCCGGCTTTCACCATCCGGATCCCGTCGACCGTGCGCACCGCGTGCAATGCCTCCGGCTCGCTGGCGAGCGTGCCGTACAGGGTGGCATCCCGGCCGTCGATGGCTACGCCTTCCGGCGTGAATCCGCTCTCCTCGAGCGTGGTCCGCGCTCGGTCAGCCAGATCGCTCTCGAGCCTGTCCTGTTCCCACCACTGGGCGGCCACGGCGAGCATCGCGGACACGCTGATCGCCAGCACACCCCCTACCACCCAGGTCCCGACTCGAGCCCTGCCAGCATGGCGCAGTCGCCGGGTGGTAATCGGATCGTCCATGTCCGTCGAGTACCGCCTCTCTGACTCCGCTCCAAAGGCCGCGTTTCGAGTCCGCGCATGGACACCGCTGGACAACCGATCGTAGGAGCGGAAGCAATCGAGCGTGATGTGAGACACGACACAATAACGCGCTGACCGCCTTAATTCCCTTGACGGCAGTTCGCCGCTTTCGCCCGGATGGCGGAGTCGAGTTACTGGCTACCGTTGCGGCTCGTGTTCGCGAGCGGGGACAGTTCCGGGCGCTTCGGGGTCAGGCCATCACCCATCGACCGGCCACGCAGGTGCCGGCGGATCCACGGAAGCAGATGCATGCGCGTCCACTCCAGGTCTTGCCGGCGCAGGGTTATCCAGGTGTCCTCGCTGGCTTCCGGCCACGCTTCCCGCCAGTCCTCGGTGACCTCGAGCCCGAGTGCCTCGGCGGTGCGCAACGCGATCCGGCGATGTCCTTCCGGGGAGAAGTGCAGCCGATCGTCGCTCCACGCGCGCCTGTCGGCCAGCACGCTCATCGACCACAGGTCCACAAGGCGGGTGCGGTGCCGCTCCGCGATCGCGTGCAGATTGCTGTTGTAGATCGCCACCTTGGGGCGCACGAGTCGCAGTACCGGCGTTTCCTTCGGGTCCGGGCCGGTAAAGATCAGCACGTCGATGCCGGCTTCGCGGAGCGTGACGACGCCGGATTCGAAGGTCTCGGCCAGCTCGTCCACGTCGCTGCCGGGCACGATCAGGTCGTTGCCGCCGGCGCACAGCGTTACCAGGTCCGGTTTGACCTCCAGGGCGATCGGTAGCTGCTCGTCCAGGATCTCCCGCAGCATCCTGCCGCGCAGTGCGAGGTTGGCGTAGCGAAAGTTGGGTTTGCCGGCACCGAGCATCGTGGCCAGCCGGTCGGCCCATCCCCGGTAGGTGCCATCGGGCAGCGGGTCACTGAGGCCTTCCGTGAAGCTGTCCCCGATGGCGATGAAACTTTCCCAGCTGCGCACGATCCTCCCCTTTCCGCCTGTGGTGCACGCCCACCAAGAACGCCAGGATGCCCGGCTCGCTCTTACCTACGCCACCGTCGGTTATGCGGCTGAGATGACGCCCGATTAGGTCTGCCTTACCTTGGCTTCGTCAGGCAGGCTATGGGTGTGACGGAAGGCCGGACGACGGTGCATGGGCAGGCTGGCGGTGACTCGCTGTTCGCGCTACTCGGAGGGCGCCGAGGTGCGCTCGACGCGAGCGCACCGCCTGCCGCATTCGTAGTCGGTTGGCTGCTCGGTGGCAACTCAATTGCGATCGGTGCGGCCGCCGCGGTCGGCGTCGGTCTGCTGATCGGCGTGTTCCGGCTGGTGCGTGGCGGCAAGGTGGGGGCGGTACTTGTCAGCCTGGCCGCGGTGTGCGCCGCCGCGCTTATCGCCCTGTACACCGGGCGTGCCCAGGACTTCTTTCTCCTGCAACTGCTCCTGAACGGGGCGAGCGCGCTGGCCTGGGCGGCGAGCATCGTGCTGCGCTGGCCGCTGCTCGGTGTGGTGGTCGGCTTCGCGCTCGGGCAGAAAAACCGTTGGCGGCGGGATCCCGCGCTGCTGCGCGCGTACGGGCGCGCGAGCTGGGTGTGGGTGCTTGGCCAGTACCTGCTGCGGGTCCTGGTGTACGGGGCGCTGTGGTGGGCAGGCGAGGTCGTGGCGCTCGGCGTGGCACGGGTCGCGCTGTCCTGGCCACTGGTGGCCGCGGTGATCGCGGTCAGCGCGTGGGTGCTGCGCAAGGCGTTGCCGGAGGGTCATCCAGGACTGCGGTCCCCGCAGTCCTCGTGAGTCAGCGAGCCCTGCTCGCCAGGGGCAAGCCATTAGACACAGTTCGGGGGTTATAACCCCGAAAAAGACTCACGAGCCAGCCGGACGGCGCCGAGCACTCCGTCGTTCGCGCCGAGCACCCGGATCCCGAGTGCCTCGAGTTTGGCGCGCACCCGTTGCCCGACAGGGGAATCGGCTCCGAGGACGCTGCCGACCAGCACCACCGGCGTGCTCTCCTCGGCGTCCCGTGCTTGCCGCGCGGTGCGCACCAGCGCTCCCGCCGCGTCCGTCACGATCGCGGCCGCCTGCTCGTCGCGCTGCGCCGCCGCGCTGACCAGCGGCGCGAATCGGGCCAGCTGGATCGGTGGCTGCGCGTTGACGGCGGTGATCAGCTCGCGCCACGCCTGCCGGTGCGCGTCGGGCTCCTCATCCGGCACCGCGACACCCGCCTCCGCCAGCACCGCGCGGGCCAGCTCACCCAGCGGCTCGATCAGTTCGAGTGCGCCAAGGGTGGCCCGCACCGCGGCGCGCCCGACCCAGAACGCCGACCCCTCGTCACCCAGTAGCCAGCCGTACCCGCCAACGGTGGACACCAGCCGCCGGTCCCGGATCCGGCCCGCGATCGAACCGGTGCCGGCGATCAGCACGGTGCCGTCCGGCTCGTCGGTCGCCGAGGCGAACGCGACGTCCGCGTCGGTGGCCAGCCGGACGGGGCACGGCACGCGCCGCCACGCGCGTTCGAAGATCGCCGCGACTTCCGGATCGGTGAGCTTCGCGGTGCCGGCCATGCCCACGACGGCGGCCTTCACGGCGGCCACCTCCAGGCCGGCCAGCGCCTTGGTGATCGCCTCGCCGATATGCCCTGCCGCCTGCTCCGGCGGATGCGCGTTCGGGTTGCCGCCGCCGGATCGGCCGTTGCCGAGCACCTGCCCGTCCAGGTCGGTGACCATCGCGCGGGTGGAGGTGGCGCCGGCGTCCACGCCGAGTACGTAGCTCATCGGGTTCTCGTCACCTTACGCAGTCCACGGGGTTGGTCCGGGTCGACGCCGCGAGCGAGCGCGAGGCCGAGCGCGAGCCGTTGTGCCGGCAGCACTTCGAGCACCGGCGCCAGCTCCTCGGCGCATTCCGGGAGCACGATCCGGTGCGCGGCAGGCATGCTCGCCGCCGCCGACCCCACCGCGAGCACGTCCGCGCCGCGCTCGTGCACCACGTCCAACACCTCTCGCATCGCCTCGCCGCCCCGGCCCGCGCTGGTTATCGCCAGCACCGCGGTCTCCGCGTCCACCGCGGCCACCGGGCCGTGCAGCAGGTCGGCGCCGCTGTACGCGCGGGCCGGAAGGTAGCTGGTCTCGGCGAGTTTCAACGCCGACTCGCACGCGCTCGCGTAGGAGTAACCGCGCGCGCAGGCGACCATACGGTCCGCGAACCGGTAACGGCCAACCGCCTCGTCGACCGGGTCGGCGCAGTCCCGCAACGTGTCCTCGGCCAGCTGGCCGAGTGCCGCGGCTTGCTTGCCATCGCCGTCCCGCACGGCGTCCACCAGCAGGTAGAGGGCGAGCAGGGTCGCGGTGTACGTCTTGGTCGCCGCGACCGCACGCTCCGCGCCCGCGCCGATGGATACCGCGAACTCGGCCGCCGTGGCCAGCGGAGAGTCGGCGGTGTTGCTGACCGCGACGGTCACCGCGCCCCGCCTGCGCGCCGATTCGGTCACCGCGAGCAGGTCGGGTGAGCCGCCGCTCTGGCTCACCGTCACCAGCAACACGTCGCGCAGGTCGGGCTCGGATTCGTACAGCGTCACCGTGGACGGCGAGACCAGCCCGGCAGGCAACCCGAGCAGCACCTCGACCAGGTACTTCGCGTACATCGCGGCGTGGTCGCTCGATCCCCGCGCGGCCAGCAGGGCGAACCGCGGCCGCCGGTCCCGCACCGCACGCGCCACCGAGACGATCTCGTTCCGGCCGGCGAACAGCGCGGCCAGCACGGCGGGTTGCTCAGCGATCTCCGCGGTCATGTGCCTGCCGGCAGATGGGTCCCGCTCCGGCTTGCTCATCGATCTCCTCGAAATGCGGACTCCAACGGCGGCACTGAGGTCTAGACCAATGTTACCGTTGCTGGATCGGTCGCGCGAATCACGTTATCCATACGAACGTCGCCCCGCGAGCCGTTGACAAGGCATGCTTAAGGTCGAGGTGGACGCGACTGCGATCAGCGCGGCCCGCCGAGTTCCGAGGAGACCAGCCATGCTCGAGACGTCCCCTGTGGAAGGCCTCAGCGCCGCGACCGGCGCGCAGCTACAGCGCGAGCCGAAGTACTGGCGCCTCAAGCGGCATCTGCTCGAGCTGCTCGACACCCTTGCCCCTGGCTCGCCGATCCCCACCGAGCGGGCGCTTGCTGCCGCCTTCGACGTTTCCCGGACCACGGTTCGCCAGGCACTCGCCGATCTCACCGTGGAGGGGCGGCTGCATCGCGTGCAGGGCAAGGGCACCTTTGTCGCCGAGCCCAAGGTGGCGCAGCGGCTGCAACTGTCGTCCTACACCGAGGACATCAGGGCGAAGGGGATGGAGCCGTCCTCCAAGCTGCTGGACATGTCCGAGGAGCCGGCCGACGCCGAGCTGTCCCGACTGCTCAGCCTGCGCGCCGGCGCGAAGGTGCTGCGGCTGCGCCGGTTGCGGCTGGCCGACGGGGAACCGATGGCCATCGAGACGACGCACCTGCCTGCCGGCCGGTTTCGCGGCCTGCGCAAGTACGTGACCGCGGGCGGTTCGCTGTACGAGGTGCTGCACGAACGGTTCGGTGTACGGATGGGGCACGCGGAGGAGACCATCGAGACCGCGCTCGCCGGTCCCGAAGAGGCCGAGTTGCTCGGTGCGGACGTCGGCATGCCGATGCTGTTGCTCTCCCGGCACTCGTTCGCCACCGACGACAAGCCGGTCGAATGGGTGCGCTCGGTGTACCGCGGTGACCGCTACAAGTTCGTCACCACGCTGAACCGCCCGTAGCCCCATTTTGCATCCATATTGCGGTCAGCAGGTCGGGGTCGATGTTGCCGCCGGAGACCACCGCGACGGTGCGCCCGGCCGGTAATTCGGCGGCTCGATAGAGGTACGCGGCCGCGGCTACCGCCCCGGCTGGCTCCACGATGGTGCGGGTTTTCTTGATCAACGTGGCCATGGCCATGCGGATCTCGTCCTCCGACACGGTGAGTATGCCGTCCAGCACGGCTCGCAGGTGCGCGAGCGTGAGGTCGGACGGCTCGGCGCGCAGCCCGTCGGCGATGGTGCGGGCCCGCCGCTCGGACGGCCAGTGCACCAGCTCGCCGGCACGGAAACTTTCCGCGGCGTCCGCGGCGAGTTCGGGTTCCACGCCGTAGACCCGCGCCCGCGGGCAGCGTGCCCTGATCGCGGTGCCGATTCCGGATGCCAGCCCGCCGCCGCTGATCGGGATCAGCACCACCTCGACGTCCGGCAAGTCCTCGGCGATTTCCAGCCCGATGGTGCCCTGCCCGGCGATCACATCCGGATGGTCGAACGGCGGGATCAGCATCGCGCCGCGCTGCTCGACGAGCTGGTGTGCCCGCGATTCCCGCTCAGCCATGGGAACTTTGATCACTTCGGCGCCGTGCTTCCTGGTGGCGTCCACCTTCACGGCCGGCGCGGAATCGGGTAACACGATGGTGGCCGGAATGCCGAAAACCTTCGCGGCGTACGCGACGGCCTGCGCGTGGTTCCCACTCGAGTAGGCCACCACCCCGCTGCTCCGGCTTCGTTGCGGCAATTGGGCGACGGCGTTGTACGCGCCGCGGATTTTGAATGCGCCAACCGGCTGAAGATTCTCTGGCTTCAGCCAAAAAGTTCGTTCCGGCGTACTGTCGGGAAACGGGAGTAGGGGCGTTCGGACGACCACGTTGGCCACGCGTTCCCCCGCGGCGGTGATGTCGTCGACGGTGATCAGCTGCACGCAGCACATTATGCCGGAGCCGGCATGTCCGCCATTAGTCCATTGTGGACGCAATGACGTGTTCACGGTCACCTGTTGTTAACGCCGGGAACGTCTGAAGCGCATAAATAGTTATAACTCCGGGTATCAGAGGGGAGCGATAGCGGCGAGTTGAGCGAAGAGACGAGCGAAGAGACCGACAAGTCCTCCGGACGTTTCGGCATAACACCGATCCAGCTCACGGCTGCGGCACTGGCGGCGATTACGGCGGCGTTCGTGGGGTCGCTGCTCGGCGTCTACGGCACGGTGCTCGGCGCCGGAGTGGCAAGCATGATTACCACTGTGGGGCACACGCTTTATCAGCGTTCTATGGAGCGCACCAAGGAAAAGGTCAAAGTCACCGTCGCCAAGGTGCCGATGAAGACGCTGCGCGCGCAGGGAAAGGCGTACGCGCAATCCCCCGCGCCGCCAAGCACGCAGGAACCAGGTGCCACCGGGCAGCAGCCTGGCGTCACGGCACAGCGGCCGGGGGCAACGGCACAGCGGCCGGGGGCCGGCACGCAGCGCTGGCCGGGCGTCACCGGGCAGCAGCCCGGCGTCTCCGGCCAGCAGCAGCCGGGTGAGGCCACGCGTCGGTGGCCGGGTGAGGCCACGCAGCAGCGGCCGAACGGCTCGACCGGCCACGGTGAGCAGACCAGGGTGTTCCGCCCTGTGACACCGGGAACCCAGGTCAACCAGCCGATCCACGAACAGCGCACCCAATACCTGCGGCCAGCGACCCCCGGCGGCACCAACGGCCCCGGCGGGCCGGACGAGCCGCAGGGCGAAGAGAAGCCCGCGAAGCCGAAACGGCTGAAGTGGTCGTTGATCATCGGCACCGCGGCGCTCGGTTTCCTCATCGCGATGCTCGGGGTGCTCGGCGTGGAGGCGATCAGCGGGAAGTCGCTTTCCGGGGACTCGCGGACCACGGTCGGCGGACTCTTCCAGCGCACCGCCAACCAGCAGGATGAGCAGCCGAACGACCAGCAGCCGGCGCCGGAGGAGAGCGTGGCGCCCAGCGAGCAGCCGACGCCCGAAGAGGGTGAAGGCACGGTCGAGAACACCCCGGAGCCGGCGCCATCGGGGCAGCAGGAGGCGCCGACCGAGGAGGCACCAACCGACGAGCAGCAGCCGACCCAGGAGCAGCCGAGCCCGCAACCGGCGCCGCAACCCGGTGCGCAACAAGGCGCACAACCGGGGGCTGACCAGTCCGCCCCCACCGGCCCATGAGCTTGCGGTGCTGTGGCACCGCAAGCTACTCGCGGGTCAGGAACGTAGGCGGGTGCTGAACCACTCCGCGGCCGCCCTCGGGTCTTCCGCTTCGGTAATGGCGCGTACCACCACCACCCGGCGCGCCCCGGCCTCGAGCACGTCGGGCAGCCGGGCCTCGTCGATCCCGCCGATCGCGAACCACGGCCGCTCGGCGGCGGCGGCCGCGGTTTCCCGGATCAACTCGAGTCCCGCGGCCGGCCTGCCCGGCTTGGTTGGCGTGGTCCAGCACGGGCCGGCGCAGAAATAGTCCACGCCACCTTCCCGCGCGCCGGCACGAGCCTCCTCCGGCGAGTGGGTGGATCGCCCGATCGCCATCTGGTCTCCGACCACTCGCCGGGCGGCCGGCACGGGCAGATCGTCCTGGCCGAGGTGCAGCACGTCGGCGCCAACCGTCAACGCGATATCGGCACGGTCGTTCACCGCGAGTAGCGCGCCGTGCCGGGCGCACGCATCGGCCAGCACCTCCAGTGCGGCAAGCTCGGGACCAGCCTCGAGGGGCACGCCGTCCGTTTTGTCCCGCAACTGGATGATGTCCACCCCACCGGCGAGCACGGCGTCGGCGAATTCCGCCAGATCGCCGCGCGCGGCACGGGCGTCGGTGCACAGGTACAGCCTCGCGTCCGCCAGCCGGGCGCGGATTCGGGTTCCGTCCAGTCCAGGCACGCGCACGACGGTACCCGCTGCGTTGGCCGGGTCCCGCGTGCGCGAGTTATCCTGGAATCTGGTCCGCACGGGAGCCTGGAGGCACCAGGCTGAGAGGGAGCTCGCCGGCTCCGACCGTCGAACCTGATCCGGGTCATACCGGCGCAGGGAGCGTGGAATGTCGAAAGAGCACCAGAAGGGCCCCACCCGGCTTGCCGTGGTCGGGGGCGGGGTCATCGGGCTGACCGCCGCGTGGCGAGCGGCACAGGCCGGGTACGCCGTCGTGCTGATCGATCCGAATCCGGGGCGCGGTGCGTCCTGGGTCGCGGGCGGCATGCTCGCTCCGGTCACCGAGGCATGGCCGGGGGAAGAGGATGTGCTGCGGCTCGGTGAGGCCTCGTTGCGCCAGTGGCCCGATTTCGCTCGCGAGCTCGGCGCGGCGGGCGGTGAGGTCGGGCTGTACACCGGCGGCACCGTGGTCGTGGGGCATGACAGCGCGGACCGTGAGCAGCTCGCCACCCTCGCGAGTTACCTCGGCGAGCTCGGCCGCGAGGTCGAGGAGCTCACCGGCCGCCAGCTGCGCAAGCTGGAGCCCGGCATCGGCGCCTCCATCCGAAGTGGACTTCACGTCCCCGGTGATCTGGCCGTAGATGCTCGCGGCCTGGTGCACTCGCTGACCAAGGCGGCGCTCAATGTCGGGGTGCGGTTCCGCGAGCAGGCCGCGAGCGAGGTGCATCCCGGCCGGGTGAGGCTGGACGACGGATCCGATGTGGACTGCGATGTCGTGCTGCTGTCGGCGGGGGCGTGGAGCGGCTTGCTGCATAGCGCGCTTGCCCACGTGGTACGCCCCCTGAAGGGTGAGATCCTGCGGCTACGCTCCCGGCGCGGCACGCTGCCGCCACCGTCGCGAACCGTGCGCGCCTCCGTCGAGGGCCGGCCGATCTACCTGGTGCCGAAGGAAAACGATGAGCTGGTGCTCGGCGCGACGCAGTACGAGGCCGGATTCGACGTCGAGGTGACCGCCGGCGGGGTGCGGGATCTGCTCGCGGACGCCGAGCGGGTACTGCCGAGCATCGGCGAGTACGCGCTCCTCGAATGCACGGCCGGATCGCGTGCGGGCAGCGCGGACAACCTGCCGACGATCGGCTGGCTCGAGCAGGACGTGCTGGCGGCGACCGGCCACCACCGCAACGGCCTGCTGCTCGCGCCGATCACCGCGGACGCGGTTCTCGCCCACCTCGCCGGAGCCGAGCTGCCGGAATACCTCGCGGCCGCCGGCCCGGAGCGTTGGACTCGCAGGGAAGTGTTGTGATGAAAGCAGAAGTGAACGGTGAGCCGACCGAACTGGCCGAGCGCAGCACGGTCGCCGACGTGCTGCGCGGTATCGGCAAGGCGCGCAAGGGCGTGGCGGTGGCGATGAACGGTCAGCTGGTGCGCCGCTCCGACTGGGAGGAAACGGTGGTGCCCGAAGGGGCGCGAATCGAAGTCCTCACCGCCGTACAGGGAGGTTGACTCGTGCGGGATCCGTTGGTGATCGCGGACCGGAAGTACTCGTCTCGGTTGATCATGGGAACCGGTGGCGCGTCCAACCTCGCGGTGCTGGAGCGCGCGCTGGTCGCGTCCGGCACGGAGCTGACAACCGTCGCAATGCGGCGGGCGGACGTCGAGGGCGGTACCGGCGTGCTGGATCTGTTGCGCCGGTTGAACATCGAACCGCTGCCGAACACCGCGGGCTGCCGATCCGCCGCCGAGGCGGTGCTGACCGCGCAGCTGGCCCGCGAGGCGCTGGAAACGAACTGGGTCAAGCTCGAGGTGATCGCGGACGAGCGCACCCTGCTGCCCGAGCCGGTTGAGCTGCTGGATGCCTGCGAGCAATTGGTGCGGGACGGTTTCACCGTTCTGGTGTACACCAACGACGATCCGGTGCTCGCGCTGCGCTTGGAGGAGGCTGGCGCCGCGGCCGTGATGCCGCTGGGCTCGCCGATCGGTACCGGATTGGGCATCCGAAACCCGCACAACATCGAGCTGATCGTGTCGCGGGCGAGCGTTCCGGTGGTGCTGGATGCGGGGATCGGTACCGCGTCCGAGGCCGCGCTCGCGATGGAACTCGGCTGCGACGCTGTGCTGCTGGCCACCGCCGTGACCAGGGCGCAGGACCCGGAGCGGATGGCCGAGGCGATGCGGGACGGGGTGAGCGCAGGACGGCTGGCCTGGGGTGCCGGGCGGATACCCAAACGGTTCTGGGCGCAGGCGTCCAGCCCGCCGCGGTAGAACCGTTACCCGCTCCGCACGCCAACTGGCGTCATCATTGAATAGGCTGTCTGGCATCCTGCCGGGCAACCACGACCCGCCTGCCGGGTCGATCCTTTCCGATCATGCGGTGCCACGTGGTACCGGAGGTAGTCCAAGGAGGCGTGCGGTGACCACGTCGGACAGTCAGCATGACGACGACATCACGGACCGGTTGTATTTCGCGATCGTCCGGTTGAACCGGTCCCTGCGGCAGACCATCACAACGGGACCAGGGCAGGGCGCGCTGTCGGCGCTCGCCACGCTGGTCAACTGTGGACAGATGCGGCTCGGCGATCTCGCGGCCAAGGAAAGCGTTGCCGCCGCCACCATGTCGCGCATCGTGACGTCGCTGGTGGAGATGGGGTACGTCAACCGGGATCCGGATCCGGTGGATCGCCGGGCGTGGCTGGCCACCGCGACCGAGGAGGGCGCGCGGATGGTGTCCGGCATTCGCTCCACCCGGATGCACGAGCTCGCCAAGCGTGTCGACCATCTGAAGCCCGACCATTTCGAGGCACTGGTCGCCGCGCTGCCCGCCCTCGAGGCCCTCCTCACGGAGGACTCGTGAGTCCGCGAGACCTGCTTGCCAGGGTCTCGCCAGCAAACACCGTTTGGGGGTTATAGCACCTAAAAAGACTCACGAGGTGGCGCGTAGCGCCGCCACCTCGGCGCGGAGCTGGCGCAGCTCGGCCAGGATCTGCTCGTTCTGCGCGGAATGCTCGGCCGCGTGCCGGCTTTCCTCCTGTTGTGCCTCGGCACGCATCTGATCTTCCATCGCGCTGACCACCACGGCGATGAACAGGTTCAGCACCGCGAAGCTGGACACCAGGATGTAGATCACGAAGAAGATCCAGGCCAGCGGCGCCTCCGCCATCACGTCTGCCGCGATGTCCGGCCACGCCTCCCCGGTCATCACCTGGAACAGGGAGAACAGCGATGTACCGAGATCGCCGAAGTGCTCCGGCGAGATGTCGCCGAACAGCTTCGTGGTCATGACCCCGGCCACGTAGATGATCAGTGCGAGCGGCGCGGCGATCGAGGCCATCCCCGGGATGGCCTTCAGCAACCCGGTGACCACCCTGCGCATCGACGGCACCACCGAGATCAGCCGCAGCACCCGCAGAATCCGCAGCGCTCGCATCACGGCGAACGGCCCGGTCATCGGCATCAGCGCGATCAACACGATGGCCAGATCGAACACGCTCCACGGATCCCGGAAGAAGCTGAACCGATGCGCGTACAGCCGCAGCAGCAACTCGACAACGAAGATCGTCAGTGCCAGCCGGTCGGCGAAATGCAGTAGATCGCCGAACCTCGCGAGCATTCCCTCGGAGGTTTCCAACCCGAGGGTTACCGCGTTGACGACGATCACGGTGATGATGAACCGCTGAAAGCCGCGATGCTCGACGATCTGCCGTACCCGCTCGCGCCACGTCACTGGTTGTCTCCTGGAATCAGAAACACAAACGCGCTGTATCGTATCCGGCGGTGCGGCGCGCCAGGGCGTGCGTTAGCTCTCCTCAGGAGCCAGCCGCCAGAACGCCGACACCGGGCCGACTTTGGCTCCCATCGGGTAGGAATGCGCCACCGCGTTCGTCACGAACCACTTGCCGAACCGGGCCGCCCGCTGGAACGACATCCCCCGCGCCAGCCCGGCTGTCAACGCCGAGGCCATCGCGTCGCCTGCGCCGTGGGTGTGCGGGGTGGCGTGCCGAGGCCCCGGCAGCTCGGTGAACTCCGCGCCGTCGTAGCAGATATCCACGCAGTCCGCGTCCGACACCAGGTGCCCACCCTTCACCAGCACGTACCGCGGGCCGAGCCGGTGCAGCGCGACGGCGGCGTCGTACATCTGCTCCCGGCCGGTTACCTCGATCCCGGTGAGCAGCCGCACCTCGTCCAGGTTCGGGGTCAGCACCGTGGCCCTTGGCAGCAGCCTGTCCCGCAGCGCCGCCAGCCCGGCGTCGTCGAAAAGCGGATGCCCGTGCATCGAGGCGGCGACAGGGTCGACGACGAACGGCACGCGAGCGTCCCTGCCGATGTCCGCCTTGTCGCAGGCCACCGCGACCGCCTCGATGATCTCCGCCGAGGCCAGCATGCCGGTTTTCGCGGCTCCGATGCGCATATCCGCCGCCACGGCTTCGATCTGGCCCGCGACGACGTCCGGTGGCACGTCCGAGCGGCCGTGCACGCCGAGGGTGTTCTGCACGGTCACCGCGGTGACCGCGACGAGGCCGTGCACTCCGCAGGTCAGGAACGTGCGCAGGTCGGCCTGCAGCCCGGCGGCACCACCGGAGTCGGAGCCGGCGATGGTCAAGGCGGCTGGTGGGGCTGAAGCGTCGGTCATCCCCCCAGTGTCGCTGCCCAGCCGGGGGTGTCCGCCCGGTACCCCGGTTACAAGGCGGCGCGGGCGGGCGCGGATCCTGCGCGAGGCGTGGTGCGCTACCGGGAGGTCGCGCCCGCGTACGCGGGCTAGCGTTCGGGTGCCAGCCGCCAGAACGGGGAAACCGGGCCGATGCCCTTGCCGAGCGGGTAGGACTCCGCGACGGCACGTTCGATGAACCGCTTGCCGAACGCCACCGCGTCCGGCACCGGCATGCCCCTGGCGAGCGCGGCGGTGATCGCCGCGGCGAGCGTGTCACCGCCGCCGTGCGTGTTCGGCGCGTCGAACCGCGGCCCGGACAGCTCGACGAACTCGGTGCCGTCATAGAGCAGGTCGACGCACTTCGGATCGCCCCGCATGTGCCCGCCCTTGACAAGCACCCACGCAGGGCCGAGCTCGTGCAGCGCGATCGCCGCGTCCCGCTGCTGGAGCGCGGAATGCACCTGCACGCCGGTGAGCAGCCGCACCTCGTCAAGGTTCGGGGTGACCACGGTGGCGCGCGGGAACAGCTCCGAGCGCACCGCCTCGAGGGCTTCCTCGCGGAGCAGCGAATCGCCGTGCATGGAGGCGGCGACCGGATCCACCACCAGCGGCGCGTCACCTGACCGTCCGATGTGGACGTCGTCGCACGCGCTGGCCACCGCCGAGATGATCTCCGCAGTGGCCAGCATGCCGGTCTTCGCGGCAGCTACGCCAATGTCTCCAGCCACCGCACCGATCTGCGCGGTGACCACCTCGGCGTCGAGCTCCGCGAACCCGCTGACGCCAAGGGAATTCTGCACGGTAACCGCGGTGATCGCGGTCATCCCGTGCACCCCGCAGGCGAAGAACGTGCGCAGATCGGCCTGGATGCCCGCACCACCGCCGGAGTCGGATCCGGCGATGGTCAACGCGGTTGGCGGCGCCGTGTTGCTTGGCGCCTGCGCGGGGATACCTGCGCCCGCGCTGGTCACCGCTGCACCACCGGTAGGTACACCTGGTTACCGTGCTCGGCGAATTCCTCGGACTTCTCCCGCATCCCCGCTTCAATAGCCTCCACACTGGACAGTCCGTGCTTCTCGGCGTACTCGCGGACATCCTGGCTGATCCGCATCGAGCAGAACTTGGGCCCGCACATCGAACAGAAGTGCGCGGTCTTCGCAGGCTCGGCCGGCAACGTCTCGTCGTGGAAGGACCGCGCGGTGTCCGGGTCGAGCGACAGGTTGAACTGGTCGTGCCAGCGGAACTCGAAGCGCGCGGTGGAAAGCGCATCGTCCCATTCCTGCGCCCTCGGATGCCCCTTAGCCAGGTCGGCGCTGTGTGCCGCGATCTTGTAGGTGATCACGCCGGTCTTCACGTCGTCCCTGTTCGGCAGGCCGAGGTGCTCCTTCGGCGTGACGTAGCACAGCATCGCGGTGCCGGACCAGCCGATCTGCGCCGCGCCGATGGCCGAGGTGATGTGGTCGTAGGCCGGCGCGATATCCGTCGCGAGTGGACCGAGCGTGTAGAACGGTGCCTCGCCGCAGAGTTCCTCCTCACGCCGCACGTTCTCCGCGATCTTGTGCATCGGCACGTGCCCTGGTCCCTCGATCATCACCTGCACGTCGTGCTCCCGCGCGATATGGGTGAGCTCGCCGAGGGTTTCCAGTTCGGCGAACTGCGCACGGTCGTTGGCGTCCGCGATCGAACCGGGGCGCAGTCCGTCGCCGAGCGAGAACGTCACGTCGTACTGCCGGAGGATCTCGCACAGCTCGGAGAAATGGGTGTACAGGAACGATTCCTGGTGATGCGCGAGGCACCAGGCCGCCATGATCGAGCCACCCCGCGAGACGATCCCGGTCACCCGCCGCACGGTCAGCGGCACGTAGCGCAGCAGCACACCGGCGTGCACCGTCATGTAGTCAACGCCCTGCTCGCATTGCTCGATAATGGTGTCCCGGTAGATCTCCCAGGAGAGCTTTTCCGGCTCCCCGTTTACCTTTTCCAGCGCCTGGTAGATCGGTACGGTGCCGACCGGGACAGGGGAGTTGCGCAGCAGCCACTCGCGCGTTTCGTGGATTCGCTTTCCGGTGGACAGGTCCATAATGGTATCCGTGCCCCAGCGGGTCGCCCACACCATCTTCTCCACCTCTTCCTCGATGGAGGAGGTGACAGCCGAGTTGCCGATGTTGGCGTTCACCTTCACGAAGAAGTTCTTACCGATGATCATCGGTTCGGATTCGGGGTGCATCCGGTTCGCCGGAATCACCGCGCGTCCGATCGCGACTTCGGAGCGGACGAATTCGGGATCCATCCCCTCGCGCGCCGCGCAGAATCGCATTTCCGGTGTGATCACGCCTGCTCGCGCGTAGGCGAGCTGGCTTACCGCGCCGTTCTCCGGTTCGCGAGCGCTGATCCAGTCCGCACGGCGCTTGGATAGTCCACTGTAGACATCGAGGTGTGCGTCGGAATCGGTGTACGGGCCTGAGGTGTCGTACAGGTCGACGTGTTCGCCGTTGGTGAGTTCCACGCGCCGCGAAGGCACGCGATCCTCGCCGGTGTACACCTTGCGCGATCCGGTGATCGGGCCGGTGGTGATGCTGGGGCGAACGGAACGATCGTCAAGTGCTGTCACGACTGTGCCTCCCTACGCCGGCATTACCCGGTCAGGTTCGTGCGGTCGGCGGCACCGGTGCGGGTGCACCAGCCGCCCTCTCAGCCCGCCATGGCGCGAGCTCCCGCGATTGTTCAGTTGACGGTTGTGACCATAGCCGCGCCGGCACCCGACCGCAAAGGCTAGGAATCGCTCAGCGCGAGCCGGATCCCAAGCGCGATCAATACCCCGCCGGATAGTCGCTCCAGCCGCCGGCGCACCTTTTCCCTGCGCAGCCAGCCGATCAGGCGGCCGAGCACGCCGGCGAGCAGCGTGTACCAGACCACGTCCACCAGTACGAAGACGAGCGCGAACAGCACGAAAACGCCGGTCCCGGACTGCTCGGCCGGGATGAATTGCGGCAGGAACGAGACCGCGAAAACGGCGAGCTTCGGGTTCGCCAGGTTGATCAGCAGCCCGGCGCGGAAGCTCGCCGCACGGCTCGGCGCGGAGATGTCGGCGGCCTCGGTAGCCCCGGCCCGCTTGCGGGCACTACGCAACGCCTGGATGCCCAGCCACACCAGCACGCAGGCGCCGACGACGCGCAGTACCTGGTACGCGAGCTCGGAGGCGACCAGCAGCGCGGCGAGCCCGAACGCGGCGGCCACCGCCCAGAACAGCACGCCTGCTTCGATTCCGGCGACCGTGGCGAACGCGCCGCGACGCCCGCCGCGCACCGACTGGCGTACCAGCATCGCGGTTGCCGGGCCGGGCACCATGGCCATCAGCAGGGCGGCGATGGCGAATGCGGGCAGGTTTGACACCACTCGATAGTTGTCCACCGGAGCGTGGCACGGCAATCGATTTTGGGCTCAGCCGACCAGATTGGACTCAGCCGACCAGCTCGGTTGGGGTGGCGAACACGTCCACCATCGCGCCGTTGCGCAGCACGGTGACGGGCAGCCTGGCGCCGATCGCCGCCGCGAACAGCTGCCGCTGGATGCCCTGCGCGTCCGAGACCTGTTCCTTCCCAACGGTCAGCACCAGATCGCCGGCGTGCAGCCCTGCCCGGTGTGCGGGCCCGCCCTGGATCACCTCGACCACTCGCAGCCCGGCCCGCTGGCCGGTGTGCTCGGCGACGTCGTCCGGCAACGGCGCGGGAACCCCGACCACACCGAGATACGCCCGCCGAACCCTGCCGTCGGTCACAAGGGAATCGATGATCCGGCGGGTGGTCGCGTTGATCGGCACCGCGAGGCCGAGCCCGAAACCGGCGACCGCGGTGTTGATCCCGACCACCCGGCCAGCGGAATCGGCCAGCGCCCCGCCCGAGTTGCCGGGATTCAGGGCGGCATCGGTCTGGATCACATTCTCGATCACCCTGCCGACCCTGCGGGTGCGGACCGGTAGCGCACGCCCGAGCGCGCTGATGACCCCCGCGGTGACGGAGCCGGAGAACCCGAGCGGGCTGCCGATGGCCACCACGAGCTGGCCGACAACCAGCCGATCCGCGTCCCCGAGCCGGGCCGCGGGTGGCGCCGAGTCGCGCGACTGCAGCACCGCGAGGTCGGAAAGTGGGTCCGAGCCGGCGACCTCGAACCGGGACTCGCTGCCGTCCGCGAAGGTCGCCGTGCCGCGCCGGCCGTCCTCGACGACGTGCGCGTTGGTGAGCAGCCGGCCGTCGTCGAACACCACGGCCGAGCCACCGCCCCGCGCGATCCGCACGCTCGCCACGTGCGGTGTGACCGATGCGGCCACCGAGCTGACCGAGCGTGAGTAGGCATCCAACGCCTCAGAATCGTCAACCACCGCGATCACCACCCGACGATTACACCGTTGCACCCATATACAAGTGTGCGCTGGTCCGCGGCATTCCGGTGGCGCGTTCGCCCTGAGCGGACTCGGTGGGCTCGGTGCTGGCGAGCGGCTCGGTGGGCTCAGCGGAAGCCGGCGAACGGGTCGCCCGCCCACCCGCGCAGCCCGGTGGCGATCTGATGCGCGTGCTGGGCGTGCGGCTCGGGGCGGGTGCCGGTGAGGATGGCGTCGGCCAGCCCGCGCAGCGCCGAGGGGTCGAGCAGCTCGGGGCTCGCGGGGCGGTGCAGCAGCACCCTGACCCAGCGCCCGGAGTTCGGGTCAAGCGCGGCGAGCTCCGGCCTCGGGTATGCCTGGTTGGTGTTCCGGACGATCGCGATCCGCGGCGCCGCGGCGAGGTCGCACCTGCGGGTGCGGAACATCCCGCGTATCACGAGCGTGGTGTTCTCCAGCCACGCCGCGTGCCGGAAGATGCCGTACAGCAGCAGCACGCACCCGAGCTCGCCGATAGCCAAGATCGTCAAGCCGAGCCATCGCAGGTCGAGCGCCGGTACCGACAGCACGAAGGCCAGCCCCGGAAGCATCAGCAGCATCAGCACCGCGGCCAGCACGGTGACGGTGACCTTCCTGCCGTTACTGATACCGGAATGCAGCGGCACGCGCACGGCTCGCCCCCTTAATCGGCGTACGGATCCTCGGCGTCCGCCGGATCCCAGCACAGGCCCGGTACGCCCCACTCGTTCCGCTTCAGCATGCGCTTCGCTTCCCTGGCGTACCGGCCGATCAGCCGGTCAAGATACAGGTAGCCATCCAGATGATCGGTCTCGTGCTGCAGGCACCGCGCGAAGTAGTCGGTGCCGTCCACGGTGATCGGCTCACCGTCGAGGTTCTGCCCCGTCACGCTCGCCTGGGTGGCCCGTCCGGTCGGGTAGGACTCGCCGGGTACGGACAGGCAGCCTTCGAGATCATCTTCCGGGTCGGGCATCGTTTCCGGAATCGTGGAGGTCTTGAGGACCGGGTTGACTACCACGCCTCGGTGCCGGTTCCCCGCGTCGTCAGGGCAGTCGTAGACGAACACCCGAAGGTTCACGCCGATCTGGTTGGCGGCCAGACCGACCCCGTCGGCCGCTGCCATGGTCTCGAACATATCGTCGACGAGTACCCGCAGGTTGTCGTCGAAGTCGGTCACTTCGCGGGTGGGCTCGTGCAGGACGGGGTCGCCGACGATCCGGATCGGATGTACTGCCATACCCCGGAGCTTAAACGCCGACACATCGGCGCTTCGGCGCAGACTCCACCAGGACGCGCCGACCCAGAAATGCACTCGGCGCTCGGTGACATGGTGTAATGGCGGCCGTGGATCACACCCATGTGATTTCTTCTCGCAAGCGTCCCCGATCGTCAGCAAGGAGCCAGATGGACGTCGCAGAGTCCAGGGCTCGGTCCTGTGAACAACTGCCGCCCGCACCGGCACGCACGCACGCTTCGAGTGATGGGGCATCGAGCGACGGCCTCAGCGAACGCGAGCACGAGGTGTTGGCGTTCGAACGGCAGTGGTGGAAGTACCAGGGCGCGAAGGAACAGGCGATCCGCGAGCTGTTCGGGATGTCCGCGACCCGTTACTACCAGATCCTCAACGCGCTGCTGGAGAAGCCGGAAGCGCTTCGGGTGGATCCCATGCTGGTCAAACGGCTTCGCCGGATGCGGGCCAGCCGGCAACGTGCCCGTGCCGCGCGCAGGTTGGGGATCGAGTTGAAATGAGCGACCCGTCGTCCCTGTCGCGTCCGGGCCGCACGGCCGGTTTGATACTTCTCGGCATCGCGGGGCTCGCGCTCGTCGTCGGTGGGATCACCGCGCTGACCGGTAACGGTAACGGCGCGGACGGAGCGGCGCCGCCGCCCGAGCAGCCTGGGGCGAGCACGCCGGCGCCGACCGGCACCGGCGAGCAGACCACGCGGCCGGAGAGGCCGACGGGCCAGAAGCCGGCGCCGACCACGACCCGGCAGCCGAGGCCACCGCAGGGAGGCACTCCCGGGCGTACCCCCGGCAGGGGCCAGGGTGACGACGGCCAGCAGGCCGGTGCCGGCAGGGGTGATGGGCAGCGGGCCGTGTCCCCCGCGCCGGTGCGGGTGTACAACAACAGCACCATCAAAGGCCTTGCGGACAACGCGGCACGGGATCTTCGCGCCGAAGGCTGGAACGTCACGGAGGTCGGCAACTACAGCGGGGGCACGATCGCCGCCTCCACCGTGTACTACCGGCCGGGTACCGGGGAGGAAGCAGCCGCGAAGCAACTCGCGTACAACTTCGGGATGCGGGCGGAGCCGCGATTCGCCGGTATTTCCGACGCGCCGCCCGGCGTGATCGTGATCGTCACGAAGAATTACGAGAGCGAGAGCGAGAAGTAGGTCAGCGGCGGCTCTCCGCGTACGCGGAGAGCGCGGCCAGCTGTGCGGCATCGAGTGATGGCCGGACCGCCTTCCTGGCGGCCGCCAGGTGCGCGGCGGTGACCTCGGTCGCCTCGAGCGATTCCCGCATCGCCGTCAGCGCCGCCTCCCTGATCAGCGCCGCGCAGTCCGCGGCCGAATATCCGTCCAACGTGGACGCCAAGTCATCGATGTCCACACTGGCTTCCAGCGGCGTGTTCTTCGCCGAGGCGCGCAGAATCTCCGCTCGTGCCTCGGCGTCCGGTGGCGGCACGTACACCAGTCGCTCCAGCCGCCCCGGCCGCCGGAGTGCCGGGTCCACCAGGTCGGGCCGGTTGGTCGCACCGAGTATCACGACGTCGCGGCGCGGCTGAACCCCGTCCAACTCGGTGAGCAGTGCAGCGACCACGCGGTCGGATACCCCGGAGTCGCCCGATTGGCCGCGCTGCGGGGCGAGCGCATCTACCTCGTCAAGGAACACCATGGCCGGTGCGGCTTCCGCGGCGCGGCGGAACAGCTCGCGCACCGCGCGCTCCGATTCGCCGACCCACTTGTCCATCAGCTCGGCGCCCTTCACGGAGAACACGTTGAGGCGTCCGGTGCCGGCCAGCGCGCGCACCAGGAAGGTCTTGCCACAGCCGGGTGGGCCGTACAGCAGGACGCCGCGTGGTGGCTCCACACCGAGGCGGGCGAAGGAGTCCGGATACCGCAACGGCCACAGAGCCGCCTCGGTGAGGGACTGCTTCACCTCCGCCATGTCGCCGACGTCGTCGAGGCTCAACCCGCCGGTTTGCAGTGTGTCCGATGTGGACATCGAGGTTGGGCGGACGGTTTCCAGTGCGCCGAGCAGATCCTGCGATCCGATTTGCGGCTGCTCGGAGTCCCGCTGCCGGAGCGCCGCGCGGACCGCGGCCTCCCTGCGAAGCGCGATCAAATCGGCCGCGACGAAGCCGGGAGCTCGCTCCGCGATCGCGCCGAAATCCACATCGGACTCTACCGGGACGTCGCGCAGCAGCACCCGGAGCAGCTCGGTGCGAGCCTTTCCCTCCGGGAGCGGGAGGCTGACTTCGCGGTCGAGCACGTCCACGCCACGCAGCCGGGAGTCGACGGATTCCGGATGTGCGCTGGTGGCCACCACGGCGAGGCCGTTGGTGTGCAAGGCTTCCCGGAACGCGTCCAGCACCACGGTCGCCACCGGTGGCGGGTTGGACGCGGGCAGCAGCGTGTCCACATCGGTCACCAGCAGCACGGTCGGACGGTCGGCGGCCGAGGTGATGGCCTGCGCGACGGTGTCCGCGAGCCTGCTGGCCGTCGCGTTCGCTTCCAGTGCCGCGATGGTCGGTGCGGCGAGCTCGACGAGCTGGGCGTCCACTGCCCGCGTCGTGGCGCGCACCAGCATGGCCTTGCCAACCCCTTCCGGCCCGGTGACAAGGGCGCCGAGCCGTGGCCCCGCCCCGAGTTTCTCGAGCAGCTCGGGGCGGCGGAAGGCGAGCTCGAACCACTCGGTGAGCCTGCGGGCGGCGTCCTGGGCACCGATCAGGTCGGTCACCGGTATCACCGGGACTTCCGGCTTGTTGCGCTCCGGCCGGTCGGTTGCGGGCACGGTGTTCCGTTCGTCGGTGGAGGTACGGGTGTGCCGTCGCGGGGGTTCACCGGTACGCGCGCCGTCCCGCCAGCCGACCACGGTGGACGGGCCCACCGCGACCGGGCCACTCGGTTCGGCCGCGGTGATGGTCAGCAGTTCGCTCGTCCACGTCATGCCGATGGCGGAAGCGAGCTTCCCGCGCGCGGCGGCCACGTCGGCTCCGGGTGGCGGGGCGAGGTCTTGCGGGAGCAGGGAAACCGCGTCCCCGACGGTAACCACCTTGCCGAGTAGGGCGAGCCGCACGGTCTCCGGGCTGAGCGAGGCGGAGGCGAGTCGGGAGCCGGATACCGTGACGGTGCGCCCGGCCGCGACCTCGGCAGGGGCTACCACGATCTCGCCGCCTTCGGTCACGCCGACATTGGACATCGTGATGTCGTCGGCCAGCACGATGCCGGGCGAGGCCGAGTGCTCGCCGGTGGCGGCAAGCGCGACGCTGACCCGCGCACCGGTGAGGCGCACGGCTTCCCAGGGGCGAAGCCCGAGCGCGTCAAGTACCTCGGGGTGCAAGCGGACCACACCGCGCCGGGTGTCCAGCGCCGAGGGGGAATGCCGCACGGTCAACGTAATCTGCGCGGAGGCCACCCACACACCTTACGGGTTGTTGTTGCGCCGCAGCCCGGTTCGCCGCCAGGTGCGTCGCCGCCCACCGGGGTTCACCCGTTGCTGAGGGCCTTCCACCCGCCGCATCACGGTGTCCGGCACGTGCGCGTCGTCCCTGCGCGGCAGCCGAACCGCCCGCTTGGCGGCCCCGGCCACGCGACCGGCGACCCGCCGCCGCAGTGGTGGGCGCAACCCGAGCCGGCTCGCGCCTCGCCCGCGTCGAATCGCCCTGCGCTCCCTCGGCGGCACGTCCCACGCTTCGGGGTGGTTCGCCAGCCAGTGATACCGCCGCACCGCGTACGGGATGTGCCCCACGTACAGCAGCATCGCCAAGATCAGCGCGGCCAGCGGGAACTGGATGATCCCCGCGGCGAGCAACCCGACGCCCACCAGCAGCGGCGCGACCGCCTTCGCGGGAACCTTCACGGTTTTCACGGACAGCGTCGGCACCCGGCTGATCAGCAGCATCGCGATGCCGATCGTCCAGACGTGCACCACGATCTGACCGGACCACCAGCCGGCCCCGAACTGCAGGTTCAGCAGCAGCGGCAGCATGGCGAGCAGCCCGCCGGCAGGCGCGGGCACACCGACGAAGAATTCCTTGGTGAACGGTGGCTTTTCGGTGTCTTCAAGCAACGTGTTGAACCGTGCCAGCCGTAGCACCATGCACACGGCGAAGATCAGCGCGACGATCCAGCCGACCCGGTAGTCGTGCAGGATCCACACGTACAGCACGAGTGCTGGTGCGACGCCGAAGGAAACCGCGTCGGAAAGCGAATCCAGTTCCTCGCCCATCTTGCTGGTGGCATCCAGCAGCCGGGCGATCCGACCGTCCAGTCCATCCAGTACGGCGGCTACCACTACGGAGGTGACCGCCAGAGCGTAGTTACCACTCAATGCGAATTGCACGGCGGACAGCCCTGCGCACAACGCGAGAACTGTGATCGCGTTGGGTAGTAGGCGAACGCCTGGCGCATTGCGCGCCATCTCTTCAGCCCTCCGTCCGAAATGGACTCTCCTGATGCGGGTCTCGTGTCGAATCCGGCAGTTCGGCCAGCACCGTTTCGCCACCGATGGTGCGCTGGCCGGCACGAACAAGTGGGCGGCTGCCAAGTGGCAGATAGGTGTCCACACGCGACCCGAAACGGATCAACCCGTACGTCGATCCGATGTTGACCTTCTCGCCCTCGTTCACCTGGCACACGATGCGGCGGGCCACGAGGCCGGCGATCTGCACGATGATCAGCCGCTCGCCCGAGGTGGTCTCCAGCAGCACGGTGTTGCGCTCGTTTTCCTCGCTCGCCTTGTCCAGGTCCGCGGAGAGGAACTTGCCTGCCCGGTACCGCACCCGCGCGATGTGGCCATCCATCGGGATCCGCTGCACGTGCACGTCGAAGACGGACAGGAACACGCTGATCCGCAGCATCGACCCGGCGCCGAGTTCGAGCTCGGGCGGTGGAACGGCTTCCCGCACCTCCGCGACGGTGCCGTCCGCGGGGGACACCGCCGCGCCCGCGCGTTCCGGCGCCACCCGGTGCGGTTCCCGGAAGAACCACGCGGTCCATGCCGTTCCGATGGCCCCGAGAAGGCCGGCGCGGCGGGAAAGCCCGCGCAGCAGCACGGTCGCGGCGGCCGCGCCGAGCACGAACGGGCGGCCGGCCGGATGCATCGGCGGCACGATGTCCCGTGCCAGCCGCGCCACGTGGCCGAACGACGTGGCGTCGCCGGATGGTCGACTGTCGGGCGTGGAGCTCATTTAGTCGTCGATCCGCCTTCCACAATGCGGCACTGGTACATGAACGAATGGCACAGTAACCAATGGCACGTTAACCAATGGCACCTTCACCGACGGCAGGGTGAACAGTGGCGTTGTACCAGAATGGCCCGGCAAACGGCGCTGCATACGGTACGCGAGCTCGGCACCGCGACGGACGAGGGTAGCCTCCGCTGGCGTATGCATCCCCCGACGATGCACACGCCAGCCGAGGTCTACGAATGTGATCTCCGCCAACCAGTTTAGAACCGTGATACCCACCAAGCAATGCCAGTCGGTGAACAATGGATCACGAGCGGTTACGTGACCGGCCCGCTCCGATTCCCCGGACCCCCCGAACCACCGCGAGTAGACCGATCGCGCCCAGCACCGCCACACCGAAGCTGGGGAAGTCGAAGTCGAACGTCATCTCCTCGCCGGTGGCGATTTTGTAGATGAATCCGCCGAGCGCCGCACCGAGCACGCCGACCAGAATGCTTGGCAGGCAGCCCAGCGGTTGCCTGTGCCGCCCGCCGACCACGAGGTTCGCGGCCCAGCCGGCGATCGCGCCGAAAATGATCCAGCTGAAGGGTCCCACGTTGTCAGGGTATGCCCCCGCATGTCCGAAGCGCTCGTCCTTGGCGCACCCGAATTGGCAATCGACCCGGTTCGGCGGCGCCGTTTCAGCACGAGCGGAACCGCGGTTTCAGCACGAGCGGAACGGCCATTTGAACACGAGCGGGAACGCATGTGGGTGACGAGTTACCGCGTTTAGCCCGCTAACCGCGGTATTTAGGGTGTGCAATTACCGCGTTTAGCCCGCTAACCGCGGTAATTGCCGGTACTCGCCGGGGCCACCCGTACTCGACGGCCACGCACCGTCGCAGGGGTGCCGCGGGGGTGGGTCAGTCGAACAGCAGGACGTCCACCTCGGCGCCTTCCGGCAGGTGCGCGGTTTCCGCGTCGATCACGATCAGGCAGTTGGCCGCCGCAAACGACGCGAGCAGGTGCGAGCCGGGGCCCCCGCTCGGCCCGACCTCGCCGGAGACCTCGCCGAACCGCGGGCGGTACACCCCCCGGCGATACTGCTCCTTGCCGGTGGGCGAATCCAGCTCGCTGGTGAGCGTGGCGCGCACCTTCCGCCGGTCAACCACCCGATGCCCCATCGCGGCGAGCAACGCCGGCCGCAGGTACAGCTCGACGGAGATCAGCGAGCTGACCGGGTTGCCAGGCAGCGTCACGACCGGTACGCCCCGATACCGCCCGCAGCCCTGCGGACCGCCTGGCTGCACGGCTACCCGGGTGAACTCCACGCCCTGACCGCTCAACGCGTCCTTGACCACCTCGTACGCCCCCGCGCTCACCCCGCCCGAGGTCACAAGCAGATCGACCTCGGAGATCCGGGGTTCGAGCGCGGCGTGGAACGCGGCGACGTCGTCAGGGACGAACCGCAGCTCCTCCACCCGGCAACCGATCTCCCGCAACGCCGTCGCCAGCATCACCGAGTTCGATTCGTAGATCTGTCCCGGCCGCAGCGGTTCTCCCGGCCCGACCAGCTCCGACCCCGTGGAAAGCACCAGCACGTTCGGCGGCCGGTACACGGTGAGCGACGGTAAGCCAACCGCGGCGGCCAACCCGAGTTGCGCCGGCCCCAGCACGGTCCCGTCGGTCAGCACCGTCGCACCGGCCACCACGTCCTCCCCGGTGCGGCGCAGGTGCTTGCCGGGTGGGACGGAGCCGAGCACTCGAACCCGGTGCTCGCCGGCGTCGGTCAGCTCCACCTGCACGATGGTGTCCGCGCCGGGCGGAAGCGGCGCCCCGGTCATGATCCGGTGCGCGGTCCCCGGCAGCAGCGGAACCACGTCCGTGCGGCCGGCCGGGATGTCCTCGGCGACCGGGAGCTCGACGGGGTGCTCGGCGCTTGCCTCGGCGATGTCCACGGAACGCACCGCGTATCCGTCCATCGCCGCGTTGTCGAACGGCGGCAATGACACCGGCGCTGCCACGTCGGCGGCGAGCACCAGCCCGCGGCAGTCCGCGAGCTGGTACGTGACGGGGGGCTGCGCACCGACAAGGTCGGCGACGGCCGCGCGATGCTGGTTCACAGTGAGCGGTTCGGATGGCACGTGTGCATCCTGCCTCCGGTAGCAAGCGAGGACACTATTCGGGTGTGACGCGCACCACCCGCGCCTGCGCATGTCACACTTCGCTGACGATCCGGCGCCGAACAGGCCAGGAAACGGGAGGAGAGGCGTGCAGGTCCACACCCGCCATGGGCCGGCGTTCGGCGTTGTGCGACTGCTGCTGAGCCCGGGCGAGGCGGTGCGGGTCGACAACGGATCCATGATGGCCAGTAGCTACGGCGTCGCGGTGGAGACCTCCGGCAAGCGGGCGAATGGCTCGGCCGTGCTCACCGCGCCCAACACGGGCGGCTGGGTCGATGTCGCCTCGCATGTCCCCGGCGACGTGTACCCGATCGAACTGGACGGGAACACCGGCTGGTGCCTTGCGCGGGACAGCGTGCTGGCTCTCACCAAGGGCGTCCGGTTCGATCCGCAGTGGCAGGGTTTCCATTCCCTGTTCGGCGCGGAAGCGGGCTTCCTCGAGCATTGGAGCGGGCGCGGTTCGATGGTGCTCGCCTGCTCCGGCGCGGCTGACCTGCTGTCCCTCGAGCAGGGAGAGCTGATCACCGTGTCCCCCGGCTACCTGCTGGCCTACCCGGACGGCGTGCAGTGCCGGCTGCGGGCCATCGATCAGTCCGCGCCCCAGTCGTTGCGCACCGGCGAGGGGCTCGCCGTGGACTTCGCGGGGCCAGCACAGGTGCTGCTTCGCACCCGCGCGCCCTGAGCCGGCGCGGCCGCCCAACTCGGCACGTGCCGTGTGATCCGTGCGCCACCCGAAAAGCCGCTACCGAGAATGGTGTCTGTCGCAAGGAGTTCCGGTAGCGTTGCCGATGCTTCAAGCGGCGCCCCGGGGCGCCGTGCTCAATATCTCAAGGAGGACGCCGTGGCTGTCGGCACGGTCAAGTGGTTCAACTCGGAAAAGGGTTACGGATTCATCGAATCCCCTGAAGGTCCGGACGTTTTCGTCCACTACTCGGCAATTCAAATGGACGGTTTCCGGACTCTTACCGAGGGAGACCGGGTGGAATTCGAGGTTCAGGCCGGTCGTGATGGCCGGAGCCAGGCGGCAGACGTCCGCAAGGTCTGATTACGGTACCGGTTCGACCCGATGGCCCGGTTCGTCGCGAGCGTACGCGGCGGTTCGGGCCATCGGAATTTCCAGGCGGGGCCCCAGCCGCGATAGACAGCGACCGTTAGGCTGCGCTGCGTGTCGGAGGACCTCACCGGGCGCCGAATTGGCCACTACCGCATCGACGGTGTGCTCGGCCGAGGCGGCATGAGCGTGATGTACAAGGCCACCGACGTTCGGCTCGGACGCAAGGTGGCGCTGAAGGTCATCGGCGAGCACCTCGGCGCGGACGCGGAATTCCGCGAGCGATTCGTCGACGAGGCGCGCAATACGTCGGCCATTGATCACCCGAACGTCGTGCCGCTTTACGACTTCGGCGAGGCCGACGGGATGCTGTACATCGCGATGCGGCTGGTGGACGGCTCCGATCTGGCCAGCTTGATCTCCGGGGGTCCGATCACGCCCGAGCGCGCGCTCGCGCTGCTCGGCCAGGTGGCCGAGGCACTGGACACGTTGCACGATCGCGGTCTCGTGCACCTCGATCTCAAGCCGGCGAATGTGCTTGTGACCAGCCGAGAATCCACCAACGAGCACATCTATCTCGCGGACTTCGGACTGACAAGGCGCGGGGCGACCGGCCACCGCACGCGCACCGGGGACTTCCTCGGCTCGCCGACCTACGCCGCGCCGGAGCACCTGCGTGGCGAGCCCGTTGACGGCCGCGCCGACGCCTACTCGCTCGGCTGCGTGCTGTTCGCCTGCCTGACGGGGCGTCCGCCGTTTCAGGGTGACGTGCCCGAGGTCATCAAGGGACATCTGAACGCGGATCCGCCTTCGGTCGCGCGGATCGTCGAGGTGCCGTCCGCGATCGACGACGTGATCCGCACCGGGATGGCGAAGAACCCGGGCGGGCGCTACCCGAACTGCCGCGAGTTGATCAGATCCGCGCGCTCGGCGCTGGCTGACGTCGCCGCGCCGTCCGCGGACGGCCAGTCGCCGCAGTCCGGGCCGTTGCCGGTGGCACCGGGTCAGCCGGCGCGGCCAGGCCAGCCAGCCCAGCCAGCCCAGCCCGCGCGGCCAGGATCGGCACGCCAGCAATCCCAGCCGGGGCCGCCAGGACAACAGGCACAGCCAGGGCAACCTGGCCAGCCGGGACACCCGAGCATGCCAGGGCAACCGGGACAGCCCGGCACACCACCCGGTGGTTCGGGCCAGCCGCAACCACCGCCTGCCGGTCCCGGCGCACACCCCCAGCAACCCACCGGCTTCCCCAGCGGGCCGCAGCCGGTCCAGCGCCCCGGCCCGGCACATCAGCCGGCGCAACAGGGCCAGCCGACGCAACAGGGCCAGCCGGCACAGCAGCCGGCGCAGCAGCCAGGCGAGGGCCCCGTTCGGCTGCGTCCGCCGGAACCGCCAAGGGCCAGCGCGTTCACCAAGCAACCGTCCAACGCGCGCCGCTGGCTCATCGCGATCCTGATCGGGCTGCTCGCGCTCGTCGTGATCGTCACGGCGGCCACCTTGTTGTTCGGCGACGAGAAGAGCAACGGCGCCGCGGTGCCACCGCACCGGCCGGCGCTCGCCGTGGAGGCTCCGGCCAGCCCGCCGCGCTGACCAGGCCAGCTTGCACTCGCGGGCGCCGAGTGCTAAACACGGCATTGGCACTCGGCGTATGCGAGTGCTAGATGGGGCGAAAATCGCATCCATCTCGAAAGGTCGGGACGGTGAGGCCGTCGCTACAAGCGCCGGTCGTCCGTCGCGGGCACCGAGCCTGGCCGAGCCGTGTCACATCGATTGATAGACGGGTACCCGTCATCACTATCGGAGGACCACACCGCAATGGCCAAACTGATCGCGTTTGACGAGGACGCGCGCCGCGGTCTTGAGCGCGGCCTGAACACCCTCGCCGACGCCGTCAAGGTGACGCTCGGCCCACGTGGCCGCAACGTCGTGCTCGAAAAGAAGTGGGGCGCGCCGACCATCACCAACGACGGCGTCTCAATCGCCAAGGAAATCGAGCTTGAAGACCCGTGGGAGAAGATCGGGGCGGAGCTCGTCAAGGAAGTTGCCAAGAAGACCGATGACGTCGCGGGTGACGGCACCACCACCGCCACCGTGCTCGCTCAGGCTCTCGTCAAGGAGGGCCTGCGCAACGTCGCTGCCGGTGCCGACCCGCTTTCCCTGAAGCGCGGGATCGAGCAGGCCGTCGAGGCCGTAACCGAGCAGCTGCACAAGCTGGCCAAGGAGGTCGAGACCAAGGAGCAGATCGCTGCTACCGCCTCGATTTCCGCCGCCGACACCGGCATCGGCGAGCTGATCGCCGAGGCGCTCGACAAGGTCGGCAAGGAAGGCGTCGTCACCGTCGAGGAGAGCCAGACCTTCGGCCTCGAGCTCGAGCTCACCGAGGGCATGCGCTTCGACAAGGGCTACATCTCCGGCTACTTCGTGACCGACGCGGACCGGCAGGAAGCTGTCCTGGAGGACCCGTACGTCCTGCTGTTCGGATCGAAGATCTCGAACGTCAAGGACATGCTTTCGCTGCTCGAGAAGGTCATGCAGTCCAACAAGCCGCTGCTGATCATCGCCGAGGACGTCGAGGGAGAGGCGCTTGCCACCCTGGTCGTCAACAAGATCCGCGGCACCTTCAAGTCGGTCGCCGTCAAGGCACCCGGCTTCGGTGACCGCCGCAAGGCGATGCTGCAGGACATGGCCATCCTTACCGGTGGCCAGGTCATCAGCGAGGACGTTGGTCTGAAGCTGGAGAACGCCGACATCTCGCTGCTCGGCACCGCCCGCAAGGTGGTGGTGACCAGGGACGAGACCACCATCGTCGAGGGCGCAGGCGACGCCGAGCAGATCCAGGGGCGGGTCAACCAGATTCGCGCCGAGATCGAGAAGAGCGACTCGGACTACGACCGGGAGAAGCTGCAGGAGCGGCTGGCCAAGCTGGCCGGCGGCGTTGCGGTGATCAAGGCCGGCGCGGCGACCGAGGTCGAGCTCAAGGAGCGCAAGCACCGCATCGAGGACGCGGTGCGCAACGCCAAGGCCGCCGTGGAGGAGGGCATCGTCGCCGGTGGTGGCGTGTCCCTGCTGCAGGCGGGCGAGGCCGCGTTCTCCGGTCTCAAGCTGGAAGGTGACGAGGCGACCGGTGCGAACATCGTGAAGGTCGCGCTGGAGGCCCCGCTCAAGCAGATCGCGATCAACAGCGGTCTGGAGGGCGGCGTCGTGGCCGAGAGGGTGAAGACCCTGCCGATCGGGCAGGGCCTGAACGCGGCCACCGGCGGTTACGAGGATCTGGTGGAAGCCGGCGTCATCGACCCGGCGAAGGTCACCCGCTCCGCGCTGCAGAACGCCGCGTCGATCGCCGCGCTGTTCCTCACCACCGAAGCCGTGGTGGCGGACAAGCCGGAGAAGGCAGGCGCCGGTGCGGGCGCCGGTGGCGACCCGACCGGTGGCATGGGCGGCATGGACTTCTGAGTTCACGCCGTTCCGAGCACCCTGGGCCCGGCTCCTCTTCGCGAGGGGCCGGGCCCTTTGCTGTGCGCCTGGAAGGGTGGTGCCCTACGGCGCGCTGTGACTCCGCGAAGTACGCACGGGCAGGTCAGGCGTCCTCTTCGGGCATCAGGATCCAGCAGGCGATGTAGATCACGGCGCCGGTTCCGAAGCCGAGTAGCGTCGCGGCAACCAGGATGATGCGCAGCAGCGCCGCGTCCACCCCGATCATTTTCGCCACGCCGCCACACACCCCGGCGACCATCTTGTCGTTGCGGCTGCGGCGCAGCTTCTTCACGCCGTCCTGGGAAAGGATGTTGTCGGACATGCTTCCAGCTTGCCTGAGCGCGAGCCGGGTGACATCCGGGCTCATCCCTGAGTCAACCCGGAATCCATCGCGGCCTGGACGCGGGTCAACCGAGCCAGCCACCACGCGGTGCTGTCGTCATCCGCCCGCACACCGGCCAGCCGCGCGGGGTCGGGCTCGGGTGGCCCGGCAGGCACCGGCAACGCGCCATTCACAGGGGTCGATGAGTTCGTGACGACATCGTCGCGCAACAGGGAAAGCGTGCCCAGCCCGCAGGCGTGGTCGAGGGACGGAAGGGCGCCGGCCAGCGCCAGCTCCGCTGCCAGCCCCACGCTGGTCTCCACCGCCGAGGAAACCACGCACGGCAACCCGCACGCCTCCGCTACCCGCAGCGCGCGGCGCACCCCGCCGAGCGGGGCGGCCTTCAGCACCGCCACATCCGCGGCGCCTGCGACGGCGACCCGCAGGGGGTCCTCGGCCCGCCGGATCGACTCGTCCGCCGCGATCGGCACCTCAACCCTGCGCCGCACGGCAGCCAGCTCATCAACCGAGGCGCACGGCTGCTCGACGTACTCGAGCTCACCCGCGGCCCTTGCCAGCTCGCCGATGGCGGCCACGGCGCCGTCCACATCCCAGGCGCCGTTCGCGTCAACGCGCAGCTTCCCAGCCGGGCCGAGGGCGTCGCGCACGGCGGCCACCCGCTCGCAGTCGTCCGCGAGAGAAGTGCCAGGGTCGGCGACCTTCACCTTCGCGGTGCCGCAGCCGGAGGTCGCCACGAGCCGATGAGCCTGGGACGGTTCGACCACCGGCACCGTGCAGTTCACCGGCACCTGATCGCGCACCGCCGCCGGCCAGCCGGCCGAAGCCGACTCGAGTGCGCAGGCAAGCCACGGCACGCACTCCACGTCCGAGTAGTCCGGAAACGGGCAGAACTCGCCCCAGCCGACCGCGCCGCGCAGCAGAACTCCTTGACGCACAGTGATTCCTCGGAACCGTGTGCGCATCCCGATGGCGTACACCTGGCGACCCGACACACCCCGCATGCTGTCATGGCGCGTCTCGTACCGTCTCTGGACATGGACAGTCTGCGCGCGGTAGCCCAGTGGCCGGTAGACAACGTGGCGGTGGCGGTGGTGGACGCGAGCGGCCGGCCGCTGGGTAGCTACGGACCGATGGACCGGCCGTTCCAACTCGCCTCGGTGACCAAGCTGCTCAGCGCGTACGGGGTGCTGATCGCGGTCGAGGAAGGCGCGCTGGACTGGGATCAGCCGGCGGGCCCCGAAGGCTCCACCGTCCGGCATCTGATCGCGCACAGCTCGGGGCTCGCGTTCGAGGAGCACAAGGTGCAAGCCCAACCGGGCAGCAGGCGGATCTACTCGAGCGCGGGATTCGAGGTGCTCGCCGAGGAGGTGCACCGGTCCTCCGGCATCCCGTTCGACAAGTACCTCGACGAGGCGGTGTTCGGCCCGCTCGGCATGTCCGCCACCCAGCTGGTCGGTTCGGCCGGCGCCGGAGCGGTATCCACCTGCGGCGACCTGGTGCCGTTCGCGGCCGAACTGCAGGCGCCGCGGCTGATCGACGAGCGAACCCTCGCAGAGGCCCGCACCGTCGAGTTCTCTGGACTGGACGGCGTGGTGCCCGGCTTCGGCATGCAGCGGCCGTGCGACTGGGGGCTTGGCTTCGAGATCCGGGGCCACAAGAGTCCACACTGGACCGGCGCGAACAGCTCGCCCGAGACGTTCGGCCACTTTGGACAGTCGGGCACCTTCCTCTGGGTAGACCCGGTCGCGGCCGCGGCGTGCATCGCGCTTGCCGATCGCGATTTCGGCGACTGGGCCAAGCAAGCCTGGCCACCGTTCACCGACGCGGTGCTCGCCGACCTCGCGCGTGCTAGGCCGACATAACGCGGTCCGGTTCCTCGTGGCTAGCCGATGGTGCTGCCTGCGAGGTCCGCTTCGATCAGCTGGACGGTGCGCAGGATCTCCGGCAGGTATTCCCGCTCCACGAAATCCGGCGTGGTGCGGTCGGCGTGTACCGAGACGTTCACGGCCGCGATGACCGCGCCGCCGCGACTGCGCACCGGGACCGCCGCGCCGCGCAGGCCGTCCTCCAGCTCTCGATCCACCAGCGCCCAGCCGCGCGCCCGCACCTCGTCGAGTTCCGCGCGCAGCTGTTCCGGGGTGCGAAGCGTTCGCTCGGTCTTCGGCTGGAGATCGATGCGGTCCAGGTAGGCGTTCAGTTCCGCGGCCGGCAGCCCGGCGAGCAGTACCCGTCCCATCGAGGTCGCGTACGCCTTGAACCGGGTGCCGATGCTGATGTTCACGGCGGTCAGCCTTGAGCTCGGCACCAGCGCCAGGTAGACGATGTCATCGCCGTCCAGCACGGTCAGCGCGGCCGTCTCGTTCAGGGTGCCGGCCAGCCGTTGCAGGTGCGGGCGTGCGATATCCGGCAGGCTGAGGCTGGACAGGTACGCGTAGCCGAGTTCGAGGGTGCGCGGCGTGAGGTGGAAGGCGCGGCCGTTGCTGCGCACGTAGCCGAGGTCGGAGAGGGTGAGCAGCAGCCGGCGGACGGTCGCTCGATCCAGCCCGGTGGCGCGGGAGGCTTCGCTGAGCGTGAGCGACGGCCGCTCGGCGCTGAACGCGCGCAACACCGCGAGCGCGCGGGCGACGGACTGCACGAAGTGCGGACCGTAGGTGTCCCGCCCGCCGGTCGCTGCGTCCGTCATCGCCTCGGTGCCCTCCTGTCGCGCGTTCGTGCGTATCGTGCACATCGTACCTACGGCCGCGTCGGCGTGAATGGGCCCGCATGTGGGTGACCTATTACCGCGGTTAGCCCGCGAAACGCGGTAGTTAGCGCGCACAAGTACCGCGGTTAGCCCGCTAAACGCGGTACTTCGGGGACGTCCAGGGGCGCGGGCGGGTGCCCGTGAGGTGGCCGGGGTCGGCCGGGGTTGGGCAGGCGGCCGGGGTGCTAGGGGAGGGCGGGGCCGAGTAGGTCGTCGGCGTCCACGATGGTGTACGCGTAACCCTGCTCGGCGAGGAACCGCTGCCGGTGCGCGGCGTAATCTGTGTCCAGGGTGTCCCGCGCGACCACCGAGTAGAAGTGCGCCTGCCGGCCATCGCCCTTCGGCCGCAACAACCTGCCGAGCCGCTGGGCCTCCTCCTGCCGGGAGCCGAACGTGCCGGACACCTGGATCGCCACGGACGCCTCGGGCAGATCGATGGAGAAGTTCGCCACCTTGGACACCACCAGCGTGCTGATCTCGCCGTTGCGGAACGCCTCGAACAGCTGCTCGCGCTCCTTGTTCTTGGTCGAACCCTGCACGATCGGCGCGTTCAGCTCCGCGCCGAGCTCCTCGAGCTGGCTGAGATACGCCCCGATCACCAGCACCGGCTCGTCCGGATGCTTGTCCACAATGGACCTGACGATCGGCGACTTGGTGTGCGCCGTCGAGCAGATCCGGTACCGCTCATCGGGTTCCGCGGTCGCGTACGTCAACCGCTCGCTCTCGGTCAGCGTGCCGCGCACCTCGATGCATTCCGCGGGCGCGATCCAGCCCTGCTGCTCGATGTCCCGCCACGGCACGTCGTAGCGCTTCGGTCCGATCAACGAGAACACGTCGCCCTCGCGCCCGTCCTCACGCACCAGTGTGGCCGTCAGCCCGAGGCGCCGCCTTGACTGCAGGTCGGCGGTCATCCGGAACACCGGCGCGGGCAGCAGATGCACCTCGTCGTAGATCATCAACCCCCAGTCCCTCGAGTCGAACAGCTCGAGGTGCTTGTACTCGCCCTTCGTCTTGCGGGTGACGACCTGATACGTCGCGATGGTGACCGGGCGGATCTCCTTGCGCTCGCCGGAGTACTCGCCGATCTCCTCTTCGGTCAGCGATGTGCGATTCATCAGCTCGCGCTTCCATTGGCGTGCCGCGACCGTGTTGGTGACCAGGATCAGCGTGGTGGCCTGGGCCTCGGCCATCGCCGCCGCACCGACCAGCGTCTTGCCCGCGCCGCACGGCAACACCACAACGCCGGATCCGCCCGCCCAGAACGACCGCGCCGCCTGGCGCTGGTAGTCGCGCAACTGCCAGTCGTGCTCCTCCAGCTCCATCGGGTGCGCTTCGCCGTCCACATAGCCGGCGAGATCGTCGGCCGGCCAGCCGACCTTGAGAAGCGCCTGCTTCAGCCTGCCGCGCTCGGATGGATGCACCGCGACGGTGTCCTCGTCGATCCGCGCCCCGATCATCGGCGCGATCTTCTTGTGGCGCAGCACTTCCTCCAGCACCGCGCGGTCATTGGTCGACATCACCAAGCCGTGCGCGGGGTCGTTGGCCAGCTGCAGGCGGCCGAACCGGCCCATGGTGTCCACCACGTCGATCAGCAGTGGCTGCGGCACCGGGTAGCGCGAGTACGTGGTCAGCGCGTCGACGACCTGCTCGGCGTCGTGCCCCGCGGCGCGTGCGTTCCACAGCGCGAGCGGGGTGACCCGGTAGGTGTGCACGTGCTCTGGGGCGCGCTCCAGCTCGGCGAACGGCGCGATCGCCATCCGCGCGTCGTCGGCCAGGTCGTGCGCGACCTCGAGCAGCACGGTCTTGTCCGACTGAACGATAAGGGGTCCATCCGTCACGTTCCCCTTTATACGGGCTTGCGGGCGCCCCCGGCCGGCCCCGGTGCGGTGTGCCACCAAGCGAGGTCAGGACCGCAGCGGCGGCGGGGACATCTCGTTCACGTCCAGCCGATCGCGCACCGCGCCGAGCGTCAGCATCAGGTCGGCGACCCGCTGCAGCCGCACGTGGTTGAGGCGGTCGGGAAAGTCGCCGATGGACACCAGCGCGGCGGTGGTCGGGTCGACGTCGGTGAACGTCGGCAGCTCCTGCTGGACCCTCGTGACGGTGGCGCTGCGCTGCGCATCCGCCAGCACCGACCGGAACCGGGTGAGCACCGGCGCGTTCCGGTCCGCGTACCGGGTCGTCGCCGCGTAGCTGGACATCGGAAAGTCCTCGGTGGTGCCCTGCGCGGTGTCCAGCACCATCGTGGCGCCGAGTTCCTTCTGGATCCGGGTCAGGTAGGGCTCGACCACCCAGGCGGCGTCGACTTCGCCGGTGCGCAACGCGTCGGCCATGGCGCGGAACGGGCGCGGCACGAAGGTAATGCCGTTCGGGTCCACGCCGGCGTCCTTCATCGCGGATTTCGTGGCAAGCTCGCCGACATCTCCCCTGGTGTCAACCGCGATACGCGGCGCGGGCCGCTGCTGCGGCTCGGTGTAACCGGAGTCCGGCGCGGCCAGCAGCGCCATCGTGTTCGGACCCGCCTGGTACGCCTCGCCCTGCAGCTGCAACCGAACACCGGACGAGGCGGCCCGCAGCACCGCGACGTCGCTGGTGAACGCCAGATCGACGTCGCCAGCCTTCAGCTTGTCCAGCGCGGCCGTCCGGCTCGGCTGCTCGACCAGCCGGACGCGCAGCCCGGCGTTGTCGAACAGGCCATCCTTCACGCCGATCCGCAGCGCGGCGGTGTCCACCGAGGGAGTTACCGCGATCCGAAGCGAACCCGGCGCCCCCGGACGACCGTTGGCGGACTCATCGGTGAAAACGTCGCAGCCGCCGATACTCGGTGTAATCACCAGCACGACGAGAGCCAGCGCGGAAAGACCCCTCGCGAAACGGCCGGTGGTGAAACGGAGCGCCATGCGTTGGGTGAGTCGGTGCACGTCGAGTCCTTTTCCGTCGGCCTCAGGAATGATAATCACCCGTCTGCATGGGAGGCTGTGGGCTGAGACATACTCCGAGTAAATGCACACGCTCTTTCCGTCGGCGAACGTGTCCCTTACTCTACGCGGAGGACTGGGGGCGCAAGTTTTCGCTGCGTTCCCGGCAGGCAAGCATCCGGCCCGCATTGCGGCTACCGCTATGCTTGCTGACCTGTAGAAACGCCGCCGGATTGTGACGGGTTTCCGGTCGGCCAGCTGCGACCGATGACACCGTCGACGCTATCGCCGAAGAGGAACGACAGGGTGATCCGTCGAAAGAGCGCTCCAGCCCAACAGGGTAAGCGGGAGTCGCAGAACACGACTTCACCCGAAAGCGTTTCCCAGAAAACTGCGGAGAGTGACGAAAACCCTGCGGTCGGCGAGAACGGGGTTGACGACGCCACCGTCCAGGGTGGCCGCTGGCGGCTGCGGAACTGGCGGCTGCGCACCAAGCTTCTCGTCGTCCTGCTGATTCCCACCCTGGCCGTGCTGGTCTTCGTCGGCATGCGGGTACAGGGCGATCTGGTGAACGCCAGCGAGCTGTCCGAACTGGACGCCCAGGTGCAGCTCGAGCAGAGCGCGGCGGAGGCGGTGCACGAATTGCAACGCGAGCGCGACCTCACGGTGCGCTTCGTCGCGGTCCGCCGCCCCGGCCAGGAGCCGGAGTTGCAGGCGCAGCGGGAAAAGGTGGATACCGCGGTCACGGCGTTCCACGGCCAGCGGGAGGCTGCCGACTCCGAACTCTCGCCCGCGGCCGCGGACCGGTTCCGCCAGGTGAGCGAGCGGTTCGACCGGTTGGGCGCGGTGCGCTCGACGGTGGACGAATCCAGCTACCCGGACGACGCGATCATGCGCGCCTACAACGAGCTGGTGCAGGGTGTGCACGACGTCAGCGACCAGTCGGTCGCGGACATCCAGGACCCCGAGCTGTCCCGCTTCTACCTGGCGACCAACGCGATCGCCAGGGCGGCCGAGCAGGAGTCCCGGAAGCGCGCCTTGCTGCTCGCCGGTCTGGAACGCGACGAGCTCGAACTGGCCGAACGGCGCACCCTGCAGGCGGCGGACGCCGAGTTCGACGCCGCGACAAGCGACTTCCGCAAGTTCGCCAACCCCGAGCAGCGGCGGATGTACGACGACACGGTGATGGGCCTTGTCGTGGACGTCGGCAACGGCATCGAGAGCCAGGCCACCGCGCAGGCGGAACGCGGTCGTTCGCTCGGCGGAATCGATGTCGAGCGATGGGACACCGCGTCCACGTACACCCTGAACCGGATCAACGAGGTGCACGAAGCGCTGCTGAATCAGACAAGGGAACACACCGAGTCGCTCGTCGCCCAGTCCCGCGATTCGGTCATCAGGGACACCGCGATCACCGGCGGAATCCTGCTGGCCGCGTTGCTGTTCGCCCTGATCATCGCCCGCTCGGTGCTGCGCCCGCTCCGGGTGCTGCGCACCACCGCGCTGGACGTCGCCGGCTACCGGCTTCCCGAGGAAGTGGACGACATCCTGGCCGACCAGGACCCGGAGCACCGCTCCACGATCGCGCCCGAGCCGGTGCCGGTGCATTCCGGCGAGGAAGTCGGCCAGCTCGCGAGGGCCTTCGACGCGGTGCACTCGGAGGCGATCCGGCTGGCAGCCGAGCAGGCGTTGCTGCGGGACAACGTGAACGCGATGTTCGTGAACCTGTCAAGGCGCAGCCAGGCGCTGGTGGAACGCCAGCTCGGCGTGCTTGACCGGATGGAATCCGATGAGCAGGACCCCGATCAGCTAGCCAGCCTGTTCGAGCTGGACCACATGGCCACCAGGATGCGTCGGAACAGCGAGAACCTGCTGGTGCTCGCGGGCAGCGAGCTGGGAAGGCAGGTGACCGAGCCGATCGCGGTTTCCGAGGTGATCGGAGCCGCGGTCTCGGAGATCGAGCAGTACGCCCGGATCGAGGTCGCGCCCACCCCGCAGCGGCTGATCGCCGGCAACGCGGTGAACGACGTGGTGCACGTGATCTCCGAACTGCTTGACAACGCGACGGCGTTCTCCGATCCCGCTTCCAAGGTCAGCGTGGACACCACCAGCACCCGGACCGGCGGCCTGCGGCTGGAGATCGCCGACCGGGGCGTCGGGATGCCGGACGAGGACATCGCGGCGACCAACGAACGGCTGGCCAACCCACCCGAGGTGGACGCATCGGTTGCCAGGCGGATGGGGCTGTACGTGGTGGGCCGGCTGGCGCAGCGGCACCAGATCAGGGTGCGACTGCGCAAGGGCGATCATGGCGGGATCACCGCCGGTGTGCTGGTGCCACCGGAGCTGGTCAGCGACATGGTCATCGAGTCGCCGCGCCCGAAGCCGGCCCGATCCGAGCCGACCCGTCCGGCATTCGACAAGCCGACCGAACCCGCCGGATGGGAGTTCGATGCGCCGTCCACATCGGGCCTGACGGACTCGACGCAGGCGCTACCGACGCGCACCCCGAGGTCACAGCGGCATTCCGAGCCGCGCTGGCCGGCTTTCCCGCCTGCCGAGCACACCGGAACCGAAGCCGCCGAGCCGGTTTCACCCGAACGGTACGAGCCACGATGGCCAGCCGAGCCGCAACCGGGGGCCGCCGAGGAACCGGACCTGCCGGCCGACCTCGGGCCACCGGCGCGCCAGCCCGTGACGGGCAGACCGAACGGACTGTTCGACGCCGGACCAGAGCCCGAGCCGGAGGATGAGTTGAGCCCGCTGGACGCGGATGCGCCCACCATACGGATGCCGATTTACGAAGCCGTGCTGTCCAAATGGTTCAACGACAGTACGGCCAATGGGATGAACTCCACTGAGCCGGCGAACGGTCTCGGCAGTAACGGAGACGCCGCGACCAGCCAGTGGCATACTCCGGCCGATGCCGGTTGGCAGGCGGCGCTGGGATTGGAGGGCGGCACGTCCGCTCCATCCAGCCAGACCGCGGCCGGCTTGCCGAAACGAGTCCCGAAGGCGCGGCTCGTTCCGGGCTCGGCCACCGAGGAGTCCGAGGAAGAGCAGCCGACCGTGCTGCCAAAGTCCGCGGAGGCTACCCGCGGCCGGATGAGCAGCCTGCAGCAAGGCGTCCGCAGGGGTCGACATGCGCTCCGGCGGGAATACCCTGACGGGGAGCAAGATGGTCCGCACCCGGGTGCCGAACCTGGAGAAGGTAGCGAGGAGGGACTGTGACTGCGTCCGTGGGACCGTCCGGCGGCTTTGGGTGGTTGATCACCGACTTCGTCCGCCGAGTGCCCGGGGTTGCCCACGCGGTGGTGGTTTCCGCCGATGGGCTGCTGCTCGCCGGCTCCGAAGGCCTTCCCCAGGATCGCGCGGAGCAACTCTCCGCGGTGGCTTCCGGCTTGGTCAGCCTCACCCAAGGCGCTGCCCGCTGCTTCGAGGCCGGTGCGGTCAACCAGACCGTGGTGGAGATGGAACGTGGCTATCTCTTTCTGATGTCCGTGAGCGACGGATCGTGCCTTGCCGTGCTCGCCGCGCCGACCTGCGACATCGGACTTGTGGCCTACGAAATGACCTTGCTTGTTGAGCGCGTCGGGCAGCAGATCACGCCCGAGCTGCGCGCTCAGCTCCAAGGTGGTGTTCGCGGGTAACCGCGCTGGACAGCAGCGATGACTGGATGGCAGAACGACGGCGACCAGCCGGATAGCTGGGACGCGCTGCATCGTGCCGTTGAGCGGGAGGGTATTGACCAGCCGCACCGGTTCGACATCAGCGGGGAATGGCTGTTCGGTCACGCGAACCGCGCGCCGTGGACGCGCGGCGAGCGGCACACGCCCACGCCGCCTCGGCGTCCGCGCCGCCCGTCCCCCTCACCGTCCCCTTCGTCGGCTCCGGATGCCGACCCACCGGCCGACCCGTCTGCCGACCCGCACGCCGACCCGCCTGCTGGTCCGCCACCGCCGCGGGACATCAGCATGCCCGCGTCGAGTCCGCGCCGCTCCCTCGTCCGGCCGTACGCGCGGACCGGTGGGCGTACCCGTGCCGACTACGACCTCGCGATCGAGACGCTGATCTCCACGACCGATCAGGGCCGCAACCATCGTGGTGCGGCGATCACCGAGCACAAGTCCATCTGCGAGCTGTGCCAGCGGCCGCGGTCGGTCGCCGAAGTCGCCGCGCACCTCGCGCTGCCGCTCGGCGTCGCGAAGGTGTTGCTCGCGGACATGGCGAACATCGGGTTGGTGCAGGTGCACGACACCGGTGTGCTGGTCGGCGACGGGCCGTCGCTGGAATTCATGGAACGCGTTCTCAGCGGGCTGCGCGCGCTGTAGCCCCGTCGATACCCGAAACCTGGTTGGTATCGGTTCGTGCCGGGTGTCGTGAGACATTGTCGGTTGCTATAACGACCGAAAGTACTCACGGCTGGAACTGGCGGGTAAGTATGAGCACGTTGTTGGATCGGCGCGCGTTCGTGACCGGAGCGGCCGTCGGAATTGGCCGGGCGACGGCGGTACTGCTGGCCGAACGCGGGGCGCATGTGATCGCCGTCGATCGCGCCGACGAAGTCACCGCGGTCGGTGGGCTATCCGACCGCATCGAGCCGGTGGTCGCCGACCTGTCCGATCGGGACGCGCTGGAAATGTTGTGCCGGCGGCTGTCGAACAGCCCGGCGACCGACGTGCTGGTGAACTGCGCGGCGACCTACCCGCCGGCCGGTGGTTTCCTCGCCGCCGGCATCGATGACTGGGAGCACTTGCTGCGGGTGAACGTGGTGGCCATGGGCATGCTGTCCAGGGCGGCGGCCGAGGGGTTGCGCTCCGAGGGCCGGCCGGGCGCGATCGTGAACGTGGACAGCGTGCAGGAGTCGCTCCCGGTTCCCGGCTTCGGCCTGTACGTGACCAGCAAGGGCGCGGTGAACGCGGCGACCGGCGCGCTCGCCGTGGAACTCGGCGAGTTCGGGATCAGGGTCAACTCGGTGTCGCCAGGCGTGGTGAACACCCCGTCGATCCGCAAGACCATGGGCGGCGTGTGGGGCGAGACCTCGCCGCCGCCGACCCTGCTCGGCAGGGCAGGCTCGCCCGAGGAGATCGCCGAAGTGGTGGCGTTCCTTGCTTCCGACGAGGCGTCCTACATGACCGGTGCGGTGGTACCGGTGGACGGTGGGCGACGGCTGAGCAGGCGCTACGACCCGCTCGCCGGGCCGCACGAGCCGGACGAATGAAGATCGCCAGTATCGACGCGTTCCGGGTGCCACCGCGCTGGATCTTCGTCCGGCTGGAAACCGAGGACGGCCGGTGTGGCTGGGGCGAGGCGATCGTGGCGAAGCGCGCCGGTGCGGTCCTCGGCGCGATCGGCGATCTGGCTGACAACGTGGTCGGCTCGGACGCCAGGCGGATCGAGGATCTCTGGCAGCGCATGTGGCGGGATGGGTTCTTTCGCGGCGGGCCGATCCTGGCCACCGCCGCGGCCGCGATCGAGCACGCGTTGTGGGACGTCAAAGGCAAGGCGCTCGGGCTGCCGGTGTACGAGTTCCTCGGCGGGCAGGTTCGGGATGCCGTGCCGCTGTATGCGTGGATCGGTGGCGACCGGCCGGACGACGTGCTCGCCGGTGCGGCCGCGCGCGTCGAGCAGGGCTTCACCGCGATCAAGATGAACGCCACCGAAGAGCTGGACTACATCGACAACCACGCCCGGATCGACGCCGTGGTCGCCAGGGTGGCCGCGCTGCACGAGAAGTACGGCGATGAGCTGCGCGTGGCTCTGGACTTCCACGGCAGGGTGCATCGCGCGATGGCCAAGGCGCTGCTGGCCGAGCTGGACCAGTTCGGGTTGATGTGGGTGGAGGAACCCCTCGGACCCGGGTACGAGGATGCCCTTCCCGCGCTGGCGAACGCGGCCGGCAGCACGCCGATCGCGACCGGGGAGCGGCTGCATTCCCGCTGGGAGTTCAAGCACCTGCTGGAATCCAGGGTGGTGGACATCCTGCAACCGGACGTCTCGCTCACCGGGCTGTTCGAGCTGGAGAAGATCTGCCGGATGGCCGAGGCCTACGACGTCGCGGTGGCGCCGCATTGCCCCAACGGCCCGCTTTCGCTCGCCGCGTCGCTGCAGGTGGATTGCTGCGCGGGCAACGTGGTCATCCAGGAGCAGAGCCTTGGCCTGCACTACAACCGCGGCTACGCGGGCCTGCCGCCCGCCGAGATGCATGACTATCTCGTCGACCCCGCACCGCTTGTGCCGTCGAACGGCCAGCTGGCGACGCCTGCCGGTGCCGGGCTCGGGATCGAGATCAACGAGAGGCTGGTGCGCGAGCGGGACGGGACCTGGCGAATGCCCGATCCTGGCTGGCGGCATCCGGACGGCCGGCTCGCCGAATGGTGAGCCATAGGAGGAAGGACGGTATGAAACCGGAACCTGTAGGCGAGATCGTCGCCGAGCTTGGCGAAGGACCGTGCTGGGATGCCTCGAGCGGCACGCTGCTATGGGTGGACATCGACGGTGGGCTGGTACACCGCACCGACCCGTCCTCAGCGGAGACCAGCACGCTCGAGCTGAGCCCGCCGGTCTCGGCCGTACTGCCAACCGCCGACGGCGGGCTGCTGGTCGCCCGCAAGAACCGGCTCGTGCTGCTCGATCCCGAGCGCACCGTCGCCGGGGTGCCTGAGGAGCCCGCGATCCGGTTCAACGACGGGAAATGCGATCCGCGCGGGCGGCTGTGGATCGGCACCATGAACACCGACCGGGCGCGAGGCACCGCCGCGCTTTACCGGCTCGACGCCGGCGAGCTGGTCACCGTGCTGGAAGGCGTCACGATTTCCAACGGCCTCGGGTGGAGCCCGGACGGCCGCACCATGTATTACGCCGACACCCCGACGTTACGGGTCGACGCGTTCGACTACGACCCGGAGACCGGGGAGCTATCCGGCCGGCGGCCGTTCGTGGACCTTGACGGGCAGGGTGGCCGCCCGGACGGGCTCACCGTAGACACCGACGGTGGCGTGTGGATCGCGCTCGTCGGTGGCGGTGCGCTGCACCGCTACCTGCCGGACGGGAAGCTGGACGCGGTCGTGTCCCTGCCGGTTACGCATCCGACCAGCTGCGCGTTCGGCGGGCCTGAGCTCGCGGAGCTTTACGTGACCACCTCGCGGGCGCTGGTGCCGGAGGACGAGCGCGCCGCGCAACCGCTCGCGGGGCGGCTGTTCCGGCTAGCCACCGGGGCCACCGGCTTCGCGGTGGCCCCGGTGGCTCGTGAGTCTTTTTAGGTGCTATAGCACCTAAACTGTGTTTGATGGCGAGACCCTGACAAGCAGGTCTCGCTACCTCACGAGCTCACGAGCCCTCGACGAGGGCAACCGAGGTGATCCGGTGCAGCGGGAAACGCGTTCCTGGGCTGCCGTTCGGGTCGTCACCTTCCAGCACCCCGCCCCCGACCCTGAGCGGCAGCACGATCCGCTGGCTTGCCACGCCGTGCGAGTCCACGAAACCGATCCACACGTTGCGGCGCTGCCGCGCGGCCTCCTGCAGCAGCGCCATGGTCGCGGAGGTGTCAGCCTCACCACCACCGCCCGGCAGCCGCGCGGTTCGGCCGCGCCGGCTGCTCTCCGCGCGATCGCCGGCCCGTAGCTGGCGCACCACGTCCGCCGCCTGCTCGGTGGTCACCTCGGCCGGCCCGTGCTGGGTCCGCCGGGTGGATCGCGGGCGGGCGGCGACCCGGTGCCCCCGAGGGTGAAGATCCACGACGCGCCCGTCCGGCCCCTCGGCAGCCGGCGTGAAACCCGCGTCGCGCAGGCCGTCCAGCACCTCACCGAGCGACAGCGGGCTGATCAGCACGGTGTCCGCGATCCGGCGCAGCCCGAGTTCCTCGGCGCAGCCGTGCGCGAGTACCTCCGCGATCAGCACCGGATCGTCGCTGCGGAGGAACGACGCCGCCGTGCCGCCGCGCAGCCGCCCGTGCCGGCGAGCCACGTCGTCGATCAGGTAGCTCAACGATTGCGGTACCGGCGTCCGGGAACGGACCCGGAACAGCTCGTGCAGCTCGGCCGCGGTGTGCCCGGCATCGAGCGCGCGCCGCACGCTGGCCTCACTGATCCGGTACACCGTCGCGCTGCCAGCCGACTCCACGTCCGCGACGGTGTCGATCATCTCGGCAAGGTCGGGCTGCAACGGGCCTGGCGCGACCACCGTGAGATCCGCCTGCACCAGCACGTGATCCACCGGTTCGGGCATGGCCTCGGCCATCCGTTGCGTCGCGGCACCGCGGTCGCCGTCCAGCAGCGCCCGCCCACCCGATGTGATGGCCCCGAGCGCGAGCACGCCGATGGCGGTGCCTTCCGCGACGGTCCAGCGCACCGTCGCATCGCGCAGCCGGCCGCCCTTCCGCGGCGCCCGCCAGGCGAGCAGCGCGACCAGTTCCTCGGTGCTCGCGATGCCGGTGCCCGGCTCCAGCTCGGCCAACGCGGCCAGCACCCGGCGGCGCGCGGCCGGGGCGAGTGGCCGGTGCAACTCCTCGGCCAGCGGCACCGGCGGTTTGGCGTCCCTTGCCTGGCTGTGGCGCATGTCCTGGCGGCCAACCATGCCCGGCAGTCTCGGCAGGTCCAGCCACGCCTCGGCGAGCACCACCCACCGGTGCGGCGGGGTGGATGCCAGCCAGCTGTCCGCGAGCGTGGTCGGCACCCACTCAGGGGATGCCTCCGCGGAGTCGGCGATCAGCCCGGCGCCGGCGGCGAGCTCGACGAGCAGTGCGGAACGCGCATCGTCGACGTCCAGCTCCTTGCTGATCCGGCGCTGCTCGCGCACACCGAGCCCGCCGGCCTTGAGCACCGGGGCTGGCTGCGCGGACCACAGTGTTATGAGCTTTTCCAGCTGCCGCAGCAGTTCCGCCGCTTCGCCCGCGGCGGCCTCGTCGACGCCCCGCTCGCCGCGCGAGGTGGTGCGCGGTGCCGGTTCGTCCAGCTCGACCGTGCCGAATGGCCGGTTGTCGCGCAGCGCGATGCCGACCTGGCGGGGAAGCTCAACGGTGCCCGAATCGTTCGGCAGCAGCAGTCCGTGCGCCAGCAGGACCTGGACCGGGCTGCGTGCCTGCTCGACCGATGCCGGGATGGTCGCGTCCTTCGTCTGCCCGATCGGCGGGCCGGCGGCAAGGGTGTTCAGCAGCTTGCGTTCCGGTTCGCCGAGCTCGGCTAGCTTGGCAAGCACCTGGTCGGTGGAGAGCTCGCCGGCCTGCCGGCCGAGCCCGGCCGGATACGGTCCGAGCACCTCGGCGAGCGCCGGTACGGCGGTGAGTTCCTCGTCCGGCCCCCACACCAGCGCGAGTTCGCGGAGCAGTCGAAGCTCGGCGTCCACCGGTGCCTCGAGCAGCTCGGCAACGCGCTGCGCGGTGCAGGGCTCCCGGTCGGCGCCGGCAAGCAGCAACGCTTCCAGCACCGCCAGCGTGCGGGTGTCCAGGCCCTCACAGGCGCGCGCGACCGAGCCGGCGGTGCCGGCGCGGGTGGCGAGCACCGTGCTGTTCGCCGGTGGTGGCGTGGCCAGATCACGCCGCATGCGCAGCAGTCCCACCAGCGTGTCGTCGTCGTGGGAACGCAGCCAGTCGGCGAGCGAGGAGCCGGACATCCCCTCCACAGTATCGATGCGCGCGCCGGCAGCGCCGTCGGGAATCCGGTGACACGTGTCGGGTAATCTTCATTGCGCAGCAGGTGAGCGATCGCGATCGCTCGCGGCACGGTAGGAGGAGGATTCGTGGCCCGTCGCAATCGAACCCAGCGGAGCCGCGCCGAGCGCATCGATCCAGAGTGGCCGCACGCGGAGGACGGCGAGCACCCGGTCAGCGAGTTGGCGAGCGACCGGCAGGGCGCCCCTTCGCCGTTCGGTGATGTCCAGTTCCCGATGGACAGCGTGCCGTACCAGCACCCGGTCACCGAGATCAACAAGTAACGCAGCGCTTGGAGGGGTAGTCATGCCAGTGCCCGGCCCGGGGTACTCGATCACCGTTCGGGTCGAGGCCCCGCCATCGACGAGCTCGGCCGGTGATCTGACGAGCTCGGTCGGCCGGGTTGGCGGCGTGATCACCGCGTTCGACGTCGTCGAATCGCATGCTGACCGGATCGTCGTGGACATCACCTGCAACTCGGTGTCCGCGAACCACGCGCAGGACATCACCGAGGCGCTCGAGCTGTTGCCGGGCGTCAAGGTCCGCAAGATCTCGGACCGCACGTTCCTGATCCACCTCGGCGGCAAGATCGAGGTGGCGCCCAAGGTCGCGCTGCGCAACCGGGATGACCTGTCCCGCGCGTACACCCCCGGGGTGGCGAGGGTGTGCCAGGCGATCGCGGAGAACCCGGCCGACGCGCGCCGGTTGACCATCAAGCGCAACACGGTCGCGGTGGTCACCGACGGGTCCGCGGTCCTGGGGCTCGGCAACCTCGGGCCGGCTGCGGCGCTGCCCGTGATGGAGGGCAAAGCCGCCCTGTTCAAGCGGTTCGCCGGGGTGGATGCCTGGCCGGTGTGCCTTGACACCCAGGACACCGAGGAGCTGATCAAAGCCGTCGAGTGGATCGCGCCGGCGTACGGCGGGATCAACCTCGAGGACATCGCCGCGCCCCGGTGTTTCGAGATCGAGGCGCGGTTGCGGGAAAAGCTGAACATCCCGGTGTTCCACGACGATCAGCACGGTACCGCGATCGTGGTGGTCGGGGCGCTTCGTAACGCCCTGCGGGTGGTCGGCAAGCCGATCGAGCAATGCAAGGTTGTGGTCTGCGGTGTCGGCGCAGCCGGATCGGCGGTCATCCGCCTGCTACTGCACAAGGAACCGGCCGACATCCTGGCTGTGGACGTGGACGGGATCGTCCACAAGGGACGCGGCGACGACGATCCGAACCTGAACTGGATCGCCGAGCACACCAACCGCCAGGGCGCCAAGGGTTCCGTGCACGATGCGCTGGCCGGCGCGGACGTGTTCATCGGGGTGTCCGCGCCGAACCTGTTCGGCGCCGAACAGGTGGCCACGATGGCCGATGACGCGGTGGTGTTCGCCTTGGCCAACCCGGACCCCGAGGTCGATCCGCTCGAGGCGCAGCGGCACGCGGCGGTGGTGGCCACCGGGCGCAGCGACTATCCGAACCAGATCAACAACGTGCTTGCCTTCCCAGGGGTGTTCCGCGGGCTGCTGGACGCGCACGCGCACCAGATCACCGACCCGATGATGGTCGCGGCGGCGAACGCGGTCGCCGACGTGGTTGACGACGAGCGGTTGAACGCCTCGTTCATCGTGCCGAGCGTGTTCGACTCCGGGGTGGCGCCCGCGGTGGCCGACGCGGTACGCAAGGCGGCAACATCGGAGTAAGACCGGGTGAGGAGGCGGCTGTGAGCGGCACGCAGGCACGGGTGATCGTGGCGTCGAACCGGGCGGCGGCCGGAGTGTACGCCGACCGCACCGGCCCGGTGATCGTCGAGTGGCTGACCGAGCGCGGCTACCAGGTTGGTGACCCGGTGGTGGTGCCGGACGGCGAGCCGGTGGCCGAGGCATTGCGGGCGGCGATCTCGGACGGCGTGCCGGTGGTGCTGACCTCCGGTGGCACCGGCATGACGCCGACCGATCGCACCCCGGAGGCGACCCGGTCGGTGCTGGACTACGAGGTGCCGGGGCTGGCCGATGCGGTGCGCGCGGCCGGGCTGCCGGAGGTGCCGACCGCGATGTTGTCCCGCGGGCTGGCCGGGGTGGCCGGCCACACCCTGGTGGTGAACCTGCCGGGCTCGACCGGTGGGGTGCGGGACGGCCTCGGCGTGCTGGACGGCGTGCTGGCGCATGCCGTGGATCAGCTGGGGGGTGGCGACCATCAGCAGCCGGCCGGGAACAGCGCAGGGCACGGTCACGAGCACAGCCACGAGCACAGTCACGGTCACAGGCACAGTCACGGCCACGAGCACAGCGCTGTGGCGGCGTTCGAGCCCGCGCGGGTGTTGCGGGCCATCGTGACCGAGGAACCGCTGTCCGTCGACGAGCACGCCGCACTGGTCGGCGATCAGGCCTCGGGTGCCGTGATCACCTTCGCGGGCGTCGTGCGCGATCACGACCACGGGCGCACGGTCACCGCACTCGAGTACGAGGGGCACCCCAACGCCGGTGAGGTCATCGAGCGGGTGGCCGGCGAGCTCGCCCGGCATTCGGCCGGGGTGCGCGCGCTGGCCGTGAGCCACCGGATTGGCGCGCTGGATATCGGCGACGTGGCGCTGGCTGTCGCCGTGGCGGCCGAACACCGCAAGGAAGCGTTCGCGGTCTGCTCGGAGCTGGTGGACGAAGTGAAGCGCCAGCTACCGATCTGGAAACGGCAGGTGTTCCCGGATGGCACCGACGAGTGGGTCAACTGTCCCTGACGGCGGGTCTGAGGCCTGAGCGGGTTTCCAGAGCCGGGGCCCTGCCGGACCGGAATGATCCAGCAGGGCCCCGTTGGAGGGTGACCGCACTTCTAACGCCATGCGGCCGCCCGGTGCCCCATGTTCGGGGCGATTGATCACTTGGTGGCGATCTTCTGGCCTGCGGCGATCAAGTCGGCGTTGCCGATGAACTCCGCGTTCTTATCGTGCAGGGCCTGCCAGCCGCCCTTGACGTTCTTCTGCTTGGCGATCTTGGCCAACGTGTCGCCCGGCTTGACGGTGTAGTCGCCGTTCGGGTTGTCCTTGATCACCACCGGCTCGGGCGCCGGTGCCGGAGCGGTCTCCTCCGCAACTGGAGCGGTCTCTTCCTCAACCGGAGCGCTCTCCGACTCGACCTCAGCCGAGCCTTCGGTGCTTTCCGAAGAGGACGAGCCGGCCTGGGCGCCACACACCGGCCATGCGCCGATGCCCTGGCTGTCCAGAACCCGCTCAGCCACCTGAATCTGCTCCTCGCGGGATGCACCTGCCGGGTCACCAGAGCCACCGTGGGCCTGCCAGGTGCTCGGCGAGAACTGCAGGCCGCCGGAGTAACCGTTGCCGGTGTTAGTGCTCCAGTCACCACCGCTCTCGCACTGCGCGATCGCGTCCCAGTTCACGCTGTCGGCCTGGGCCGGGGTACTCATCATTGCCAACGGCGCGCCGACCGCGACGCCAGCAACGACGACACGGGCGATATTTCGGGTCGCAACGGACGGCCTGCGATGTTTACCTCGAATAGCCATTTCAGCTCGGTCTCTGCTCCCGCACCTGCGCGCTTGCGCCTGACGGGCCGGCTTCGGGCACCGGGCCGGCTTTCGCCGGCTAGACAACCGAGACGCATCTCGGACGCCTCCCCTCGCCCCTGTCTGGAAGTTGTCTTTCGCTCGGGGTTTGGGCCGGTCGTCTGCCAGACAGGGCTCGGTGCAGCAGACAACCGGGTCTTCTCAGGTCGGGTCGGGCCAACCGAGAAGCGACGGTACGTAACGAAAAGCGTGATCGGAAATTTATCGCCATGTGACCGTCGTCACGGTAACGTGTACGAAGCCATTGCGATTTGGCCGTCTTTGCAGCGCACACGGCTGTTATCGGCCCGTTTCCGTCTCGAGATATTTCACCCAACGTGAGGCCTGTGTCACGGGTTTCTGGCTGTCAATGGGCCATTGGTGAAGGGCGTTCGGGGCGTGGTTCCGGTTATCCGCCGGCGAACGGGGGGAGCACGTCGAGCTGAGATTGATCACTTATCGCAGTATCGTGATCACGTACCGCAACTCCGTCGAGGAGGTAGCTGGCCGCGTCGAGCACCCTCGCCAAGCCGGTGGAATGGCGGGCACGAACGACCGTCAGCACGTCCCGCACGCTCGCCTCGGCCGGCAACTCGATCCGCTCGGTATCGGTGCCGGCGGCGGCGCGCGCCGCCGCGAAATACCGCACCGTTACCCGCACGGCCGTTGCCTCGGTTTCGTGCGTCATGGGCCGGCCACCACGAGCAGCGGCCGATACACGCGGGCGCCAGGAAACCGCACTATGCCTCCACATCGCGGTGTGAGTGTCCGCATCGGACAGCGAAACACGGCTAGCCCCCGATCGCGCTCATCGGCCGCAGCGGCTGCGTGAACTCGTCGGAGTTTATCCCGTGCCCCGCGGCCTTGACCCACATCGTGGCGCGCCAGTGATCCGCGATCTGCTCCTCGCTCTCCCCGGCACGCAGCGGGGTACGCAGATCGGTCTCCGACTGGCTGAACAGGCAATTCCGCAGCTGGCCGTCCGCGGTGAGCCGGGTGCGGTCGCAGGCGGCGCAGAACGGGCGGGTAACCGAGGCGATCACACCGACCTCCTGCGGCCCACCGTTGACCTGCCACCGCTCGGCGGGGGCGGCGCCGCGCTCCGTGGAGCTGGGCGCGAGATCGAACTCGGCACGCAGCTTCGCGAGGATCTCCTCGGCGGTGATCATGTTCTCCCGATCCCAGCCGTGCTGCGCATCCAGCGGCATCTGCTCGATGAACCGCAAGTGGTAGCCATGGTCGAGGGCGAACCGCAGCAGCGGCGCGGCTTCGTCCTCGTTCACGCCACGCAGCAGCACCGCGTTGATCTTCACGGGGTTCAGCCCCGCTTCTCGTGCGGCGTCCAGCCCGTCAAGCACGTGGCGCAGCCGATCCCGCCTCGCGATCTCCTTGAAGCGATCTTCCTGCAGGGTGTCGAGCGAAACGTTCACCCTGTCAAGGCCCGCGGCCGCCAGCCGGGGCGCGCGGCGGGCCAGACCGATCGCGTTGGTTGTCAACGATATGCGCGGCCTGGGGCGGAAGCCGGCGATGGCCTCGACGAGCCCCTCGAGTCCGTTGCGGAGCAATGGCTCACCGCCGGTCAGCCGGATGTCGGTGATGCCGAGCCGCTCGACGGCGATGCGCAGCAACCGGAGTAGCTCGGCATCGGTCAACGTGTTGGACTCCGGCAGCCAGTCGAGCCCGTCTTCTGGCATGCAATAGGTGCAACGCAGATTGCACCTGTCGGTCAACGAGACCCGGAGATCGGTGGCCACCCGGCCGAACCCATCAACCAGATAAGGAGTGTCGGGACGCGTGGCCGTGTCCGCCACGCCAGGGGCTTTCCCGCCGATTCGGGGGAGTCCAAGGTCGACCGCCGTCATCTTCACAAGGGTAGTAGCCGCACCGACCTTAGTGGTGACACAGCCGCATTCACGGAGATATGGTCTTCAACGTGCCGCATTTTCGGTTTTCGGAAGCCGCCAAGTTGCTGGGCGTCAGCGACGACACGATTCGCCGCTGGGTGGATGCCGGCCAGCTGAGCGCCCAGCTGGACGGGTCGGGGCGCAAGGTCGTCGACGGCGCGGATCTCGCGGAGTTCTCCCGCAGGCAAGCGGCACGTCAGGACCCGGGTTCCGCGGACGCCTCCGGGCTCGGCCGTTCGGCCCGGAACCGGTTCGTCGGGTTGGTCACCGAGGTCACCATGGACCGGGTGATGGCGCAGGTGGAGATGCAGTGTGGCGCGCATCGGGTGGTGTCGCTGATGAGCGCCGAGGCTGTCAAGGAACTCGGGCTGGAGCCGGGCGTGCTCGCGGTGGCTGTGGTGAAGGCGACGCAGGTGATCGTGGAAACGCCGGGGGGTGCCCGATGATCCGGCGCGGGCTCGGCAAGGCATGCGCCGTCCTGCTCGGCTGCTGCCTGCTGGCATCCGGGTGCACGGGATCCGCCGAGCCGGGCGGCACGCTGACCGTCCTCGCCGCCTCGTCGCTCACGGAATCCTTCGGTGCGCTGGAAAAGCGCTTCGAGGCCGACCATCCAGGGGTGGACGTGCGGATTAGCTACGACGGTTCCGCCACGCTCGCCCAGCAGGTGAACAACGGCGTGCCGGCGGACGTGTTCGCGGCCGCGGACGAGCGGAACATGGCCAAGGTCGTCCGCGCCGACAGCGTCGCGGGCCGGCCGAAGGTGTTCGCGACCAACCGGCTGTCCATTGTGGTCGGACGGGGAAATCCGAAGCGGATCCGGGGGCTCCCGGATCTGGGCCGGGGTGATCTCACCGTGGTGGTGTGCTCCCCCGAGGTGCCATGCGGTGGCACGACAGGGCGGGTGACGCGCGCGGCCGGGGTGCGGCTGCACCCGGCGAGCGAGGAGCAGAACGTCAAGTCGGTGTTGAACAAGGTGAAGACCGGCGAGGCGGATGCCGGCTTGGTGTACGTCACCGATGTGCGGGCCGGCGGAGACGCGGTGACCGGGCTGGACGTCCGGGAATCCACCAGCGCGGTGAACCGTTATCCGATCGCCGAGCTCGCGGATGCCCCGGAACCCCGGCTGGCGAAGCAGTTCATCGCGCTGGTAAGCGGTTCGGCGGGCCGGCGCGAGCTGACCAAGGCCGGTTTCGGCGCGCCGTGAACCGGAAGCGAACCGAGGTAACCACCAGCCGCACGGGATTTCCCACCGTGCTCTGGGTGCCGGCCGTGCTCGGCCTCGCGCTCGTGGTGCTGCCGATCGTCGGGCTGGTCGTACGCACCGACTTTCGGGACTTCCCCGCGCTGATCACCAGTTCCTCGGCGCTCAACGCGCTGCGGCTTTCCCTCCAGACGGCCGCCGCGGCCACCGTGCTCTGCCTGTTGCTTGCGTGCCCGTTGGCCGTGGTGCTCGCGCGGTCCCGGATTCCAGGTATCCGGCTGCTGCGGTCGATCGTGCTGCTGCCGCTGGTGCTGCCGCCCGTTGTCGGCGGGTTAGCACTGCTATACCTGTTGGGGCGCAACGGTTTTCTCGGCTACTTGCTGGACGTGACCGGGGGCGTGCGGGTGCCGTTCAGCAGCGCGGCCGTGGTGCTGGCGCAAACCTTCGTGTCGTTCCCGTTTCTCGTCGTCAGCTTGGAGGGCGCGCTGCGCACCGCGGGGGAGCGTTACGAGCAGGTGGCCGCGACGCTCGGCGCGCGGCCGTGGACGGTGTTCCGGCGCGTCACGGTGCCGCTGCTGCTGCCCGCACTCGGCTCCGGCCTGGTGCTCTGCTTCGCGCGTGCACTGGGGGAATTCGGTGCCACGATCACCTTCGCAGGCAGCCTGGAAGGCGTGACGAGAACGCTGCCGCTCGAGGTGTACACGCTCGCGGATTCCGATGTGGATTCCGCGGTGGCACTGTCGTTGCTGCTGATCGTCGTGGCGGTGCTGGTTATCGGCATCGCGAGGCCGCGCGCGTGGGAGGGGTACCGGTGAGCCGCGCCGATGTAGCAGGCGGGAATTCCGTACTGGACGCGGACATCCGGCTCGAGCGGGACGCGTTCGAGTTGGACGTCCGGCTGTCCGCGGCGGAGGGCGAGGTGCTCGCGATTCTCGGCCCGAACGGGTCGGGCAAGTCCACCGTGCTCGGCTGCCTTGCAGGGCTGCTGCGCGCGCGGCGCGCGCGCATCACCCTTGGCGACCGGGTGCTCGCCGACGAGCGCGACCACGTTCCGCCGCATGACCGCGGGATCGGGCTGCTGGCCCAGCAACCGCTGCTCTTTCCGCACCTGTCAGCCGCGCACAACGTGGCGTTCGGTCCGCGGTCGAAGGGAGCGGGCCGGGCCGAAGCCGGCCGCATCGCGCGGCACTGGCTGTCCGAAGTGGACGCGGCAGAGCTGGCCGATCGGCGGCCAGCGCAGCTCTCCGGTGGCCAGGCGCAGCGCGTGGCGCTGGCTCGCGCGCTGGCGGGCGAACCGGAACTGCTGCTGCTTGACGAACCGTTCGCGGCACTGGATGTGGACGCCGCACCGGCGTTACGCACGCTGGTCGGAACGGTGCTGCGCACCGGCGCGCACCGCGCGGCCGTGCTGGTGACGCACGATCCGCTCGACGCGCTGGTACTCGCCGACCGCGTGCTGGTGCTGCAGCGCGGTCAGGTGGTCGAGCGGGGGCCGACCAGGGACGTGCTCGCCAAGCCACGAACCGGTTTCACCGCGCGAATAGCCGGACTCAACCTGATTCGCGGCACCGCGTGCGAGGCGGGCGTGCGAGCTCCGGACGGCACGGTGATCGCCGGGATTGCGGCCGGCGAGCTCGCCGAAGGGACCCCGGCGGTCGCGGTGTTCGCGCCGTCCGCGGTAGCCGTTCAGCTGGATGGTGTTGAGCACAGGGCCAGCCCGCGCAATACGTTCGCGGCGGAGGTGGCCACGCTGGAGCCGTACGGACCGGTTATCCGGTTGCGCGCGACCGCGTCGCGGAACGGGCCGGGCTGCGTCGACGGGGTGAGTGCGGAGCTGACCCCATCGGCGGTCGCCGAGCTGGCGCTGCATCCAGGCACGCCGGTGCGACTGGTGATCAAGGCGGCCCAGGTCGCGGTGCATCCGTGCTGACCGGACGTGCCTGGCAGTAGTCCACTGTGTACTCCTGGTGCCTTGTTGACAGGCAAGGCTTATCGTTGAAGTGTGCGGGAACGAATGCGATCGGGCAAAACGCCCACGTGCTACGTGGTGGGCGATGTGCACGGTCATCGAAAAGAGCTCGTCGAGGCATTGCGGGACAAAGGTCTCCTCGACGATGCGGACAACTGGGCCGGGGGCGAGGCACGGTTGTGGTTCGTCGGGGACTTCGTGGATCGGGGCCCGGACGGCGTGGGCGTGATCGAGCTGGTGATGCGGCTGGCCGAGCAGGCAGCCGAAGCCGGTGGCGAGGTCGACACGTTGCTCGGCAACCACGAGATCCTGTTGCTCGGCATGAACCGGTTCGGCGACACCGAAGTGCCGTCGGATTTCGGCCCGCGCAGCTTCGCCCGCAGCTGGGCGATGAACGGCGGATTGGTGAGCGACCAGGAGGCGTTGACCGCCGAGCACATCGAATGGTTGATCGAGCGCCCGATGATCGCCCTCCTCGACGATCATCTGTTGATGCACTCGGACACTACCGAGTACCTGACCTGGGGTAGCACCGTCGAGGAGATCAACGCGGCGGTCCGCGAGGTGCTGCACGGCGACGACATCGTGGAATGGTGGGAGTGCTGGCGCCGGATGACCACCCGGTTCGCGTTCCGTGGGCCGCACGGAGAGGACGAGGCGGGCGAGTTGCTCGAGCAGCTCGGCGGCACCCAGATCGTGCACGGGCACAGTGTTATCGCCGATCAGCTCGGCATCCTGCCCGCACAGGTGGATGAGCCGTTCCTGTACGCCGGTGGTAAGGCGCTCGGTGTGGACGGCGGGGTGTTCGTCGGCGGGCCGTGCCTCGTCGTCCCGTTGCCGTGGGAGCCGATCAACCCGGCATGATGGGCCCATGGCGGATGCACGATGGGACTACCTGATGGACATGGACGGCGTGCTCGTGCACGAGGAGCACATCATCCCCGGCGCGGCCGAGTTTCTCGCCGAACTGGTCGGCGAAGGCGTCCGGTTCCGGGTACTGACCAACAACTCGATCTTCACGCCGAGGGATCTGCGGGCCCGGCTGCTGCAGACCGGTCTGGATGTGCCGGAATTGTCGATCTGGACGTCCGCGCTGGCCACCGCCAAGTTCTTGGATTCGCAACGTCCGAACGGCTCGGCGTTCGTGATCGGCGAGGCCGGGCTGACCACCGCGCTGCACGAGGCCGGTTACGTGCTCACCGAACGCCGGCCGGATTACGTAGTGCTCGGGGAGACCCGCACCTACAGCTTCACGTCGATCACCACGGCGATCCGGCTGGTCGCACAGGGATCGAAGTTCATAGCGACCAACCCGGACGCCACCGGGCCGAGCAGGGACGGCTTGCTGCCGGCAACCGGCTCGGTCGCCGCGCTGATCCAGCGCGCGACCGGATTCGAGCCGTACTACGTCGGCAAGCCGAATCCGTTGATGATGCGCTCCGCGCTGCGCTCGCTCGGCGCGCACTCCGAGGGCACCGTGATGATCGGCGATCGGATGGACACCGACGTGCGGGCGGGCCTCGAAGCCGGCCTGGAAACGATCCTGGTGCTCTCCGGTATCTCGTCAAGGGAGAGCGTCGAGTCGTTCCCGTACCGCCCGAACATGGTGGTCGACTCGATCGCCGACCTCATCGGGCGGGCCACCGACCCGTTCGCCTGACCCCGTGACCGCAATATGCATCCATATTGCGGTCACGGTGCGGCCGGCAAGAAGCGCCTGGCGGGGGTCGACGGGGCGCGGCCGGCGGGTCACGATGGTGCGGTACGACACATTCTTGAGTCCGCGAAGAGGTGTTCCGTGATGACTGCGAACCGGCAAGCCCCCGCCCGGCCGAGCTATGCGTCCGGCACGTCGACCGTACCGTTGCTGGGGGACACGATCGGTGACAACTTCGACCGCACCGTTGCCATGTTCGGTGATCGCGATGCGCTGGTGGACTGTGCGACGGGCAGGCGATGGAGTTACCCGGAGCTCGCCGAGGACGTCAACACGCTGGCCCTCGGGCTGCTCGATATCGGGGTGGCGAAGGGCGACCGGGTGGGGATCTGGGCGCCGAACTGCGCGGAGTGGACCCAGGTCCAGTATGCGACCGCGAAGATCGGCGCGATCCTGGTAAACATCAACCCGTCGTACCGGGTGCACGAGCTGGAGTACGTGCTCGGCCAGGCCGGCATCAGCACGCTGGTCGCCGCGCGCGAGTTCAAGAGCTCGAACTACGCGGAAATGATCGAGCAGGTCCGGCCGAACTGCCCGGCGCTGCGGCATGTCGTGCTGCTGGATAGTCCGGAGTGGACAGACCTGTTCGCAAGGGGACGTTCGGCTGACGCCAGCCGGCTGGCTGGGGTGCAGGGCGGGTTGTCGGCGGACGATCCGATCAATATTCAATACACCTCGGGCACCACGGGATTCCCGAAAGGCGCGACGCTGTCGCATCACAACATTCTGAACAACGGCTTCTTCGTCGGGGAGCTGTGCGGATACACCGAAGTCGACCGGGTGTGCATTCCGGTGCCGTTCTACCACTGCTTCGGGATGGTGATGGGCAATCTGGCTTCCACAAGTCATGGCTCCTGCATGGTGATTCCGGCTCCGGGATTCGACCCGGCCGCGACACTTGACGCGGTCGCCGCCGAGCGCTGCACCTCGCTGTACGGGGTGCCGACCATGTTCATCGCCGAGTTGGCAATGGATGGATTCGACTCGTACGACCTGTCCAGCCTGCGGACCGGGATCATGGCCGGATCGCCGTGCCCGGTCGAGGTGATGAAGCAGGTGATCGAGCGGATGGGCATGCGAGAAGTGTCCATTTGCTACGGGATGACCGAGACTTCCCCGGTGTCAACACAAACCCGGGTGGACGACTCGGTCGACCGGCGGGTGTCCACGGTTGGCAGGGTCGGCCCGCACCTGGAGGTCAAGGTCGTCGACCCGGAGACCGGGTTGACCGTGCCGCGTGGCACGCCGGGCGAGCTGTGCACCCGGGGCTATTCGGTGATGCTCGGCTACTGGGAGCAGGCGGACAAGACGGCCGAGGTGATCGACGCGGCGCGCTGGATGCACACCGGTGATCTGGCCACCATGGACGACGACGATTACGTGAACATCACCGGCCGGATCAAGGACATGGTGATCCGCGGCGGCGAGAACCTCTACCCGAGGGAGATCGAGGAATTCCTCTACACCCACCCGGACATCCTTGACGCGCAAGTCATCGGGGTGCCCGACACCCGTTACGGCGAGGAACTCATGGTGTGGGTACGGATGCGCGAGGGCGCAGCCCCGCTCACCGCCGAGGCACTGCGGGAGTTCTGCACCGGAAGGCTGGATCACCACAAGATCCCGCGCTATGTGCACGTGGTCGACGAGTTCCCCATGACGGTCACCGGCAAGGTCCGCAAGGTCGAGATGCGCGAGCGGTCCATCGAACTGCTCGGCCTGCAGGACGCCGCGACTGCCCGGCACGCCTGACGCCCCCAGGGTGGGCCATCGGGCGGCCAGGTCCGCTAGCCGGCGGTGGCCGCTTCGAACTGCTTCGCGTCCTCGGCGCCGAAGCGCTCCTCGAGCTGTTCCGGCGAGTAGTCGAGGTCGATCTTCTGTACCGGCGTCCCGCGCGCCGATTCGATCGCGCCGAGCCTGCGCTGCGCCCGATCAGCCGCGTAGGACAGCAACTCGTCGTTGTCCATGCCGAACGGTTGATTCTGATTGAACCGCTCGTTGGACCACTTGATCATTTCGAGCGCGATCGGCACCAGCTCGCCCATCCGCTGCTGCACGACGTCCCAATTGGCGTCGTCCGCCGCGACATGCCGGCGGCAGGTGAACGTGCCCCAGGCCATGTGTCGCCGCTCGTCGTCCCCGATCCTGCGGATCAGCTCCTGCATGCCAGGCAGGATGTTGTTGCCGACGCACACCTTCTGCCACGCGAAGTATCCGGTCAGCGCGAGGCTTCCCTCGATAACGTGGTTGTAGGTCACGCTCGCGCGGATCTGGTTGGCCGGGCTCGGATCGGTCTCGAGCACGCTCAGCGAGCCGGGCAGCTCGTCGTAGAAGAGCCTGCGGTAGTGCGGGTTCTCGGCCACGTACGAGTGCAGATCGTCGCTGAGCCCGACGGCGTCCATCCAGCGCCGGAACACCTCGGTGTGCTTGGCTTCCTCGAAGCAGAACTGGGTCAGGTACATCTCATCGGCCAACCGCCCCTCCGCGGACATGGCCTTCATGAACGGCTGGATATCCTCGGTGACGGCCTCTTCACCCGCGATGAACTGGGCGCACAAGTTCGTCGCTGATTCGCGTTGCTCGCCGGTCAGCGCGTCCCAGTCCCGCGCCTCCTGGCTGAAGTCGATGTCGGCCGGATTCCAGAACTTGGCGTTTCCCTTGACGAACAGCCGCAGCGGGAACGAGTCCCAGTTCAGCCCACCGCTGCGCAGCGATCCGAACCCGACCCGGTGCGTCTTCTCCGGGGTGGCCGTCATGGTTGAACCTCCTTGTTCGCTCCAATATGGACAGTCTCAAGCAGACGAATACTCCCGTAGGGCGGGGGCTATGGCCGCGCAGACGGAATCGGCCGCGTGGGCGGCGTCGCCGTCCGGCAGCAATAGGTAACTGATCGACAGCCGCACGATCGTCTCGCCGAGCAGGTTCGCGTGTTCCTCAGCCAACGCGGGCAGGTGCCACCGCAGGTTGTTGCTGACCTGCTGAACGGAGGTACGCATGATCGGCGTGCCCTTGGTGGTCAGGAACGGCAACAGATCCTCCGCTTCCGCGGTACCGACCACGGCGGCGACCAGCCGGTTTTCCCGCGCGTGCCGCACGATGTAGGACACCGAGCGGTGAATCCCGGTGATCGCGTCGGCGGCGTCCCGAAACCTGTGCTCGGAACCGGCCATGAACTCCGCGGTTGTGCGCAGCGCGACCGCTTCGACCAGCGCGGGCTTGCCGCCGAACTCGTTGTACACGGTCTGCCTGCTCACCCCGGCCGCGGCGGCGACATCCGCCATCCGCAGCCCCGAGTAGCCGCGCTCGATCAGCAGCTCGGTTGCCGCGTCGAGCACGGTTTCGCGCAGCGAGTGCTTGGCGCGTTCCAGGAACGGGGTGATCGTCGTCACGCATCTAGTTTTACATATCAGGTCAATGTGTCAAATACCTTTACTCCATCGGTGTTTGTGTCAATTCGCCTAGGCTGGCGCGTGTGGCGTTCACCGTTGGTTTCGACCTGGACATGACCCTCATCGACCCGCGACCGGGGATGGTGCGGGTGCTGGCCGAATTGTCCGAGGAGAGCGGGGTGCCACTGGACGGCGAGCATTTCGCGGCGAACCTCGGTCCGCCACTCGATCATGTGTTGCTGCACAGCGGTGTTCCCGAGGACCGGGTGCCGGAACTGGTCGCGCGGTTCCGGGAGATGTATCCGGACATCGTCATCCCGCGCACCGTGCCGTTGCCCGGCGCGGTGGACGCGCTCGACGCGGTGCACCGGCTGGGTGGGCGGTCCATCGTGGTTACCGGCAAGTACCGGCCGAACGCCGAGAAGCACTTGCACGCGCTGGATTTCCGGGTGAACGAGGTGATCGGCGAACTGTGGTCCACGGGTAAGGGGGCAGCGCTGCGTGAACTCGGGGCACGGATCTACGTTGGCGATCACCTCGGCGACGTGCGGGGTGCGCGGGCCGCGGACGCGTTGTCCGTCGCGGTCGCCACCGGACCGTGCAGCCGTGCCGAACTGCTCGAGGCGGGCGCGGACGTGGTGCTTGACGACCTGCTCGGGTTCCCTGAGTGGCTCGCGGACAACGTCGACGCGAGGTGATGCACCGTTCGGCCCAACGTCTTGCACCCGAGTCCGTCCAATGTGGACGAATGTGCCCGGAATGTTAACCGAATGTGCCGATCGGCGGTCAAAAATGTTTCAGCCGCGACTCATAGCGGTAACGCGCCCAGGGCACCCTTTGCTGCGTGACCGAGTCGCACACCGCGTCACCGCCGCCTGACCCGGACCCACCACCGCCAGCCAAGCGCACCGTGGGACGTACCGGCGCGCGGTTCCCGTCCGCCAGGCAGCTGGACCGGCTGGACGGTGACCAGGCGCCCGAGGGCGGCTCGAGGCCCGCGGACCGGCGGTCCGCGCGGCGGCGCCGCTCGGTCGGCCGGACGGGGGCGCGGTTCCCGTCCGCCAGGGCCCTTGGCCGGCTGGACGATCAGGCTTCCAGCGAGACCGAATCCCCGATCGTGGCTGAGCCGGCCGACCCGGAGCCGGAAGACCACGCCGTGCCGGAAGACCACGCGGAACAGGCTGAGCCGGCATGGCCCGGCCCGGACAGCGAGGCGACCGACGACCTGCCCCTCGACCGTCCGGAACAGGAGCCGTCGCCTGCCGATCCGGTCGCCGGAATCGTCCGCCCGTACGTGCTGACAAAGGGGCGGACCACTCCCGGCCACGCGCTGGCGGTGGAAACGCTGCTCACCAGCGTGCGGCTCGATGGGCGACCGATGCCGGCCTCCCTCGGCGAGGAGCACCGCGCCGCGCACGACCTGTGCGCCAGCCCGCGCTCGGTCGCCGAGGTGGCCGCGCTGCTCGCGCTTCCACTCGGCGTGGCGCGCGTACTGCTCGGTGATCTCGCCGAACTGGGCCTGCTCATCGTGCATCGGTCGGTATCCGAACGGGCGCCGGACTGGGCGTTGATGGAGCGGGTTCTGCGTGGGTTACGGGGCCTCTAGCCGGTACGTTACGGGTAAAATGTGCCGCGAAGCCCGGGTCGGACTCGGTATCAGCGTGCCAGGGCTTCCCGCACGAGTACGTACAATCCAATGCCAAATCCGAGCGGCGTGAGCAGTCCCGCTGCGCCGCTCAGCCACACGGGCAAGTTCCGCTCGCCAGTGGCGAACAACACGAATACGGCGAGCACCGCGAGCATGCCAAGCGCGAACAACACGACGGCGACCGGCATCAGCCGGGGTCGTGGCGCGTCGGCGGACATGCCGTGGAGCATAGTCGTATCGCCCCGACGTCTGATGATTACTGATGGGGTGCCCACTAATGGCTTCTCGTCGGATGCCTCCGTGGCCTAGGCTGAGCAGTTACGCGTCCTAGGTACGCCTGGGGCGCGTTCGTCGTGCGGATCGTGGGTATCTGGATGGGCGACGATAGACGTGACCGAGTAAGGAACGGTGAGGGCTGTGCCGACCGGCAAAGTCAAGTGGTACGACGCGGAGAAGGGTTTCGGCTTCGTGACCCAGGAGGGTGGCGAGGACGTCTACATCCGAAAATCCGCGTTGCCCCCGGGCGTCGAGGCCCTCAAGTCCGGCCAGCGCCTCGAGTTCGGCGTTGCCGACGGACGCCGCGGCCCGCAGGCCCTTTCCGTGCGGTTGATCGACGCGCCGCCGTCGGTCGCCGAGGCGCGCCGGCGCCAGCCGGAGGAGCTGCACGGCCTGATCGACGACATGATCAAGCTGCTGGAGGCGCGGGTACAGCCGAACCTGCGGCGCGGTCGCTACCCCGATCGGAAGAACACCAAGCGCATCGCCGAAGTGGTGCGTGCCGTGGCCCGCGAACTCGACCCCTAGTGATGCCGCGGTAGCGCTCAACGTACTCACCGGCTGGTCACTCGGTGCGCAGCGCCCAGGTCGCGTCCGAAACGAACTGCATGTCCCCACCTGGCCGTGCGGGAGGCTGGAGGCCAACCACGCGGTGGATCTGCACCTCGGTGAGCTGGTCCCCGCCGCCCGGCGGGCGCAACGTGTAGGCGTGCCGAGAGCCGGCCTCGAACAGTGGCGTCCTGCTTTCCGGGCCGCGCTTGCCGTCCGGCTTCCGGTACCGGAACACCGCGACCCACGGTGCGTCGGCCACCTCAGCCGGCACCGAGATCTGCAACGGCTCGCCGGCCGGCACGCGCAGCCTCGCGGCAGCCTTCCGGTCCTGCTGGCACTCGTTGAACTCGGGCTGGCAGTACAGCTGCGGATCCGCGACGATGCTCTGCCCCCACGAGTAGAACGTGACCTCCGGAGGTGCCGGCTGGCCACAGCCTGCCAGCAGCAGCCCGGCCGTGGCGAGCGAGATCGGCAGTACGGGACGCACGGTGATGGAGGCTAACGACCGCGCGGTTGCCGCGGCGCGCGAGGGCCGCGCTGGCCGCGGGCGGTCGCCCGGGTGCCCGCGGGGGGATCGGCGTGCGACGTGTCGGCGGAGTTCGGCGGTGCCCGGCGGGGCGAGCGCCCTGGACCGGGCAGCGGCGAGGTGCCACGCCCCACCAGCACGGTCTGGGTCAGGCCGATCGCGAGCAGCGCGGAGACCACCAGGAACCCGAGCCAGTAGGTCGGCGGGAGCAGCAGCCCGATCGCGCCGCCGCACACCCAGGACAGCTGCAGCACGGTCTCGGAGCGCCCGAATGCCGACGCGCGGGACGCTTCCGGCAGGTCTTGCTGGACCACCGCGTCCAAGCTGATCTTGGCGAGCGCGCTTGCCGTGGCGCCGATCAGGCCGACGATCGTCGCGGTGGCGACGCCGCTGAGGATCGCCGCGAGCACCGTGGAGGCCAGCGTGGCGATCAGGCAGCCGAGGATCACCTGATCCGGCTTGCCGAACTGCAAGCGCGCGCCGATCGCGTTGCCGATGAACCCACCGGATCCGGCCGCGGCACCGATCAACCCGAGCAGCAGTAGCTGGGTGAACGGCTGGGACGAGGCCTCCGCCTTGATCGCGAACGCCGCGAACATCATCAAGAAGCCGGTGAGCACCCGTATCGTGCCGTTGCCCCACAGGGCGACGGCCACATGTCGGCCCATCGGCTGGCGTTTCGGCTTGGCCATCCGCGAGGTCAACGACGCCGGGACCTCGCCCTCAGTGACCTCCACCCAGGACGGGATGCGCATCGCCTGCGCCGCACCCACCGCGGAGATCGCCATCGTGAACCACAGCGCACCCGCGGCGCCGAACACCTGGTTCACCCCGACCGCGACCGCGCCGAACGCGCCGCCCGCGGCCAGCCCGAATACCGTCAGCCGTGCGTTCGTCTTGGACAGCGTGATGTCCGGCACCACCCTCGGCGTGACGGCCGATTTCAGCACGGTGAACGACTTGGAAAGCACCATCTTGGCCAGCGCGGCAGGATAGAGCAGCCACGCGTCGAAGTTCAGCGCCATCAGCACGCAGGCAAGCGCTTGCCCCGCGGAGGCGACGGCCATGGCCATCCGCCTGCCGCGCTGAATCCGGTCCAGCGCTGGCCCGATCACCGGCGCGATCAACGCGAACGGCGCGATGGTGATCAGCAGATACAGCGCGATCTTGGCCTTGCTGCTTTCCGCGCTGGTCGGCGAGAAGAACAGCGTGTTGGCCAGCGCAACGGCCATCGCCGCGTCGCTGGCGTAGTTCAGCATCACCGCCCAGCTCAGCTCGGTCAGCCCGGACTTGTCCGCGCCGTCCGCGGTGTGCGCGCGGTGGAACGCGTTGTACACACGCTTGGAAAGCTCCCTGCTGCGTAGCGCGGCAACCCGCGTGACGGTGAGCTTCTTCGGCATGCCCGGACCCGCTCGACCTGCCTGACCTGCTGGCCCTGCTGGACCTGCCGGTCCGCGCTGCGTCCGCTCGCCCTCGGCGCCGGCGCCGCGCGGGTAACCGTGCTCGTCGTAGCGCTCGTAGTCCGGTTCCTCGGGCGGTTGCCGCGGTTGCCGCGCGCGGTCTTGCCACGCCGGTTGGGCGCGCCACCGGCCACGGTTGGCGCGCTGGTCCGGGTTGCGCACCGCGCCGGTTGGGGCTTCCGTGATCGGGACCGACGTGGTCGGCGGTTCCTCGTGAGGCGGTCGCGGCTGTCGGCGGCTACCCGGCGGCGGTGGCTGAACCCTGGTCGGTTCGTATCGCTTCCCCGGTTCCGCCTCGGCCTCCGGGATCCACTTGCGCTTGCGTTTCTTACCCGCGCTCGACTTGCCGGTGTGGTCACGCGGCGGACCACCCGACTCGTCTGCGGACCCCCAACGAATCACTCTTCCAATCCTGCCGTACTCGGGTCGTTTCCGCCGGATCTCACCCGGTCTCCACGAACTTCACCCGAAACATCTTCGGCCATAGCTTGCCGGTGACCAGAAACTGGTCGGTCCCCTCGATCGCGGCGATGCCGTTCAGCACATCCGCGTTCGCCCGCTCCGACTCGTCGAGCAGCCCGGAGAGGTCGATCGAGGCGGTCACCTCCCCGCTGTCCGGATCGATCCGCAGCACCTGGTCGCTCTGCCACACGTTGGCGAACACTGCTCCGTGCGCGCATTCCAGCTCGTTCAACTGATCCACCCGCCCATCGGCGGCCCGTACCCGCAGCTCGCCGGTTCGCGCGAAGCTCCGCGGATCGCGGAAGGTCAGCGTGTCGCTTCCGTCGCTCATCACCAGCCGGTCGGCCGAACGCCGGTAGCACAGGCCCCACCCCTCGCCTTCGTAGCGGACCATCTCGCGCTCCGCGAGCGTGGCCCTGTCCCTGCGGATGGCGACGCCGTCCTGCCAGGTCAGCTGCCAGATCGACGAACCAACGACGGTGATACCTTCACCGAACATCGAACTCGGCAGGTCGACGCGGTTCCGCACCGCCCCGGTGCGCGGGTCGACGGCACGCACAGCCGATTGGCCTTTCAGCCCGGTGCCTTCGTAGAGTGTGTCGCCGACGAGCTCAAGCCCTTGGGTAAAGGCGGTTGGATCGTGCGGCAGCTCTTCGAGTACCTCAGCGCGCAGCTGCCGGCTTGGATTCGCGCTCTCGCCGGTCGAGCAGCCGACCAGCGCGAAAGCCAGCACGCCGAGCAGAGCGATCCCGGTTCCGCGCACGGCACAAGCTTCGCACGCCCCCTGGAACCCCCGGCACCCGAGCGGCAGCGCGAGGTAAACCTGTCCGACGACAGCGTGCGGACGTATAGCACAATCCAGGATATGACGCCGACGCTGATCGACCCGACGCGGCGGGACGTGCCGCCCGCGCTCGCCGAGGCCATCGAATTGGCGCGTGCGGCCGCGCAGCAGGAAGCCGGCGACGAACCGGTCGGTGACCACGTGGACGTGCTCGCCGAGGACGACGCCTCGGCCACCCACCGGTTCGAGGCGAACAAACCCGGCTACCGCGGCTGGCACTGGGCGGTCACGGTGGCGACGGCAGGCGGCGACGCGCCCGCGACCGTCAGCGAGGTGGTGCTGCTGCCCGGCCCGAACGCGCTGGTCGCGCCGGACTGGGTGCCGTGGCAGCAGCGGGTGCGCTCCGGCGACGTCGGCGTCGGGGACCTGCTACCCCCCGCGCCGGACGACGTCCGGCTGGTGCCCGGTTACCTCGCCTCGGACGACCCTGCCGTTGAGGAGGTCTCGCACGAGATCGGCCTCGGCCGGATTCGGGTGATGTCGAGGGAAGGCAGGTTGGAGGCCGCGGACCGCTGGAAGCGCGGCGAGTACGGGCCACGCTCGGATATGGCCCGCGGCGCGCCGGCCAGCTGTGGCACCTGCGGGTTCTACCTTCCGGTCGCCGGTTCGTTGCGGGCCGCCTTCGGGGTGTGCGGTAACGAGGTCGCTCCCGCCGACGGGCACGTGGTGCACGCGGAATACGGCTGCGGCGCGCACTCCGAGATCGAGGTGGAGCAGGGTACCTCGGTGCCGGTCGCGGAGCTCGTCTACGACGACTCGACGCTGTTTGAGGCGCAGCCGCGGTCATCGGACGAGGCGGGCCCGGGACAGACGTGACCGCCGACCCGTTCGGCACCGAGGAGCTGCGCCAGTCAGTGCTGCGGGCGTGGCGGGATTCCCCTACCCGCTTCACCGAGGACGCGAACGCCGAAGAGGACCTGCGGATCGGCGGGTACCGCGATCGGCTGTTCGTCGAGCTTGCACAGAACGCCGCGGACGCCTCGGCCGCGACCGGAGTGCCAGGAACCTTACGCGCATCCATTGTGGACGGCGAGCTGCGGGTGGCGAACACCGGCGCCCCGCTTGACGCGGCCGGCGTCGCCGCGCTGGCCTCATTGCGCGCCTCGGCCAAGCGTGCCGGCACGGTTGGCCGGTTCGGTGTCGGGTTCGCCGCGGTGCTCGCGGTGACGGCCGATCCGCGCATCGTCTCGACAACCGGTGGGGTGGCGTTCTCCGAGCGGCGAACGCAGGCGACGCTGGCCGGTTCCACCGAGCTGGCCGAGCGGCTGCGGGAACGGTCCGGCAACGTTCCGGTGCTGCGCATGGCTTGGCCGGCCGGCGCGGAGGAATCCCCGGTACCGCAAGGGTTCAGCACCGAGGTTCGGCTACCGCTACGGGCCGATGTGGACGGTGCGGCACTGCTCGCGGATCTCTCCGACAGCGCACCCGATCTGCTGCTCGCCCTTCCGTGGCTGGAGCGCATCGAGGTGGGCGAGTCGGCATGGCAGTGCCGGCAACAGGAGTCCGGAGTGGTGCTGCTGGACACCCCGACCGGGGTGCGCTGCTGGTTGCGGCATCGGGAGACCGGCACCCTCGGCGCAGGGGAAATCGCCGGGCTCGGCGTGGAGGCGCAGGAACGTCCACAGTGGAGCGTTTGCTGGGCGCTTCCGGTTGACGCGGACGGCGCTCCGGAGCCACTCGACGAGGACGTGCTGCACGCACCGACCCCGACCGACGAGCGGATCTCGCTACCAGCCAGGCTGATCGCGACGTTGCCGGTCGAGCCGTCCCGCCGTCGGGCGTTGCCGGGGCCCGCGGGGGACGCGGTACTCGCCGAGGCGGCCCGCTGCTATCCGGCGCTGGTTCGCTGCCTGGCAGCCGAACACCGGCCGGCAATGATTCCCGCGCCGGGATTCCCGCGGTCCGAAGTGGACGACAAGCTCCGCGAGCTGGTGGTTGCCGAGCTGCGCGGTTCGGACTGGCTGGCCGGTGCGGACGGCGCGGCCGTGCTGCCGGCAAGGGCACGGATGCTGGACGTGCCGGCCGGTTTCGGTGGCCGGCTGACCGAACTGCTTGTCGATGTGCTCGACGGGCTGCTCCCGGCTGAGTTCGCGGACAAGCGGTGGATGTCCAACCGCCTTGCCGGCGCGGGCGTGCACCGGATGGGGCTCGCCGAGGTCGTTGAGGCGCTCACCGGTATCGCCAGGCCGCCCGAGTGGTGGCACCGGCTCTACGACGCGCTCGCCCCGCTCGCCGAGGCGGACGCCGGCGTGCGCGAGGAGCTTGGCGGGCTGCCGGTGCCGCTCGCTAGCTCTTCGATGCGGTTCGGCCCGCGTGGCGCGTTGCTGCCCGAGCTGTCCGGAGCCGAAGAACTGCTGGCGCGCGCCGATCTTCCCGGGTTGGCTCTGGTGCATTCGGATGCCGTGCACCCGTTGCTCGAACGGCTCGGCGCGGTGCGTGCCGGGCCGCTCGAACTGCTTGACTCCGACCCGTTGCGGGCCGCGCTTGAGCTCGACGCGGCCGGCGAGGCGTCCGGACCGTCGTCCACAGTGGACGAGGCGCCGCTTGCCGACGTGGTGCTCCGGCTGGTAGAGCTGGCCGGCGTGCGGCCGGGCGAGCGCCCGTGGCTATCAGCGCTTGCCCTTCCAGACGCGCGCGGTGATCGGCGGCGAGCCGACGAGCTCGTGCTGCCTGGCTCGGCTATCCTCGAGGTGCTCGCCCCGGACGCGCCGCTCGGCGTGCTCGCGGATTCGGTGGCCGGCAACTGGTCCGTTTCGACGCTGGCCGCGGCCGGTGTGCTGAGCTCCTTCGCGGTGCTCGCCGACGATGGGCCGACCGGCCCCGATCACGAGCTGGCCGGCGAGGACGAGTGGTGGGCGGGGCTGTCCGAGCCGCCCGCGGGCATGCTCGCGGTGCGCGATCTCGACCTCGTCGACGAGCAGCGGTGGCCGCATGCGATCCGGCTGCTCGCCGCCGAGCCGGAAACGCTGCGGGCGCTCAGGGAACCCGGCGGCTATACCGCGTGGTGGCTTGCCCGCAACGCGGTGCTCGGCGGGCACCCGCCCCGGCACTGGCGGCTGCCGGAGGCGACCGAACTCGCCGGCCTCTACGACCCGCTGCCAGACGTCGGCCTAGACGTCGAACTGTGCGGGGAGATCGGCGTGCGCTCCCGGTTGCGGGTGGCGGATGCGTCGGATGCGGGTGATCTGCTCGCCCGACTGGCCGATCCGGCAAGGGACATCCCGGCTTCGGTGGTGCTCTCCGGGTATTCCGCGCTGGCCAGTGCGGTCGTCGATGAGGTGGTCGACACGTCCGATGTGGACCCTCCGGAACGGGTGCGCACGGTGGACGGGGCCGTCTGCGCCGCGGACGACGCCGTGGTGTTGGACGGCCCGTGGCTGCTCGGGGTGCTGGCACCCGGGCGGGTGGTCGCGGCGCGATTCGGGCTGCACGATCAGCTGGCCGAACTGCTCGACCTGCCGCTCGGCTCCGAGGAGGCAGGCGAGCCGCCGGCCGCTGCGGAGTGGTTCGGGTGGCATGAGCTCTCCGCAGCCCGGGTTGCCTGCGAGCTGCTCGCGATGGACATACCGGATTCCGGCGTTCAGGTGCACGATGAGCTCCGGGTGGACGAGTGCGCGGTGTCCTGGTGGGCGTGTGCGGACGGGACACTGCATGCCGAGGACAGCCCGGACGGGTTGGCCCGCGCCCTTGCCTGGGCAACCGGCAACTGGGAGCAGCGGCACCTGATCGCCGCGCTGCTCGCCGAGCCCGAGCCGCATACCCTGCTCAGCTAGGCTCGTGAGTCAGCGAGACCTGCTCGCAGGGTCAAGCCATTGAACACAGTTTGGGTGCTATAACCCTGAAAAAGACTCACGAGCGTTGACCGGCTAAAGGCCGGTCTGCGCCCCGCGGCTGCCTCGTCGCGCGGCGGAGCGCTGCCAGTGCATGACGGCCAGACCGACGAGGCCTAGCCCCCATCCGGCCGCACATGTCCACAACAGCAACCACGATCCGGAGTCGAATGCCAGTATCGACACGAGCAGGCCGCAGAACAGCAAGAACCAGATCGCGGAACCGCCGATCACTACCCTGGTGGTGTCCACGACCCCGTGCGGCAGTGGCGGCGGCATCGGATTTCCGGCACCCGCGGGCTGCTCAGGGGGGCCGTCGTTCGGCGGTACCACATCTGCAGCCTACGCGCTCGGGTGAGCGATCGAAGCGGCGACAGGACAACTAGTGAGGTATGCTAAGGATATGCCAGCGGTGTCGGAAGTCGGGGAGAGCACTCTGGTCAGCCGATTGCGGTTGGCCGTGGTGCGACTCAACCGCCGGCTTCGTGCCCAGCGCGCCAGCTCCACCGTTTCACTCACGCAGCTTTCCGCACTGTCCACTTTGCACAAGTGCGGTGCGCTGAGTCCGGGCGAGCTCGCCGCCAGGGAAGGTGTCCAACCACCGTCGATGACCAGGGTGATCGCCGCGCTCGAGGAGTCCGGTTACGTCACAAGGACGGCGCACCCGACCGACGGCAGGCAGGCCATTGTCGAGTTGACCGAGCAGGGCTTGGTTTACGTTCACGCGGACATCTCGGCGCGCGAAGCCTGGCTGGACACCCGACTGGCCACATTGGACGAATCGGAACGGGCCGTGCTTTCCCAGGCGGCCGAGATAATCGACAGGATGGCGGGGCAGTAACAGCGGTGCTTCGGAGTGCGGGCCGATCCCCAGAGCAGCGGACGGATGGTGAGTCCGTGCTACCTCGGGAAGCCAGCGCTTCGGCAGCCGCCGAGACGACCGCGGATCCAGCCGCGGATCCGGCCACCATGCCGGCCGGATCCGGCGAGCAGCGATCGTCCAGGCTGGGGATGTTCGGTTCGCTCCGGGAGCGCAACTACCGGCTGTTCTTCAGCGGCCAGGTGGTGAGCAACGTCGGCGTCTGGATGCTGCGCATCGCCCAGGACTGGCTGGTCTTCACCCTCACGGACCACAACCCGCTCGCCCTCGGTATCGCGGCCGCGCTGCAGTTCCTGCCGACGCTCGGGCTGTCGCTGTGGGCAGGGGTGCTCGCCGACCGGCTGGACAAGCGCAGGCTGCTGCTCGCGCTTCGTGCCGGGATCCTCGGCTGCGCGCTGGTGCTCGGGGTGCTGGACGTTACCGGGTTGGTGCGGCTGTGGCAGGTGTACCTGCTGTGCGTCGTGCTCGGGTGCTTCACGGCGGTGGAAACCCCGGTGCGGCAGTCGTTCGTGATCGAGATGGTTGGCCGCCAGCAGGTGCCGAACGCGATCGCGCTGAACTCCGCGACGTTCAATCTCGCCCGCGTCGTCGGGCCGGCGGTGGCCGGCGTGATGATCACCTGGATCGGTACCGGCTGGGTGTTCCTCACCACGGCCGTGCTCACCGTCGGCGTGATCACCGGTTTGCTGCTGATGGATCCCGCCCGGCTGTACCGCAGTCCCGCGGTGCCGCGACGGCCCGGCCAGCTGCGCGAAGGGCTGCGCTACGTGCGCGGTCGCCCGGACATCAGCGGTGTGCTGGTGCTGGTGTTCTGCGTGAGTACGTTCGGGATGACGTTCTTCACCTCGCTGGCCATCGCCGCGGCGAACGTGTTCCACCGCGACGCCGACAGCTACGGGCTGCTTTCCACATTGCTGGCGGTCGGCACGCTGACCGGCGCGGTGCTCGCCGCGCGGCGCAGTACCCAGGGGCGGCCGCGGCTGCGGGTGCTGTTCGGCGCCGCGCTGGTGTTCGGCGTGCTGGAGATCCTGGTCGGCGTGATGCCGAGCTACCTGGCGTTCGGGTTGGCGCTGGTTCCGGTCGGCGCCTCGCTGATGACCTTCACCACGGCGGCGAACAGCACCGTGCAGCTCGCGGTGAGCCCGGAGATGCGGGGCCGCGTGATGGGGCTGTACATGCTCGTGTTCCTCGGCGGAAACCCGATCGGCGGGCTGATGACCGGCTGGCTGGCCGACCAGTTCGGCGGGCGCTCACCGTTCATCGTGGGTGGCGCGATCGCCGCACTCGCCGCGATCGGTTCGGCGATCGCTGTTGCCCGCCGCAGCGGACTGCGCCTGCCCGAGCGCGGCGCGCTGCGTCCGCGCCGCGGCTGGCTCGGTGTTCCCCGCCGCGGCTGGCTCCGCGTTCCGCGCCGGTTCCCGCGTATCAAGGAGCGCGAGGCGGCGGTATCTTCGCGGGATCGAACGGCGGATAACCGCGTTTAGCAGGCGAACCGCGGTAATGAGCATCCCTAAGTACCGCGTTTAGCGTGCTAAACGCGGTAATGGCTCACCCACATGGGGACCCTTTCGCGATCTGGCCAACGCGGGTCGACCGCGGGGTTGCGTCCGGTTATGAGGTTAGGCTAACCTCATATATGTCCGCTTCGTGGTGGGAGCGGCAGTCAGTTCGGGAACGGATGAGGCCCCGTGACCGGGATTCCCCGGGAGCGGGGTCTCGTCTTATCTGGTCGGGGGTTAGGTATCTGGCCGGGGGGGCGGAAGCCGGGATACGAAAAAGAGGTCGGGGATCCCGTAACCGGAATCCCCGACCTCGGGATACCCCGCGAACGGGGTCACGGCAGCTTGAGCTTGTCGGAGCATCCACTGCCGGGTCCGGGTGATTACGCCGCGGCGCCCGGAAGCCGCAGACCGTTGCGACCGGCGCGCGCGTCTTCGAACCGCCTGGCCACGTCGTCCCAGTTCACGACGTTCCACAGCGCGTTGATGTAGTCCGCCTTCACGTTGCGGTACTGCAGGTAGTACGCGTGCTCCCAGGTGTCGAACACCAGCAGGGGCGTGGTGGCGATGGACAGGTTGGAGTGGTGATCCTTCAGCTGCTGGGTGATCAACCGCTCCCCGACCGGGTCCCAGGCGAGAATGCCCCAGCCAGAGCCCTGGATGGTGGTTGCCGCCGCGGTCAGCTGGGCCTTGAACTTGTCGAACGAGCCGAAGTGCGCATCGATCGCGGCCGCCAGCTCGCCGGTCGGCTTGTCGCCGCCCCGCGGGCTGAGGTTCTTCCACCAGATCTGGTGCAGGGAATGCCCTGCCAGGTTGAAGGCGTAGGTGGTCTCGAGGCCGACGATCGACCCGAAGTCGTTCGCATCGCGCGCCTCCGCCAGCTTCTCAAGCGTGTCGTTGGCGCCCTTCACGTACGCGGCGTGATGCTTGCTGTGGTGCAGCTCGTTGATCTCGCCGATGATCGCCGGCTCCAGGTCGCCGTAGTCGTAGTCCAGATCGGGGAGTGTGTAGGTAGCCATCAACCGTCCCTTGACGCTGTCTGACGCAACTTCCTGTCAGTTGCAAGATACTTGCAACTGACCCGCGGCGCGAACCCGGGGCGGTATCGATCGCTCGACGTACGCCGGCTTAGCCAATGGGCCAGCTGTGCACCGGCTGGCCGGCGTGGGTCAACTCCAGATAGCGGTGCAGCATGCCGTTCAGTGCCGCTTCCCTGCCCATGCCGCTCGTCTCGAGCGCGGCCACGGTGTCCCGCTGCCAGCTGGCGCCGGTCTGCCGTGCGAGGCAGCGTTGCTCGATCACGCCGAGGTAGCGTTCCCGCGCCTCATCGCACACCCCGTACGTGCGCAGCCCTTGGTGGGCCATCGGGAGCAGCCTGCGCAGCACCAGCTCATCGGGCGGGATCCAGCCGATGCCCGGCCAGTACAGCTCGGCATCCAGCCCCCGGCGAGCACCCGCGTAGAAGTTTTCCTCGGCGGCCTGGAACGACATTTGCGTCCACAGTGGACGTTCTTGGCCGGCCAGCGCCTGCTGCGCACCGTAGAAGAACGCCGCGTTCGCCACCATGTCCAGCACGGTCGGCCCGGCCGGCAGCACGCGGTTTTCCACCCGTAGATGTGGGACGTCGTAGACGATGTCATAGACCGGCCGGTTCCAGCGCCACACCGTGCCGTTGTGCAGCCGCATCTCGGTGAGCCTCGGTACGTTGCCGAGGCGCAGTGCGTCCAGCGGGTCCTCGTCGTCGGTTTCCGGTATCAGGCCGGGGAAGTACCGGACATTCTCCTCGAACAGATCGAAGATCGAGGTGATCCACCGCTCCCCGAACCACACCCGGGGACGGACGCCCTGGTTCTTCAGCTCTTCGGGGCGCGTGTCGGTGGCCTGCAGGAACAGCGGTATCCGGGTTTCGTGCCAGAGCGCCTTGCCGAGCAGGAAAGGGGAGTTGGCTGCCAGCGCGAGCTGCACGCCAGCCAGGCACTGCGCGGCGTTCCAGTGCGCGGCGAAATCCTCAGGCGCGACCTGCAGATGTAGCTGCACCGATGTGCACGCCGCCTCCGGCAGGATCGACTCGGCGTAGCCGTGCAGTATCTCGGGTTGGCCGCCGTACAGCGGTACACCGCCGATATCGAGCACCATCTGCTCACCGCGCACCGCGAAGATCTGATCGTTCAACCTCACGTACCGCGTGTTATTGGAGATCCATTTCTTCTGAAAATGCTCGGAAGTCACGGTGGGTAGGATTCCGATGAGCGCGAGCCCGCACCCGGCGTCCTGTGCTTTCAGATCCGCCGCGGTCAACGAATCGTGCAGCTCGTTCTCCAGCCGCAGCGCGGAGCTTCCGATCAGCGACCGCGGTGGCACGTTCAACTCGAGGTTGTGCTGGCTGAGCTCGGTGGTGAATGCGGGGTCGTTCAATTTCTCAAGCACCACGGTGTTCGCCATGGAAGGGCGCAGTGATTCGTCCACCAGATTCAATTCGATCTCGAGGCCCATTTGTCGTTCGTCGAACGAAAAGCTCCCCTCGTCGAGCATGGCGCCCAGTGCGTCGAGGCAGCGTCGGACCTTGCGTCGGTAAAGCTGGCGTTGGTGCGGATCGAACGGGTTCGGGGTGCCCGTTTCCGAGGCCATCGCGACTCCCAGTATGGATGGCGAAGATTCCGGAGAATTACCGTGACACGTCCACGAGTCGCCCGGTAGCGGCCAAACTGGTGCTGTCGGTCATCCGGAGTTAACCGTGAGCAATCAGGGCGACTGGCACACTTCCCGGGTGGCGAGCGTGATCTTGACGGACGATGTGGACGACCCGCGGCTGGACGATTTTCGCGATCTTTCCTCCGCCGATCGGCGCCCCGATCGACCGGGCGGCAAGGGATTGGTGATCGCCGAGGGCACCGTGGTGGTACGCAGGCTGCTCGACTCGGCTTACCCGGTGCGGGCCCTGCTCGGTGTGCGCAGGCGGATCGATGAGCTCGCGCCGGAACTGGACGGTGTTCCGGTGCCCGCGTACGTGACCAGCGCGCAGCTGATGGCCGAGGTGGTCGGGTTCCACCTGAACCGTGGGGTGCTCGCGGTGGCCGATCGCGCGCCGGAGCGTTCCGCTGCCGAGCTGGCCGCCGACGCACGGCTGCTCGCCGTCACCGAGGGGGTGGGGGATCACGAGAACCTCGGCTCACTGTTCCGCAACGCGGCCGCGCTCGGGGTGGACGGGGTACTGCTCGGCGGCGGATGCGCGGATCCGCTGTACCGGCGCAGCGTGCGGGTGTCCATGGGGCACGTGCTGCTCGTGCCGCACGCCCCGGTTGCGCCGTGGCCGGACGGGTTGCGTACCTTGCGCGAGCACGGATTCCGGGTGGTGGCGATGACACCCCGAAGCTCCGCCGTACCGCTGCCGGATGCCGGTCTCGCGGGGCGCAAGGTGGCGTTGCTGTTCGGCTCCGAGGGGCAAGGGCTGAGCGATGCCGCGCGGGCGGCAGCCGATATGGAGGTGCGCATCCCGATGGTGCACGGCGTGGACTCGCTGAACGTCGCGACCTCGGCAGCCGTGGCGTTCTACGCGCTCGGCGCGCGGTGAGCACTTACAGTAGCGGTAGCGGCACGAGCGTACGCACGGTAGAGGTGAAGGTGGAGCTGCGCACCCGGGAAGGTCGCGCCGTGCTTGTGCGGTGCGGCGAGACCGCGCGTCGTGAAGTCGACCTGGACGATCTGCCGCTGGACCCCGGGCTGCCGGAGGCGCTGCACGAGTGGGCGCGGGTGGTGGGCGCGCTGCGCCGGAACAGCAACTCGTCGGACCTGGCAAGAGTCGGGCCGCTGGTGGCTCGACGCGGCCACCAGCTTGCCGCCAGGCTGGCCGCGTCGATCGGCCGGCCGGTGGATTTTGTCGACCCGTTCACCGGGGCCGTCGCGCCGGTCGAGCCGGTCGAGCCGGCGACGGCCAGGAAGGCCGACGCGCCGGTCGGCACGTCCGATGTCGATGCGGCCACCGTGCCGCGTGCCGCGCCGACACCGTGGGGCACCGGGCTCACCGTCGCCGCGGCCACCGCGGCGATCGTGGCGTTGATGATGCTCACGCTGGCCGGAACGCTCGGCGAAACCAGCAACTGGCTGGCTTTCGGCGCCGGAGTCGTGCTCACAGCCGGGATGGCGCCGTCCGTCTGGCTGCTCCGGCACGTGTTGATCTGGCGCTGGGTCGCCCTCGGCCTCACGGTCGGCCTGGGGATCGGCTGGATCTGCCTGCCCTTCGTGCTCGGCTAGGACCGACCTCCAGCTTTGCTGGGTCGGGGGCTCGGCCGGGACTGACCCGGGATGGCTGGGACTGACCCGGGATGGCTGGGACTGACCCGGGATGGCTGGGACTGACCCGGGATGGCTGGGACCGATCCGTGCTCGGCGGCGTCTGACCCCAGGGGCCTCACTCGAACGTGCGCGGCGGGGGCGGCATCATATGCGCATGAGCAGACCGGGACCGGTGCGATTCCTGCGCACCGAGGCGACCATGGCGTTTCCGGAGGGCCGGTTGCTTGCGCTACGGGATGCGCGGCTGCACGTGCTGGCGCCGGACGGCTGGACCAGGCTCGGCCGCGAGCGGCCGCGCGACTCCAGCTGGCTGAGCAGGGAAGAAGCCGAGGACTGGTGCGAGCGGGCCGGCTGGAACCTGCACCTGCTGGACAGCGTCCCCGGCGACGACTAGATCACTCGCGACGCCCGGGTCCGGGGGCGACGCCCTGGGCAGCGGCGACTCCCGGGTCAGAGGCGACGTCCGGGGTCAGCTAGCCGCGCTGGGAACGCACCCCGAGCAGCACATCCTCCCAGGCCGGGACGACGGGGTGATTCTTCTTGCCCTTGCCGCGGCGGGCCGGTTGCGCGGGTTTCGGCTTCTCCTCCGGCTCTGGTTCCTCGGTTGTCCCGGCCGCCTCGACGGGCTCGACCGGCTCAGCGGGAGCGGTGGCCACCTCCATGGGCTCGGCCTCTTCCGAGGCGTCCACGATCGGCGCCTCGATCACCTGGCCGACCGGCTCCGGCTCGGGCTCCACGACCTCCGGCTCGTCCTGCGCGAGGATCTCGGGCTCTTCCTCGGCCTTGCGGGCCGGCCGGGCAGGAGCCGGCTGGCTGACTCCGTGCACGGTGCGCAGCCCGGTGTTGAAGTTCGGGTCGAGCAGCTCGAGCGCCGCGTCGTCAAGCGCCGTGACCGTGCCACCGTGCGCGCCGGGGGAGAACACCCAGTGCGCCCGGTTGTCCGAACGTCCCGCCTTCCAGCGCAGCGAGACGACCCACTTGCCGTCCTCGCCCCGCCACGAATCCCAGCGCGCGTTGCCGTAGTCCTGGCCGCGTAGCCCGAACGCGTGGGCCACCACCTCGCCGAGGGTCTGCACGTCCGGGCCGTCCTCGCGGACCGGATGCGCCTGCTGCGCGAGTTCCGCGGTGCGGGATCGCTCGAGCAGCACGGGATAGGCGAACCGTTCGACACGCTGCGCGGGCAACCCCGCCGCGTTGGCTACTTGGTCGACGGACTCTCCCGCGCGGATGCGGGACTGGATCTCGCGAGGACGCATCTGGCTCTCCAGCTCGATTTCGATCTGGCCGAGTCGGGTGATGTCGCCTCGTGCCGCGGCGCGCAGCCGCTCGTCCGCGGGCAGCGTGTAGCGCTCGCCGTGCGTCGGGTCCTCGCAGATGACGGACTCACCGTCACCGCTGAGCCCGACGACTCGCAACGAACGCATCACGGCCTCCCGCGATTTCAGGACAATCTCACCTCGACTACTCGCCACGGTAGGTCGGCGCGTCGCCTTGACGTGCGAGGCGCGCCGAGCCTCCGCGGTTTCGAGCTGTGATCGTCATCGTTTTCCCGACAGCGAACCACAAATCGGCGCTCAACGCAGCGCTTCGATCACCCACTCAACCGACTTCGTCAACGTTGTGACGTCATCCGGCTCGACGGCGGGGAACATCCCGACCCGCAACTGGTTGCGGCCCAGCTTCCTGTACGGCTCCACGTCGACGATCCCGTTGGCACGCAACGCTTTTGCCACGGCAGCCGCGTCGATCTCGTCGTCGAAGTCGATGGTGCCGACCACCTGCGAGCGGTGCGCGGGATTGGAAACGAACGGCCTGGCGTACGCGACGTTCTCGGCCCATTCGTACAACCGGTTCGAGGAATCCTTGGTGCGCCCTGTCGACCAGGCGAGGCCACCGTTGCCGATCATCCACTCGATCTGGTCGGCGAGCAGGAACAGGGTGGCCACGGCCGGCGTGTTGTAGGTCTGGTCCTTCCGCGAGTTGTCCAGCGCTGTGGTCAGCGAGAGGAACTCCGGGATCCACCGGTCCGACTTGCCGAGCTGCTCGATCCGCTCGACCGCGGCCGGGCTGCACAGCGCGACCCACAACCCGCCGTCCGAGGCGAACGACTTCTGCGGCGCGAAGTAGTAGACGTCGAAGTCCTCGGCGCGTACCGGCAAGCCGCCCGCTCCGCTGGTCGCGTCGATGGTGACGAGCGCGCCTTCGGAACCGGCCGGCCGCCGCACCGGGACGGCCACGCCGGTTGAGGTCTCGTTGTGCGCCCAGGCGATCAGGTCCGCGCCCTGCTGGTGGGTGATCTCCGGTGCGGTGCCCGGCTCCGCCTCGGTCACGATGGAATCGGCCAGGAACGGCGCACCCTGCGTGACCTTGGCGAACTTCTGTGAGAACTCGCCGTAGCTGAAATGCTGCGCCCGCTCGCGGACCAGGCCGCACGCGGCGGCGTCCCAGAACGCGGTGCTGCCGCCGTTGCCGAGGACCACCTCGTAGCCTTCGGGTAGCGAGAACAGCTCGGCCAGCCCGGCGCGAATCCTGCCGACAAGCGACTTGACCGGTTTCTGCCGGTGCGAGGTGCCCATCACCTCGGCACCCGCGGTGGCCAGATGGTTCAGCTGCTCGGGCCGCACCTTCGACGGGCCGCAGCCGAACCGCCCGTCGGACGGTGTGAGTTCGGCGGGTAGCCGGAGTGTCGTCGGATCGGCGGTCTGCGTCATCTCGGCGCCTCTCGACTCGTAATAACACGTCTGCCATGCCGGCGCCGTTGCCGGGTACCCGCAGTCTTTCAGCTCGGCCACCGCCACGTTAAGCGAGGGTTACCGTCCCCACCTTTCGCGCCGCACCGTCCCCACCCCTTTTTCGCGCCGCACCGTCTCCACCGTTTCGCGCCGCACCCGCACCACCGGTTTTGCCGTGCCGGCGACCCCGGGGTCACCCACGTGCGCGCCCATTCGCGCAATATGGATGCATATTGGGTCCCCCGGTGCGCGCCAGGCGGGGGCCGCGCGGGCGTAGGGCGGGGGTCAGGCGTGGGTTAGGCGGGGCGCCAGCCGTCCGGGTCCACGCCGCCGGGCACGGGTGCTTTCGGGTCGTACGGGGTGCGGGTGAACACGAAGGTGGCCAGATCGAGGTGGCTTGGCGATCCGTCGGCATGCCGCACGACCCGCAGGGTCTCGCCCGCGTAGTACCCGTCCAGCCCGATCCAGGTGTCCGCGCCGTCAGGGCGGAACCGGGAGGCCCGCCCGGCGCCCGAGGTGGGCGTGAGATCCAGCCAGCGGTCCCGCAGCAGCCGCAGCGTGAACGGCGACGGGCCCCAGTACCACGGTCCGGTCAGCTCGAGCAGGTCGTGGTCCACCTCGGTGGCAGGCGTCCACTCCTCGGGCAGCCGCGGCTCCAGCTCGTCCGCGATCTTGATCAGGTCGAGCACCAGGCCGGCGATCACCACGCCCGAGGTGGTGTTCGCCATCGCCAGCGCCCCGGTGCCCGAGGCGGGGTCGGCGAGCACGCACGCCAGGAAACCCGGCATGGACCCGGTGTGCCCGGCGAACCGCCGCCCGGAGTCGCGTATCAGCTGGAAGCCGAGGCCGTAGCCGGTACTCCACACGTCCCCGTCGTCCACGATGGCCGGTTCGCGCATTTCCGCCACGGTGTCCGGGTGCAGCACGTCGCCGCTGTCGCCGCCGGTGAACCGTGTCCACCGGGCCAGGTCGGCCATCGTGGACCACAGCTGTCCCGCGGGCGCCATCGCGCCGGCGTCCGGCGCCGGTTCGGGCAGCAGCACATCCGCGTACGGGTGCACGGCCCAGCCCCGCGCGTGCGCGCCGTCCGGATGCGGCGTGGTACGGGTCAGCTCCAACGGCCGCAGGATCTCCGCGCGCAACGCGTCCAGCCAGCTCATCCCGCGAAGCCGCGCGACGAGCTCGCCGAGCACGCCGTAGCCGACGTTCGAGTAGTGGAACCGTCGCCCCGCCCGGTGCTTCAGCTCCTCGGTGCCGAGGCTGGCGTTCAGTGCCTCCCAGCTACCGCCCTGGCTGCGTTCCCACCACTGGCCGGGGGACTCGGCAGTGAGGCCGCCGGTGTGCGCGAGCAGCTGGCCGATGGTGCGCTCGCCGAGGCTGGTGCCCGGCAGGTGCTTGTCGAGCGGGTCGTTCAGGGACAGTTTGCCCTCGTCCCGCAGCCGCATCACCAGCGCCGCGACGAACGACTTGGTGATCGAGCCGATCCGGTACTGCGTGTCGCCGGTCGGCGGCTGGCCGTCGACCCGCCCACGCGCGCCGGTCCAGACCATCTCGGTGTCCCTGATCACGGCCGCCACCAGGGACGGGGCGCGGTTGGCCGACTGCTCCCTCGCGATCCGGTGTGACAGCGCGAACTCGCATGCCTCAAGCATGCGCCAAGTTTGTCAGAGCCATCCCTGGTCCAACGCCGTGGTGACGGCGGCGGTGCGGTCCGACACCCCGAGCTTGTTGAACATCCGCAGCAGGTGTGTCTTCACGGTCGCCTCGCTGATCCGCAGCTCCCGCCCGATCTCGGCGTTGGTGCGGCCGGTTGCGACCAGCCGGAGCACCTCGACCTCCCGGCCGGTCAAGCTGGGTTGGGAGGGTCCACGCACCCTGTTGACCAGCCGCCCGGCCACCGATGGAGCCAGGACCGTCTCCCCGCGCGTCGCGGCCCGGATGGCCTCGGCGAGCTCGACGCGGGAGGTGTCCTTGAGCAGGTAACCAGACGCCCCCGCCTCCACCGCACCGAGAATGTCGGTGTCGGTCTCGTAGGTGGTCAGCACCACGACCTTGAGGTGCGGGTGCTCGGCGAGTAGCCGCCTGGTGGCCTGCGCACCGTCCATGCCTGGCATCCGCAGGTCCATCAGCACGACGTCCGGCCTCGCGCGCACGGCAACGGCGACCGCCTCGGCGCCGGATCCCGCTTCCCCGGCGACGGTGATGTCCGCCTCGGCGTCCAGCATGCCGGCCAACCCGGCCCGCACCACCGGATGATCGTCGACGAGCAGCACGCGAATGGTCACCTCGGCACCTCCACGGCGACCCGCGTCCCCTCGCCAGGTCCACTGTGGACGCTCAACGTGCCACCCACCTGCTCGACGCGGCGGCGCATCCCGCGCAATCCGAAGCCGTCGGTGGGCTCGGCCGGGTCGAACCCGGCGCCGTTGTCGGTGATCGTCAGGCATACGGCCGATTCGGTGTACGCGAGGCGTAGTACCACCGAATCGGCGTGGGCGTGCTTGCGGATGTTCGTCATCGCCTCCTGCCCGGCGCGCAGCAGCACCACTTCGACGGAGGTCCGCAACGGTCCCGGCGTGCCGTCGATCTGGTGGTCCACCCGCGCGCCGAGCTCCGAGGCGAGTTGTTCGAGTTGCCTGCACAGCGCCGCGTCCAGGGTGCCGGTCTCCAGCGCACTCGGCGCGAGCGCGGCCACCAGTGCCCGTGATTCAGCCAGGTTCTCCCGCGCGGTGCGGGCGAGCAGGCTCAGGTGCTTGCGGGTCTGCGCGTCGCCGGCGTCAACGGTGGATTCGGCGGCCTGGGCGAGCGTGACGATGCTGGCGAAGCCCTGCGCCAGCGTGTCGTGGATCTCCGCGGCCAGCCGTTCCCGCTCGCCCGCGATGCCCGCTTCGTGCGAGAGCCGGCTCACCTCAGCCCGGCTGGCCTCGAGTTTCTCGATCAGCTCGCGACGCTGCTCGCTCTGCCGGATTACCCTGTCCAGCCACCAGCCGATGAAGACCGCGAACGCGACGAGCATCCCGGAGATCGGCAACTGCATCGCGAGGTTCACGTCGGTGACCCCGTCGCGGAGGATCGCGGAGAGCACCGGAAGCATGATCGCGACCGCCACGATCACCGCCGCGACACGCAACGACACCGTCATGAACACCATCGGGCAGATCGCGAACAGCCCGAAGCCGGCGGACGGCTCGGCCAGCACCGCGACCAGGAACGCGGCGAGCACCGCGGCCAGGAAGGTCAGCCTGTGCCGGACGTTGTCGTCGGTGCGCATGATGCGCCTGCCGACGGCCAGATACCCGATCGCGATGGCGCTCAGCGCCGCCACCACGACGAGCCGCCGGGACAACTCCGATTCGTCCGCGAGGGTCAGCCCGACCGCGAGCAGATAACCGATCGCGAAGTAGACGTCCCACAGCCAGAACGAGCGCACCCAGGCGTCCTCGGGCGCGGTACCCGAGGTCAGCTCCGGCTGTTCGTCCACCGGAATGTGGCCAGGCACAGCGCCAGCCCCGCCACGCACCACGCCGTCAGCACCAGTGCCGTCATGCCGTGTTCCCATGATCCCGCCATCTCCTGTACCACCATGCTGTCCGGCAGGAACACCGATCGGAAGCCCTGGCTGATCCACTTCACCGGGAAGAACGAGGCCACCGTGACCATAGCCGCCGGCAGTGCGGTAATCGGGTTGATGAACACGCCGGAGATGAACTGCAGTCCAAGGTAGGGAATGTTGGTCACCGCGGGCGCGCTCTGCGACGAGCGGGCCAGCGCGCTGATGGCGATACCGAGCAGCGAGCAGCTGATCACGGCGAGCACGAACACCCAGGTGAAGGTCAGCCACCGGCCCAGCTCGGTGGGCAGGGACAGATCGAAGAGCAGCATTCCGACACCGAGCAGCAGGATCACCTCGGCCACGCTGGACACCGCGACCAGCACGATCTTGCCGAGGAAGTACGAGACGGCCGGCATCGGCGTGCCGCGCAGCCGTTTCAGCGTGCCGTCCTCCCGATCGACCGCGACCCCGATGCCCATGCTCACGAACGACGTGGCGACGATGCCGGCGCCGACCATGCTGGCCGTGAACACCTGGCCGGCGGTCACGCCGCTGTTGCCGAACGCGTCGTTGAAGATCGAGCCGAGCAGGACGAGCAGGAACGCCGGCATGGAGAAGGTGAACACCACGTGTTCCTTCTGCCGGAAGAACTGCTTGAGCTCGATACCGCCGCGGGCGAGGCCGAGACGCAGCGGGGACGGCAGCGGTGCCGGCCGGGTGAGCGTGCGGGTCATTGCCGGTCTCCGATCAGATCCAGGTAGATGTCTTCGAGCGTTGGCCGGCTTACGGTCAGCTCGGCCAGCTCGCGGCCGCCCGCGGATAGCTGGTTGATCAGCGCGGTCGGGGTGGCGGTGTGTTTGGTGTGCCTGCCGTTCTCGTCGGTCCAGCCGACGGTGGCCTCGGCCGTTGCCCGGCCGCCGAGCGTGGCTGGTGGGCCCTCGGCGACGATCTCGCCGTGGGCGATCACCGCGACGCGCCCGGCGAGCGCCTCGGCCTCGTCCAGGTAATGCGTGGTGAGCAGGATCGTGGTGCCGCCGCGGGCCAGGTTCTCGATCAGTACCCAGAACTGCCGGCGGGCTTCCGGGTCGAAGCCGGTGGTCGGTTCGTCGAGGAAGATCAGCTCGGGGTTGCCGACGATGCCGAGCGCGACGTCCAGCCGCCTGCGCTGCCCACCGGAGAGCTGGCGCACCCGGGACCCGGCCTTCTCGGTGAGCCCGCAGGCGTCGAGGACGTCGTCAACCTCGCGCGGGTTCGGGTAGTAGCGGGCGACGTGCCTGACGGTTTCGGCGACGGTGAGCTGTGCCGCGTCGGTTGCGGTCTGCAGCACGATGCCCAGCCTGCTGCGCCACGCGCGGCCAGCCTTGCCGGGGTCCTCGCCGAGCACCCGCGCGTCGCCGCTGTCCCGGTCGCGGTGTCCCTCGAGGATTTCCACGGTGGTGGTCTTGCCGGCGCCGTTCGGGCCGAGCAGCGCGAAGATCTCGCCCTGCCGCACGGTCAGATCCACGTCGCGCACCGCGTGCACATCGCGGTACGTCTTGCCCAGCCCGCGAGCTTCGATTGCGTTCATACCCCCGAGCGTGCTGCGCCAGGCGCACGCCCGGGTCAACCGAACGGTGGACTCGTGAGTCTTTTTGGGTGCTATAACCCCGAAAAAGACTCACGAGCCCCAGCCGTCGACGTCTTGCGGCAGGCGCGGGTCCGGGCCGACGTATCGTGCGGACGGCCGGACGAGCCGCCCGGTGCGCTTCTGCTCGAGGATGTGCGCGGACCACCCTGCGGTGCGGGCGCAGGTGAACATCGCCGGCATCATGAAGGTCGGCACCCGCGCGAAATCCAGGATCACCGCGGCCCAGAACTCCACGTTCGTCTCGATCGGCCGGTCGGGACGACGCTCCCGCAACTCGGTGAGCGCGGCATGCTCCACCGCCGCGGCCACCTCGTAGCGCTCGGCACCGAGTTCGGCGCAGGCCCGCCGGAGCACCCGTGCCCGCGGGTCCTCCGCCCGGTACACCCGATGCCCGAAGCCCATCAGCCGCTCCCGCCGGTCGAGGATGCCGCGCACCACGCCACGCGCGTCGCCAGTGCGCTCCGCCTCGTCAAGCATCGGCAGCACCCGCGCGGGCGCGCCGCCGTGTAGCGGGCCGGACATCGCACCGATCGCACCGGACAGCGCCGCAGCCACGTCCGCGCCGGTCGACGCGATCACCCTGGCCGTGAACGTGGACGCGTTCATCCCGTGCTCCGCGGCGGAGGCCCAGTAAGCGTCCACCGCCCGCACGTGCGCCGGGTCTGGTTCGCCCTGCCAGCGCGTCATGAACCGCTCGGTTACCGAGTTGCACTGGTCGATGCGGGATTGCGGGATGGCCGGCTGGTGGGTCCCGCGCGCGGACTGTGCCACGTAGGACAGCGCCATCACCGACGCGCGGGCCAGTTGCTCGCGCGCCTCCGCGTCGCTGACGTCGAGCAGTGGCTGGTAACCCCAGATCGGCGCCAGCATCGCCAGCGCGGCTTGCACGTCCACCCGCACGTCGCCGGAGTGCACCGGGAGCGGAAACGGCTCGGCAGGCGGCAGCCCGTCCCCGAACCTGCCGTCCACGAGCAGCGCCCACACGTCGCCGAAGCCGACCTTGCCGGCGAGGTCCTCGATGTCCACGCCGCGATACCGCAGCGCGCCACCGTCCTTATCCGGTTCGGCTATTTCGGTCTGGAACGCGACGACGCCTTCCAACCCGGGACGGAAGTCATCCTCACTCTGTTTCTGTTGAATCGCGCTGGTCACTGGGCTTCCTTCCGCGCCGTTCCCCGACTTGTCCGCGCGGGCGCCCGAGCTCCATCGCGCGGTCGAATGCCGTGCCCGACGAGCCCGTTCGGCCCGGCTATCGGAAGCCTGCTCCGTAGCTGGCGAAACGGCAATGGTGGGCGTCCGGTGGGATCCGTCACCCGATTACCCACCGGCGTGTCTCGAGTCACTGAACGGGCGGTTTCCCTATCGTCCGCCGAGCGCCTACCGTCCAATTCCACCGGGTGTTCGGTTCGTGATCACGGGTCGTGGAGGGTGGCGCAACATGCCAGAGGCCAACAGCACGCAGGTATCGACCGCGAACAACGGTCCGCAACCGGATACCGCGGTTGCCTTGCCTGGTATGCGCGTGTCGTACGACCGCGGCTCGCTGCACGAGGACGAGCTGGCCGGCACCTGGTTCGAGCAGCTGCAGCGCTGGCTGGATGAGGCACAGGCCGCCGGCCTGCCCGACGCGAACGCCATGGTGCTGGCCACCGCGGACGCCGAGGGGCGCCCGTCGTCGCGCAGCGTGCTGTGCAAGGGGCTGGACCAGTACGGCGTGGTGTTCTACACCAACTACACCTCCGCGAAGAGCCACGATCTGCTGGCCACGCGGTACGCCGCCGCGACCTTCCCGTGGTACGCCATGCAGCGACAGGTGAACGTGCGTGGCGAGGTGGAGCGGGTGTCCAGCGCGGACACCGCCGAGTACTGGTCCGGCCGACCGCGCGGCTCGCAGATCGGCGCGTGGGCCTCGCCGCAGTCCCGGGTGGTGGACGGCAGGCGAGCGCTGGAGAAGGCGCTGGCCAAAGTGGAGCGCCAGTTCGCGGACACCGATCAGCTTCCGGTGCCGCCGCACTGGGGCGGCTGGCGAATTCGCCCGGATTTCGTGGAGTTCTGGCAAGGACGGCGGGATCGGATGCACGACCGGCTCCGGTTCCGGCGGGTCGACGGCAGCTGGCATATCGAGCGCCTGGCGCCCTGAGTGTCCTAGCCCATCTCGGGTGGAGCTGCGTTGACGGCTGTTGCTGGCCGGGTGCGATCGTGCACACTCGGCGACTATGGCAGAAGGAAGGACGCCCGAGACGGCGACGGAGCAGTCGGGTGAGCCCTCGCTGAAGCGGGTCATGGGCCCCAAGCTCCTGCTGTTCTTCGTGGTTGGCGACATTCTCGGCGCGAGCATCTATTCGCTCACCGGAAAGGTGGCCGGCGAGGTCGGCGGCGCGTTGTGGATACCGTTTCTCATCGCTTTCGTGGTCGCATTCCTGACCGCCTTCAGCTACCTCGAACTGGTCGGCAAATATCCGCGGGCGGCCGGTGCCGCGCTGTACACGCACCGCGCGTTCGGCCTGCAATTCCTGACCTTCATGGTGGCGTTCGCGGTGATGTGTTCCGGCATCACGTCGGCGTCCTCGGCCGCGCAGGCGTTCAGCGGGGATTACCTACAGGAGTTCGTGACCGCGCCGGAAGTGCTCGTCGCGATCGCGTTCATCATGCTGCTCGCGCTTGTCAACTTCCGTGGCGTTGGCGAATCCGTGAAGCTCAACGTGGTCTTGACCATCGTGGAGCTCAGCGGATTGCTCATCGTCATCGCGATCGGGTTGTTCGCGGTACTCAACGGTGATGGCGAGCCCGGCCGGCTCGTCGAGTTCGATGCGGAATCCGGGGCGTTCTTCGGCGTCACGTCTGCCACCGCGCTGGCGTTTTTCTCCATGGTCGGGTTCGAGGACTCGGTGAACATGGCGGAGGAAGTCCGGAATCCGGTGAAGGTCTTCCCTCGCGCGATCATCATCGGTTTGATCTTCTGCGGGCTCGTCTATCTGCTGGTGTCGACGACATCCTCGCTGCTGGTGCCGGTGGGGACGCTGGAGAACTCGACGGCGCCGTTGCTCGAGGTGGTCCGCGTTGGTGCGCCGGCGTTTCCGTTGCTCTTCTTCACCGGGATCGCGCTGTTCGCGGTGATCAACTCGGCGCTGATCAACATGTTGATGGCGAGCCGGTTGCTTTACGGGATGGCGAACGAGCGGATCATTCCGAAGCAGTTCGGCCGGGTGCATCCGCTGCGCCGCACGCCGTGGGTGTCGATCCTGTTCACGAGCGTGATCGCGATCGGGCTGGTGAGTACCGCGGAGATCGAGGACCTCGGTAGCACTACGGCGTTGCTGCTACTGATCGTTTTTTCGATCGTCAACGTGGCGGTTCTGGTGCTGCGCAAGGACAGGGTGGAGCACGACCACTTCCGCGCTCCGACGATCATTCCGGTGCTCGGCGCGATCAGCTGCGCGTTCTTCGCCAGCCCGCTCACCGGTCGGGATCCGACGCACTACGCGATCGCCGGAATTCTGCTCTGTATCGGCGTGCTGTTCTGGCTGATCAACCGTGCCCTCGTCGGCAGGGTCCGGTTCGACCCGAGCAAACTCGACGCCTAACGTGGGCTGTGGGCTGCCGCACGTGGCGGGCGATCAGGGCGTAGACCTCGCGGGCACAAGGCGTTGTAACTCCTTGGCGGCCAAAGGTGGAACGCGTCGCGATCGAATTTCTCGAAGAGGGAATCGAACGCGTCACCCTGTAGCAGCTCCACTGACCCAAACCTCCTTTTTCGCCGGGACTTCCACGCAGATCTCGTGTGCCGGGATGTCCATCTGCGCCAACGCCTCGGTGTCCGTGACCGGTTCACCAGTTAGTACGAAGCTGGTTGTGCCGGGCGGTATGCCCGGCAAGCGGGATCAGCAGGATCTCCGAACCCAGCCTGGTCACCCCGCGCGCCGCCTCGAAACCGAACCATGGTCCCGCAATTCAGATGGTGCACGCGCATCAGCTGGACTCCTCGTCGATCAGGTCGCCCAGTTGGTCGGCGACGGTGCGCAGCGGCGCCGTGTCGCGCTGGGTCTTGGCAAGCAGCAGCGCTCCCTCCAGCGCGGCGATGATCAGAACACTGCGTGATTTCGCCCGCTCGCTATCGAATCCGTTGTCCCGCAAGTAGTCCGTCACGACGTTTAGCCAGGATCGGTACACGTCCTCGCTCGCCTTGCGGACCGGGTCGTGGCCGGCGCAGCTTTCCAGCGCCACTGTCGCGATAGGACAGCCATCGCGATAATCCGAGCTGTCCAGCTCCGCGGCGAGCGCCTCGGTAACCGTGTGCAACGCTTCGCGCGGGGTGTTCGCGGACGCGAGCAACCGTTCGAGTAGCCGGCGCAGCTCGGCACCGGTCAGCTCGATCGACTCGGTCGCGAGTTGCTCCTTGCCGCCGGGGAAGTGGAAGTAAAGCGAACCCTTCGGCGCCCGGCTCTCGGTGAGCACCTGGTTGAGGCCGGTGCCGTGATATCCCTGGCTGCGCAACAGCGCTCCCGCGGTACGCAGCACCCGCTCGCGCGCGTCGGTTCGGCGGGGCACAGCGCCACTATAGAGACTGGTCTAGTTAGAACGCAATCGTCGTGCCGGCGCTTTAGAGTTACCCCATGAGTGATCCAGCTGCCGAAGAGTTCGAGATCAACCTCGGCGGAGCCCGCGCCGTGATCGGGAACGTAGGCGCCAGCCTGCTCGATTATCAGGTCGACGGGCACCAGTACGCGCACAGCCGGCACGTTCAGTATCCGTCCTGCCCGGTGCCATCCGCCGGGAAGGTCATGGTGCCGTGGCCGAACCGCGTCGCGGGCGGTAAGTGGATGTATCGGGACGAACCGCAGCAGCTGAAGATCACCGAGCCGGACCGGGGTAACGCCATCCACGGTCTGGTCGGCGACCAGCACTGGAAGCTGGTGGACCGCAGCCGCTCGGAGGTGAGCCTGGAGATCTCCATCGACGCGCAGCCAGGCTGGCCGGTGCCGTTGCACACGACCGTCTCCTACCAGGTCGGGGGCTGGGGTCTGCGGGTCACGCACGGCGTGCGGAACATCGGGGACCGCCCGGTGCCGTTCGGCGTCGGCGCCCATCCGTACCTGCTGCCGGGGCCCGCGAACCTCGGCGACTGCGACCTGAAGCTGACCGCGTCCAAGGTGCTGCCGTACGACCCGGAGACAATGCTGCCGACCGGGGCGATCCGCCACGTCGGCAGCACCGAACACCATAACTTTCGTCGCGGCAAGATGGTGTGCGAGGCGCTCACCAACATCGATCTCGACAACACCTTCGGCCGGTGCCGAGCTGGTAAGGACGGGGTCGTCCGGCACTCGTTGACCTGGGGCCGGCGCGGCGTCGAACTGTGGACGGACCCGGCGTTTCGCTGGGTACACGCCTACATGTGGCTGCCCGACGACCCACCTGGCCTCGGCGTGGCGATCGAGCCGATGACTTGCCCACCGAACGCGCTCAATTCCGGCGTTGATCTCATCACGTTGCAGCCGGGCAAGTCCTGGCATGCCAGTTGGGGAATACGGCCACTCATCAACTAGTCTGCTGGTGACCAATCCGAACGGGTTCGGGCGAAGCGGTGAAGTACTCGTTGTAATTGACCGCGCATCGCGCGTTTCGGTCGCGGAGGTATTCGTTCGCCTTATACGACCGGGAGAAACTCGTTACTTCGTTCGATGCCGGATATGACCATCCGTGCATGAATGGTCGCAAATGTGCACCCCGCCTGTTCCTGCACCGGAAACGTCAATTAGCATCCGACGCACCGGACAAACTTTTGCGATATTGACCCGGCCTGGGGCCGGACCTGGCTGATGCCATCACGGATTACGTCAGTTACCTGCTCCACGCGAGTTGTCCCCGAGAGCGTATGCGAGGAGTTGGAGACAGCGTGCCAGACGACGAGCAAGGGCAAGGCGCCTTTACCGCGGCGACCGGGCGCGATCTGGAGAACGATCAAGGAAAGCCGCGCTACCTGAACTATCAACGCGAGCTTATCGGTCGCCACTGTGGCCGCTCGGTCCTCGAGGTCGGCGCCGGGCTCGGCGAGTTCGCCGACGGCTTCACCGGCCTGGACCGCTATGTGGTCACCGACGTCGACCCCGACGCGGTGGAGCGCATGAAGAAGCGGTTCGCCGACCGCAGCGAGGTCGAGGTCTGCCAGTTCGACATCGACGGTCAGGTCCCGCTGGCCGATCCGGTCGAATCGCTGATCGCGATCAACGTGCTCGAGCACATCGAGGACGACGTCGAGGCGTTGCGCTGCCTGTCGAAATCCGTGACGTCCTCCGGCAACATTGTCCTTTTCGTGCCCGGTTACCAGCAGCTGTACGGCGAGTTCGACCGGAAGGTCGGGCACTACCGCCGGTACACGCCTGCCACGGTGACCGCAGCCGCGGAGGGCGCCGGGCTGACCGTCGAGGTCGCCCGCCCCGTGAACTTCCTCGGCGCGTTCGCCTGGTGGGCGGCGGTCCGCAAGGGCGGCGCCGGTGCACCGAACCCGAAGCTGGTGTCCATCTATGACCGCTTCGTGGTGCCGGTGACCAAGGCCATCGAGAAGGGCGTCAAGGTGCCGTTCGGCCAGTCGGTGCTCTGCGTGGCCCGCAAGAACGCCGGCTGACCAGACGCGTCATCCATGAACCTGTGAACACTTTCGGTTACGGAAGTGTTCACAGGTGCCCGGCGCCGCGTAGCTCCCTGGCGATAACGATCCGCTGGATCTGGTTGGTGCCTTCGAAGATCTGCGGCACCTTGGCCTCCCGGAAATAGCGTTCGACCGGGAAGTCGCGGGTGTAGCCGGCGCCGCCGAGTACCTGCATCGCGTCGGTGGTGACCTTCATCGCGGCGTCGGTGGCTACCAGCTTGGCCACCGACGCTTGGCGGGTGAACGGCATTCCCCGGTCGCGTCGGCGCGCCGCGTCGAGGTAAGTGGCGCGAGATGACTCGACCGCGGCCGCCATATCCGCGAGCAGGAACTCCATCCCCTGGAAGTCGAAGATCGGCTGGCCGAACTGGGTGCGCTGCTTGGCGTAGCGCACCGCCTCGTCAAGGGCGGCCTGCGCCAATCCGACCGAGCAGGCAGCGATGCCGAGCCGGCCGGAAGCCAACGAGGACAGTGCGATCCGCAACCCCTTGCCCTCGGCGCCGAGCAGCCGCTCGGCCGGAACGCGGGCCCGATCGAAGAGCAGTTGCGCGGTGGTGGACGCCGTCAGCCCCATTTTCCGTTCCGGCGCGGCCGCCGAAAGACCCGGTGTCGCGGCGTCCACCAGCAGGCAGCTGATGCCACTCGAACCGTCGTCGGCGGTGCGCACCATCGTCGTGTAGTAGTCGGCCTCGCCACCGTGCGTTACCCACGCCTTCGTCCCGGTCACCAGGTACTCGGTGCCGTCAAGGACCGCGCGGGTGGACAGCGCGGCCGCATCGGAGCCGGCATGCGGCTCGGAGAGCGCGTACGCACCGAGTAGCTCGCCGGCGAGCATGTCCGGCAGCCAGCGGTCCCGCTGCTGCTCCGTGCCGTACTCGGCGAGCGCGTAGCAGGACATGGTGTGCACCGACAGCCCGACACCCACCGACATCCACGCGGCCGCGATCTCCTCGAGCACCTGCAGGTACACCTCGTACGGCAGGTCACCGCCACCCCACCGGTCTGGATAGGGCAGTCCGAGCAGGCCACTGCGGCCGAGCAGCCGGAACTGCTCGCGTGGGAATCGTTCCTCCTCCTCGTAGCCGGCTGCCAGTGGCGCGAGTTCCTCCCGCGCGATCTCCCGCGCCAGTTTGATGAGGTCTTGTGCCTCGGTATTCGGCAGCAGCCGCTCGGCGGGCATGGTCCCTCCACGGTCTGGCATGTGATCGGTCGTCTGATGGTCGGTCGTCCAATGAAATTATGCCAACTTTACTGGCATCGAGAGGGCGGAACCAGCCAGTGGCCGGCTGTCGCCCGCCGAGCCGGCCGGGGTAGGTTCAGGTGCCGGGACGCCAGCCGGGAAGGGCAGCAGCCGATGATCGTCGTGGGCGGGGAAGCGCTCGTAGACCTGGTACCGGATCCCTCCACTGTGGACGGCGCGCTGAGCCCGCTACTGCCTCGGCTCGGCGGCGGTCCGTACAACGTGGCACTCGCCGCGGGACGGCTGGACACGCCGGTTTCGTTTCTCTCAAGGGTTTCCACCGACACCTTCGGCGTGGCCCTTCTCGACCGGCTGCACGAGTCCCATGTGGACACCTCGCTGGTCGGGCGTGGCGCGGAGCCGACCACACTCGCCGTGGTGACACTGGACGCTGCCGGTTCGGCGCACTACACCTTCTACACGGATGGCACCGCCGATCGGTTGTTCACCGACCCCGGCTCGTTGCCGCAGGGCACGACGATGCTTTCCCTCGGCACGCTCGGCATGGTGCTGGAACCGGGAGCGAGTGGGTACGAAGCGGTACTCGTGCGGGCCTGGCGAACCGGCGTGCTGACCGCGGTCGACCCGAACATCCGGGCGGACCTGATCTCCGACCCCGATTCGTACCGCGAGAGGTTCGACTCCTGGTTGCCGCACACCGGTTTGCTGAAACTGTCCGTTGAGGACGCTGCCTGGCTGGCCGAGGCATCCGGCCAGGACGAGGTGCTGGCCGCGACCGGGAGCTGGCTGCGGCGTGGACCGGCGGCGGTGGTGCTGACCAGGGGAGGTGACGGGCTCACCGTGCTCACCTCCGGCGGTGACAGGATCGACGTACCGGCGGTAGGCGTGCGGATCGCGGACACCATCGGCGCCGGCGACACGATCCAGGGTGCGCTGCTCGCCTGGCTGCACCGTAACGGCGTGCACGACCTGCGGACGATGCGAGACCTCGAGGTTCCCGCATGGCGAACCGCCCTCGAGTTCGCCGCGGCCGCCGCGGCGGTGACCGTCTCACGGGAGGGCGCCCAGCCACCGACAATCCGGGAGGTCACCGAAATTCTCGGTGATCGGGACGATGGTGTGTGATGCCGGTCCCAACCGGCTAACGGGATCGCGGGTTCAGGTGTCCGTGTGGCGTCTCGGCTACTAGCGTGAGGGTTGACAGGACCCCAACGGGGCGGTGCTGCGGTGCCTGGATTACGGACCGCGAGCTCGGCTGCGACACAACTTGTCGTCGGCGCCGCCCTGTCTGAGCGTGAGAGGGACGTGCATGCCCGACGCGACGACTGCGCCGCAATCCGGTACTCGTACCGTCGCGCTACGCCTCGATGGCGGCGAGCACGACATGAATATGATACCTGCCAAGGAAGGCGCACCAGGTATCGAACTTGGCAAACTGATGGCGAATACCGGGGTTGTCACGCTTGACCCCGGATTCGTGAACACCGCTTCGTGTTCTTCGGAAATCACGTATATCGACGGCGACGCCGGGGTGCTGCGATATCGCGGCTATCCGATCGAGCAGCTGGCAGAGCAATCGAACTTCATCGAGGTCAGCTACCTGCTGATCTACGGCGAGCTGCCGACCCGCCAGCAGCTCGACGATTTCACCTCGAAAATCAGCAGGCACACGCTGCTGCACGAGGACATGAAGCGGTTCTTCGAAGGATTCCCGCGGGACGCGCATCCGATGCCGGTGCTGTCGTCCGCGGTTTCCGCGCTGTCCACTTTCTACCAGGACTCGCTGAACCCGTTCGACGAGCCGAATGTGGAGATCTCCACGATCCGCCTGCTGGCCAAACTGCCGACCATCGCGGCGTATGCCTACAAGAAGTCGGTCGGCCAGCCGTTCCTGTACCCGGACAACTCGCTGGGACTTGTGGAGAACTACCTCCGCATGACGTTCGGGTTTCCCGCCGAGCCGTACGACCTCGATCCGACCATGGTGCGGGCACTTGATCTGCTGTTCATCCTGCACGCGGATCACGAGCAGAACTGCTCGACCTCCACGGTGCGGCTGGTGGGATCTTCCGAGGCGAACCTGTTCGCGAGCGTCTCGGCTGGGATAAACGCGCTGTTCGGCCCGCTGCACGGTGGCGCGAACGCCGCGGTACTCGAGATGCTCGAGGGCATCAGGCGGGACGGCTCCAATGTGGCCGAATTCGTGCGGAAGGTCAAGAACAGGGAAGCCGGCGTGCGGCTGATGGGCTTCGGGCACCGGGTGTACAAGAACTACGACCCGCGCGCGAAGATCATCAAACGGACCGCGGACGAGATCCTCGAGAAACTCGGTGTCAACGACGAGCTTCTCGACATCGCCAAGCAGCTCGAGGAGACCGCGCTGGCGGATGACTACTTCATCGAGCGCAAGCTCTACCCGAACGTGGACTTCTACACCGGGCTGATCTACCGGGCGATGGGCTTTCCGACCAAGATGTTCACCGTGCTGTTCGCGATCGGCCGGTTGCCGGGATGGATCGCGCACTGGCGCGAGATGATCAACGATCCGGCCACCAAGATCGGGCGCCCTCGGCAGCTATACGTCGGGTACACCGAACGGGACTACGTCCCCATGGGCAGCCGCTGAGGTGGGCCGCTAGCGGAGGGCGTCGCGGAGCTTCACGCGGCTGCCGGTGTGCAGCACGGCGTTTCGGTAGATCCGGCCGGCCAGCCAGGTCACCAGCACAATGGTGGCGACGGTGAGTACCAGCGCAAGCCCGATCTGCCAGACCGGTGCGGTGCCCATCGCGATCCGCCCCGGCATCATGATCGGGGACAGCAACGGGATCAACGACAGCACGGTGGCACCCGCGCCGGCTGAGTCCTGGACCAGCATGTTCAATCCGGCCACGAAGCCGATCACCAGGATCATCAGCATCGGCGCGGTGACCTGCTGCGTCTCCTCCTGCCGGGATACCAGCGACGCGGCCGCGGCGAACAGCGTGGCGTAGAGGAAGTAGCCGAGCAGGTACCAGCCGATTCCCCAGCCGAGCGCCCCGGCCGCCACCCCGGAGATGGTGAGCGCGCCGGTCGCGGAGGCCACCGCGAGCCCGACGACACCGATGACGGTCAGCTGGATGAGGCCCACGACGCCGAGACCGAGCACCTTGCCGAGCAGCAGCTGCCACGGCCGCAGCGTGGCGAGCAGTATCTCCACGATCCGGCTGGACTTCTCCTCCACGACACCGGTCGCCACCTGCATGCCGTAGGTGGCGACCGACATGTAGAGCAGGAACGCCAGCACCAGACCCATCACGAGCCGCTGACCTCGGTCTGGTTCCGGTGGGTTCAGGTAACTGACCTGGACCTCGGTCGCGTTCACCTGGTTCAGCACGCCGGCAGGGTCCTCCACCTCGGCCTCGGCGAGCTTGGCCGCGAGCACCTGCTGCTGTGCCAACCCGTTCAGGCTGTTCCGCAGATCAGCGTCCAGATCGTCGTCAGCCAGCACCTTCAACGCGGCCGGTGCCCCGCTCACCAGCGCGTCCAGCTCGCCGTCCGCCACCTGCTGCCGGCCGAGCTGCTGGCTCGGCACATCACGGGTTTCCACCTCGTGCCCGAGCTGCTGAGCGGCTTGCTTCAACGGCTCGGCCACCGCGGTCGCTTGGCCGCTCAGCCCTACCGTGCTGCGCTCCGCACCGCCGAACAAGGTGTTCTGCAGGAGCAGGTAACCGGCGAGGACCACGATGATCGCGGCGGTACCGATCACGAACCCCTTGGTCCGCACGCGCATGATGATTTCCCTGCGGGCGACCAACCAGACGGCGCGCCGAGGCGTTGTCGTCGATGCCGAGGTCATACCGCATTCCCTTCGGACACCACGTTGCGGAACAGTTCGGCGAGGGATGGCTTGTGCCGGCTGAATTCGGTGACCTCGCCGGTCGCCAGTGCGGCCTTCAGCACGGTTTGGTCGTCAACCCCGGCATCGAGCAACAGGGTCCTTCGCGTTCCGTTCGTCGCCACCACGGTGACTCCCGGCAGCTCGGCCGGCCACTCCGGCGACGCGTCCGGGGCGTCCACAACCAGCTGGACATCACCACTCGCCCGCAACTCGTCCACCGTTCCGCAGGCCACCATCTGTCCATTCCGGACGATCCCGACCCGATCACACAGCCGCTGCACCAGATCCAGCTGATGACTCGAGAAGATCACCGGCACGCCGGCGTTCGCCTCGTCCCGCAACACCTTGCTCATCACGTCCACCGCGACCGGGTCGAGCCCGGAGAACGGCTCGTCCAGCACGAGCACCTCCGGCTCGTGCACCAGCGCCGCGCACAGCTGCACCCGTTGCTGGTTGCCGAGGCTCAGCTTCTGCACCTCGTCGAGGCGACGGTCCCGCAGCCCGAGCCTGCCGATCCAGTTCTCCGCGTTGCGGTGCGCCTCGTTCGTCCCGATCCCGTGCAGTTCGGCCAGGTACACGAGCTGGTCGAGCACTTTCATCTTCGGGTAGAGGCCACGCTCTTCCGGCATGTACCCGATACGGGTGCGGGTGGCGAAGGTGATCGGCTCACCGTTCCACCGCACTTCGCCCGAGTCCGCGGCGAGTACCCCGAGTGCGATCCGCATGGTGGTGGTCTTGCCCGCTCCGTTGCTGCCGACGAAACCGAACAACTCGCCCGCGCACACTTCGAAAGTCATGTCCTGCAGTGCGACGACGTCACCGTAGTGCTTGGTGACGTGGTCGATCTCCAGGGACGAAGCCGGCACGTGGCGACCCCCTCTTCGATTTCGTGCGCCAGAACCCCCGGGCTGAGGCGGTGACCGTAGCGATCTGATATGGCTCCTGGACAGGATATCTGCCGGCACCAAACCGAGTCCGATCCTACCGGGTTGCCGGCGCGTCACCGGTCAATCCGGTCAGGCAGCGCTCCACGAGTTCGGCGATGACCGGCCGGGCGGCTTCGGCCTGCTCAGCGACGAGTCCGAGGCGGGTTCGAATGTCGAGTACGTCTTGCACGTCGAGGGCTCCCTCGTGCCGGACGGCGAAAACCACCTCGGCTGCCGTGATCGGCGATCCCGGTGCGATCGGCACGGCAAGGTCCGGATCGAGCTCACCGACCGCGGCGACGCGCGGAGCTTCGGTGCCGTACTTGGCGATCAGCCGCGCCGGAGCGTCCACAGTGGATAGATTGGTGCGCGGCGCGGCCCCGGCTAGCGGGATGCGTTTCGTTTGCGCCGGGCCGGCATGCAAACCGGCCGCCCGCACCGCCGCGTCCACGGCGTCCTGCGCCATCTTGCGATAGGTGGTGAGCTTGCCGCCAACGGCGGTCAGCACCCCGTTCGGCGAGCCCACGATGGCGTGTTTGCGGGACAGATCCGCGCTGCGCGAGCTTCCGGCGCCTTCCACAAGCGGTCGGAGCCCGGCGAACGAACCGAGCACATCGGCGCGCGTCAGCCGGCGCGCCAGCACGGTGGACGCGACGTCAAGCAGGAAATCCGTGTCGGAATCAGGAACTGCCGGCACGTCAGGGATCTCGCCGTCCAGCGGCTCATCGGTCAGTCCCAAGTAGACCCGCCCGTCCGGCTGCGGGAGCACCAGCACGAAGCGGCTGCTCTCGCCGGGAATGGGCACGGTGAGCGCGGTCGACGAAAGGCCGAGCGACGCGCCGTCAAGAACCAGGTGGGAACCGCGAGAGGGGCACAGCCGTACCGCATCGGTCAACCGCCCCGCCCAAACGCCTGCCGCGTTCAGCACGACCCTCGCCCGCAACTCGGCGTGCTGCCCGGTAAGCGTGTCGCGCACCGCCACCCGGTCACCGTCGGCCCGCGTCGCCTCCATCCTGGTGAGGATCCGTGCGCCGAACCCGGCCGCGGTCCTCGCCAGGGTCACGACCAGCCGGGCGTCGTCGACCAGCGCGCCGTCGAAGGACAGCAGGCCGCCGCGCAATTCGTCGCGTCGCAGGCACGGAGCAAGCGCGAGCGCCTCGGCGGCTGGGACCTGCCGGGGGCCAGGCAGGATGGCCGACGGGGTCCCGGCCGCGCGGCGCAGCAGATCGCCGGCCCGCAGCCCGCTGCGCAGCAGCGCCCGCCGGGCCGGCGAGATCCGCTCGGTGAGCGGGATCAGCTGGGGCAGCGTGCGCACCAGATGCGGCGCGGTGCGGGTCATCAGCACGTGCCGCTCGGCCGCGCTCTCGTGGGCGACGGAGAGCTCGCCGCTCGCCAGGTAGCGCAGCCCACCGTGCACCAGCTTGCTCGACCACCGCGAGGTGCCGAACGCGAGGTCTTTCGCCTCGATCAGTGCCACGGACAGCCCCCGGCTGGCCGCGTCCAGCGCGATGCCGGCGCCGGTCACCCCACCGCCGATGACCAGGATGTCGACCGGTTGCCCGCCGGCCAGCTCGTCGAGCTCGATGGCCCTGCGTGCCGCGTTCAGCGAGGTGTGCAACGGCCGGGCAGGAGTTTTCACTCCGGTTCCCCGGATTCCTCGGAGTCCGGAACCGGGCGCAGCGACTGGTCGAGAATCCGGGAAAGTTCGGTCAGCAAAGCCTCTTCGGTGATCCCGTCCTTAGTGGACACCGCGGTACGCATGGAGAACACGAACGACTGAGCCACCAGCAGTAGCGTGCGGGCCTGGATGTTCTCGGCGCCGAGTCGGATCGATCCGTCCTGCTGCCCGGCGCGTACCTCGGCGCGCAGCACCCGCTCGGCGTTCTGCTGCGTGCTGCCGAGCCGTTGCACGACATAGGGCAGGATCAACTCGGCGTCCACGTCGAGCACGGTGCGCATGATCGGATCGGAAACCAGCCGCCTGATCGCCTCGACGGTGGTGTTCACCAGCCGCTCGCGCGCACTCCGCGCGCCGCCTGCTCGCTCCGAGGCTTCGCTGAGCAGGGCGCCGAACTCGCGAGTCATCAGCGCGGCAAGCATGCTGCGCACGTCCGGGAACCGGCGGTATAGCGTCATCCTGCTGACCGAGGCGGTGCGGGCGACCTCGGCAAGCGTGGTGCGGCGGACACCCACCGCGAGCACACATCCGCGTGCGGCGTCCAGTAGCACGTCGTCCGGCACCCGATTGGTGCTGGACCGGGAGTCCGGTGCGCGGGTGTGCGACGACTCGCTGTTCGGTTGAGCGCCTGACGACGCGCTGTGACGTTGAAGCGTCATATGTCACACTCTATCAATGGCGGAGAATATCGACCATTTGCTGCGGGCGGCGTGGGCGCCTGGTGACGCGCACGGCGATAACCTACCGGCCCGTAGCCTCCAGTGGCTATCCGCGCGGACTGGCCGGCCGGACGCCGGTGCCGGCCTCGGCGGTACCGCGCGGCCGGTACCGGTGTCCGGGTTGCCACCCGCGGCCAGGGCCGCCCTCGCGTCCGTTGTCGGTGACTCGTACGTGCTGTGCGGCGATGCCGATCGGCTCGGGCGATCCGGCGGTCTGTCCTATCTCGACCTGCTTCGCCAGCGTGGTGCGGGCGGGCTGGCCGTGCCGGATGCCGTTGTGGTGCCGGCGGACCCGGCGCAGGTACAGCGCGTTGTCGAGGTGTGCGTTGAGCACGATGTCGCGCTGGTGCCCTTCGGTGGCGGCACGTCGGTGGTCGGCGGCGTCGCCGCGCTGCGCGGCGGCAAGTGCGCGGTCGTGGTGCTTGATCTGATGCGGCTTGATCACCTGCTCTCGGTGGATCCCGTTTCGCGGCTGGCGGTGTTTCAGGCGGGAGTACGTGCCCCGGATGCGGAACGCATGTTGCGTGCGCGGGGCCTGACGCTCGGGCACCTGCCGCAGTCGTTCGAGCGGGCGACGATCGGCGGATTCGCCGCCACCCGATCCGCCGGGCAGGCGTCCAGCGGGTACGGCCGGTTCGAGGACATGGTGGCCGCGGTCCGGGTGGCAACCCCGCGCGGCGAATGGCGGCTCGGGGTTGCCCCGGCTTCGGCCGCCGGGCCGGACTTGCGTGCCCTGCTGGTCGGTAGCGAGGGCAGCCTCGGCGTGTTGACCGAAGTGACCGTCCGGGTGCGGCCCGCCCCGGAAATCGAGCGGTACGAGGGATTCGTGCTGGACGGTTGGGCGCGTGGCAGCGAGGCCGTCCGGGAACTCGCGCAGCGGCGCGTTCTCGCCGACGTGACCCGACTGTCCGATATGGACGAGACCGAGGTTTCCCTCGCGTTGAAAGGAGGATGGCGCTCTGCCGCTCTTCGCGGGTATCTGCGCCGGCGCGGCGTAGTCGATCCGTGCCTGCTGGTGCTCGGCTGGCACGCGCGCTCCAAGCGGGAGCTCGGCGGCCGCCGAGCGGAAACGTTGCGGGTGCTGCGTTCGCACTCACCGGTGCGTGCCGGCAGGGCGCTCGGTGAGGCGTGGCGGCGATCTCGATTCGCCGGTCCGCGACAGCGGGATCGGCTGATGGACGCCGGAGTCTGCGTCGAGACACTGGAAACCGCGACGTACTGGTCCACGTTGACCGAGCTACGTGCCGCGGTGCGGGCCGCGTTGACCGAAGCATTGACCGAGCGGGGCCGCGAACCGGTGATCATGTGCCACGTCTCGCACGCCTACGAGACCGGCGCGTCGCTGTACTTCACCGTGCTGATCCCGCGCGCCGCCGAGGATCCCGTCGGGCAGTGGGAGCGGGCGAAGGCCGCTGCCTGCGCCGCGATTTCCGGCCACGCGGGCGGTGCGCTCGGCACGATCTCGCACCACCATGGCCTCGGCGTCGATCACGCGCCCTACCTGGCCGCGGAGATCGGTGAACTGGGCGTGGAGGTGTTGCGGCGGTTGAAAAGCACGCTGGATCCCACCGGAATCCTCAACCCTGGCAAGCTCCTGGACCCATGAGCACTTGTCGCCGCTGTGGCGGCCAAAGTACTCAGAGGATCTCGAGGGGAGTGGCGCGCTCGGGCGGCGGGAACCGCGTGTCGAGTTCGGCCAGGTCTTCCCCGGACAGCCGGATGTTCAGCGCCGCATGGTTCTCCTCGACGTGCTCGGGGGTGGCTGCCTTGGGGATCGCGCACACGCCGTGGTGCCGGAGCACCCAGGCGAGCGCGATCTGCGCGGGTGTGGCGCCGTGCCGCTCGGCGACCCCGCGCAGCACCGGATCCTTCAGCAGCCTGCCCTGCTCGATCGGTGAGTACGCCATGACCGGCAGCCCCCGCTGGGCGCACCATGGCAGCAGGTCGAACTCGACACCGCGGCGAGTCAGGTTGTAAAGCACCTGGTTGGTCGCGGCCTGCCGGCCGGCGTCGGACGACCACAATTCGCTCATGTCGCCGGGATCGAAGTTGCTCACCCCGAACCGGCGGATCTTGCCGTCCTTCCGCAGGGCCTCGAACGCCTCCAGCGTCTCGTCAAGTGGCGTGCTGCCGCGCCAGTGCAGCAGGTAGAGATCGAGGTAGTCGGTGGCTAGCCGCCGCAGGCTTGCCTCACACGCCCTGATCGCGTCCAGCCGGCCGGCGTTGTGCGGGAACACCTTGCTCACCAGGTACACGTCGTGCCGGCGCCCCGCGACCGCCTCGCCGACCACCTCCTCGGCTCCGCCGTTGCCGTACATCTCCGCGGTGTCGATCAGTTCGATGCCGAGGTCGAGACCGTGCCGCAGGGCGGCGACCTCCGCCGCCCGCCGCGAGCGGCGCTCACCCATTCCCCACGTGCCCTGCCCGTAGGGCGGCAGTCGTTCATCGGAAGGCATTCAGCCGAGCACCCCTCGTACGAACGCGGTCAGGTCGGCGAGCACGTCCTTGTAGTTGGTCTCGTTGAAGATCTCGTGCCGTGCACCCGGGTAGATGATCTCCTCGAATCCGAGCCCTCGAATCCGGTCCATGCCGGCCCTGGTGTCCGCGATCGGCACCAGCTCGTCGTCATCGCCGTGCATCCACAGCGCCGGTACGTCGTCGCCGAATGCCCCGGCGAAGTTGATGGTGTACAGGCAATCGTCGATGGCCTCGAGGGTGGGACGCCGGAATGGGCCGTGCCACACCAACGGATCAGCCGCGTAGGCATCGCCGACCGTCTCGTCCCTTGACAGCGTGGCTACGTCGATCGGCGTCTCCGGGATCTCGTCGTATTCCAGCAAATCCAGCGGGTACCAGCTGCCGAGCACCGGCCCGGAGAGCACCAGCGCGGCGAGCTCGTCGATGTGCCGCTGGGCGTACCGGGTCGCGATCATCCCACCAAGCGAGTGTCCAATGAGGATCAGCGGGATGTCGGGGTACTCCTGGCGAGCCCGCTGGATCACCAGATGCTGGTCGTCGACGACCCGCTCGAAATCGTTGATCAGCACCCGATCGCCCGCGGACTGCCCGTGCCCGGCGTGATCGTGGCCGACCACGGCGGCGCCCGCTTCCACCAGTGCGTCGGCGACGTGCTGGTACCGCCCGATGTGCTCGCCGTAGCCGTGTACCAGCACGGCCAGCCAGTAACCACGGGGATTCGGCCAGGTGCGAGCGGAAATCTCGCCAGCGTGCCCGGTAACGGTCCACTCCCGATGTTCGGTCACAGCGCAACCACCATTCGATCGAGGAGTTCAGCGGAGATGTTCACCGAAGAAGGCCAGCCCGCGGCGCCAGGCGTCCTCACTGGACTCGTGGTGATAACCGAATCCCAGCACCCGAGCGAGGACATTGAGCGGACCAAGCGGCAGCCGGTTGGCGAAGCTGTGTCCGGCATCCGGGTACTCCTTCACATCGTGCGGCACGCCGCGTTCGGTGAGCAGCGTTTCGAGTTTCTCCGCCGCGCCACGAAGCGACGGGTCCTTCGCCCCGAAGCTCGCGACCACGGGGCATGCACCATCCAAAAAGGACCCATCGGTGGGCAGCTGACCGTAATACGGGGCGCTTGCCTGAAACCCGTTGGACGCGGCGAGCAACGCGAAACCGCCACCCATGCAGAAACCGGCCACCCCGACCTTGCCGGTGCTGTCGTCCCGCTCGGCGAGCAGGGTACGGGCGGCCTCGATGTCGTCGAAGGCTTGGCCGCGTCCGGCGCGCAACTGCCCGAACATAGAGCGAACGCAGGTGACCGCGTTGCCGCGGGAGAACAGGTTCGGCGCCAGCGCCAGGTAGCCGGCCGTGGCGAACCGGCTGGTGATCGCGCGAATGTCGTCGCCGGAACCGAGCGCGTCGTGGATGACGACGACCCCAGGCCACGGCGGCTGGCCGGACACCTCGGCCTGCGGCTCGGCCAGGTACCCGTCGATGGACCGATCGGTGCTGGGTATCGATATCTGCACAGCCGTGACGCTAGCCCAGCAAGTGCGGGCTGGGCCAGCCCTCCGGCAACGCCGGCATGCCGTCCACCGTCTCGCAGAACAGATACGTCCAGCACAGCTCACCGCCGGTTGTCGGCAACCGCAGCCGGCGATACTCCGGGCCCTCGTAGTCGTCGAGCACGGCGAGCGCGGCCGGCGGATCCGCCAGCGGAAGCACCCAACCGGGCACCGTATGCCCCGCCTCGGCGGCCGGCCGCAGCGCCGGATAGCCGAGACCGGTGTCGAAGAGGGTCCCGGTCATCGTGGCCCGCCGGGGCCGCCCGGCCAGGTACGGCTCGATCAGCGGCCACGCCTCCGAGCCCGGCTGCAGCGTCCCGTACACGAACACCCTGGCTGGCCAGCGGAGCGGGTCGGGCTGGCCGTCCTGAACGGACACGTCGAGGCCGTGCGAGCCGGCCGGGACACCGCGCAGCGCTCGCGCCTCCAGCTGGCCTCGTTGCGAGCAGCGCACCATCGCGCCGTCCACGAGCAGTGGTTGCCGCATATCCGATGCGGCGACGTAGCCAAGCACCTCGTCGAGCAGCACGTCGCCGTCCAGCCACACGCTGCCGGAACGCAGCCATGCCAGCGCGTACCGCTCGCCGCGCCCCTCGCAGGCATCCAGCGCCGGCAGTTGGTCCGCGGCGACGAACCACACGAAGTGGCTCTCGTGCACACCGGTGGCCGCGGCCAGGGTGGCGGGCCGCTGGTCGTCATGCGTGCGGTACCCGGCCGACCACACCGCGGACAGATCCACGCACCGCGCCCGCAACGCGATCACCGGTCCCGGAAGGCCGAGCTTCTCCCGCAGCCAGGTTATCTTGGCCGGGCACGCGTTCGATCCGTACGCGAGTACCGGAACGCGCTCGGCAAGGGGCGCGGCGCCGTGGCTCGCCAGCCACTCATCGACATCCTCACCCGAGTCGGCAAGCCGCAACCCGCTGATGCTGGAACGATCGGCCAGCAACGGGAATCCGATCTCGTGCACGTGCGCGTAGGAGCAATCGGGGCGCGCGCCGGGATACGGATCGGCCGGGAAATCCGTGTCGACAAAGGACAATCCCGCTCCTGTTCGCCGTCAAATCACGCCGTCAATCCTTCGGCGTGATGATATAGGCGACGCCGCCCGGACCGCTGGCCTCCTCGCCGTTCTCGTCGTACCGCTTGGTGCGCAACCAGATTCTCTCGAACTGCTCGCGCTTGTAAACGTTGCGTACTTCCTGGTTGCTCGCCGAAGCAGGGTCGTTCGCGATCACGTCGCCGTCCTCGGTGAAGCCGACGACGACCATGATGTGGCCCTCGGTGCCGTACCCCGCGCCGTCCAGCTCCGACTCGAGGAACGACTGCGACGTGATCACCGGGATGCCCCGCGCGATATAGCTTTCCAGCTCGTTCACCGACCGCAGCCTGGTGACGTGCCCCTGCAGTCCCCAGTGCGCGGCGTAGGCTGTGTTGAACGGCCAGTTCCCCGCGCCCTGGTAGTCGCTGTCCCAGGTGTGCCGCGCGGCGTGGTCGACGCTGCGATCGGGGTGGTCCGCCGGGATCCAGGACAGGTCCTCCTCGCTCGGGCCTTTGCCCCAGAACTCCGTGACCATCGCCGTCGAGGTGGGGCTGCACCACACCTCGCCGCCACCGCCGAATTCCGGATAGTGTCCTTTGTGGACGTTCTGGGAGTAGCGCGGCACGTCCAGCTCCTTGCCGGTCGCCACGCCTGGTTCGCTCGCCGGTACCTCGAACCGGTCGGGGATCGACGAGGTCATGGCACCGAGCTGGGTGGCCCTCGGCGTGGCTTCGCTGCCCTTCGCCCGGTACAGCGTGGCTCGCAGCTGGTACGAGCGCAGCCGCACGCCGTCGGCCGTGCCGAACGTGTCCACGTTGACCTGGCCGTGCTTGTCGGACTGGTTGGGCACGCTGGTGCGCTTGATGTCGCCGTCCCCGTAGGCCCACTCGCCGAGTGTGTACCACGCGGTTCGCTCGCCGCCGCCCGTCGTGCCGGTCATCTCCACCTTGAGCCAGGTGCCGTCCGGGGTGTCCGCGTTCCAGGACGCGATCAGTTCGGTCGCGTCGAAGCCCTGCCGGTGTACCGGGGAGGTCCATTGCCCGTACTCGTACTCGACCGTGGTGCCGTCCGGTTTGGCGCGCCGCACCGTGCCGATCGGTTGGTCGATGCGCAACCCGTCCTGGCTGGCCGCTACGCCGGCGAGCTCGCCGGCCGCGAAGTCCGCGTTGCTCTGCCAGGCGTGGTAGTCGACGGACGACTCGTCCGCGCGGGCGGCCGGCTCGTCGGCGACACCCGGCGGTGTGAGTGCGGCGACGACGGCGACCGACGCGACGGTGCCGATGGCCAGCCTGGTGAGGCGAGGTACGCGCATGATGACTCCAGTTCGACGTCGGTTAGTCGAAGATTTTCGCGCGCATCGCCCGTTTAGTAAAGAAATCCCCGGTGCTGATCGCGGCGGAATTGGGACCTGGTCAGAGGACGCCCTGGGTCTGGGTAACCTTGGCGACCAGGCGCCGCTCGTCGTCCCGGATCTCGGTTTCCACCACGATCACCCGCCGGCCGACGTGCAGCGGGCTGGAAACGGCCGTGGCGGACCCGGACTTGATGGTTCGCAGGAAGTTCGTCTTCGACTCGATCGTGGTGGTGCCCTGCGCGCCGTCCGGCAAATTGAGGTACGCGCACACCGCCGCGGCGGAGTCGGCCAGCGACATCAGCACGCCACCGTGCATGACACCGCCGAGCGTGCAGAGGTTCTCCGCCCATCCGAGGCGAGCGCTGACCTCCTCCTTGCCGCTGTGCAGCGCCTCGATGCCGAGTTCCGCGGTGAACGGCATCGTGTTGTGAAACAGCGCGGTGGCATCGACATCGACGTGTGCGGCCATAGAGTATGTGTACCGATCGCTACGTTAACTCGTCAAGGGAATGCCCATGGGACGCCCGCCGGATCCGGCGAGGAAAGCTGAGCTGCTGGACGCGGCGGTGGATTACGTGTTCCGGCACGGTCTGGCCGGGCTATCGCTGCGCCCGCTCGCGAGCGCGCTGGAGACCAGCTCGCGGATGCTCGTCTACCACTTCGGCGGCAAGGAGGAGCTGATCTCGCAGATCGTGCAGGCGGTGCGCGCACGGTTCCAGGGGATGCTCGACGAGCTGGCACCGCGGCGAGGTGACCGGCTGGCCGTGCTGGACACGGCCTGGCGGCTGATGTCCGCGCCCGAAGCGGCGCCGTTCTTCCGGTTCTTCTTCGAGGTCTACGGCCTCGCGCTACGCGAACCCGTGCGCTACCAGGGATTCCTTGAGCACGTGGTGGCCGACTGGCTGCGCGTGCTCGGCGGCGACGCGCAGGCCACCGCGCTGGTCGCGCTGGTTCGGGGACTGCTGCTGGATCTGGTCAGCACCGGTGACCGGGCCAGGGTCGAAGCCGCCTACCGCTGGGCCCGGTCGTCGCTGGCGGCGAATCGCGAGCCCTGAGTCACCCCGCGTGGCTGACGTCCAGCTTGCCCTCGCCGTGTGCCGCGCGCAGCCGCTTCTTGTCGAACTTGCCGACGCTGGTCTTCGGAACCTCGTCGATGAACGTCCAGTTCTCCGGCAGCTGCCAGCGTGCGACCTTGCCGGACAGGAACTCGCGTAGCTCGTCCGGGGTGACCTGCTGGCCCTCCCGCACGACCACGGCGACCAGCGGGCGCTCGTCCCACTTTTCGTCCGGGATCCCGATCACCGCGGCCTCGGCGACCGCCGGATGCGCCATCACCTGGTTCTCCAGCTCCACCGAGGAGATCCACTCCCCGCCGGACTTGATGACGTCCTTCGAGCGGTCGGTCAGGCGCAGGAACCCGTCCGGGGTGATCTGGCCGACGTCACCGGTACGCAGCCACCCTTCGTGGAACTTCGCCGCGTCCTCGGCATCGGGGTAGTAGTACGAGCCGGCGATCCACGGCCCGGCGACCTCGAGCTCACCGACGCTCTTGCCGTCCCACGGAACGTCCATCCCGCCGTCGTCGACCAACCGGGCACGCACCGAAGCGGGGAACCGGCCCTGGGTGTACCGGTACTGCCAGGCCTCCTCGTCGCTGACGCCGGCCGGCGGCCGGGCGACGCTGCCGAGCGGGGAGGTTTCCGTCATGCCCCAGGCATGCAGGATCGGCACGCCGTATTTCTCCGCGAAGGTGTGCATCATCGCCGGCGGGCAGGCGGACCCGCCGACCACGACCTCGCGCAGGCAGGAGAGATCCTGCGGGTTCGCCTCCAGGTGGCCGAGCAGGCCCTGCCAGATCGTCGGCACCGCGGCGGCGAACGTCGGCTGCTCCGCCTCGATCATGGTGGCGAGCGGCTCGGGCTGCAGGAAGCGGTCCGGCATGATCAGCGAGGCGCCGACCATCAGCGCCGCGTACGGCAGGCCCCAGGACATCGCGTGGAACATCGGCACGATCGCAAGCGCCCGATCGGTCTGCGCCAGCCGCATGCTGTCCGACATGCACACCTGCATGGAGTGCAGCCAGATCGAGCGGTGCGAATACACCACGCCCTTCGGGTTACCGGTGGTGCCGGACGTGTAGCACATCGCGGCCGCGGCGCGCTCGTCCACCTCCGGCCAGTCGAACTCGCTCGACTGCCCGGCCAGCAGCTCGTCGTAGGAGTGCACCTCGACGCCGTCCGGGGCCGCGACGGCACTGGCCTCGCCCCCGACCACGATCACGTGCCGCACGGTGGTGAGCTGCGGCAGCACCTTGGCAAGCAGCGGCACCAGGGTGGCGTCCACCAGCACGACGTGGTCCTCGGCGTGGTTGGTGACGTAGCTGAGCTGGTCGGGGAACAGCCGGATGTTCAGGGTGTGCAGCACCGCGCCCATCGCGGGTACCGCGAGGTAGGTGGCCAGGTGCTCGGCGTTGTTCCACATGAACGTGCCCACTCGCTGGTCACCGGTGACGCCGAGGCCACGCAGCGCGTTCGCGAGCCGGGCGGCCTGCTCGCCGAGCTCGCCGTAGCTGGTGCGGCGGGCTCCTGAATCGGTCCAGGTGACGACCTCGGATGAGGCGTGCAGCCGGGTACCGTGCCGGAGGAGTTGCGCGAGGGATAGCTGGCCGTCCTGCATGGTGCTCAACATGGCGACTCCTGGTCGATCAGCGCTGGGTGCGGAACTCGTGCGATTGTGAACCGCGTTACGCCCGACCTTAGTGGCGGGGCCGGCCTAGCGGGATGGGCGAAGTGCCGCGCCTCGTAACCTTGGCGTTGTGCGGGTTGTGTCGCTGTTGCCGGCCGCCACGGACGTGCTCGCGGTGCTCGACGCGTTGCCGATGTTGGTCGGGCGCACCCACGAATGCGACTGGCCGCCGGACGAGGTTGCCGGCGTTCCGGTGTTGACGGGTAGCTCGGTCGACGCGGACGGGATGAGCTCGCGGGAGATCTCGGACGCGGTCGGCGGTGCGCACCGCGGCTCGGGGCTGTACCAGCTGGACGCCGCGGCGCTTGCCGAACTGCACCCCGATCTGGTGCTCACGCAGGACCTGTGCGAGGTGTGCGCGGTGTCCTACCGGCGGGTCTCCGATGCGCTACGGGTGCTGGACGCGGGCGCCGGGCCCACCGTGGTCAGCCTGGAGCCGGGAACGCTCGACGGGGTGCTGGACTGCCTGTTGCGGGTCGGTGAGCTGCTGGGACGTGCCGAGCTGGCCCGCGGCAGGGTGGCCGAGTTGCGCGCGCGGCTGGAGGCGGTGCGCTGCGCGGTCGCGGACAGGGCCCGGCCGAGGGTCGCCGCACTCGAGTGGCTTGACCCGCTGTGGCCGGCCGGTCACTGGGTGCCAGAGCAGATCGCCGTGGCGGGTGGCACGCCGCTGCTCGCCCTGCCGGGCGAGCACACCGCGCCGATGACGTGGCAGGCGCTGGCCTCGGCTGATCCCGAGGCGATTTCGGTGCAGCCGTGCGGGTTCGCGCCGGCCCGCACGTTCGAGGAGCTCTCCTTGCTCACGGGTCATCCGGTGTGGCAGGAGTTGCGGGCGGTACAGCAGGGACGCGTGTGGGTGATGGATGGGCCCGCGTACTTCAACCGACCGGGACCGAGAGTGGTACGCGGCGTGGAAATACTCGCGAGTTTGCTGCACGACGTGCCGATTTCGCCCCCGCTGACGTCGCTCGAAGCGGTTGGGATTGGACAGAATGACGAGAAATAACTGCGTGTCGGTGCTACCGTCAGCCGCTCGTTATCGTTTACTGGTGGCGTAGCGCGAGGCGGTCACGGTGCCGGCAAGCGCATGATGTGCGAAGTTGGTAGTAGAACCGTGGCGGTTATCGCCCATCGCGAACGCCGAAGAAGAAGGGATCACCACGTTGGCTCTGCCTACGTTGACTCCGGAGCAGCGTGCGGAGGCTCTTGCCAAAGCGGCCGAGGCTCGCAAAGCACGTTCCGAGCTGCTTGCGTCGATCAAGTCCGGCAAGCAGAGCATCGACAAGGTGCTCAACAAAGCGAAGGAAGACAAGACCATCGGTAAGACGAAGGTGACCGCGCTGCTGAAGGCCGTACCCGGCCTCGGTGCGGTGAAGGTTGCCGCGTTGCTCGAGCAGGCCGGCATCGACCCGGAACGCCGGGCGGCCGGACTTGGCGATCGTCAGCGCCAAGCGCTCATCGACGCCCTCAAGTAACGACCTCAGATTCGTCAAATCACTAGCCCGTCGGCCCCGTCGTCGGGCTAGTGGTGCGGCCGGCGCGACCACTAATCCGCAATAAGGCGGAAGCGCGAAGGGGCGCGCGGCCCGTGGACCGCACGCCCCTTCGCTGGGCCTTTCCGTCAGCCGGTTACCGGGTGGTGGCCGGCCACCGGAGTGGGACGCGGAGCCTTGCCGCCGTCGTCGCCACCGTCGTCCCCGTCACCAGGGGGCTTTGGCGCGTCGTCCTCGCTCATCCCACAGCTGGCGTTGGCGATGTCGATGGTTTGCTGGCCGCCGAGGTCGATGTGCAGCGCGGTGACGCTGAGCGAACCGTCCTCGTTCTTCTCCTGCTTGTTCAGCACCACGCCACCTAGGCCGGGAACCTCCACGCCGGTGTTCGGCGGCGGGGACACGTCGAGGTCCTTGCCGGCGATCTTGGCGTCGGCAAGCGCTGCGGAGCCCTCGCCCTCCTCGCAGGTGGCCTTGATGAGCGATGCCGTCAGCCCCAGCATGTCGTTGTCCAGGATCTGCGCCAGGCTCACCTTGAGGTCGGCGACGCTCGAGGAGGCGCTGCCCTCATCCACCGAGGAGTTGAGCACGCCGGTGCTCAACAAGTTCTCGGGAACGTCCAGGTTGGCAAGGGACTTCTCCTGGAAACCGTTGCTGCTGTCCAGGTACGGCGTCTTCGCCACGTCCAGTAGCCCGGACGCACCGATGGCGTACGCGGTGCTGAGTGTGTCACCACTGGCGCCGGCGGTTGCCGGGGACAGTGTCAGGCCGACCGCGGTCAACGCGGCAACGGCTGCACCGCCGACCGCGTAAGCGGCTCTCCGTGCGGACAAGTTTGGTTCCTTTCTCGAATCAGGTTCCGGTGACTCACCGTCCGAACAGGACGGGTAGGCAAGAGAACCGTGTGGTCAGCTGATGATGACGACGGTGCCGAGCGGCAACGTACTGAGCAGATCGAGCGCGCCCTTCGGGACCCGGACGCATCCGTCGCTCGTTTTGGTGCCCAGCACGCTGTCGTCCGGCCAGCCGTGGATTCCTACCGTGCCCGGCCCTCCGCCGAAGGTGCTGTGTGCGTCCGAATGCGCCCCTAGCGGCAGGATGATCGGGCTGTAGTCCTGCACGGTCTCCTCGAGTGACGAGATGATCGCCGTGCGTCCGGTCGGCGTGGGGAAGTTGTCCTTCCCGATGCCGATTTCCCAGTTCCCGAGCTCCTTGCCGTTTTCAGAGACGCTGAGCCGGAAGTCCGCCAGGTTGATCTTGATCAGGTAATCGTTGGTGGCTTCTTCCAGCTTGCCGTCGCTCTCCCGTAGCCAACCGGTGGATTGGTTGGGGCGAGACGGAAGGAGAACCTGATACCAGCCGTCCAGCTTGTCGATCACGGCGAGCCAGGTGGGGGAGCCGAGTTGCTTTGTGGGCATCCGCGCGATGGGTTTGCCCCCCTTTGCCGCGTAGACGGGCACTTCGTCATGCACCCGAACGACTTTCCCGGTGGATTCCGACTGTGGCGCCGGATCCTTCGGTGCGTTGGGGATCTTCCCGAAAGTGGTCGCCTCGGGAAGCTTCAGCAGCTCTTCCTTGGCTATTGGGGCGACCTGATCTTCCTGGCTCCCGGACGGGCCGGCGCCGGTGTCGTCCGCGCATCCGCAAACCAGTACGGCTATGGCTGCGGCGAGCCCGATCAGCCGGCCGGGACGCGGATGCCTGCGGCGCACCGTGCGCGAACCACGGGTGCCACCCGATGTTGACTTGCTCATGAAGGGTGTCTCGTACTCCATTCAGGACAAGCAGGCCGTCGGCCCGCTAGAGCTGGTGGTCCGTGATGTGAGCTCGCCCCCGTGGCGCGCGGCCACGGATTAACACCCCATCAGGCGAGCTCATGTCACCTGCCGGCACCCGACTCCAGCGGTGGTGACACCCCGACGCCAGCGGCCCCACGGATCGGTCGGCTGGCTCCCGTTTCCGGCTGGGCCCGCTAGCGCTGGGCAATCTTGCCGACTGAGTCACGTGCGATCAAGCCCGTCCGCGTACTGCGGGTAACCGGTGCCACCAGGGCGGATGGCCTATTTCGCCTGGTCGAAGGGTTTATCGAAGTTAACCCTTTCAGGGGAATATGGTGAATTTTTCCTGGTAACGACTCTGCATATGGCCATCAGCGCGTTACGTCGGTTATTACAAGCGGTAGTCGATGTCGCCGGGTAGGGCGTCGCGAGTCCGGGTAACGGTCGGGTGGTCAACCGGGCAAACACCGAGCCGCTGTGTAAGTGATCGCCGCCATAGCCGACACTCGAGTACACGGGTAGCCGAGTCAGGGGCGTAAAGATTGCGAGTACGGCCGAGCGGCGCGGTAGAGCAGAGGTGCTGAGTTGACGGTGACACGTGACGGTGCGCTCGGGCTGGTCAGCGAAGGCGTGCGGTTGCTCGACGGCTACCGGCGTGGCGACTTCTTCTTCGCATCGGGGACGCAGACCGTGCTCGGCTACGACGCCGCGGACGTGCTCAGCCAGGCCGATCCCGAGCGGCTGGTCGCGCAGGTGGACGCCGCGCTCGCCAAACGGCGAGCGCCGGTCGCGGTCGGTGTATTGCCGTACGACACGACGAACGGTGCCGTGCCGGCCCGGATCATGCTGCCCCAGTACGTGCACTTCGCGGGCCCGGTCCATCCGTCCGCGGCCGCGTTGCCGAATCGGGCGCTGGAACCGTGTCTCGGTGTTTCGCCGGTGCCGGAGCCGGAGGGCTACCTGGCGAGCGTCGCGGAGGCGGTGCGCAGCCTGCGGGCCGGCGAGTTGCGCAAGGTCGTGCTGGCAAGGGCGCTGCAGCTGACCTTCGCGGAAACCATTGGTGCCGAAGGAATCCTGTCCAATCTGGTGAAGGACAACGCGCACGGCTACACGTTCGCGGCCGATCTGCCACCGCGCGCGGGCGATGCACAGCGCACGCTGATCGGGTCCAGCCCTGAGCTGTTGCTCTCCCGCACCGGAACGGACGTGATCTCGCATCCGCTCGCCGGATCCGCGCCCCGCTCGCCCGATCCGGCGACCGATCGGGCGAACGCGGAGAGCCTGCTGGATTCCGCCAAGGATCAGGTGGAGCACGCCCTGGTGATCGACGCCGTCACGGAAATCCTCGGCCCGTTCTGCCGGAATCTCGCTGTGCCAGCGGAGCCGTCGCTGACCTCGACGTCAACCATGTGGCATCTCGGCACCAGGGTCACCGGCGAGCTGATCGATCCGGATGTCTCCGCGCTGACGTTGGCCACCCGGCTGCACCCGACGCCGGCGATCTGCGGAACGCCGCGGCAGGCCGCACGCGAAGCGATCGAGCAGCTGGAACCGTTCGACCGCAACTATTACGCCGGGATCGTCGGCTGGTGTGACGCGGCAGGCGATGGTCAGTGGGCGATCGCGATCCGCTGTGCCGACGTGGAAGACCGCGCGCTGCGATTGTTCGCTGGGGCGGGCATCGTGGAAGGCTCGGAGCCCGACTTGGAGCTGGCTGAGACCTCGGCCAAGTTCCAGACATTGCTGCGAGCGATGGGGCTGGATCTCGAGCTGTGAGCCACAATGTCCATTGTGGACTATTCGGTGAACCAGTGGGTGGTGACTCGCAACGATTCGCCGGTGAGCGCGGCGACGCTGGCCCGGTAGTGCTCACCCGGTTCGAGATCACGCATCCCGGTGCGCGCCGGGTCCAGGTCGGGGGATTCGGAGGAAAGCAACCGCGCGGACTCACCGGGCCCGGTCACGGTCAGCTGTGGCATCGGTAGCGCGATTCCTCGCCGGCAGGCCTTGACCAGCGCCTCTTTCCGTGTCCAGTAAGTGAAAAACGCGCTGACCTGTTCGTTCGCCGGCAGCTGGTCCATGACCAGTTGCTCGGCCGCGTTGAGCACATGCCGGTGCATACCGTCTTGCACCGTCGCGGCGACCTGCTCGACATCCACCCCAACCGGGGTGCCGTCGGTGATCGCGAGCGCGACGCGGTCGCCGGAATGCGAGATGGAGAACACCGGCGCGCCTTCCTCGAGCAGTCGCGGCGCTCCGTGCGGCCGGCCGCACTCAGGGCAACCGCTGTCCAGCTGGATCTTCTCGGGCGCGCGCTCGAGCCTGCCGGCGAGCACGGTCTTGGTCAGCACCCTGCCGGTGAGGAAACGTTGCCGATCCGGCTCGCGGCGGTAGGCGTGCAGGCGTTCCAGCTCGGTGCCGTCCAGCAGAGCCAACCGGTTCTCGGTGAGCGCCATCGGCCCGGAGAACCACACGGCGCATTCGATGGTTGGCATAGCAGCGATCGTAGTACCTCACCCGTTGTCGACGAGCAAGCCGGACAGCAGCGTGCCGAGCGAACTCTCCACGTCCTGCCTCGTCCGCTCGACATCGGTGGCGTTCGCGATCAGCAGCGCCGCCTCGATCAGCGCGCTCAGCAAGAGTTGGGCGAACACGTCGACGCGTTCCACGGTGATCGCGCCGCCTGCCGAGGCGCGTTCGAGTAGCTCCGTGATCAGCCCCAGCCCGTGCTCGGCCTCGATCGCCCGCCAGGTGCTCCAGCCGAGTACCGCGGGTGCGTCGGTGAGCGCGATGCGCAGAACTTCCGGGCGCTGGCAGGTATCCAGGAAGGCGCCGACACCGGCGAGCGCGCCGGCTACCACGTCGGGTGCGGCATCGACGGCGCCGCGAACGTCCGCGGTGATCTCGCCCTCCAGACGTTCGAGCACGGCGCGGAACAATCCGTGCTTGCCGTCGTAGTGGTGGTAGAGCGCACCTCGGGTCACGCCGGCCGCGGCGACGATCTCGTCCGCGGCGACGTGCGGGTATCCCCGCTCGCCGAACAACCGTCGCCCCGCGGACAGCAGCGCTTCCCTGGTGTTTCGGGACCGCTCTTGCTGGGTTGCCGGCACGCTCAGCCTGCCGCGCTCGGCGCCGCGAGATTGGCGAATTCGGTGATCAGTGTGGCGAGTCGGTCCGGCTGATCCTCCGGTACGAACGTGTAGGAATCCGGTATCTCCGCGATCGTCGCGTCCGGCAGCAGTTCGGCCAGCCGGTGAGCGAGCGAGATCGGAAAGTGTCGATCCTCCGGCGCCCAGGCGAGCAACACGGGTTTGTCGAAGCGCCGCAACGTCTCGGCTGCGCGCAGCGTGTGCCGTCGGTGTATGCCGCGCAGGAACTTGCGCAGATCGTGCCGGATGCGGGGGTCGTGCCGGCTCGGTCCAAGGTAGGAATCCAGAAATTCGCCGGGGATCGGTTTCTTGGTCAGCCACCCGTACGCGACCGGCAGCCGCTGGAGAATCCGGGAGCGCAGCGCCGCGGCGAGCAGCGTGGTCGAGCAGGGATGCGCGGCCAGCTTCGGCAGGTAGTTGAACATCGGAGGTAAGAACCGCTCGAAACTGTCCGCCGGTGTCAGCACCACGCGACCGAGTCGTTCGGGATGGTTGGCCATCAGGATCTGGGTGAGCGCGCCGCCGGTGTCGTTGGCGACCAATGTGACGTCGCGCAATTCGAGCGCGGCCAGGAAATCCGCGATCAGGGCCGCCAGCGCGGGCGGGGACAGATCCGCGTCGGGCGCCATTGGCTTCTGGTGCGAGCCGAGCGGCCAGTCCGGTGCCACGCAGCGGTACCCGGCTTCGGCAACGGTGGGCACAACGGCTCGCCAGAGATCGGCGTTGACCAGCAATCCGTGTACGAAGACCACCGGCCGGCCGCTACCGCGTTCCCGATAGCGCACGGTGCCCGGTGGCAATTCGAGTGAATGGGAAACGCCGAGCGCCTGGCTTCGGGCCATCGGGCACCTTCCGAACACATCGACCGGTATCGGTTAAAAGCGTACATGGTGTATGTATGTTTGTCGACGGCAGATCTGGCTCCTTCGTGTGGTGGTCAGGTGGGACCGAGATGTGGTTAGCTGTGGGCGGTCAATGTTTTTGTGTTCGTGTTACATCACGCTCGCAAAAAACTAGTTGCGGGCGCGACGGTTTTCCTCCTCTTACCGGGAAGCCAGCGTCTAAGACTGGCCCGGGTCATCGCAGCTAGGCGTGGCCTCGTTAGTTATGTTTTAGAGGAGAAGAAAGTATGGCTCAGGGCACCGTGAAGTGGTTCAACTCGGAGAAGGGGTTCGGCTTCATCTCTCCAGACGGTGGCGGCGCCGACGTTTTCGTACACTATTCGGAAATCAAGGGCTCCGGCTTCCGGACGTTGGAAGAGAACGCCCGCGTTGAATTCGAAGTTGGCCAGGGAGCCAAGGGCCCGCAGGCTACCGGCGTCAGCGTAGTTTCGTGAGGCACGGCTCGTGAGTCTTTTTGGGTGCTATAGCACCCAAAAAGACTCACGAGCCCAGCCAGCCGGTGTGCACCGGGCCGGCGCGCAGTTCCTCGTTATCGATGAGTTTCCGGTGCAGCGAGATCGTGGACCGCACTCCTTCGATGTGCATCTCGTCCAATGCCTGCCGCGCGCGGACGTTTGCCGCCTCCCTGTCAGGCCCTGAACAGATCAGCTTGGCGATCAGTGAGTCGTAGAACGGGCTGATCCGATCACCGGCCACGAAACCGGTGTCCACCCGCACGCCCGGTCCGCCCGGCAACTCGAACCTGGTCAGCTCACCAGGCGACGGCGCGAACCCGTTGTCCGGATCCTCCGCGTTGATACGCAGTTCCACCGCCGCGCCGTCGATCGATATGTCGGCCTGGTTGAACGATAGCGGCCGGCCGGCCGCGATCCGTAGCTGCTCGGCGACCAGGTCGACGCCCGTGATCGCCTCGCTGATCGGATGCTCGACCTGAATCCGGGTGTTCATCTCGATGAAGAAGAACTCGCCGCTCGGGGTGAGCAGGAACTCGACCGTGCCGGCGCCCCGATAGCCGACCTGCTTCGCCAGCCGCACCGCGGCGTCGTTGATGGCCGCACGCCTCGACGGTTCCAAGCCGGGAGCCGGAGCCTCCTCGAGCAGCTTCTGCCGGCGCCGCTGTACCGAACAATCCCGCTCGAAGGTGTGCACCACATTGCCGTGCTCGTCCGCGAGCACCTGCACCTCGATGTGCCGCGCCGGTGTCAGGGCGCGCTCAAGGTAGACGGTGTCGTCCCCGAACGCCGACCGGGCCTCCGCCTGCGCGGCCGGCAGCACCTCGGCGAGCGCGGCCGCCGAATCCACCGGGCGGATCCCGCGGCCGCCACCACCGGCCGCCGCCTTCACCAGCACCGGGTAGCCGACCCGCTCAGCCGCCGCGACGGCGTCGTCTACATCGGACACCGGACCGCTGCCGGGCACGATCGGCATCCCGGCCTGCTCGGCGGTGCGCCTGGCCGCCGCCTTGTCGCCCATAGTGTCGATCACGCCGGCCGGCGGGCCGACGAACACCAGCCCGGCCTCGGCCACCGCCCGCGCGAAACTCGCCCGCTCGGACAGGAATCCGTAGCCGGGGTGCACGGCATCCGCACCGCTGCCGCGCGCCGCCGCCAGCAGCGCGTCGGGATTCAGGTACGACTTGGTGACCGCGGATCCACCGATATGGACCGCGGTGTCGGCGATGCGCACCCAGCGGGACTGGGCGTCCACATCGGAATACACCGCGACGGCTTCCAGCCCGGCGGCGTGCGCGGCACGGATGACGCGTACCGCTATCTCACCGCGGTTGGCGACAAGTACCCGCTTCACACGCTCCCCAATTCGGCGATGTCCTGGCCGATGTCCACCTCGTCGCCATCCGCGATCAGGAACTTGCTGATCGTGCCGCCCTGCTCGGCCTTGATCTCGTTGAACGTCTTCATCACCTCGATCAGCGCGATCGTCTGGCCCTCGCTGATCGTGCCGCCCTCCTCGACGTACGGGTCGGCTTCCGGGGAAGGGCGCCGGTAGAACACCCCCGGCATCTGCGCCTTGATTGTTGTCATCGCTCGAACTCCTTAACTCCGCAGGGCGCCGCGCACCCGCTCGATCCGGTCCCGCCGCCGCGCGCGGGCGGCGAGCGCGGTGTCCAGGTCCACCGAGGTGAACGACACCTGATCACCGGTCTTGGCCTGCGCGATACGATCACGGTCCACCGAGATGATGGTGCCGATCGTCGCGTAGCCGCCACCGGTAACCGCGTCATTCAGCAACACGATCGGCTCATCCCCGCCGGGCACCTGGATGGAACCGATCGGGTAACCGAGGTCCACGACGTTCGCAGGGTCGCTACCCGCGCCGAACGGTTGCTCCCTCTCGATGAAGTCGAGCTTCCCGCCGCGCAGCCGGTAGCCGACCCGGTCCGCGTCCTTTGTGACCTTCCACGGCGTATCCAAAAAGGACTGAAGGGTCGCTTCGGTCAGCCGGTACGAGCACAACCCGATCACCGTGCGCAACTCGATGCCGGAATCGAAGCGCAGCCGGAGATCCTCGGGCACGGCCGAGCCGGCCGGCGGACCGTCGCCGGCAGCACCAAGCGGCAAGGTGTCCCCGTCGGCGAGCTTTCGGCCCTGGTGCCCGCCGATTCCGGTGAGCGTGTACGTGGACCGCGAGCCGAGGTATCGGGGCACCGAGACGCCGCCCCCGATCGCGATGTAGACCCTCGCCCCGCCCCGGATCATCGCGAACGCAAGCACATCGCCGGGACCGACCGCGAACGTTTGCCACGCCTCGACCGGCTCGTCGTTCAGCGTCACGGGCGCGTCCGCACCGGTCACCGCGACCAGCCTGCGGTCGGTGAATTCCAGGCGTGGCCCGATATACGTCGCCTCGAGTACGGCCGCGTCGTCCGGGTTGCCGACCAGCAGATTGGCCACCGCGCACGAGTACTGGTCCATCGCACCGGACGGCGGCATGCCGATCCGGTAATGCCCCGGCCGGCCGCGATCTTGCACGGTGGTGTACAGCCCTCCGGATACCACGTTCAGCTGGCTCATCGGTACAGCACCTCCAGCAGCTCCCGATTCACCGCGTCCGGATCGGCGAGCAGCGCGGCCGGCTGGAACTCCACCTCGCGAATGCGATAGCGGAAGGTGCCGGCCTCCACCTCACCGCGTAGCCGTTCGAACTCGGTCATGTCGATCGAGCGGTACCGCAGGATGTCGCTTGCCCTCGGGAACACGATGTCGTCAGCGAAGTCCGGCAAGGTCTGCGTCGAGTCGAACACCGGCGCGGGCGCGATCCCGAACAGCTGGTAGCCACCGGCGCCACGAACCGGGTACACCACGGAGAACGCGCCGCCGAAGCCGAACGCGCGCTCCGGGGTATCGGTGCGCGGGCGCACGTACTTCGGCACCTCGATCTGCCGGTCGCGAGGCACCAGCTGGTAGCAGAACGGCAGTCCTGGTACGAATCCGAGCATCGTCACGATGTACGGCGCTCCGGACATCGCGTCGATGATCGCCTGCACGCCGTCGTAGCCGTTGATCCGCGCCGCGTACTCGAGGTCGGTGCCGCTGGGGTCCTGGTGGTTGTCCCTGAACCGCATCAACGTCTCCCGGGTCCACGGGTCGTCGAACAGGATCGGCACATCCACGATCCGGGTGGGCAGCACGTAGTCGCTCGGCAGCTCGCCGACCGAGTGCTCCAGCCGTTCGAGTTCGGCCACCAGCTCGCGCGGATCCAGCCGATCCGGATCCAGCCGGATCATGTACGACGCGTTGGAGGGGCAGATGTCCACCACGCCTTCCATGTCCAATTCGCGCAGTGCCTTGGTGATGGCCATGCCCTTGAAGTTCGCCTCGAGGCTCATGGCCTGGTCCAGCTCGACGAAGACGAACTCGTCGCCGCCGTACTCGTAGCGGGCGGGTGGCAACTGGATAGCTGTGCTCACGGATCCTCCTCGCACCTGCTCGTCGCCGATGGCGGCATCGTGCCCGGCGTGGCGATCATCGGCCAGTCGACAATGTGTCCTGGAACGGCCGGCCGGATTGGCCGGACTGGTAATTTCGCCCCATGGAACCGACGGTGTCCGGACTCGCCGGGATGACCCGGCTCGGCCTGACACTGCGCGCCGCCGAGAGGGCCGCCGGCCGGCGGATTTCCTGGGTGCACGCCAGTGAGCTGCGCGACCCCACACCGTTCCTCCAAGGCGGCGAGCTGCTGCTAACCACCGGCATCGCGTTGCCGGAGAACACCGCGGGGCAGGCCGAATACGTCGACCGGCTGGCCGCGGCCGGGCTCGCCGGGCTCGGTTTCGGGATCGAGCTCGGCTACGACCGGATCCCGGCCCCGGTGCTCGATGCCACCGAGCGGGCCGGGCTGCCGCTGCTGGAAGTGCCGCACCGCACCCCGTTCATCGAGATCAGCAAGGCCGTTTCGCAGGCCATCGCCGAGCAGGCAAGGGCGGACACCGTGCGCGGCGAGGCGGCGAGGCAGGCCCTGACCAAGGCGGCGTTGAACTGTAATGATCTCGGCGGAGTGGTCGGCGAGCTGGCCGGCCTGCTGAATGCCTGGGCGGTGCTGCTGGACTCGGCCGGCAGGGTGCTCAGCGCGCGGCCCGGCCACGCGGCCGAGCGGGTGGCCGGGCTCGCCGGCGATCTCGACCGGCTGCGAGCCATGCGGATGCCGGCCAGCGCCGGAGTGGGCGGCCATGCCGAGGACAGCGTGGCCGTGCAGTCGCTCGGTGGGGGCAACGGGCCGCTGGGATTCCTGGTGATCGGCCGGGCGTGCTCGCTGTCCGCGACCGATCACCACATCATGCACGTGGCCAGCTCGTTGTTGACCGTGGCGCTGACCCAGACCCGTGCGGTGGCGACCGCGGGTGGCCGGTTGCGTTCGGCCGCGCTGCGGCTGCTGATCAACGGGCAGCGGGTGGGGCTGGACGTGTTCGGCGAGCTGGGCGCACGGTTTCCTGGCGAGCCGGTGCGGGTTTTCGTGTCGGCCGATCCCGGCACCGACGCCGGCTTGCCGGACGACACGGTGTTCGGGGAGCTGGACGGGCAGCTCGTGGTGATCGCGCGGCAGCACTCCGAGGTGCGGCGGTTGGCCTCCGGCGCCGGTGGGTCGGTCGGGGTGTCCGAGCCGGTCGGGTTGGCCGAACTGGGCACCGGCCTTCGGCAGGCGCGGATGGCGTTGCGGGACGGGCTGCGTCGGGGTGCCGCGACAACGGAGTTCACCGAGCTCGGCGTCGGGTTGCTCGAGCACGTGGGTCAGCCGGACGTGGCTGAGCGGGCGCACGCGCTGCTGCGCCCGCTGTTCGAGCACGACCGCGTCCGGCGTGGCGAACTACTGGCTTCGCTGCGGGTGTGGCTGGACCACCACGGGCAGTGGGATCCGGCAGCCAGCAAGCTCGGCGTGCACCGGCACACGCTGCGGCACCGGATGACCAAGGTGGGCGAGCTGGTGGGGCGCAGCCTGGAGTCTCCCGACGTACGCGGGGAGCTCTGGCTGGCCCTGCGCCTGCACGACAACGTTGACTGTTGAAGGACCCACTTGGCGTGCCGGAGTGGCCAAGACACGGGGGCGTGATTGTCCAGAACGATAGCTGCGTGCGTCTCGACACTGGCCTACCGTGCGGGTAATCGCAGGCGCGATCACCGCGGAGGTGTCCGGCATGAAGGACTTCGTTGATCTGAACGCGGACGCGGGGGAAAGCTTCGGCCGCTGGAAGCTCGGCGACGACGCGACATTGCTGCCACTGGTCAGCTCGGTCAACGTGGCTTGTGGCTGGCACGCGGGCGATCCCGCGACGATGCGCCAATCGGTCGAACTGGCCGCGTCCAATCGGGTGGCACTCGGTGCCCACCCGGGACTGCCGGATCTCGCCGGTTTCGGCCGGCGCGCGCTGGCCCTCAGCCCGCGAGAGGCGGCCGACGCCTGCCTTTACCAGTACGGCGCGCTCCGTGGCTTCGCCGATCCAGCGGGGGTTCGGATCACGCACGTCAAGCCACACGGGGCGTTCTACGGGTTGACGCTGCGGGACGACGCGGTCGCGGATGCCATCGCGGACGCGGTCGCGTCGCTCGACTCCGACCTGCTCCTTGTGCTGCTCGCGGGTCCCACCGCCGAACGGGTGGCATCTCGTGGCGTTCGGGTGGTGCGTGAAGCATTCGCCGATCTGGACTACGACGACAACGGGCACATCATCATCGAACCGAACCCCGGCGCGAAGGATCCGGAAACCTGTGCCGATCAAGCCATGGACGTGCTCCGGGGGTCGGTGGCATCCGTGCACGGCACGACGATCGACGTGGACGCGGACACCATCTGCCTGCACGGCGACCGGCCCAACGCGCCGGCGATCGCACGGGCGATCCGCGCCAGGTTCGAGGAGAACGGGATACGGATCGCGCCGATGCACGAAATCCTGGCCGCCCGCAAATAGCGGGCGTTATGAACCCACTGCGTACGAATGGGCCAGCAGGTGGGCGACCCATTCACGCGTCCAGGGAGACCGCAAGCGTTTTCGCGACCACGTCATCGTGCGTGATGGGTACATAACTAGTTGCTTGGGCTGAGCGTCATTCATCTGATGGTCACTCGATTGCGGTAGCGTACCTCGCGTTGCCGATGTAACGGCGCGTCCGGCTGCGGCGGATACACTCCCGAGTGACACTCGGGTCAGTTATTTTCCGAGTGTCGCCGCGCTTTTTGATCACTCAGCGCGCAGGCCGCTCGATCGGTGCGCGCGGCCACGATCGAGCGACTGGGAGGCCAGATGCACGAGCCCGTCAGGTTGTCGTCGAAGGACGGTGTTCTGGGACGAAGACGGACGGCTGGCACGTCATCGGGTCGATCGCCGCGCTTCTCGTTCGCGGACCTGCCGGCCGACGATGACCATGACGAGGACGCCAACCCGCGATTAGCTGAGTTCCCCTCCACGAGCTGGGAAAGGCGCTATCGGGGATCGGTGATCGCGAGCGACGTGTTCGCCACGTTGCTCGTGGTGTCGCTGGGATGGCTGCTGATCGGCCGGATCGGTCCGAACGCCGGCCTGGTTCCGGGGATCATGGCGGTGGCATTCGTGCTGAGTGCGGTCCCCGGCTCGCGGGCGTGGCATCCGTCCGTGCTGGGAGAGGGCGCGGAAGAGTTCCGGCGGCTCGGCAAGGGCGTCTTCTCCGCGGGAGTGCTTCTCGCGCTCGCCGGGTTGCTGTTCGACGCGCTCGCGATTCGACCGTGGGTCTTCGTGGTGATCCCGTTGATCGGGCTGGTTGCCCTCGTGCAGCGGTATGCCCTTCGCAAATGGCTGCACTGGGCGCGCCGCAACGGCCGATGCCTGTTGCCCCTGATGGCGGCCGGCGACCCGGAAGCCGTCCGGGACCTGATCATTCGTACCCGCGACGAGGCGCATGTCGGCTGGCAGGTCGAAGCGGTGTGCACGCCAAGCGGTAGGGGGCCGGCCGGCGACGGTACCGAGGTGGCCGGGGTGCCGGTGGTCGGCAGGCTGGACGAGCTGGCCGATCATGTGCGGCGCGGCGGCTACCGGATGGTGGCGATCACCGCCGATCCGTACTGGACACCGAACCGGCTGCAGAAGCTGGCCTGGGATCTGGAAGGTGCCGCCGCCGAGATGGTCGTTGCCCCCATGCTGATGGAAGTGGCGGGGCCACGGTTGCAGGTCTCCGGGGTGTTCGGCATGCCGCTGCTGCGGGTTTCCGCGCCGGCGTTCACCGGAGCGCGCCGGATCGTGAAGGAAGTCGTTGACCGGATCGGCTCCGCGGTGCTGCTGACACTGCTCGCCCCGATACTGGTGACCATCGCGCTGGCCATCAAGATCACCGATCGTGGGCCGGTGATCTACCGGCAGCGGCGCATCGGCCGGGAAGGCAACGCGTTCACCATGCTCAAGTTCCGCACCATGGTGGTGAACGCCGATGCGGGCCGGACCGAACTGGCCACCGTGAACGAGGGAGCGGGCCCCCTGTTCAAGCTGCGCGCCGATCCGCGAGTGACCAGGGTTGGCGGGTTGTTGCGCCGGTACTCGCTCGATGAGCTGCCGCAGCTGTTCAACGTGCTCACCGGGACGATGTCGCTGGTCGGTCCACGACCGCCGCTACCGGAGGAGACCAGGGGCTACGGGCGCTATGTTCGCCGCCGCCTGCTCGTCAAACCGGGGCTGACCGGGCTGTGGCAGGTCAGCGGGCGAAGTGACCTGTCGTGGGCCGAATCCGTGCGGCTGGACCTGCGCTACGTGGAGGACTGGTCGCTGGCGCTGGACGCCGTGATCCTGTGGAAGACGGTGCGCGCCGTGGTTACCGGCAACGGCGCCTACTGAGGAGCTTCGAACAGGGCCGCGATGTCCTGGCGGTAGCGCTCCGGTGCGAACCGCGTTTCCGCGGCACGCTTGGCTTCCGCCGCGATCTGGAGTGTGCCCGGCCAGTCGTCGATCAGCTCGGTGATCGCTTCGGCGAGCGCGTCCGGCGCGTCGACAGGCACGATCGTGCCGGCACGGCCGTGCGCCACGGTTTCCGGAAGTCCTTGTGCCGCACTGACGATCACCGGGACGCCGGCGAGTTGTGCTTCCACCGAGGTATTGCCGAACGGCTCGAACCGGGACGGCACTACGGCGATGTCCGCGTGCTCGTACGCCGACCACACGTCGCTGTCGAACCCGCGCAGCCGCACCGATCCGTTCAGGCCCGCGTCCGCGATCCGCTCCCGCAGCTGCCGCTCGTACCACTCGTAGCCGGTGAACACCGAGCCGACCAGATCGAGCGTCACCGCGTGCCCCGCCTTGTGCAGCCGCGCGACCGCGTCGACGGCGACGTCGGTGCCCTTCCGCGGTGACAGCCGCCCCACCACGGTGATGCGCACCGGATCCCGCGGCCGGTCGCGGTCCCGTGGTGGCCGGTCCGGGCCGGGCACTCCGTTGTAGATCAACCGGATACGGCGGCGCAGCAACGGAATCGACCGGCGCACCACCTCACCGGTCGCCTCGCTGTTCACCACGACCATGCCGGCGGCCAGCAGCGGCGCGGCCAGCGCGATCCGTACCGGCCCCGGTACCGCGTCCTCGGCTTCGTGGACGTGCGCCAGCACCCGGCGGCGGGTGAGCCGACCGAGCAGCAACCACAGCGGCGCCGTCACCGTGTTCACGTACACCGCGTCCGGGCGGCAGGCGCGCAGCAACCGCCACATCGGCCGCACGGACCGGGCGGTTTCGCCGAGCAACCGCAGAAATCCGCGTGGCCGCAGTGCCGCCTTGCGCAACACCGGGGTCGGACAGAAGATCACCCGAACACCGTGCCGCTCGAGCAATTCGACCAGCGGGCCGTCGGTCGGAAGGGTCACAAGTACCCGCCAGCCAGCCAATGTCAGCGCGATCGCGGACTCGCAGAACACCCGGTCCGAGCCGTACAGCTCGGCCGACGGGTGCGCCATCAGCACGGTCGGCTTGCTCACCTGGGCTCCAATTCGTGAGTCCGGGCGTGCGAAGTGCTGGTTACCCACGCCAGCAGCACGAACAACCATGTGGAGGCCACCGTCGCCGGGGCCCCGAGATCCTCTGTGAAGATCGAGTTCGCGAGCATCGCGGAGAGCACCGCGAGGATGATGATCCGGTCAACGCGCATCTCCGCGTAAAGCCGGAGCCTTCTGGTCGCGGTGATCAGGACGGCCGCGACCAACGCCAACCACGCCAGAACACCGATCACCCCGGTGTCCACAAGTAGGTTCACGAACGCGTTGTGTCCGCCGCCGAGGCCGATGGTGTCCAGGAACAGCCCGCGCGACGCGGTCAGCCCGTAGCCGTACAGTGGCCGTTCGCCGGCGAGCGTGAACGCCTGGGCCCACAGCTCGGTTCGCGAGTTCAGCGATGCCAGCTGCTCGGTCGACTCACCACGAACGAAGAACTCGAGAATCATCGACGGCGCGGCCAGGCCTGCGATCAGACCGAGCGCGCCGAGCACCATGCCGACCTCGAGCTTCCGGCTGCCGCGCCAGCGCGTCCACAGCACGACGAGCACACCGACGGCCGCGCCGAACACCGCACCCCTTGTCTTGGTGGCGATCAGGCCGGCGACACACACCGCGAGCAGCACGAAGTACCAGGACACCCGCCAATGCGGCCCGATCCTTCTTATCCGGTGCGTCACCAGGTAGGCGGTGATCAGCACGCACGCGATGGCCAGAAACGTTCCCGCGACCACCGGATGCAGGTACAGCCAGGTGAATCGGTCGGGCTGGCTTTCCAGCCGGGGGAACGGGACCAGGAAGCCGAATACCACCGAACCGGCAACCAGGACGACGAATCCGTGCGCGATCCGGTGCAACGACTCCCTCGGGGCGTGCCGGGCGATGGCGCGGCTCAAGGCGAACACCACGCAGACCTGTGCGGCGCGCACGAGCGCGACAGCGTGATAAGGCGAGTACAGCGCCGCCCCGATCAAGACCGCGGCGTAGGCGTAGCCGAGATAGGTAACCCAATCCGCCCTCCGTGTCCGGAAAGTGGGGCGGAATCGCAGGAACAGGAAGGCCGCGACGAGTGCGTATACCCCGATCTCGATCAGAATGAACGGATCGGCGTCTCCGGACACCGTCTGATCGTCCGCGCGAACGCGCAGCTTGTACTCGCTGGCGATGATGAGCGCGAGAGTGCACACCAGCGGCCACCGGAGCGACCGGTTCCCGGTACGGTCCGCCGCGCCGGTTCGGCGGCGCACCGTACTCAGCATCGTGCTCCTGATCCTGTTGCTGCCTTGGGTGACCAAATGGAGTAACGAAATACCCGGCCGAACATATTACCCTACCGAGGGCGGGCATGCCCGTGACGTCGATAATCATCGCAGTCAGGCTGAGGGGATCGCGATCGTTGATTGAATTACACGCACCGCGAAAAGCCGACTGACCATATGCGTATTTCGATGATCGGCACGCGCGGAGTACCGGCTCGCTATGGTGGTTTCGAAACCTGTGTCGAGGAAGTCGGTCGCCGTCTCGTCCAACGCGGACACGATGTGACGGTTTATTGCCGGAACGTTTCCGAAAGTGAATCCGAGCAGCCGGCCGAGTATCTCGGTATGCGGCTGGTGTCCCTTCCCGCATTGCGCAAGAAATCGCTGGAAACACTGAGTCATACCGCGCTGTCCGTACGGCATGCGCTCAGCCGGGTACCGGACGTCGCCGTCGTGTTCAACGCGGCGAACGCGCCGCTGCTGCCGCTGCTGCGGCTGCGTGGCATTCCGGTAGCCACGCATGTGGACGGTCTCGAGTGGAAGCGCGCGAAATGGAGCGGCGCTGGCAGCCGGTATTACCGGATGGCCGAAGCACTGGCGGTGCGGTGGTCGGATGCGCTGATCGCGGATTCCCGCGGAATTGGGAGTTATTACGCCGATCGTTTCGGGGCCGAATCGGATTACATTCCGTATGGCGCTCCGGTGCTCGGTGAAATCGGCTCGGATCGCATCGAGGGGTTGGATCTGCGGTCCCGCGAATACCACCTCGTGGTGGCTCGCTTCGAACCGGAAAATCACGTTCACACAGCGGTGGATGGTTACCTGCGCAGTGGTTCGAAATATCCGCTTGTGGTCGTGGGGACGGCGCCCTACGCGCCCGAATACACCGAACGAATCAATCGGCTGGCTGGTGGCAACGACAACGTCCGGTTGATCGGCGCCGTGTGGGATCAGCAGCAGCTCGATGAGCTGTATGGCAACGCGTTGACGTATGTACACGGGCATTCGGTCGGCGGCACGAACCCCTCGTTACTGCGTGCCATGGGCGCCGGAGCCTCGACATCGGCGTTCGACGTCGACTTCAATCGCGAGGTGCTGGGGGATTTCGGCCGGTACTTCACGAATGCCGACGAATTGGCCGCACTGTTCGACGCGGCGGAGGCCGATCCGGCGGCGACCGTGCGGCGCGGTCGTGCGCAGCTCGGTTCGCTCGACCGCTACGACTGGGAAGACGTCACCATCAGATACGAGAAGCTTGCCGCTCGACTGCTCGATTCGAAACGGGGGCGCGGGAAACTCGCCGCCCGACGAGCTCGGTGAAACTACCTGTCCGCTACCGACAAGCAGAGGTTATGACCATGCTCCGTTTTCGCCGGCAGTTGTGTGTAGCCGCCGCGGTGCTCGCCGGGGCGTCCGGGTCGGTGGTTGCCGCGACCACACCGGCGGCAGCGCAGGAGGCGCCGACCGCGGTGACCGCCGGGGGAATGCCGACCCCGCAGACCAACGGCATGATCCTTTCCGTCGCTATCGTGGGGAACACGGTGTACGCGGGCGGCAAGTTCAACAAGGCGCGGCCAGCGGGGGTCGCCCCCGGCGGGGAAGGCGAGGTCACCCGCAACAACCTGCTCGCGTTCGATCTGCGCACCGGTGAGCTGCTGCCGTGGGCACCGCAGGTCACCGGCACGCCGTTCTCCGGCAACAACCCGGGCCCGTACTGCAAGCCGTCCGGCAGCCAGTGGGTCTGTGACTCCGTTTTCCGGATCAAGGCGTCGCCGGACGGCTCGCGGATCTACGTCGGTGGTGACTTCGACAGGGTCAACGGGCAGTGGCGTTCCCGGCTCGCGGCGTTCGACACGGCGGGCGCACTGGTGCCGAACTTCCGGCCGCAGGTCGGTGGCCGGGTGCGGGGCATATCCGTCACCAGCGACACGGTGTACATCGGTGGCGGATTCGGTGCGGTGAACGGAACTACGCGGCAACGGCTGGCCGCGCTCGGCTCGGACGGTGCGTTGCGACCGTTCGCTCCGACGGCGGACGGCGAGGTGTTCGCGCTGGCCGCGGCGCCCGCGCAGAACCGGGTTGTGGTTGGCGGCGCGTTCAACCAGATCAACGGGACCAGCCGTCGCGCGATCATGGGCGTGGACGCCGCGACCGGTGCGAACGTCAGCTGGCAGTGGCGCGCTCCGAGTAACAAGGACGTGGTCACGGACATCGTGACCGACGAGGGCGGCACGGCGTATCTGGGCGCGTACAACTACGGCGGCGGGGATCCCCGCTTCGAGGGCCGGGGCGCGATCAACATCGCGGACGGCAGCGCCAAGTGGTTCGACGGCTGCTACGGCGACACCCAGGCGGTGAGCGTGAGCAACGGCGTGCTCTACAGCGCTTCGCATGCGCACCAGTGCCTCGCGATGGGCACATTCCCGGAAACCCGGCCGTACCGGCGATTGCTGGCGGAAAGCACGGACGTGCGGGGTACCGCGCCGGTGACCCGAAACCACGTGCAGCGCGGCGATCCCATTCCGGAGATGTTGCCGTGGTTCCCGAACACGAACGGCGGGCCCTCGGACAGCCCGTGGAGCAACGGGCCGTGGGCTGTCGCTTCGAACGGCGATTACGTGGTCGTCGGCGGCGAATTCACCACGGTGAACGGCAAGGCGCAGCAGAGCCTGACCCGGTTCGCGGCGCGCGGTGTCCCTGGTGCCGTCCACAACGGGCCGCAGACGCCGTTCCGCGCGCCCACCGTGACCAGGAACAATGCCGGTCAACCGGTGGTCAATTGGCAGACGACCTGGGACGCGCAGAATTCCGAGATCCGCTACGAGCTGTTCCGGGTCGGCAACGGGACCCCGATCCACACGGTGACGAGGGAATCGCGGTTCTGGAACCTGCCGAACTTGAGCTACGTGGACACCGGGGCGCCGCAGGGGCAGCAACGATACTGGGTGCGGGCCATCGACGCGGACGGCGCCAGAATCGGCTCACCGCAATCCGAACCCGGCTAAGGCTCGGCGCCTCGGCGCACCACCCGGTGATCCAGCGTCGAGCACCCAGCGCGGGCACGGCGTCAGTCGGCGTGCGGTCCGGCTACCACCCCGATGTTGGGGTGCGGCACGGGTGCGATGCTTAGCTTGGCCGCGATATTCGGTGGCACGGCGAGCCCTGCGCCCTCACCCGGCGCGGATTCCCGCAGCGCGTAGTTCTCGCTCGCGCTGTCCCGGAATGGGGACGGGTCCAGCGATCCGGAAACGCTGTCGCGGTCCTGGCCGGTTGCCCGGCTGAACGCCGCGAGTGAGTCGAATCCGGTGACCTCGCCCGATCCGGTTGACCAGCTCAGCAAACTGGCTCGTCGCTGGTCCGAATGGAAGTACCCGTTGCCGTCGCTACGCGCGACGAATGGTTTGCGCGGCGAGGAGGACTTGTGATCCTCCGATTCGATAATGGGCTTGCCGTTCTCGGACTGCGCGTAGACGTTGTTCACGAGCGTGGTGCCGGTGGTCGTCCAGCTCAATCCCAGCCGCTCGCTGTAGGGATCGAAACTCGGCTCACGAGGGTCGTTGTACAGCCCGACGCTGATCGAATTGTCGGCGAACGTGTTGTGGTAAACGCGGACGCGATCGGAGCTGGATATCTTGAGCCCTCGCGCGCCGTTCCCGACCACCACATTCGATGCGATCAGCGCCCTCGACGACACCTCGTAGTACAGGCCGTTGACCGCGTTGCCCATCGCCACGTTCCTGATCACCGTCGCGTCGGTGCAGCCAAGGTCGCACCACCAGCCGGTACCGAAGTTGTCCCGGAAGTAGTTGTCCGAGACGTACGGCCGCTCGGTACGGGTGATCTTCGCGCCGGCCGCGCCGATCGCCTCGCCGCTGAGGGCGAAACGCTCCCGGTTGTTGCGCGTGAACCGGTTCCCGAACAGCCGCAACCGATCAGCCCGGTTCGCCACCAAGCCGACAAGGCCGTTGTCCACGAAATGGTTCCCTCGGACCATGGTGTCCGGCTGGAACACCCCGACACCGCTGGATGCCGACCAGCCGAACGTGTTCTTCCGCAATGTCACGCCCGGCGCGTTCACCACAACCATCGCGCCCCGGCTGCCGTAGTTCTGATTGGAGCCGTACTGCGCGATACCGATGCCCCTGATCGCGCTTCCGGATGCCTGCTCGGAGTCGAACTGGATGAGCCGGTCGAACGCCGTCGATTCGACGGTGCTCCCTGTCGGGTTGTCGCCGACGAACAGCGCATCGTTCGCCGTGTCGACATAAAATGTCCCCGGGCCCACCGCGTCCCGATCATCCACCTGGCGCAGCGGCTTTCCGTTCACGAACACCATGTCCGGCCGGCCGGCCAGCGGATGCTTCGCGTCGATGATGTCCGGATGGAAACAGCTGTCACACAGCTCCGGCGACCAGCCGTCGTGTCGCCACGCCGCGCCGTCCCGGGACCAATCCCGCACCACGACACTGCCCTTGAGCCATACCCGCTCCGTCGGAAAGGGCTGAATCGTCAGGCGTTTGCGGACCTCGCCGACGCTTTCCCGGTAGGTGCCCTCGCGAAGCACGATCGTCGCACCGGAAGGTGCCCGCCGCACCGCGGTCGCGAGGTTACGCAGCGGCGATTCCTCGGTACCGGCTGCCGAATCATTCCCGTTCGTCGAAACGAACAGCGCACCGTGGGGAATCCGGTACTCGGTGAGGGTAAGCGGCATACTCGTCGCATTGCCCCCTTTCGGCGCCGATTCCGAATCGTCCAGCGTGCTCAACTGGACGAAGACCAGCGTGACGAGGGCGGGTGCCAGCAGCAGGATCAGCAGGATGGAGATCCGTCTTCGGGTGCGTTTTCTTACCGAGCGCATGACGGCGAGTCAGGAAGGAATCGATACGAGTTTGCGCAAAGCCGTGCTCGAGGTATGTATCGTGTACGGGAAGTAGACGACCTTCGCACCCACCGCGGCCAGCCGCGTTTCGAGCCGTTTTCCACGCTCGGTGCCCCGCCAATCGTCACCCTTGAATAGCACGTCGAAGTTCAGGCATTCCCACATCTCGAATTTGTCCACAGTCCAGTCGGGCACCGCCTCGTGGACGTAGCGCACACTACGCACGATCTCCAGCCGCTCGTCGAATGGGACGATCGGAGCTTTCGACTTCGCCTTGCAGACCACATCGTCGGTCACCACTCCCGCGATGAGCCGGTCGCATTCGAGGCTGGCCCGCCGCAGGATGTTCAGATGACCGATGTGGAACATGTCGTAGGCGCCCGGTGCGTAGCCGACTACCGCCATCGTTACCCCCTATTTGCTTGTTTTTTCGTCGGCCGGCGCGTCGAGCTCGGCCATGTCGTTGAACCACTTCCGAAGCGCGGCCGCGAGGAACACCAGGTTCGTGAGGAAAAGCAACCCGTAAATGACGGGGAAGACGCTTGTGAATCCGAATGTCAGAAAGGCCAGGCAGAGCACCCCGTAGTCGGTTGGCACGACAATCAATGAGCGGAGTGTCGATGCCGGCTGGGCGGCTTTGTTGGTGGCCGGAACATTGGCTCGCCGCGCCCTGCGCAGCTGGTCATTAAGCGTCATGGCAAAGAACATCACCGCGGCGACGACCTGGAATCCGATAGGAATGAGCAGATATCCGATCGGCAAATCGAAGAATCGATACCACGAGATGAGGACAGTTAGGTGCAGGGCGGAAATTTTCGCACTGTCAACGATATGGTCGAGCCACTCGCCGGACCGGGAGCCACCACCGCGCAGCCGGGCGAGCTGGCCGTCCGCCGCGTCAAGCGCGTAGCCGATCAACAACGCGAGGCACACCCCGAGACCGAGCCAGAACGACGGCTGAATCAACGGTATGGCGACGATTCCGGTGAACGTGAACACCGCGCTGATCGCGGTAACCTGATTCGGCGTCATGCCGAGCTGGTAGGCCGCCGCCGCGAGGTACCCCCCGGCGCGGCGATTGACGAAACGTGAGTAAGCTGGCGCACCCTTTGTGGTCTTTTGTGCTGACGGCAATGCGCGTAGTGCGGCTGCGAAACCGTCGTCGGCGGCACGTTCCGTCATACGGAGTAAACGACTAGTCCGTACGGCTGAACATTTTCAGCGCCCAACCACATACGTATTGCCCCAAACCAGGTAATTTTGATCAAGGATGTGCGAGCCCCCATATGCTACCGGTGGTTTTGCCGCGGCAATATCGTTGGGCCCCGTACAACGCGAGTATCTGTGCCGTTTAGCCATTTGTTAACCGCGCCGGGAGTGAATTTGGTTTCGTATGCGCATCGGCCCACGTGGTGGGTACCGTTTACGTCCGAGCGGTGACGCTGGGTCGCGCTGGCACATTGGGCGAGTACGGTTACTGTATTTGGGCTAATGTGTCGGCCTCCGAAGGTCCCTGACAGTTGGCTTGACCAGAATTGGAACGCATGGACGAGCAGTCGGCGCCGAGAATCCTCGAGGCGTTGTGGAGGTATCGGGCGAGCTCGCTGCTGATCGTGCTGGCCGTCATGGCGGTCAGCTTCGGAGTAGCGCTGCTGACCAGCGATGCCAGCACCGCGCGCACGCGGATCGTGCTGAAGAGCCCGGAAGAGGTGACCGCGGCCGGGGTGGAGACGACCAGCGAGTCCACCTTCGTCCGGTATGTGAAGCAGCGCGCGCTGTTCCTGACCTCCGACCGCGTCTTGCAGCGTGCCCGCAAACAGCTGGGCGGCCCGGAGTCGCTCACCGAACTTCGGGAGGGTGTCACCGCGGAGGCCAGCGAGCAGGGGGAATCGATCGGCCTCGAGGTGAGCGCGGGCAGTTTCGAACGGGCGGCCACCATCGCGAACGCGATCACCGAGGCGTACCGGGAGGAATCCCTTGCGGAGTCCAAGGCCAGCGGGGATTCCGCGCTACGTACCCTTGACAGGCAGCGCCGCGAGATCATGAACTCGATCGAGCAGCAGGAGCTCAACGGCGGAGGGGATACGGCGAACACGGCCGCCACCGACACCCTCAGCGAGCTGAGCAAGCTGGCCAGTCAGATCCAGGTTGCCAACAGCCGATTCGGCGATGGCGTGTCCTTTGTGGACAACGCGGCGACGGATGAGTCGAATCCGCTCGGCGGCGTCCTCAGGGACGTGGCGATCGGGTTCGTGCTCGGCGCGCTGATCGCCGGCGCACTCGCCTGGCTGCGTGCCGATCGTGATCGCCGGGTACGGCAGGCCGACGACGTCCGGGAGGTCGTTGACGAGCCGCTGCTCGGGGAAATCGAGACACTGCAGGAATCCCAGGTGATGAGCCTGAACCTGCTCAGCACACCGCCACTGCGTTCCTACCAGTTCGTGGCCTCCGGGCTGCGCGCGATGGTCGAGCGCGGTGTGGTGGTCGTGACCGGGACATCCGAAGGCCAGGGCAGCACCACCACCACGCTCCAGATCGCCAGCGCCGCGGCACGGGACGGCCTGCGGGTGCTGATCGTGGACGCGGCCGTCCGCTCCAACACGCTGTCCAGGACCCTCGGCATGGCCGACATTTCCGTGGGGCTCGCCACGATCGCCACCCAGCAGACCCCGCTGGACAAGTGCATCCGCACCGTCCCACTCGGTGGCAATGTGCAGCTCTGGGCGATCCCGATGGGGCACTACACCGCACAGACGCTCGACCACTTCCGGACGACGCTGCTCGAGGAGGCGATCGGGGAGCTGAAGTGGAGCTATGACCTGGTTCTGGTGGACGCCGCGCCGCCGAGTATCGCGCCCGAGACCACCTCGATCATCCAGCAGTCCGACGGGGTCGTGGTGACCGTCCGCCGCGACTGCCGGGTGCGTGCACTGCGCCGATTGCGTGAACAGCTTCAGCTCTTCGGCGGCACGATCGCCGGCTACGTCTTCACCTTCGCAACGTCGTCCCGTGGCAGCGCGCGGGTGGATGCCGAGTCGACCATGACCCGTCAGCAAGTCTGACGGTCAACCGTGGTCTCCATTCGCGTGGTGCGCGGCCTGCTCGACAAGGTGGGCGCGCCCGTGCTGTCCCAGGCGGTCACCGCGGGAACGAGCCTGGTCCTGCAAGTGATCGCGGCCCGGACCCTTGGCCTTACCGGCTTCGGTATCTTCGCGCTCTGCCTGTCCCTGCTGGTGACCGCGAGCGCGCTGTATACCGGCTACATCGGGGACAGCCTCGCGGTTCTTGATCGGCAGGATCGCGACACCCGGGCGGCGCTGGCCTGCAGCGCGCTGATCGCGTGGGCGCTGTGCTTCGTTGCCGGGCTCGGAACCATCCTCGTGCTGCGGCAGGGCGACGTGGGCACGGCGCTGGTGTACGGCGCCATGCTGGTGCTATGGCTAGGTGAGGAGACTTTCCGGCGGTTGCTGATCGCCCGGCTCGCGTTCTGGCGGCTGGTGATCAACGATCTTGTCTACTTCGCCGTGACGATCTTGGTCCTGCTCGGTATTTCGCTGGTAGCCGGTCCGATGACGCTCACCGCGCTGTTCGGTGCGATGGCGATCGGCGCGGTCGCGGCTATCGGTGTGGGAATCGCGCAGGTGCCAAGGGCGGAGCTGGGCGAGCTCCGTCCAGGGCTCGCCGGAATGCGCATGGTGGCCTCGTTCGCGGCGTGGCGAGCCCTGCAGGCCAGTCTCCGGCCGGCCGCGCTGCTTGCCTCGAGGGTGTTCGTCACGAACCTGCTTTCCCTGGCCGCGGTGGGCGTGCTGGAGGCCGGCAGGCTTGTCGTGGCGCCACTGCAGGTGATCATCAACGGGGCCGGCAGTTTCCTGCTGGCCGGTTTCGCGGCGGGCGAGGGCAGTAGCCGGAACCTTTCCCGGTACGCGGTCGCCTTGCTGCTCGGTACCACGGTGGTCGGCGGTGCCGGGTTGGCGTTGTTCGCGGGACCGCTCGGGGAGCTGATGACCGGTGCCGGCGTCGAGCCCGCCCTGGTGCTCGGCTGGGTCGGGTATCTCGCGGTTTGGGCGGCGGGTCTTCCATACGTCACCGAGGTGGTTGCCAGGCGACGATCCCGGACGGTGTTCCTGGTGCGGCTGGTTGATTCGGTCGTCGGGCTCTGCTTGGTGGCGATCGCGCTGGCACTCGGTGCGGGTGTTGTGGCTGTGCCCTGGTTGATGTCCGTGGGTGGGATCTACTCGGTGCTGCGGCTGCGCCGGCTCGCGATTCGAACCCGCCCGGCCTGATGCGCTGACGGTCGTGAGCCCGATCTTCAGTTCGCGGTGGAGTGTTCCTCGGCGAGGCGGATCTGGTTGCGGCCACCGTCCTTGGCCTCCTGGAGCGCCTGATCAGCCGCTTCTTGGAGGGGAAGCAGTTCGCTACCGTATGAGGTGGAAATCGCGATCCCACCGGAAACCGTGCAGCCCGGAATATCGTGGTTCAGCGTTACCGGCTGGCCACCCATCGGTTTGGTTACGGTAATTTTCAGTTGCTCGACGGCGGTGCGGAAACGTTCCGCGACCGCGAGCGCGTCCTCGGCGCCGGTATTCGGCAGCAGGACCGCGAGTTCCTCGCCGCCCCAGCGGCACAACAGGTCGTGACCGCGGGTGTGTTCGCGCAATGTTTGCGCCACGGCGGTAAGTACCTGATCCGCTCCGATATGGCCCAGATCGGTGTTCCACTGCTTGAATTTGTCCAGGTCGAACATCAGCATCGCGGTCGGATAACCGCGGGCCGCGTCGGTTACCAGCGCAAGATCGGCCGCCGGATTGAAGCTGCGCCGATTGGGCAAACCGGTTAGTGCGTCGTGCAGCGCATCGACCTTGAGCTGATTCCGCTCGGTCTCCAATTGTTCCAGCCGCTGCATCAAACGGGTGTAAGTGATCGCCACGAGCATCACGATCAGCAAAATGAAGCCCCCGGCGTGGTTACTCGATCCGGCCGCGACCAGCCCCAACGACAGCGTGATCGCGAGGTCGAAGTTTTCCTCTCGAGTGCCTAGTATCGGTATAATTGCCCAGCTTTTCCTGAGTCCACGAGCGATACCGATAATCACTGTTTGGGCGACGTAGTAGGCCGCGAAGGCGGCCGTGATAGCCAGCAGCCCGGTGACTACTTCACCGATCGTTGTTGGCGCGGCGCGGGTTCCGGTAAACCAATCGTGAACCGGCGTCGCTGCGGCGACGGCGTGTGTGGCGAGCGCCGAGGCCGCGATTGCCGAGGTAGTGAACAGATAACGACCGGGAGGCTTACGGGCGATCATGTACTGGCGCGCACGAATAATGAGCACCAATGCCACCACCAGCGGCACGGGAAGAATCAGCGCGCCAGTGAAATTCCAGATGGCCGTGTGTCCGATGTGCTCTCGACGTAGATGCGCCGCCCTGCGCCGCTCTTCCGCGGGCCACGTGGAGGTCATGTGCACGAGAGCGGAAAACACGAGCAAACCGAACAATGCCCACGCCGCGCCCGTCGGCGCGCTCGAAGCCAGCCCGGCGGTAATTGCCCAACCGGCGACCGCCGTTTCGGCACAGAGAATCCATACGACGCCGGGACGTGACGTATGGGTGAACAAATCCCATTGCCGTACTCGCGCGAAAATTCCGGCCGGGTGCTCTTTGCGTGGGGTTGCCACACTGGGTCGCGTTCCGTCAGCGAACGGGGACGTTTCCGCCGTTCCGTATTCTTTCCGTCCTGCCTGGGACGCTTTTGAGAACCAAGGAGGTGTTGGCCGTGAGCGACCGCGAGTACTGATTCTCATGCGATCACCGTCCTTTCCGGCCTAACTCGCGAGGAGGTGTCTTCGATGCGCGACCGCGAGTACTGATATCCCCCAGCATGCTCATCCCTGCTTAGTCCTCTCCGCGCGACCTTCCCTACCTGGAGGTGCCTGTGGTGTATATCGCCCATCACTACTGATTGATTCCATCGCATTGGCGTTGACGTTCGCTACTTGTGTCGGGGTTGGCGCTGGATTGCGCTTCACGACGAGCCACGCCAGGGAGCAGCCGATGACTCCGACGGTGCCAGCTGCGGAGATCGTCAGTGCGGGTGATCCCATCCATTCGGCGGCCACCCCGCCGAACGCGACACCGAGCCCTTGACCGGCGCGCAGGCCGGTCCGGACGAGGCCGGTCGCACGCCCGGTCAGCTCGTCCGGAAGCATCTCGATGTAGGCCGAGCGCGCCAAGATGTGGTAGGCGGCGCCGATGCTGGATGCCGCCAGCAACACCGCGACGACGATCGCGTGTGGGCGGAACACGAACAGCACGAGCGCGCCCATGCACAGCATGGACAGCGGTCCGATCCAGCCGTCCTCCACATTCCGGGGCCGGGGTGTGCGCCCGACGATCGCCGCGCCGATCAGGAAGCCGGCCGAGTCCGCGGCGAGTATCAGCCCGATCGACCAGGTCGGCGCCCCGATCTCGGCGGCGAGCGGCACGATCAACCCGTGCGGGAGCACGGTCAGCGCCAGCAGGATGGAAAGCGTCGCGAGGGCCCGCCGTCGCCGGCTCGGCGGAAGCATGCGGCGCAGTAGCGGTGCGCGTTCGGATCGCGCCGCCGGTCGCTGCCGGAGGCCGAACCGCAACAACGCCGCCGCGACCAGGAAGGTGAGCATGTCCAGGAGCAGCGCGACGGTGGTGCCGAGCAAGCCGACCACCCCGGCCGCCCCGACCAGTCCGGAAAGCTGACCCATTTCCCTGAGCGTGGTCAGCCGCGCTTGGCCGACGGTCAGATGGCTGTTGTCCAGCAGCACGCGAACGAATGCGTTCTGCGCGGCCTTGAACGGCGCCTGCACCGCGGCGACACCCGCTACGCAACCGCCGACCAGCCAGATCGGTGCGCCCGGCACGGCCATTACGGCCACCAGCCCGGCCTGCAGCACCGTGCAGCACGTCATCACCGTGCGCCGAGGGAACCGGTCGGCTAGTCCGGACAGCAGGGGACCCGCGATGACGTCCGGCAGGAACGTCATGGCGTAGGTGATCGCGGTCAGCGCGGCTGAGGAGGTGCGCTGGTAGACCAGGACCGAGATGGCGACGCGCGCCAGCTGATCCCCAGCTACCGACAGAGCCTCGGCAATCCATAGTGAGCGCCATTCGCCGCTAGCGAGGGGCGAACGAGTAGGAGAGTCCACCCAACCCCCTTACTGACGCCCCGCAACCGATCCTTTTCTTGCTGTCGTGGTACGCACGCTACGTCGTCACACGATCACTAGCTGAACTCTACTCTAAGCCGCGTCGAAAAGGGACGACAATCTTACTAAGAGTTACAGAAACGCGAGATCGTGGCCCCTCCAAACCAAAAAGATCACTGACGGAGATGAAGCTCACAGGGTACGGATGATTCCCTGGGTAGTCAGTTTCAAGGAGGGGATAGAGGAATTGATCTCCTCAGATACTCGTACGTTTGTCGTAGTCAAAGCGTACGAGTGCACGCATTGATTACGCACCGCTTAATGGCCTGTGGCGCAATGTGCGATTGCTTTCCGCACTGACGAGTGACGCGGCGACGAAAAGGGCCTCTACGACCGTCGGATACGGCGAGCCAACCAGATAACGGGCCGATCGGACAACCGGCCTGATCGGACGACCAGCCTGATCGGACGACCAGCGTGATCGGACGACCAGCCTGATGACGACCAGCCCGAGGAGGATCAGTCGGGGCGTGGGCGGGTCTGCATGTCCATTCCGCCGTCGCCGGCCTGCCCCTCGGGCACCGACTCGTCCGATTCCTCGGGAGCGGGTTCGTCCCGGTAGGTGGGCCGGGCGTGCTCGTCGGCGAAATCCGGATCGTCTTCGGAGTCTCGGGCGGTCGCCGGATCGATCTCGGGTTCGGTCATGCGCTCCGGGTACCCAGGGCGTTGTGGTGGAACACCCGGCTATTCCTCGGCCAAGCTGACCTCGACGCGCAGCTCGCCATCGCTGCTCGGGCTGAGCTCGAGCCTGTGGACCGCGCCGGCGGCACGGAGATCCCCGCCGATCCGCCCGACGACCGCGAGCGCCTCGGCGGAACCGTGCACCGTGATCTGCTCGACGGGCGCTCGCATGGACCGCTTCGCGGTGGACTTGCTGCGCCGGACGGCACCGATCACCGTGCTGGCGATCGAGACCACTTCGTTGTGCTCGGGCTCGCCGGCAGGTTCCGGCCACCGGCTGGTGTGCACCGAATCGGGATGCCACCATGACCAGGCTTCCTCGGTGCTGAAGGGCAGGAATGGCGCGAGCAGCCGCAGCAGCGCGGACAGCGCGGTGCGCAGGGCTGTCCGTGCCGACGACGCACCAGGCCCTCCGCCGTAGGCCCGCTGCTTGACCAGCTCGAGGTAGTCGTCGCAGAAGAACCAGAAGAACCGCTCGGTGGCGGCCAGCGCGGTGGCGTATTCGAAGTCCTCAAGCGCGGCGGTGGCCTCCCTGATCACCTCGTCGAGAGAAGCCAGCATGGCGCGGTCAAGCGGTTCGGTGATCTCCCCCGGCCCGTCCGGTCGCGGGAAGCTCAGCACGAACCGGCTGGCGTTCAGCAACTTGGTGGCCAGCCTGCGGCCGATCTTCAGCTGGCCTTCGTCGAACGCGGTGTCCGTGCCCGGCCGGCCGCTGGCCGCCCAGTAGCGCACCGCGTCCGAGCTGAACCTTTCGAGCAGATCCATCGGCGTGACCACGTTGCCCCTGGACTTGCTCATCTTCTTGCGGTCCGGATCCAGGATCCAGCCGGACAGCGCCACATGCCGCCATGGCAGCGCCCGCGCGTCCAGTTCCGCGCGCAGCACGGTGGCGAACAGCCAGGTGCGGATGATGTCGTGCGCCTGCGGCCGCAGGTCCATCGGGAAGGTCTGCGCGTACAGCTCGGGGTCGTCATCCCAGCCGCAGACGATCTGCGGGGACAGTGAGGACGTCGCCCAGGTGTCCATCACGTCCGGATCACCTGTGAACCCGCCCGGCCTGCCGCGCTGCTGCTCGGCATAGCCGGGTGCCGTGTCCGAGGCCGGGTCGACGGGCAGCGCGTCGTCAGGCGGCAGGATCGGCGTGCCGTAGTCCGGTTCCGCGTTCTCGTCGAGCGCGTACCACACCGGGAACGGCACGCCGAAAAACCGCTGCCGGCTGATCAGCCAGTCGCCGGTGAGGCCGCGGACCCAGTCGTCGTAGCGGGCCTTCATGTACGCCGGATGCCAGCGCAGCTCGGCGCCCCGTCGTAGCAGCGCGTCCCGGTGCTCGAGGGATCGGATGAACCACTGGCGGCTGGACACGATCTCCAGCGGCTCCTCGCCCTTCTCGTAGAACTTCACCGACCGCACGATGGGACGCGGGGCACCGTCCAGATCCCCGGATTCGCCGAGCATGGCAACCACCCGGTCTCGCCGGCCAGCTCGGCGTACGTGGTCGCGTCCACGCCGGTGGGTGGCTCCGCGGCCAGCCGCCCGTCCCTTCCGATGATCGTGCGGTTCGGCAACCGCAACTCGCGCCACCACAGCACGTCGGTCAGGTCGCCGAACGTGCAGCACATCGCGATGCCCGCGCCCCGCTCGCGCTCGGCAGCGGGGTGGGCGAGCACCGGGATCCCCGCCCCGAACAGCGGAGAGGTCACGGTCGCGCCGAACAGTGACCGGTAGCGCTCGTCGTCCGGATGCGCGATCAGCGCCACGCACGCGGGCAGCAGTCCGGGACGGGTCGTCTCGATCCAGATCCGCCCGCCGTCCGGCGCGTGGAAGCCGATCCGGTGCCAGGCGCCTCGGTGCTCGCGATCCTCGAGCTCGGCCTGCGCGACCGCGGTACGAAACCCGACGTCCCACAGCGTGGGGGCTTCGGCCAGGTAGGCCTCACCATCCCTGAGCAGGCGAAGGAACGAGCGTTGCGAGACCCGCCTGGCCCGCCTGCCGATCGTGGAGTACGTCAGCGACCAGTCAACGGACAGCCCGAGGTGCCGCCACAGCCGCTCGAAAGCCCGCTCGTCCTCGGCGGTGAGCCGCTCGCACAGCTCGATGAAGTTGCGGCGCGAGACGTTCCGCACGCCGTGCCGCCAGGGTGTGAAGTCCGCGGGCGGGAAGGTCGGGTCGTACGGCAGGGACGGATCGCAGCGCACCCCGTAGTAGTTCTGCACCCGGCGTTCGGTCGGCAGGCCGTTGTCGTCCCACCCCATCGGGTAGCACACCCGCATGCCACGCATCCGCTGGAAGCGGGCCACGATATCGGCGTGCGTATAGGAAAACGCGTGCCCGATGTGCAGCGAGCCGCTGACGGTCGGTGGCGGGGTGTCGATGGAGAACACCTCGGCACGCTCGCCCGGCGGCTGGAAGCGGTAGATGCCGGCGCGCTCCCACCGCTGCGCCCACTTCGCCTCCAAGCCGTCAAGCGACGGCCGGTCCGGCACGTTCTCCGCCATGTCAGCCAGCGTATTCTGGCCGACCAGCCGTTTTCGTGGCCGTCAACGTCGGTCACGTACTTCTCATGAAGTAGTTGTCGCGGTATTGGTAAAACGGGATCGCATGTTGCCACGCCGACTGGCTCCACTGGCGGTACCGCGCCACCTCGGCGGCCTCCGTGATGAGTTCGGCCCCGCTCATGCCCTCGTTACCGAAGAACATCAGCGCCACACTGCGGTCGTCGAACAGGCAGAAGTCCTCACCGGGCACGCCTAGCTCCCGAGCCTTGCCTATGGGCAGGACGCGGATATCCTCGCCAGCGGCCACGTTCGCCGTGATGACGTCGAGTCCCCACCGCTGGTACACGGTTAGCGGGTCGTGGTGCACGCGTACCCGCTGGAACTGGCGCCCGGCCGCGTGCGCCGCGCGCAGCGTCTCCAGCCAGCCGGTCAGCCATTCGAGATCGTCGGGCTCGCCCGCACGCCAGCGCCGGAACGGTTCGGCCTCGCTCGGCTCGTGGTAGGCGGGCTGGGTCTCCCAGCGCCACGCGGTGCGCTCGAACGTCTCGTACAGCTGGTCAAACTGGTCGACTGTGATCCGTTCGCTCATCAGTTCCGCCTGAAGTAGTCGGCAGCGATCCGGCGCAGCTGCTGGTCGTTCACCTGGTATTCCGGTGGAAACGGTCGCTGAGGTACCGCTTGTGCGGTACGGCGTGCGGCCAAATCACATCACGCCATCGACGGTGCTCCGCCAAAACCTCCTCGTCTGAGCTGGTACGAACGTCGGCGAGCGTCCCATCGTCGGAGAAGTCGAGCATTGCCACTCGGGCGCTGTCGATGAGGTAGTAGTCGTAGGCCGGCATTCCAAGTGCGGCTGCGTCCGCCTGCTGGACCCACCGAATATCTTCACCGGCGTCGACATTCATGTACGTGAAGTCGAGTTGGCACTGCAGGTACTCGGTCAACGGGTCGGTGAGCACGCGGGCGCGCTCGAACGGGATGCCGTGGCGACGAAGCCCCTGGATGTACTCGACCCACGGGCGGTCGTCCTCGGGGTCGCGGCCAAGCCCGTCCCGCCACCGCTGCAGCAGCGTGGTGTCGATGGCGGAATAGTCTCCCTGGCATTCCCAGCGCCAGGAGCTCACCGTGATGCTGGCCAACACGTCGGCCAATGCGTCCGATCCTTGGGAGCTCCAAGTCACTCGTAGTCGCCCTTCTTTGCGAAGTTCAGCGGTTCTGGGAACTCGCCGTTGTCCAACGCCGACGTCGTCGTTCCCGTGAATGTCAGTCGGTCCGCAGCTCGTCGGCGGCTCGATGCAGGATCGTCCGAGCGTGGTCGCCCTCGGCGGCTGCTGACCACAGCATGTCTGTTAGCTCGCCCAACGTGGCAACTTCGTCAGGGTCGGGGAGCGTCAATTCTCCGGTGACGGTTTCGATCATTGCGAGGTCGTCGACAATCCAGTAGCCGTGCATGAGCATGTACGGCAGTTGGACGCGTAGCGGGAGGATGCCGAATCGGACGTTGGGGACTCCGATCGTCGCGATCAATCGGTGTATTTGTCCTGTCATGACGTCGGGCGGGGCAACGGGGTGCAGGAGCGCCGACTCGGTCATGAGGATCTCGATTGTCTTGCCTGCCTCATAGAGCACCTGTTGCCGCCGCATCCGTGCACGAACGGCATCGGTGATGTCGTGGCCGCCGCCTTGGAGAGCGGCGTGCGCGTGTAGCACATGCTCGGCGTAGTCGGCAGTCTGCAGTAGGCCAGGCACGATACCGACATCGACAGCCCGGATCAGGCTTGCCTTGGATTCACGCTCGACTGACTCTTCTTGCCGGGCACGGTGCCCTGCGCGTACCGCCTGCTTCCAGGTGACGTACTGATCGTGGAGCGACGCAAGCTCGGCGCGTAGCTCGTCGGCTGTCGCGGCGGGTAACTTCAGCGCGCGGATCCAGTCTTCGAGGTCTTCGTTGCTCGCGGTTTGGCGGCCCTTCTCGACCTTGCTGACCTTCGGCGCGTTCCAACCGACGAGTTGGGCCAGTTCCTTACCGTTCAGGCCGGCGGCCTCGCGGAGCTGGCGCAATCGGTCGGCGAAATCCGCACGCCGCCTCTCGAAGCTGGTGGCCACGCTCTCCTCGTTATTTCGTCATATGGTCACCGAATCGGACCGCATCCTTCCATGCTAGGTCGCGAATTTCGCGAAATCGGTTGAGTGTGGCCGTGTCGGTGATGACATCGGCATGGGTGAAACCCTCGTCGTCGAAGTGCATGGGCGCGGCCCATTCGTCGTCGAACAGCCAGAAGTCCTCGCTCGACAGTTCGAGCTCACGGCGCCTCGTGTCGGTGATAACACGAACAGCCTCGCCCGCGGCGACGTTGAGATGCGTAAAGCTGTTCTCGAACCGGAGGTAGTCGGTCAATGGGTCGGTGAGCACGCGCACTCGGGCGTATCGGCGACCGGCCCCCGCGCCCTGCCGCACCGCACTTAGCCATCCGTCCATAAAAGACAGATCCGGCTTGTGCCCAGCGAGAAACTGCTGCAGTGGTCCCTGTTCGTAGGGCTCGCGATACACGCCCTGCGCCTCCCAGCGCCAGGCAGTCTCGCGGAAGTTGTGCAGCGCCGTTGCCCATGCTTCGCCGGTCAGGCGCTCCGGCATTACGCCTCCTTCGGTACGAACTTCATCAAGGCCATCGGCACTTCGACGACGGTCTCGTGATCGGGCAGCCCACGCTCGTGCAGCGTCTCCAGCGCGGCAGGGTCAGTGACCCTATCGCCCTGGAAGTCGCCCTGGAAGATGAAGATCCCGCGGTAAACGGCGTCGTTAGATCAGCCCGAGCGAGCGCACCGTGTCACGCTCCTCGGCGAGCTCGGCGACCGATCCGTCGATCCGGGTCCGGGAGAACTCGTTGATCTCCAAGCCTCGCACGATCTCGTAGTTGCCGCCGGAACAGGTCACGGGGAACGACGAGATGAGGCCTTCCGGCACGCCGTACGAGCCGTCCGACCGGATGCCCATCGAGGTCCAGTCGCCGTCGGCGATGCCGTGGAACCAATCGTAGACGTGATCGATCGCGGCGTTAGCGGCCGAGGCCGCCGACGATGCCCCGCGCGCGTCGATGATCGCCGCGCCGCGCTTGGCCACCGTCGGGATGAACTCGTCGGCGAGCCAGGGCTGGTCGTTCACTACCTCCGCGGCGTTCTTGCCGTTCACCTCGGCGTGGAAGATGTCCGGGTACTGGGTCGCAGAGTGGTTGCCCCAGATGGTCAGCTTCGTGATGTCCGCGACGCCGACGTCGAGCTTCTGCGCGAGCTGCGAGATCGCGCGATTGTGGTCCAGCCTGGTCATCGCGGTGAACCGCTCGGCGGGTACGTCCGGCGCATGCGCCTGCGCGATCAGCGCGTTGGTGTTCGCCGGGTTGCCGACCACCAGCACGCGCACGTCGTCGGCGGCACCCGCGTTGATCGCCTCACCTTGTGGCTTGAAGATGCCGCCGTTGGCCTCGAGCAGGTCGCCGCGCTCCATGCCCGGTCCGCGCGGGCGGGCGCCGACCAGCAGCCCGACGTTGACGCCGTCGAACGCCTTCTTCGCGTCGTCGGTGATGTCGATGCCTTGCAACAGCGGGAAGGCGCAGTCGTTCAGCTCCATCGCGGTGCCCTCGGCCGCCTTGACAGCCTGCGGGATCTCCAGCAGGCGCAACCGCACCGGCGTGTCCGGCCCGAGTAGCTGGCCGGAGGCGACGCGGAACAGCAGTGCGTAGCCGATCTGGCCGGCCGCGCCGGTGACGGTGACGGTTACGGGCGCCTTGCTCATTGGGGTACTCCTGCCGTGCGGACGACTGTTCTCCGTCCGGATGCTATCCGCCGCGGTCAGCTTTGCGACTGTGAGGTGAACAGCCGCACGGCGTGATCGAGGTGTTCCCGCATCACGCTACGGGCGGCCTCGGCGTCCCCCGATGTCACGGAGTCGAGCAGCTCGCGATGCTCGACGGCGAGATCGTCCGGTTCCGGGTAGGACGACTGCAGCTGCGCGAGGCACAGCTGCATTTCCTCTTGCAGCGGTGGGTAAAGCCGGCTCAACCGAGGGCTGCCGACCGCGTGCACCAGCGCCAGGTGGAACTCGGTGTGCGCCTGTACCCGCTCGCCCCAGCCGGCGCCGGCGGGCAGTGTCTCGAGATCGGCAAGCGCGCGCCGCGCCGCTGCCACGTCGAGGTTCCGTTTGGCGATCGCGGTGACAGCCTGCAGTTCCAGCGGGGCGCGCACGAAATACAGGTCGTGCATGTCCTGCTCGGTCATCACCGGAACCGACGCGGACCGGCCGGCCGGCCTGCGCACCAGGTTGCGGCCGGCCAGGGTCTGCAGGGCGGACCGCACGGTCGGCCGCGCGACGCCGAACGTGTTTGCCAGGTTTATCTCCGGCAACGTCTCGCCCGGCCGTAGCTGCCCACCGAGGATCTGCCTGCGCAGCTCCGCGACCAGCGCGTCGGTGGTGCTCAACGGCTGTAGCACCGTGCCGCCGCCGAACGCCGTTGTCATCGCGGGACCGGCTGCCCGTCCGCGAGTGCGGCAAGACCCCACAGGTCGCGCCATACATAGTCGGCCGGCTCACCTTCGGGCTGCGGATCGATGTGCCTGTTCACCCAGGCCGTTGCCATGCCGAAGTGTTTCGCGGGCGCGTTGTCGTACTTGAACCCGAAGGCCACGTGGATGATCTTTTCCGGGGCGACGCCGACGCGGTCGAGAGCCTGCCGGAAGAATTCCGGGTTTGGCTTGTAGACCTGGCAATCCTCGGCCGTGATCACATCGTCGAACGGTATCCGCATATGACGCTGGCTGTGCGCGATGATATCCCTGTCGGTGTTCGAGAAGATCACCAGCTTCATGCCGGCCCGCTTCGCCCGCAGCAGCGCGGGGTAGGTATCCGGGAACGGCTGCCAGCAGCGCATCGACCGGACGAACTCGGCCGCGAGATCGTCGTTGTACGGCCAGCCCCGTTCCGTGCACACCGCCCGGAGGCTGTCCGCGAGTACCTGTTTGTAGCTGCGGTAGCGCTGACCGAGGATGTCGAACTGGATCTCCTCCCAGCGATTCCGCAACTCGATGCCCGGCACCAGGTCGGTATCGCCATTGCGCAACGCCAGGTCGTAGAGGAACTGAGCGGCGCCGCCCTCCCAGTCGGTGAGCGTGCCGTAGTTATCGAACGTCGCCACTTCGAAAGGCATGGCGCCTCCTGCCAGACAGTTCAACTGTCAGACAGACTGACACTTGAGCCATCGCCTGTCAAGATGGCTCAGCCGAAGTGGTGCCGTGCTCGCCGGACAATCCTGAATGTCTACAATGGACGATCCGTCCGGTTGGTCGTGCGCGACGTCCGGCGCGGTGGCCGAAGTCCACGGTGGTAGGGACCAATGACCGCAGCAAAGCTCTCCTGCCTGGCGTACATTACCGGGTAAACTGCCCGGCACGGAGAGACAAAAATGCCCAAACCCGGCGTCGGTGGCGACGCGATTGTCGTCGGTACCGACGGTTCGGATCCGTCGTTGCGGGCCGTACGTTGGGCCGCCACCGAAGCCGTGCTTCGTTCCGCGCCACTGCTGGTATTGCACGCCATCGGGGTGCCGGATTTCCTCTCCAGCTTGCCGGAGTCCCCGGAGAATCACCTGCTCGAATCACTCGAGAAGAATGCCGCCGAACTGCTTCGCCTGGCGGCCGAGACGGCCGAGCAGGCCGCCCCTGGCGTTCGCGTCAGCACAAAGTCCACTATGGACGCTTCAGTTCCCGCGCTGATCGACATGTCCGGATCGGCGCGGATGATCGTGCTCGGAAAGTCCGGCAGGGGAGGTTTCCGCGGTCTGCTCGTCGGTTCGACTACCGCGACGTTGACGGGCTATGCGCGCTGCCCGGTAGTGGCGATTCGCGGGCGCGGCAGCGGTGGATTACTGATGAGCGATCCGATCGTGGTCGGCGTGGACGGCAGCCCGCTCAGTGACATGGCGATCGCGCTCGCCTTCGAGGAGGCAGCGCTGCGTGGAGCGCCGCTCGTCGCGGTGCACGCCTGGAGCGATGCGGACACCGCGGCCGTGTTCAGCGCATCCCGGATGCACTTCGATTGGGAGCCGCTCGAGGACGCCGAGAAACGAGTCCTCGCAGAGAACCTGGCGGGATGGCAACAAAAGTACCCCGATGTGCCGGTACGTCGAGTGCTCGTGCGGGACAAGCCACGCAACCATCTGCTCACCAGGAGCGCGGAAGCGGGTCTCATCGTGGTCGGGAGCCGGGGACGCGGCGGTTTCGGGGGATTGATGATGCTCGGATCTACCGGGTACGCCCTGATTCACCACGCTCGGTGCCCCGTGATGGTGGCGCGCTCCGGGATTTGATCAGCACTTCCTCGATCGGCCGCCTTGGCGCCGGCTTCGCCAGGTCTGCATAGCCGATGCGCAACAAGATCTGCGGCCACAGCCCGTCGCCGACCAGCGACCGCAGTTCGGCTCGGGTGCTGTCGACCTCGATCGGTTGCGAGACAAAGGATGCGCACAGTCCGGCGGCGGCCGCGGCCAGCAGCACGCGTTGCATGGCCTGCCCGGCACGCAGCCAATCGAGCGGGGAATCGCCGAGGGTGCCGATCATCACCGTCAACGGTGACGCCTTGAGGCTGTGCTCCGGTAGCGTGGCTTCGCCGAACGCTGGTAGTTCGTGGCGTTGATCTCCGGCGCGGTCGTTCCACCACGCCCATTCCGCCTGGAACGCGGGATCATCCCGCTGCCGGCGGTGTGCCCGTAGAACGAGTTCGTGCAACGCGGTGCGCTGCGCGGAATCCAGTATCGGCAGCCAGGCGTGCTCGATCTCGGCGGCCCGCCTGAGTTGCTTGATCACTTCCCGGCCGACCGGTAACGGTGAGAACGGGCGGCGAACGGTGCGCCGGAACGGGATCGCCTCCACCAGCCACTGATCGTTTTTGGTGTCCGCGTTCTCGCGCACGGTATCCGACGGCCGGACGGTCGCGATCGGGTCGTCGCCGGCGCGCAGGTTGGTGATCGGCCGCACGCCACACGCCGTGATCGCGAGGCGCAGGTTCATCAACGCGGCACCGCAGGAAAGCAGCAACTCGCGATGGTTGGGGTCTGCCACGGGCAACGATCGGTGCCGATCCGCGTACAGCTCGATGGAGTGCGGGGTGCACGAGAACTGCCACGGCTGGGTGTTGTGCTGGGATGGGGCCAGGGTGGCTGCCCGGATAACGGACGCCACCTGCGCAGCTGACAGCGAGCCGACGGGCGTGGTTATGGTCGGGCTCATCTGCGGCTCTCCGGATTTCGTCATCCCCAGGCGGCACGGCATTTGTTGCGGCCTCATTCAGTGTTCGTCAGCCCGCGGGGTTACTCACAGAGTCGAAAGACTCTCGATCCGCATCCGAAACGACGTCGGTCGCGCACAACAGGACAGGTAGACGACCAACGTCCCTTTTGCGTGACGGCGACCTGGCGAATGCTTGATCCATCGGTAGTTGACTTGGAGGAGCTCGACCACCATGACGACGTCGGGCGGGTTGCTACGGAGGTTGGTCCGGCTGGCGCACCTCGGCGCCAATCCGCTGGCCAGATCCGTGGACCGGATCGAGGGGATGTTGGTCGGCTGCGTGCTGTTGCTGGCACTGTTGTTGATGCCGGTGGCCGCGACCGTGGGATCGAGCGCCTACGCGCACCAGGCGGAGGTCGTCGAGCAGCAGGCGGCCCAGCGCCAGCAGACCGATGCCGTGCTGTTGAAGGAAATTCCGGACGCCGGTGTGCATGGCAATCCCTGGGACGCCATGCCGGACCGGATCGTGCTGGCACGGTGGGATGCGCCGGATGGCGGTACCACCGAGGGCGAGGTGCCGGTGAGCCACGGTGTGCCGCTCGGCAGCTCGGTGCAGATCTGGGTGGACGAGTCCGGAAAGCGCGTCAGCGCGCCGCTGGATGCCGAGGTCGCCGGTGCGTTCGGGTTCGGCGTAGGGTTGCTGAGCTGGCTGGGCGGCGTCCTCCTGCTGGCGCTCGGTTTTCTCGTCGCGCGGTGGGTGCTGAACCGCGTTCGGTACGCCGAATGGGAGCGGGCGTGGGAACGGCAGGCCTTCGGCTCGTGAGTCTTTTTAGGTGCTATAGCCCCGAAAAAGACTCACGAGCGGCGTTGGGCCGATGGCCCAGCGCCGCCAGCTCCACCGTCCTGGTGAGGTCCTCGGCACTGATAACCCCGACCAGGATCCCGCCGTCGGTGATCAGCAGCAGGTCCTGCCCGTTGCGCGGCAGGGCACTCGGCAGCACGTCGATCAACAGGTCGTCGCTGTGCGCCACGGCCTTGGCCGGGCGACACACAGCGGAGATTCTGGTGTTCATCCGTTCCTGCGGGGACAGCTTCGCCAGATCCATCAGGCTGACGGTGCCGACCGGCGAACCACCGAACGACAGCACCGGAAACACCCGGCGACGTGCCGGGACCGCGATCCGGTCGAGGAATGCCTGCACCGTCAACCATCCGGGTGCGGATACCGGGGCGGGGCTCATCACCGCACCGATCCGGATGTCACCGAGCTGGTCACGCACGATACCGCCGGCCCGCTCCGCGCCCGCTGCGGCGAGCAGGAACCACCCGATGAGCACCAGCCACAAGCCGGCCAACCGGCCGAGCAACAACGCCTCGGCCACCCCGGTCAGCGCGAGCGCGATCCCCAGTAGTTGCCCGGCTCGCACCGCAACGGTCCGCGCCCTGCGGCGATCACCGGTGCGCTTCCACACCGCCGCCCGCAGAACCCTGCCGCCGTCCAGCGGTGCGCCTGGCAGCATGTTGAACGCCGCGAGCACCACGTTCGTCACACCGAGCCAGAGCAGCCCGATGGCAACGAGCGGCGGTAGCCAGTTGGCGGCGACGATCGCGCCACCCCAGCAGGCGCCGCCGATGGCGAGGCTGATCGCGGGGCCGGTGGAGGCGATCACCAGATCGGCCTTCGGCGATGGCGGTTCCGCTTCGAGTTCTGCCGTGCCACCGAGCATCCACAGGGTGATGCGTTTGACGCCGACGCCGTAGCGGCGCGCGGTGGCAGCGTGCGCCAGCTCGTGGGCGAGCAGCGATGCCACGAAGCACATGGCGATCAGCACACCGGTGAGCCAGTACCAAGTCGCGGGGATTCCGGACGCGTTCACGGGCAGTACTACCGAGGCGAGCAGGTAGCTGATCAACCCGATCACGACAAGCACGGACCAGTGCGCGCCAACGGGAATTCCCGCGAACCGTCCGAGCGGGACAGTTGTGCGGAACATGAGGGAGCCTCGCTGTCCGGGTCGTATATTGCGAGAAATCGAGGCTGCGTCACCCCGGCATCTCGCGGGTCTCGATTCCATGGTGAGCCCCAGCCAGAAGCCGACCAAGGGTCGAAATACCCAAAACGCAGCCTGCCACAACTGCCGAGGGGCCGCTGGACACGACGCGATATGGGGCTCAAAGACCCCACCCGCACGTGGCTTAGGGCCCTGGTTGTCCCGAATGGGACCGGTGAGGCTGTCCGTGGGGATCGGTGATACGCGCCGTAAAGGCCAGGGAAGTGAGGCGATGAGCAGCGCCGAGGGCGAGCCGCGGGGTGCCGGGGAGTTACCGGTCGCGGTGGGGGTGGATGGTTCGGACCGTTCGTACGAGGCCGCGTTGTGGGCGGCGCGCGAAGCCGGATCGCGTGGCGCGAGCCTGGATGTCGTGCACGCCACGATGTGGTCGGTCGACCGGACCGCTGATGCCGGCTCGTCGAGCGTCATCCCCGACGTGTGGGTTCGCCAGGCGCAGGAAATGCTCACCGATGTCGCGGACAGCTGCCGTCGGGACGTCACGGCGCTCACCGTGCGGACCCGCTTGGAGTGGGGATCTCCCCGGACGATGCTGATCGAGCAGTCCGCCGCGGCGCAGCTGGTCGTGGTTGGCGATCGGGGACTCGGCGGGTTCGCGCCGCTGCTGGTCGGCTCGGTGACACTGGGTTTGGTCGCGGCGGCCCGTTGCCCGGTGGTCATGGTGCGCTCCGGTTCCGGTGCTCGCCCCGAACGTGCCGGAACGGTCGTGGCGGGAGTGGAGGATTCGTCGGCCGACGAGCTCGTGCTGGACTTCGCGTTCGCCGTGGCAGCTCGCTGGGAATGCCGGCTGATCGTCGTGCACGGCTGGATTCGTGGGTTGGACGCGAACTTCCTGCGTTACCTGGCGCGCGGTGATCAGTACTGGCTGCGGCAGCGCGCCACGTTCGAGGCGGCGCTTCGTGAGCAGGTGAGCACCTGGCAGGAGCGGTACCCGAAGGTCGAGGTATCCGTGCTGATGCGGCACGACGACGCCGCGCGGCTGCTGCTGCACGCCGCCCGGGATGCACGGCTGCTGGCCGTGGGAGCGCGGGGCCGGGGCGAGTCTGCTCCGCCGGCGCTCGGCTCGGTCAGTCACGCGATGGTGCATTACGCGCCGTGTCCGGTCGCGGTGCTGCCCACCTAGCGACGGGGCGTCCCGGCCACTTTGTTAGTAGCTAAGTCACTATGTCCTGACAAAGTATTGACAGCGTGACGTGATGCTGGGTAGACATGAAGCCACCGTGACGCGAGCGGGCCGGCGCGCGGTGCGGACGATCGACGGCCCGAGCCCACGGAGCCCGAGCCACGGAGGATGGCCATGAGCGACCCGTTCGACCTGATCACGATGGGGCGGATCGGCGTGGACATCTATCCCCTGCAGACCGGCGTCTCGCTGGCCGAGGTCGAAACCTTCGGCAAGTATCTGGGTGGCTCGGCGACCAACGTGGCGGTGGCCGCCGCCCGCCTCGGCCGCTCCTCCGCGGTGATCAGCCGAACCGGCGCCGACCCGTTCGGCGATTTCGTGCACAACGCGCTGCGCGATTTCGGCGTCGACGACCGGTGGGTCACGCCCGTTGAGGAGTACCCGACACCGGTGACGTTTTGCGAGATCTTTCCGCCGGACAACTTCCCGCTGTACTTCTACCGGTTGCCGAAAGCGCCCGATCTGGAGATCTACCCGGCGGAACTGGATCTGGACGCGATCGCCAGAGCGCGAATCTTCTGGATGACCGGAACCGGGCTGTGCGCGGAGCCGAGCCGCGCGGCCACCATCGCCGCGCTCGAACACCGCGCCAAGCGCGGCACCACGGTCTTCGATCTGGACTGGCGTCCGATGTTCTGGGCCGATCAAGACGCCGCGCGCCCGTGGTACTCCGACGCGCTGCGACACGCCACGGTCGCGGTTGGCAACCTCGACGAGGTGGAGACCGCGATCGGGATCAGGGAGCCGGACAAGGCCGCCGACGCGCTGCTGGAAGCCGGAGTCGAGCTGGCCGTGATCAAGCAGGGGCCGAAGGGCGTGCTGGCCCGCACCAGGGACGAGCGGGTGGTCTCGCCGCCGGTCGCCGTGGAGGTGGTGAACGGCCTCGGTGCGGGCGACGCGTTCGGCGGCGCACTGTGCCACGGCCTGCTCGCCGGCTGGGAGCTGTCCAGGGTGATCAGGGCAGCCAACGTGGCTGGGGCGCTGGTCGCGTCCCGGCTGGCCTGCTCATCGGCGATGCCGTACGAAACCGAGATCGAGGAGCTGTCCTCGGCCGATCGTTCCGGCGCGAGTGCCTGAACGCCCTGGAAAGCGGGAATCATGTCGCCAGTAAGCATCACGGAGCTGACCAAGATCCGAGCCAGCCGGCCGGATGCGATCGCCGAGGCGCTCGCCAGCCGTACGCGCCGCCCGCTGCTCGGCGACAACGGCCGGCTGATGATCATCGCGGCGGATCACCCTGCCCGCGGATCGCTTGGCGCGGGCGATCGCCCGCTTGCCATGGCCAACCGGATGGACCTGCTCGAGCGGATGTGCCTCGCGCTGCGGCGGCCGGGCGTGGACGGAGTGCTCGGCACCGCGGATATCGTCGAGGACCTGGCACTGCTTGGCGCCTTGGAAGGCAAAGTGGTCATCGGTTCGATGAACAGGGGCGGGCTGGCAGGCGCCTCGTTCGAGATGGACGATCGGTTTACCGGGTACCGTCCCGAGGACATCGCAAACTCGTGTCTGGACGGTGGAAAGCTGTTGCTGCGCATCGACGTCGATGATCCTGGCTCGCTGAGCACGATGGTCTCTTCGGCACGCGCGGTCGACGACCTCGCAGGGCATGGGCTGATGGCGATGGTGGAGCCGTTCATCGCCCGCCGGGTGGACGGAAAGGTTCGCAACGACCTGTCCGCGGCCGCGATCACCAAATCGATCGCGATCGCCTCAGGGCTCGGCGGTACCTCCGCACGCACCTGGCTGAAGATCCCGGTCGCGGACGACATCGACGACATCGCGGAGGTCGTCGAGGCCACCACGCTGCCTACCGTGCTGCTCGGTGGCGAGGTCTCCCCGGATGCCGAGGAGACCTACGAGCGCTGGCGCAAGGCGCTGCGACTGCCTTCGGTGCACGGGCTGGTGGTCGGCCGGAGCCTGCTGTATCCCCCGGACGATGACGTCGGCGCCGCGGTCGATACCGCCGTCGGCCTGCTGTGATGGAGAGGGAGCATTGGCTGTGAACAACACGACTTCGCTGCATTTGCCGGCGGGCAGCGCCGCGAGATCCCCGTATGCCACCTACGTCGATCCGGAAACGGCCGGTTGGGGTTACAGCTCGCTGCGGGCCATCGAGCTGATCGCCGGTGGCTCGCACGAGTTCGAAACCGGCGACTCGGAGTGGATCGTCCTCCCGCTCTCCGGCTCCGCGACGGTTCGTTGCGAAGGTGACGTCTTCGAGCTGGCCGGCAGGCAGAGCGTGTTCTCAGGGGTCAGCGATTTCGCTTACGTGCCAAGAGACTCGCAGGTTTCGGTGAGCTCCGAACTTGGCGGCAGGTTCGCGTTCACCGGTGCGCGGTGCGGGCGCAGGTTGCCCGCGCGGTACGGCGCGGCAGCCGACGTGCCGGTGGAACTGCGCGGCGCGGGCCAGAGCAGCAGGCAGGTGAACAACTTCGGCGCGGCAGGGGTTTTCGAGGCGGACAAGCTGATCGCCGTCGAGGTGCTCACCCCGGCCGGCAACTGGTCCTCGTTCCCTCCGCACAAGCATGACACCGAGGCCGAAGGCGAGACGGCGCTCGAGGAGGTCTACTACTTCGAGATCGCACCGTCGCCTGCGGCGGACGGGGTCGGTTACCACCGGGTGTATCCGTCCGGCCCCGGACACACCAGCGACGTGCTCGCCGAGGTAGGCAGCGGTGACGTTGTGCTGGTGCCGGACGGCTGGCACGGTCCGTCGATGGCGCTTCCCGGCCACCACATGTACTACTTGAACGTGATGGCCGGCCCCTCCGATGAGCGAGCCTGGCTGATCTCCGACGACCCGTGCTACGGCTGGATCCGGGAAACCTGGGCCGCGCAGGAGATCGATCCGCGGCTGCCGCTGTACACCGCGCCGTCTGTCGCGGGTGAGCCACGATGACGGTGCGGCTGACCGTAGCGCAGGCTCTGCTGCGGTTTCTGGCCAATCAATACACCGAGCGCGACGGCGTGCGGCAGCGGCTGATCGCGGGCTGCTGGGGGATCTTCGGGCACGGAAATGTCGGCGGCGTCGGGCAGGCACTGCTGGAAACCCCGGACATGCCGTACCTGCAGGGGCGCAACGAGCAGGCCATGGTGCATGCCGCGGTCGGTTACGCGCGGCAGACCGATCGGTTGTCCACCTACGCGGTCACCACCTCGATCGGTCCGGGTGCCACGAACCTGACCACCGGCGCGGCGCTCGCGACGGTCAACCGGCTGCCCGTTCTGTTGCTGCCGGGTGACGTGTTCGCCACCCGCCCCGCCGACCCGGTGTTGCAGCAACTCGAGTCTCCGCACGGCGCCGATGTCTCGGTGAACGATTGCCTGCGGCCGGTTTCCCGGTACTTCGACCGGATATGGCGTCCCGAGGCGTTGATTTCCTCCGCGCCGCGGGCGATGCGGGTGCTCACCGATCCGGCTGAGACGGGCGCGGTGACCCTCGCCCTCCCGCAGGATGTGCAGGCCGAAGCGTACGACTGGCCGGAGGCGCTGTTCGCCGAGCGGGTCTGGCGCGTCGACCGGCCGGTGCCGGACGCCGAATCGATCGCTTCGGCTGCCGAGGTCATCAGGGCCGCGCGCCGCCCGCTGCTCATCGCGGGCGGCGGCGTGCACTACAGCGGCGCGGAGGAGGCGTTACGCGAATTCGTCGAATCCACCGGCATCCCGGTCAGCGAGACGCAGGCCGGCCGGGGTTCGCTGCGCTACGACCATCCGAACCAGCTCGGCGCGATCGGGCACACCGGCACGTCCGCCGCCGATGACATCGCCCGCGCCGCGGACCTCATCATCGGCGTCGGTACCCGGTATTCGGATTTCACCACGGCGTCGAGCACCCAGTTCGGGAACGAGCACGTTCGGTTCGTGAACCTGAACATCACCGCGTTCGACGCGCACAAGCAGGCCGCGACCGCGGTGACCGGCGACGCGCGGGCGGCCCTCACCGCACTCACCGAGGTGCTGACCGGCGCGGGCGTTGACGACGAGTACCGTCACGAGTACCGCGCGGGTGCCGATCGGTGGGCCGAGATCGTCGCGGAGGCCTACCGGGTTGGCGATGGTGGTGCGCGGCCGAGCCAGGCGCAGCTGTTGGGGGTGCTGGACGAGGTCGTGGACGACCGGGATGTGGTGATCAACGCCGCCGGCTCGCTGCCGGGTGATCTGCACAAGCTGTGGCGGGCGCGGGAACGCAAGCAGTACCACGTCGAATACGGCTACTCGTGCATGGGCTACGAGATACCCGCGGCGCTCGGCGTCCGGATGGCCGACGGGAGCAGGGAAGTGTTCGCGCTCGTCGGTGACGGCACGTACCTAATGATGCCTACCGAGCTGGTTACGGCGGTGCAGGAGAACATCAAAATCGTCGTCGTGCTGGTGCAGAACCACGGGTACGCTTCCATCGGCGGGCTCTCCGAAACCGTTGGTGCGGAACGGTTCGGCACCGAGTACCGGTTCCGGCGGGCCGATCGCACGTTCACAGGTGAACCGCTGCCCGTCGACCTTGCCGCGAACGCGGAGAGCCTCGGCGTCGACGTGCTCCGAGCGTCCACTGTAGACGAACTGCGGGAGGCGCTAAGTGCCGCACGGGCCGCCGATCGGCCGGCCGCGGTGTACGTGGAAATCGATCCATCGATCGAGGCGCCCGGCCCGAACGCCTGGTGGGACGTGCCGGTGGCGCAGGTCTCCAGCCGGGAATCCGCCCAGCTTGCCCGCAAACAATACGAGAGCCACCGCGAGGGGCAGCGACACCACCTGTGATCGCTTGTCGCGGGAAAGGATCAACACGATGCGCACCATTCCACATTGGATCAACGGCCAGGCGACGGAAGGCACCTCGGGCCGTCACCTGGATGTCACCAACCCGGCAACCGGGGAGGTCGCGGGGCGGGTGAATCTGGCGGCAGCCGGCGAGGTCGATGCCGCGGTCGGCGCCGCCGCGAAGGCCTACGAGAGCTGGGGAACGTCCTCGCTCGCGACAAGGACGAAGGTGCTGTTCGCCTACCGTGAGCTGGTGCACCGGCACGCGGACGAGATCGCCGAGCTGATCACCGCCGAGCACGGCAAGGTGCATTCCGACGCGCTCGGTGAAGTGGCCCGCGGCCTGGAGATTATCGAGCTGGCATGCGGCATTCCGCAGTTGCTCAAAGGGGAATCGTCCACGCAGGTGTCCAACCGGATCGACGTCGAGTCGATCAGGCAACCGCTCGGCGTGGTCGCCGGTATCACGCCGTTCAACTTCCCCGCGATGGTTCCACTGTGGATGTTCCCGATGGCGATCGCGTGCGGGAACACGTTCGTGCTCAAGCCGAGCGAGAAGGATCCGTCAGCCAGCCTGCGGCTGGTGGAACTCGCGAGCGAGGCGGGGCTGCCGGACGGCGTGCTGAACCTGATCGGCGGTGACAAGCCGGCCGTGGACCGGCTGCTGGAGCACCCGGACGTCTCGGCGGTGAGCTTCGTAGGGTCTACGCCGATCGCGGAGTACGTGTACAACACCGGTACGGCACACGGCAAGCGGGTGCAGGCGCTCGGCGGGGCGAAGAATCACATGCTGGTGCTGCCGGACGCGTCGCTCGATCTCGCCGCGGATGCCGCGGTGTCCGCGGCCTACGGCTCGGCCGGTGAGCGGTGCATGGCGGTTTCCGTTGTGGTGGCGGTGGATCCGATCGGCGACGAGTTGGTCGGCAAGATCGCGGAGCGGGCTGGCAAGCTGCGCATCGGCCCCGGCGACGACCCGTCTTCGGAGATGGGCCCGCTGATCACCCGCGAGCACCGGGACAAGGTGGCTTCCTACGTGCCGCAGGCGCGCGAGCAGGGTGCCGAGGTCGTGGTGGACGGTACCGACTACACGGTTTCCGGGCACGAGAACGGGTTTTTCACCGGCGTGAGCCTGCTGGACAAGGTGACCTCGGAGATGAACGCGTACCGGGACGAGATCTTCGGGCCGGTGCTTTCCGTGGTCCGGGCGAAGAGCTACGACGAGGCGATCGCGCTGATGAATTCCTCGCCGTGGGGCAACGGCACGGCGATCTTCACCCGGGACGGCGGTGCGGCGCGGCGGTTCCAGCTCGAGGTGCAGGCCGGCATGGTCGGCGTGAACGTGCCGGTGCCGGTACCGGTCGGCTACCACTCGTTCGGTGGCTGGAAGGCATCCTTGTTCGGTGAGCACCACGTGTACGGCAGCGACAGCGTGCACTTCTACACCAAGGGCAAAGTGATCACCACACGCTGGCTGGACCCGTCGGACGGCGGCGTGAACCTCGGCTTCCCCCAGAACACCTGACGCCGGCCCATCCGGGCCGGGGACGCGAGGTGCCGAACGGGTAGCGCCTGGACGAGGCTCGCCGAGCACGCCCGTCCAGGCGCGCCACTCCCTAGTCGACGATCGCGCCGCAGCTGATGTTCACCGCCGTTCCGGTCAGCGTGCGGGCATGGTCGGACGCCGCGAAAGCGGCCACCTTGCCGACGTCGTCGAGCGTCGCCGCACGCTTGAGCATCGTTGGCTCCACGATGGTTTCCCGCACGACCGAGTCAAGATCGTCGAACTCGGGGATCGACTCGGGTATCCCGCCGGTCCGCAGGGACACCGCACGAATGCCGTGCGGCCCGAGCTCGCAGGCCAGTTGCCTGCGCAGTTGCTCGAGCGCCGCGAACGCCACCTGGGTGCCGCCGATGTAGTAGTTGGACATCGGATCGCCGTCGCCGCCGAACACCATGATCACGCCCGAACCTTGCCCGCGCATGTGCCGAGCGGCCGCTCGTGCGGTGAGGAACGTCGACCGCACGGCGGTCAGCACCGGCCGTTCGAAGTCGGCGAGCGACATCTCGGCCAGTGGGGTTCCGTGCACGTAGCCATGCGCGATCAGATTGAACGAGATGTCGATGCTTCCCGCGCTGGCAGCAACCGCGTCGGCATGTTCGTTGACCGCCGCCTCGTCAAGGGCATCGACCTGTGCCGTCTCGGCCACTCCGCCCGCGGCTCGAATTTCGGTGGCCACTTTCTCGAGGCTTTCCATGGTTCGGCCCGCGAGATGGACCGTCGCCCCCTCGTCGGCGAACCCGCGGGCCACCGCGCCGCCGATCGAACCACCGGCTCCGTAGATGACCGCGTTCTTACCTGCCAGTAACATGCCCAGCCTCCTGATCTCAGTGTTTACAGGTAGGACTTGCCGCGGCCCGGATAGTCATCGCAGCGCGCGTTGGCCCGGCTTCGAGATGGCCGGCTGGCAAAATAGTGCTACACAAGATTGACGGATTACGGTACTTGTGTAGAAACTGGTAGGTGCCGGACGCCCACCACGCAAGGAGGCGCTTGCCATGGCCGTCGCTGCTACCCAGGCCGGCGACACGCCGCCGGCGGAAGCCGAAGGCGACGTCGTACCGGAGGTCACGTTCGACCGGCATCCGGACAGCTACCGGCATTGGCGGCTGCGGGTGGACGGCGCGGTCGCCTGGCTGGAAATGGACGTCGATGAGGGCGGCGGTTTGCTGCCCGGCTACGAGTTGAAGCTCAACTCCTACGACCTGGGCGTGGACATCGAGCTCTACGACGCCACCCAGCGGTTGCGCTTCGAGCATCCCGCGGTGCGCACGGTCGTGGTCACCAGCGCCAAGGACAACGTGTTCTGTGCCGGCGCGAACATCCGGATGCTCGCCTCGTCCTCACACCACTGGAAGGTGAACTTCTGCAAGTTCACCAACGAGACCCGTAACGGCATGGAGGACGCGACCGCGCACTCCGGCCAGAGCTACCTCGCCGCGGTCAACGGGGCCTGCGCGGGGGGCGGATACGAGATCGCGCTCGCCTGCCAGGAAATCGTCCTGGTCGACGACAATTCGTCGACGGTGGGGCTGCCCGAGGTGCCGCTGCTCGGCGTGCTGCCAGGAACCGGTGGACTCACCCGGGTCGTGGACAAGCGGCGGGTGCGCAGGGACCGCGCGGACATCCTCGCCACCCGGCAGGACGGCATCAAGGGCAAGACCGCGCTCGACTGGAACCTGGTCGATGAGCTCGCACCGCGCAGGGAATTCGCCGCGACCGTGCAGCGGCGGGCCGTCGAGCTCGCGGAACGCAGCAGCAGGCCGGCGGACGCCGAGGGGATCGAGCTCGCGCCGTTGCGGCGTGAGGTCACCGACGGCGGCATCGAGTACGACCACGTCTTGGCCCGGTTCGACCGGCCGGCCGGCACCGTGCAGATCACCGTGCGGGGACCGGACCGCGAGGCGCCCACCGTCGCGGATATCCACGCGCGGGGCGCGCGGGCCTGGTTGCTCGCCCTCACCCGTGAACTCGACGACCTGATTCTTCGGTTGCGCGCCAACGAGACCGAGCTCGGGACCTGGGTGATCCGCACCAAGGGTGATGCGGAGAAGGTGCTCGCTCACGAGCGAGTCCTGCTGGACGCCGCGGCGGATGACTGGCTGTGCAAAGAGATCCTGCACTACTACAAGCGCACCTTGAAGCGGCTGGATGTGACCAGCCGCAGCATCATCGCGCTGATCGAGCCGGGTAGCTGCTTCGCGGGCGTGCTCATGGAACTCGTACTCGCCGCCGACCGGCAGTACATATTGGACGGTCCGCCGATCGAGGACGAGGACAGCGATGAGCGCGCGTCGATGACGCTGTCCGAGGCGAACTTCGGCGCGCTTCCGATGGGCAACGACCTTTCCCGGTTGCAGTCCCGGTTCTATGGCGAGGACGACCACCTGGACTGGCTACGCAAGGAGATCGGCCAAGCGCTCAGCCCGACCGAAGCGAACGAGCTGGGGCTGGTCACCGATGCCCCGGACGACATCGACTGGGAGGACGAGATTCGGCTGGTGCTGGAGGGGCGTGCCTCGCTGAGTCCTGACGCGCTGAGCGGTATGGAAGCCAATCATCGATTCGTCGGTCCGGAAACCATGGAGACCAAGATATTCGGCCGGCTGTCCGCGTGGCAGAACTGGATCTTCAATCGCCCTAACGCGTCCGGGCCGGACGGGGCGCTGCGGCGCTACGGCACCGGCCAGAAGGCCGTATTCGACCGGAAACGGGTGTGAACTCAGATGCCTGACAAGATCGACTATGACACCAAGATCCCGAACAACGTCGAGCTGTCGAGTGACCGCCGGCTGCAACGGGCACTCGAGGGTTGGCAGCCGAAGTTCATGAGCTGGTGGGGCGAGATGGGGCCCGCACTGGAAACCAATGGCGTGTACCTGCGGACCGCGGTCAGCGTCGGCCGGGATGGTTGGGCACACTTCGACCACGTCAAGGTGCCCGAGTACCGGTGGGGCATCTTCCTCACCGAACGCAAGGAAGATCGGCGGATCGCGTTCGGGGAACACAAGGGCGAGCCGGTGTGGCAGCAGGTCCCCGGGGAGTACCGGGCGGATCTGCAACGGTTGATCGTGATTCAGGGCGACACCGAGCCCGCATCGGTCGAGCAGCAGAAGTTGCTCGGGCTGACCGCGCCGAGCCTCTACGACTTGCGGAATCTCTTCCAGGTCAACGTGGAGGAGGGGCGGCACCTGTGGGCGATGGTGTACCTGCTGCACGCCTACTTCGGCAAGGAAGGCCGCGAGGAAGCGGAAGCCCTGCTGTTCCGCAACTCGGGCAGCCCGGACGCGCCGCGGATTCTCGGCGCGTTCAACGAGGAAACCGCCGACTGGCTGGCTTTCTACATGTTCACCTACTTCACCGACCGGGACGGCAAGTACCAGCTCGGCACGCTCAAGGAAAGCTCATTCGATCCGCTTTCCCGCACCTGCGAGTTCATGCTCAAGGAAGAAGCGCACCACATGTTCGTCGGCACCACCGGGGTGGACAGGGTGGTGCAGCGCAGCGCCGAGCTGATCCGGGAACATGACAGGATGGACATCGCGCCGCGTGGTGGCATTCCGCTCGACATCATCCAGAAGTACATCAACTTCCACTACAGCGTCTCGCTCGATCTGTTCGGCAGCGAAACGTCGACCAACGCCGCGAACTACTACACCGCCGGACTGAAGGGTCGCTGGCAGGAGACTCGCCGCAAGGACGACCATCAGCTCACCGACGATGTCGGCGTGCTCGACAAGCCGCGTGACGACGGCACGTGGGACTCCGAAGAGATGCAGGCGATCCTGCTGCTGAACCTGGATCTACGCGACGAGTACGTCGCGGACTGCCAGACCGGCGTCAAGCGGTGGAACCGGATCCTGGACGAACACGAGATCGGCTTCCGGTTCAAGCTGCCACATCCCGGATTCAACCGGGACGTCGGAATCAACTCTGGCCAGCACATCACTCCGGAAGGCACCATTGTCGACGAGGCGACATGGCAGGCCGGCAAGAGCAAGTGGTTGCCCACCAGTGAGGATCTGACGTTCGTCCGATCGCTGATGCAACCGGTTTACGAACGCGGCAAGATCGCCAGCTGGGTCGCCCCACCCACCAACGGAATCAACGGCAAGCCCTTCGACTTCGACTACGTCCATCTCACCTGAAGGACGGAAACCCATGGTGACTGCGGCGTCAACGACGACTCCCACCACGTTCCCCGACGAATTCAACGCGACCGATTACCTCGTCGACAGGAATCTCGCGGAAGGTGCCGGCGAGCACATCGCCGTCATCGCACCCAGCAGGACGCTCAGCTACGCGCAACTGTCCGAGGAGATCCGGCGGGTCGCTGCCGGATTGCGCGAACTGAGCGTACGCCCCGAAGAGCGCGTGCTGATGTGCATGACCGACGAGGTCGAGCTGTTCACGGCCATTCTCGCCACGATGTACGTCGGCGCCATCGCGGTACCGTCGTCCACAATGCTCACCGGGCCGGAACTCGGCAAGCTGGTCGCCGACTCGCGGGCGAGGGTAGTGCTCGGCTCCGCGGCGTTCGAGAACAACATCGACGCGGCCGTCGAGCACGCTCCCGATGTGCGGCACGTGGTACTCACCGGCGCAGTGGCGGACCGGACGGCGACCGGGATAGCTTGTCACGACTGGGATTCGCTGATGACTGGGGATCCCTCCGGTGCGGGCGCGCGGTATCGGAGCTGGCCGGATTCGCAGGCGCTGTGGCTGTACACCTCCGGTACCACGGGGACGCCGAAAGCGGCCATGCACCGGCACGTGGACATCAAGCTGGTCGCGGAGAACTACGCGCAGCAGGTACTCGGTATCACCAGCGACGACCGCTGCCTCTCGGTCGCCAAGCTGTTCTTCGCCTACGGCATCGGCAATTCGATGTTCTTCCCGCTGTCGGTCGGCGGGACGGCGTTGCTCGAGCCGGGGCGGCCGAACCCACAACTGTTCGCCGAACGGGCCAGCAAGGACGGAGCGAGCCTGCTGTTCGGCACGCCGAGTTTCTGGGGTCCGCTGCTGGCGAGCGACGTGCCGGACAACGCGTTTTCGTCGGTTCGGCAAGGGGTTTCCGCCGGCGAGGCGTTGCCCGCGCGGATGTATCACGGCATGGCCGACCGGTTCGGTATCGAGGTGCTTGACGGGATCGGCTCAACCGAACTGTTGCACATCTTCATCTCGAACCGGCCAGGGCAGGTGCACCCGGCGTCCTCAGGAACACCGGTACCTGGCTACGACGTGGAGATCAGGGACGAGCACGGTGCGATGATCGACGAAGTCGGCAAGCCGGGTGAGCTGTACGTGCGCGGTGAATCCGCTGCGATCGGCTACTGGTGCCGGGCGCAGACGTCCCGGCAGGTGTTCCGGGGTGACTGGATGCGCACCGGCGACACTTACATGCGTAACTCGGATGGCACCTACACCTGCCTCGGCCGGTCTGGAGACATGCTCAAAGCCGGCGGCATCTGGGTTTCCCCCTCCGAAGTGGAGGAGCGCTTGCTGGAACACGCGGACGTGGCCGAGGCGGTTGTGGTGGCCGTACCCGACGAGGACGAGCTGGACAAGCCGATCGCCTGCATCGTCCCGAAACCGGGCAGGCAGCTTGACGCGGACGAGCTGATCGCGTGGTGCCGCGAGACGCTTGCCTCCTTCAAGCGGCCCCGCGGCGTGCTGGAGGTCGCCGAACTACCCAAGACGGCTACCGGCAAGATCCGCCGCAACGTGTTGCGGGACATGGCTCGTGCCCAAACGCCGAGTGAACCCTCCCAGGTGGACACCGCCGCGCCGACGGTAGTTCCGTGATCGGTGGCGAGGTCGTTGTCGACGCGCATGTACACGCGCCCCGACTGTCCACATTGAAGCCGTCCTGGCTCGAGTGGGCCGAGCGGTTCTCCAAGAGCCACCCGTGGCGGGATGCCTACGACGCCGAGGGCGATCCGGTTCCCGAGCGGTTCGATGCCCTGCTGGATGCCGAGGGGGTGGATCGCGCGCTGCTGTTCTGCGAGTACAGCCCGCGTGCGACCGGCATCCAGCCGATCGAGGACAACCTCCCTATCGTGGCTTACAACCCGGATCGGTTCCGGTTGGTCGCGAACGTGAATCCGCACCTGCACCATCCGCTGGTATCCGAAGTGGAGCGTCAACTGGCGCTCGGCGCGGTGGCGTTGAAGCTGCATCCCGTGCACGGTGTCTTCTCGCCGGCTGACAAGGAGCTGTACCCGGTGTACGGATTGTGCGCGGAGCGCAGCGTGCCGGTGATTCTGCACTCAGGGACGTCGAGCTTCCCTGGAGCCCGGGCGAGTTATGGAAACCCGGAGCTACTTTCGGACGTGGTAGAGGATTTCGGCGACGTGCAGTTCGTGTTCGCGCACGGTGGTCGCGGCTGGTGGTACGACGTCGCCGCGTTCCTCGCCCTCGCCATGGACAACGTGTGGATGGACCTCGCCGGGCTGCCGCCGAAGAAGCTGCCGGAGTACTACGCGCGGTTCGATCTACCCCGGCTGGCCACGAAGTGGATCTTCGGAACGGACTGGCCGGGCGTTCCGGGCGCGTCGCGGAATGTCGCGGCACTGCGGGATCTGGGCTTGCCGGAGGAGACCGTTCGTGCGGTGCTGTCCGGCAACGCCGCGAAGGTGTTCCCCGGCCTCGATGTGTGAGCGCGGGCCGGATGGGCGGGCAAGGCTAGGCGGCGTCTTGCTCGGCTATTAGCTCGTCCCAGCGTTGTTGCGCGGCCGGCCGCCACTCGACGTGCTTGCGGTGAAACAGCTCCGCCGCCTTCGATCCGCTCCAGTTGGATGGCAGCAGGCTGGACGGCAGCTGCGGGTCCAGAAAGGGAAAACGGCGCCATTCGTGCACCAGCCGGGTTTGCGCGTGCAGCACCGCGTCGCCGTTCGGCGGGTCGAGCGCGGTGAACTCGTCGATGAACTCCTCGTACCGGTTTTCCAGCTCGGTGAGATCCCACGCCCTCGCCACCATGGAATCCTGGCTGCCAACGGCGCCGTAGCTTGCCGTGAACGACATCGCTTCCTCGGCGAGCCCGAGTTCTTTGAGGATGCTCATCGCCTCGAGCTCCCGCCTGGTGTCAGGCGAGATCCACACACCTGCCTCTGGCGAGCCGAAGCCTGCCCAGCTGAGCTGGGTGCGCAGCCGGTGCCGGAGATCGCGTTTCGTCTCCGGCACGGAGACCAGCAGCACCAGCCAGTTGCCGTCCCACTGGCGTTCTGTGCTGCCGAACTCGTAGATCCGTTGCGCTCCTTCGGTCAGCAGCCGGCGGCCAGGGCTAGTGAGCGACCAGCGGACCCGTCGGCCGACCCGTTCCGATGCCAGCCAGCCTTCCGCGGCGGAGCGGGCGAGCGCCTGGCGCGCCGACTTCTCCTCGACGTCGAAGGTGGCGAGCACGTCCACCAAGGTGGAGGTCCACACTGGACGGTCTCGAGGCAGCACGAACTCCCCGAGCAGGGTCATCAGCAGCGACCGAGCGCTGGTGTGGCTGACTTCCCTTCGCCTGCTCAGGGTGGGCCGGGGCGTGTTTCTCGCCATCGTGCTTCACCGACCTCGTTCGCGGACGTCACAGGCCGAGCGTAGGCGATGCGGTGCCGCGGCTCGGCACGGGCCAACCGTTCATTATACGAAACTATTGTGTAACACAAATCACGCGTAGAAAATAGTCGCCATGGCCGCACCGGGCGTCTTCGATCCGCGGGTGTTCACAGGCGGTCTGCCACACGAGCGATTCCGCGTGCTGCGGGATACCGCACCGGTGTGCTGGCAGCACGAGCTACTTCATCAACGGCATCACCCACCTCCCGGTCCACTGGCCCACCCGATCCCGATGAATATGCATTAGCCTGTGCCCGCTCGATCCCGGTCGATCATTGGGGTGAACATGCCTGAACAGCAGGGCGCGTTGCGCCGGCTCGCCGTCCTCGTTGGACGTTGGTTCGCAGTGCTCGTGTTGCTTGGTGGGGTCGTAGGGCTGCTCGCCCCTGAGCCGCTTGCCGCGCTGACCGACTACGTTCCCGTGCTGCTCGGCGTGATCATGTTCGGCATGGGCCTGACCCTGCGAGCGGTCGACTTCGCCCTGGTGGCCCGTCGCCCGCTGGTCGTGTTGCTTGGCCTGCTCGCCCAGTTCCTGATCATGCCGCTGGCCGCGTGGGGGATCGGCAAGGTGCTCGCGCTGGCTCCGATATTGCTGGTCGGCATGGTGCTGGTCGGTTCGGCGCCGGGTGGCACCGCGTCCAACGTGATCGTCTACCTCGCCCGAGGCGATCTGGCGCTCTCCGTCACGCTCACCTCGGTCTCCACGCTGCTTTCCCCGCTGCTGACCCCGTTGCTGGTGCTGTGGCTGGCCGCATCGGAGCTGCCGGTGGGTTTCTGGGACCTCTTCGTGTCGATCCTGCAGGTCGTGCTGGTACCCATCGTGGCAGGCGTACTGGTTCGAGCCCTGGCCCGCCGGTTCGTGGAACGGGTGCTGCCCTACCTGCCACTGGTTTCGGTGACGGGCATCGTTGTCGTGGTGGCCGCGATCGTCGGTGCGAATGCCGATGCGGTGCTGACCAGCGGCGCGCTGCTGGTCGTCGCGGTGATCGCGCACAACGGCGTCGGGCTGGTGCTCGGCTACCTGGCAGGGCGGGTGGCCGGGCTCGATGAGACGGCTCGCCGGGCGATCAGCATCGAGGTTGGCATGCAGAACTCCGGACTGTCCGCGAGCCTGGCCACCGCGCACTTCGTGCCGCTGGCCGCGCTGCCGGCGGCACTGTTCTCGGTGTGGCACAACATTTCCGGCGCGTCGCTCGCCACTTACTGGGCGCGAAGTCCGGTGGCTGACCGGGTGGACAAGGAGGCGTGAGCGCGGCCGCTACGCCGTGGCGATCCGCAACACAAGCGCCGCCGTGGCGAGCACCGCGAACACCACCGGCGTTGGCAGGTTCTTCGTGTCGTGCGCCCTGATGTGGAACCCGACCGCGCCGATGAAGTAGCAGATCACCCCGATCGCGGCGGCGATGCCGATCGGTGTCCACACCAGACCGACAATCAGCCCGGCCGCGCCGGCGAGAAGCACGACCGCAAGGTAGTTGAGCCTGCCTTCCGGCACGCCAACCCTGGCGTAGCCCTGAACGATCTGTTCCCGGTGGCTGAACTTGAGGCCGGCCGAGAACACCAGAAGAGCGGCGAGCAAGGCCGACACGATGACCGTGGCAACGAACATGGGCGACTCCACGGTGCGAACCCAATGGTGGGTTCAGTCTACCGGAACGTGTTACCGCGCGGGCGATCGCCGATAACCGTTGGCACTCAATGGATAACGCAGAATTCGTTTCCCTCCGGGTCACGCAGGACCGTATGTCCCTCCTCGTGCTTCGTTAGCACCTTCGCCCCGAGGCTGACGAATCGTTGGATATCCTCCGCGACATCATCGCTTTCCAGGTCCACATGCACCCGGTTCTTGACCGCCTTGGACTCGGGAACCTTGTTGAAGAACAACCGCGGTCCGCCCCCGGACACCGGCTCCACAAGGACGGATGGATCGTCTTCCGGGTCGCTGATTCCCACGCTGCGCAGCCGGTTGAGTTCGGCCTCGTCATACGGAGCCACCTCGTAGTCATCCAGCACCGCGGACCAGAATCGGGCCAGCGAGGCCGGATGACGGCAATCGAACACCACATCACGAATTCGAGACACCGGGCCATGATGGCAGAAAGTCGCGGTGTCACCGATGCGTTTAGCGCTCGGCTACGTCCATCCGGTGCTGTTGCGGGCTGACACCACGGACCCGCTTGAACGCGGCGCTGAGCGCGAACGCGCTGCCGTAGCCGACCTGGCGTGCCACCGCGCCGATGGTCGCGTCCGGCTCGCGAAGCAGATCCGCGGCCAGCGCCAGTCGCCAGCCGGTGAGGTAGCTCATCGGCGGCTCGCCGACCAGTTCGGTGAAGCGCCGGGCCAGCGCCGCGCGGGACACGCCGACCTTCGCGGCGAGCGTGGCCACCGTCCACTGATGCGCGGGATCGTCGTGCACCAGCTGCAGCGCGCGGCCGATCACCGGGTCGCTGTGCGCGCGGTACCAGCCGGGAGCATCCTCGCCCGTGCGGGAGAACCAGGTCCGCAGAACGTCGATGAGCAGCAGATCGAGCAGCCGGTCCAGCACTACCTCCTGCCCCGGTTCGTCCTTGACGATCTCGCTGGCCAGCAACGGGATGACGGGGCAGTCCCAGGTGCCGGCGCGCAGCACCAGCAACGCCGGCAGCACGCGCAGCAAACGCTGGCTGATCTCGCCGTCCATCTGGTACGTGCCGGTGAGGACGACGGTCGAGCCGTCCAGGCTGTCGCCCCAGGTCCGCACGCCGAGGTCCATCACGTCGTGCAGGTCCTGCCCGTCGAGCGTGCTGCAGCGCTCACCGGGATGGATCACGATCTGGGGCGGCGTGTCCGGATCGTCCGCGACGGTGTACGGCTCGGGGCCGCGGACGACCGCGACATCCCCTGCCCGCAGCGGGATGGCGTCGTCGCCGTCCGGGATCACCCACGAGTCGCCGCGGAGCATGGACACCAGTGTGAGCGGAGCCTGGTCTTGGATCCGCAGCGACCACGGGGGGTCCAGGATCGATCGCAGCAGAAATGCCCCTCGGGCCCTCGGCCCGTCCAGCAGCCCAGCGAGCGCGTCCATGGTCTCAGCGTAGACCCACGAACATGGAATTGAGCCGCTCAACCATGGTTCGTCTCACCGCGACGCGCTTTGCTGGATGGCATGACAGCGAACCTGAGGGACAAGACCCACCAGAAGACGATGAAGACCATCGCGCGGCAGTCGTTCTGCACGCTGGCCACCACTTCGCCCGCGCACCGGCCGCACGTGGCTGGCGTCATCTACCAGGCGGTTGATCTCACGTTCTACGTGAGCACGATGCGTTCAAGCAGAAAAGCGCGAAATATCGCGGAAAATCCCCGGGTTGGGGTGTGCATTCCGATCCGGCGGATGCCGGTCGGCCCGCCCTCGTCGGTGCAATTCCAGGCTGTCGCGGAAATCCTCGCGGTGGACGACTCGCATATCGTCCGGCTGGCCGAGGCCGGTCAGCTGAAGTCGATCACCGGTCACGGCGAGCTCCACGAGCCGGATGGCTGCTTCATCCGGATCACCCCGCCTCGCCGGGTCAACACGTACGGGATCGGCATGCCGATCATTCAGCTGCTCCGTGACCCGCTGCACGCGGCTGGCGCGATAGAGCTGATCCGATGAACGAGCCGATCCGGCGCGCTGCCGGTCGAGCCAAAGGAGTCACCGCATGACTGACAGACTGATCTTCGCCCTGACCCTGATCGCGGTGCTCGGTACCGGGCTGGTGGCCGGGACCTTCTTCGCCTTCTCCACGTTCGTGATGAAGGCCCTCGCCGCTCGCCCGCCCGCAGAGGGCATCGCGGCGATGCAAGCCATCAACGTCAAGGTGATCAACCCGTGGTTCCTCGGCACCTTCACGGGTACGGCCCTGCTCTGCGGGTTGGGTGTGATCGTGTCGTTGACGAGGTGGTCTCAACCTGGTGCGGTCTACCTACTGATCGGATGCCTCGTCTACATCATCGGCTCCTTCGTGCAGACCTTCGTGTTCCACATACCGAGGAACAACGCGCTCGACGCGCTCGACCCGTCCGGAGTGGACAGTGCGGACCGGTGGGCTTGGTTCGTTTCCACATGGACGGCCTGGAACCACGTGCGGACGGTGGCTTCCGCGGCGGCGTCACTCTTGCTCGTCGCTTCGCTGGTGGCGGCCTAGGGTGTCCCGTGGATCTTCTCCATCGCGAGCAGGAAAACGGATCCGCCCGGACGCACCCTGGCGCTCACGGGTCATACGCTGCCGCGCAGCCGGCGCTGGATCACGCTCGCGGCCTCGAGCACGTGCGGGGCCAGGGCCTCGGCTTCCTTCGCGGTGGTCAGCCGGGCGAGCGGCGCGGCGGCGGCGACCGCAGCCACCGGCTCGCCGGTGGAAAGCAGCACGCTGGCGGCGATCGCGCCGATGCTGGGGTCACCCTCACCGAAGTTGGTAGCCCAGCCGCGCCGCCGGATCATTTTCAGCTGTCGGGTCAGCGCCGGCCAGTCGGAAATCGAGCGCTGGCTCACGGTGCGCAGGTGCCGCGACTGGTAGCGCTCGTGCAACTCGTCCTCGGAAAGGGCGGCGAGCATCGCCTTGCCACCCGCGGTGCAGTGCGCCGGCAGCACCTTGCCGAGCCGCGCGCCGACCCGGACCGTCTGCTGGCCTTCAAGGGACTGCACGAACCGCACGTGGTTGCCTTCCAGCACCAGCATGCTGACCGTCTCGTCGATCGCCGCCCGCAAGTCGAGCAGCACCGGCGCGGCGGCGTCCCGGAGCGTGACGGCCGACGTCGCCGCCAGGGTGAGCTCGTGTACCGCGGGGCCGACCAGGTAAGGGCCGCCGACGACGTCCTGGCGAACGAACCCGACCCGCCGGCAGGTCGCCAGCAGCCGGTGTGCGGTGGACGCCCCGACGCCCAGCTCGCGCTTGACCTCGCTGACCGTGACCTGACCCCTGCGGGTGGCTAGCAGCACGAGCTTCAGCGCGTGCTCCGCGGATCGCAGCGTCGAGTCTTCCCGCATAGAGGAATGTTAGCCCATAGCCCTTGCTCATAACGGAACCCGCTGGTTGCGTACCGGTATGTGACCACCAATGGCGGGAGGGCACAATGGTTACTCGTTTCCCCGATCAGCCAGGGTTCACCGGTTTCGACGCCCCCATGCGCGTCGAAGCGGATCTGATGGATGTCGAGGTATCGCAGGGGGCGATACCCGAAAACCTCGAGGGGACCTACTACCGCGTCGTCGCCGATTTCCAGTGGCCGCCGAAGGTGGACGGCGACTTCTTCTTCAACGGCGACGGGATGGTGATGTCCTTCCGCTTCTCCGGCGGGCACGCCGATTTTAAGAGCCGGTACGTGCGCACCCCCCGGTTCGTCGCGCAAGCCAAGGAACGCAGGGCGTTGTTCGGCGCCTACCGCAACCCGTACACCGACGATCCCTCGGTAGCCGGCATGAGCCGCGGGCTCGCCAACACGAATGTGTTCTGGCACGGGGGAAAGCTCCTGTCGTCCAAAGAGGACAGTCCGCCGATGATGATCGACCCGGATACCCTCGAGACGATCGGCGAGCACACCTTCGACGGAGCGCTCACCTCGCAAACCTCGACCGCACACCCGAAAATCGACCCGCGTACCGGGGAAATGGTCTTCTTCGGGTTCGCGGCGAAGGGCGAGACCACCCCTGATATCGCCTACTACGAGGCGGACAGCCGCGGCGTGGTGATCCACGAGACCTGGTTGCGCGCACCGTATTCAAGCATGGTGCACGACTTCGCGGTCACCCAGAACTTCGTCGTGTTCCCGATCATCCCGTTGACAAGTGATCTCGAACGGTTGAAGGCGGGCGGCCCGCATTACGCCTGGGATCCGCACAAGGACGTCTATCTCGGTGTGCTGCCACGCAAGGGCAACGGCGCGGACATCCGCTGGTACCGCGGCTCGAACCGGTTCGCCAGCCACATCATGGGCGCACACGACGACGGCCGGCACATCTTCATCGACACCCCGGTCAGCGAGTCGAACTTCTTCCCGTTCTTCCCGGACCTTTCCGGTGCGGGTTACGAAGCGGAGAAGGCCAAGGGGTATCTGTCCCGCTGGACGATCGACACGATGGGCGAGTCGAACGGCTTCACCGAGACGAAAATCGCGCGCTATCCGGGGGAATTCCCGCGGATGGACGACCGCAGGGAAACGCTGCCGTACAACTGGGGTGTGCTGGCACTCTCCGACGTACCCGAGCAGGAATCGCCGGGGCGCGGATTCCGGTGGATATCCAGCATCGACCTGAACACCGGGCACAGCCAGATCTACTACCCGGGCCACGACTGCTCGGTGGCTGAACCGCTGTTCGTGCCCGCGCACGACAACGCCGAAGAGCGCGAGGGATACGTTTTCGTGGTCATTGGCCGGCACGAGGAGATGCGCAGCGATCTGGTGATCCTGGACGCCGCGCATCTCGACGCACCGCCCGTCGCGACCCTGAAGATGCCCCTTCGAATTCGATCCGGGTTGCACGGTAACTGGGTGTCGGCGACCGAACTGGCGAGAGAGCGCACGGCCTGAACGCGAAGGGTGAGGAAGGCCATGACGATTTCGGAAACGGAAAGCGCGACCGGCGACGGCCAGCTCGTCGAAACGGTTCGACGATTGGTCGAGCGCGTCGACCGGTTGGAAAGCACCCTCGAGGTGCGCAACCTTCAACACCAGTACGGCTACTACCTGGACAAGTGCCTCTACGAAGAGGTGGCCGACCTGTTCGCGGAAAACAGCCAGGTGCTGTTCATGGGCGGCATCTACCGGGGAAAGGCCGGCGTGCGGCGGCTTTACTGCGAGCGTTTCCGCCGGGGGTTCACCGACGGTCGAAACGGGCCGATGCCAGGATTCCTCCTCGATCACATGCAGGCCCAGGACGTCGTGCACGTCGAAGACGGCGGTGAAAGGGCGCGCGCCCGATTCCGCACCTTCATGCAGGCCGGGACGCACCGTAGCGTCCCGAAAGAAGAGCGGCGAGCGCATTTCGACCAGTGGTGGGAAGGCGGGCTCTACGAAAACGTCTACGTCCGCGAAGGCGGCATTTGGAAGATCGAGAAGCTGGACTACCGGCCGTTCTGGCACGCGACGTTCGAGGACGGCTGGGCGAATACCCCTGACTACTTCCAGAAACTGGTGGCGAGCAAGACCTACCCGGAAGACGAGTTCGGCCCGGACGAATTGCTCGATCCGCCGCACAAACTCTGGCCGGTCACCGATGTGCTGCCGTTCCACTACCCGCACCCGGTCACGGGCAAGCCATGGGGCGAGTAGCGACGCGGCCGCGTTGCTGGGCGCCGACAGTCGAACTATCTGATCACCGGAGGTAACACGTGACCGGCAATGGACATCGCGACTACCTACGGATCGCCACCGAGGAGGCCTTCGCGCCACCCGAGGTCATCTCGGAGTGGCGCGGGCTGCTGGAACGCGGCGACATCGATCCGGGATTCGCCAGCCTGTGGGGGTTCTTCCTGACCACCCGCGCCGAGCGGCCGCAGAACGTTGTGGCCAGGCTGCAGGATCTCGGCGAGCGTCGGCTGTCCGATATGGACTTCACTGGGATCGACAAGCAGATCATCTCGTTGACAGCACCGGGAACCCAGATCTTCGACACCGATCGCGCAACTGGTATCGCGACGCTGGCGAACGACCAACTCGCCGATGCCTGCCGGGCACACCCCGACCGGTTCGCCGGCTTGACGGCGGTCGCGCCGCAGGACCCGGACGCCGCGGCGAAGGAGATCGAGCGTGGCGTGACACAGCTGGGCTTCAACGGCGTCATCATCAATTCCCATACACACGGCGAGTATCTGGACAATCAGAAGTTCTGGCCCATCCTGGAAGCGGCCGAAGCTCAGGATGTCCCGATCTACCTGCACCCGAACACGCCGTCCCGCGGCCTGATCGGCCCGATCGTTGAACAGCGGCTGGACGGCGCGATCTACGGATTCGCGGTGGAAACCGGATTGCACCTGCTCAGGATGATCGTGGCTGGCGTGTTCGACCGGTTCCCCCGGCTGCGCTTGGTCGTCGGTCACCTCGGGGAGGCGTTGCCGTTCTGGCTGTACCGGTTGGACTACATGTACGCCTCGCGGGTCAGTGGCCGGGGCGGCCAGAGCGTGGAGTTGCTGCCGAGCGAATACCTGAAACGTAACGTGTGGATCACCACCAGTGGCATGGCGTGGGAGCCGGCGATCCAGTTCACGCGCCAGGTGCTTGGTGGCGACAGGGTCATGTACGCCATGGACTATCCGTACGAGTTCGAGGCGGACGAGGTCCGTACCCACGATGAACTCGCGTTGACAGCTGGTGAGCGGCGCGAGCTGTTCCAGGGAATCGCCGAACGGGTGTTCAAGCTCGATACCGCGGCGGCGAAAGGATGATCGGCGCGGCGCTTGCTCGATGCTCCGCGGCGACGGGCCATCGTAGGGTCGGCTCCGGCTCGGCAGGGGCTCGCTCTGAGTTTCTCCCGCTTTCCCAAAGGGCTTGGTGCGATCAGCGCCGAGCGGGCATCAACACGTCACCGCGATACGGATCAAGATCGGATGCCCGCTTGGCGTTCTCCCGCCGCCGATGTATGGCGGGTCATCTCAAGCACCTTGCCTTCCATGGGTTTCAGGATCTGTGGGTCGTTGTTCGCTGCTGATGACAAGAGGACTGTCCACTGCCCGTCGGGACACGCCGGCGCCGGCATGACCTCGTCCGCGAAGCTCGCCACTACGGCTACGCCACGGTCACCACTGGTCCGCGTGAAGGCCAGCATGCGGGGGTCGGTGACCGGCAGTGGTGCGTAGTTTCCGTCGCGGAGAGCCGGGTTCTTCGCCCGGTAGTAAAGGAGTGAGCGCACCAGACTCAGCATGCTGGCCGGATCTTTGTGTTGTTGTCCCACGGTCCACTTGGCACCGGGCCGCGACACCGGCAGCCATGGAGTGGCTGTGCTGAAACCCGCGTGCGCGGTGGTGTCCCACTGCATTGGAGTTCGAGCCGCCTCGCGGCTACGCTCCGGGAACGCGACCGCTTGCGGATCGCTCATCAGATCGACCGGGATACGCCCGTTGGGCAGCCCCAGTTCGTCACCGTAGTACAGCAGTGGTGTGCCGGGTAGCGTCAGTAGCAGTACTTGGGCGAGCCGGGCCATTCGTTGCCCGAGGCGCGATGTGATCCGTTCGAAATCATGGTTGCCGAGGAACCAGTTGGGTTCCGCGCCGGCGGGCAACGATCCCAGATAGTCGTCAATGGCAGCACGAAGAGTCTGCGGCGACCACGGGGTCAGTTCCGCGAGACTGAAGTTGAGGGGAAGGTGGGCCTCGTCCTGGGCAACTCCGTAGTAGGCGACGGCGCGTTCGGCTGGGAGCACCACCTCACCGATCATGACCCGGTCCGGGAACTCGTCAATGACCGCTCGGATGAACCGTGCGTGCGTATGGGCTTCCGGTTGGTCCTCAGAATATCGCCGGACTTGGCGATGCCAGTACGGCTCGCCCGGCTGCCATTGGTCGTTCAGCGGGTTGTCGCGGAGCGCGGGGTCCTTCGCCAAGATCCACAACACGTCCACTCGGATGCCGTCGACACCGCGTGCGAGCCAGAACCGTAATACGTCGGCCATGGCCTGCCGGACCTCGCTGTTGGCCCAATTGAGATCGGGTTGGGTCCGATGGTAAGTGTGCAGGTAGTACTGGCCGGTCGCCGGGTCGAATTCCCAGGCGTTACCACCGAAGTAGCTCTCCCAGTTGTTCGGTGGTCCGCCGCCCGCCGCAGGGTCGGCCCAGACATACCAGTCCCGGCGGCGAGCGGTCCGAGATGATCTCGACTCGACGAACCAGGGGTGGCGGTCGGACGAGTGGTTGGGAACGAAGTCGACAACTACTCGGATACCCCTTGCGTGCAGCGCGGTCACCAGCTCGTCGAAGTCCCCGAGAGACCCGAATATCGGGTCGACGCCGGTGTAGTCGCTGACGTCGTAGCCGAAGTCGACCATCGGCGATGGGTAGAACGGGCCCAGCCAGACCGCGTCGATCCCGAGCCACTGCAGATAGTCCGCCTTCCTGACTATCCCGGGCAAGTCACCGATGCCGTCGCCGTTGGAGTCGGCGAAACTGCGCGGATATATCTGGTAGAGCGCCGCACCGCGCCACCACGGTCTCGCGGTCATTCTTCTCGACCTTCAGGCAAGATACACCGCCAGCATAAACGGCGATGATCGTGCAATCGCACAGATGATCGTGCAGTGTGCTGTGGAGTCTCTGACGGGCGCCGGCGCGGCGTTCCCCGTTGCATCTCCAGGGCATCGAGGCTCACCCGCCGGATCGGCGTGCAACGGCGAGCCGTGGTCATGAGAGTACGCCAGGGACGTCTTTCAGCCGGCGGTACACCGGGAGACCGCGCTGCTCGGCGATCGCGACGTCCTGGTCCGCGCCGGTGGACTCGCCGGGTAGCCGCAACACCGCGTCGCAGTGCTGGAGCAGACGATGCGTAGTGGGGTAAAGCACTTGTTTCGCAAGCGGATCTCCCACGCCGCTGCCGCCGGCGCTGCGCAGCACGGGCAGCGCGACCCACTCCCCGATGATCGGGATGTGGCCGGCTTCGAAGATCGGCCAGGCTGCCTCCTCGAGTCGTCGCAGGTTCGCGGACAGCAGGTCCGGGTCGTCGCCCGTGCCCGACCGGTACGGCCCGGCGATCAGAATCAACAGGGGTTTGGGTTCCACCATGACCGCTACACTATTGGATAGAATCGGCGAAAACAATGATAAACATGGAGAAACGTGCATGCTCGTAGCGCAGCGCCGGGACATGCTGCTGGCTCGGCTACGCCGGGACGGCCGCATCGTCGCCAGAGACATCTCCGCCGAATTCGGCCTCTCCGAGGACACGGTCCGACGTGATCTGCGCGACCTGGCCGCAGCCGGGCTATGTCAGCGGGTCTACGGTGGCGCGCTGCCCGCTTCACCGGCGGTCGCCGACTACCCGACCCGCCGCGGTGTCGAGGTGGGCAGCAAGCAGCGCGTGGGAGCCACGGCCGCCGCCTTGATCCAGCGGGACAGTACGGTTGTCCTTGACGGCGGCACCACCGCACTGGCCGTCGTCCACGCCCTCCCCGAAGAGCTCCACGCCACCGTGGTCACCCACAGCCCCACCGTGGCGGCCGCCCTCGCCGCGCACTCGAGCGTGGAGGTCTACGTGCTCGGCGGCCCGCTGTTCAAGCACTCGGTCGTCACCTGCGGCGCGGCCGCCGTCGAAGCCGCGCAGACGGTCAACGCCGACCTCTTCCTACTCGGCGTCACCGGCGTGCATCCCGACGCCGGCCTGACCACCGGCGACGCTGACGAAGCCGCCATGAAACGCGCTCTGGCGCGGCGAGCCGCCGATACCTACGTCCTGGCCAGCGCTGAGAAGGTCGGCGCCGCGTCGCGCTTCACCGTCCTACCCCTGACCACCGTCGCCGGCGTCATCACCGACGCGCCCGAGCACGACGACACCGTCCGGCGACTCCACGACGCCGGTATCCCCGTCATCCACGCCTAGGGCGTGTCTGACAAAAGTTTCGGTCGGTGGCTGGGATGCTGCCGGGTGTGTCGCGTTTTCAGTTGCTTTCCGATGATCAGTGGGTGTTGATCGAGGACTTGCTGCCAGTTCGTACCGGTAAGCAAGGTCGGCCGTTTTCGGATGCGCGGGCGATGG
>WHSZ01000068.1 GCA_009379845.1 Pseudonocardiaceae bacterium | reverse complement strand
GGTTCGGGGCCGTCCGGATCGAGGTGCGCATGGATCCGCTGCCCCACCCGCGCCACCTGCACCGCATCAAACCGCCGCGCCGCGGCCACCAAGTCCCGCTCCGCCTGGGTCCGGACTTCGTCTGGGGGTCCAGTCGGGCAGGTCGGTGAGGGTGTTGTGGATCTGCTCCACCTGCTTCGGACTCACCACCCCCTCCACCACCGCGCGCCCCGTCTCCGCCAGCGGCGCCGGCATCACCGTGCCGGTCACGGTGCGGGTACCGATCAAGGCCTGGGCGTAGGTAATCCGATGACGGGCGTCGGTGTCGGTGAGGTTCACCGCATCCTGCACATACCGCCGAAAACTGGAGTATCCACACGTGTCCCCACGCGCCAGGAACTCAGAAATCACCTGCAACGAACGCCCGAAGGCACGGTTAAGCACCCGCTCCGCCGAGCGGAGCTCATCCCGCAACTCCTCGCCAGTGAGCTGCCACAACTCACCACCGGCCGGAGCGTCTGCGGGTGCGTTCATATGTTCTATTCTATCCGCGCCACCGACACTTTTCGAACCTCTGATCGAGTGCCCGACTTTCGAGCGATGGAAGTTCGGCTAAACAAATTAGCCGGCAACGTTGGAGCCGCCGCCCGACTCGCTGGGGGTTGCGAGACGTTCACGTTCTCGACCGACCCTGAACTGGAGGCCAAGGTCCGAGACGGCACGGCAAGGCCGAGTTCCTCGACTTCCTGAAGAAAGGTCGCTAGCCGTTATCGCGACGTCGAGCCGCCCCGTCTTAACTACGCGGTGAGCGGCTGTTCCCCGCCGACAACGTGGTCCACGAAGCCGTAGGCCAGTGCTTCCTCGGCGTCGAACCAGTGGTCCCGATCCGCGTCGGCCATGATCCGCTCAACTGGCTGGCCGGTCTGCCGCGCGGTGATCTCCGCGACCCGGCGTTTCATCTTGCCGAACACGTCGGCCTGAATGGTGACGTCGGCAGCCGCGCCACGTATGCCGGCCGAGGGTTGGTGCATCACGACCCGGGTGTTGGGCAGCAGGTGACGCTTGCCCAACGTGCCGGAGGACAGCAGGAACTGGCCCATGGAGGCGACGAACCCGAGACCCCAGGTCGCCACGTCCGGCTTGACGAGCCGCATGGTGTCGTAGATGGCCATCCCCGCGGTGACCGAGCCGCCCGGCGAGTTGATGTAGAACGTGATGTCCTTGACCGGATCGTCGGCGGCGAGCAGCAGGAGCTGCGCGGTGATCCGGTTGGCCACCTCGTCGGTGACCTCCGAGCCGAGGAAGATGATGCGGTCGCGTAACAACTGCTCGTCGAGCGAGTCATTCAGGGACTGGCCGGTGCCCGGCCACCGCATGTCGGGTATCACGTGAGCTGTCATCGCTGCCTGCCTGTGCTCGGTGGTCGTGTCCGGATCGACCGTATGCCGCCGAGATGGCTGCCGGGGGCGTTGTTCGCTCTGGGCATGCCCGGTTCGCTCCCAGCGATCACAAGCGTCCATAACGGACACTCGTGATCAGTGGTATAAAACACATGATCAAGAGGGGTTCTGAAGATCGTTTTCGGGAACACCCAGGGTGCCCACAGCGATTACTGGGTGGGATCTGGCACAGGAGGGTCCCGTTGGTGCGGAAGAAATGAGGTGACGGTCGTGCGCAAGGTACTCAAGGCAATTTCTGGGTTTGCCAGCGATCTCAACCGGGCCCACGACGTCGCGCGTGGGTACGCTCCGTATCGCGGGGAACGTCGGGTCACGTCCAAGTAGTACGTGATCGTCAACGTTCACCACGATGACGTCGACAGGGTGCGAGGATTTCCCCGCACCCTGTTTTTTGTGCGCCATACCGCGGGGCGTCCGGTAGCTCTAGCGCCGCGCTGGCCGCGGCCGGTGGCGTACTCGCCATGCAATACGGCCGCGGCCAGCGCTTCGGGGCCGCCGCTCACCTTCGCCTTGGTCGGGGCCGGCGATATTTCCTGGGGCGGCTGATAGGGGTCGGCCGGCTCGGGAGCCTTTCAGAGCGGTCAGTACCCAGAAAGACTCCCGAATTCACGGGCGCTTGCTTGGGCGGTCGCCGAGTGCGATGGCGAGGCGGACGAGAAACACCACCGCGAACATCGCGACCAGGGTGGCCTGCAACCACATGGCTGCCTCCCTTCGTTGTGCCTCGATGCTGCGCCTTCCGACGGCCCGATCCGGACAACACGCCCGGCGTGTCCGGCGCTTCACCCCTGTGGGTCATCGTCTTGGTTAGGACGTCTGACCCCGCACGGTGGTTGCACGTGGGTAGGCTCCGGGTGTGCCAGCCGATCCCGCCTCAGCCCTCGCTCTGTGGGGCAGCGCCGACCTACCCGGCTTCGGTCACCAGTTGCTCGCCCGCGTCTTCGAGGCGCAGCTGGGGCATCGGCTGCCCGGCTGGCGGATCGGGCACCTCGCCCCGCTCGGCTGGAACCGGCCGCTCGGCACCGACGGCGGGCTGGTCGTCGAGCCGCTCGGCGACTACCACGACGTGCGCACCGCACGGATCGCGGCCGAGTACCAGCTCAGCGTGTTCGTGCCGGCGTTCCCGCTCGGGGCCGAACTACACACGTACTACGGCCCCGGCGACGCGCGGCGGTTCTACACCGAAGGGCTCACCGCGCATCCGCTGCTCGCTTCCGCGGTACGCCTCGCCGAGCCGGTGCCACCCAAACTCGCCGCACTCCTGGCCGAGGAGCAACACGTGTCCACACGGGACACGCGGTCCGCGGAATCGCTGGCCGAGCACGGGGTGCGCGCCGACGTCGTGCCGCACCCCGGGCTGCTCGCCGGTTCGCTGGTGGACGCCGCGGCACTGACCCAGCGGCAGAAGGTGCTGCGCAAGCTGGACGCGCTCCCCGAGGAGGGGGCCTACCTCGTGCTGCAGGCGTCCAGCGAGGCGATCGCGGACCTCGACCGGCTGGCCACCGCGGTCGGGCACGCCGCGAAGCACGTTGGGGCGGATCACATCGTGCTACTGCCGGACCGGGCACCGTCGGACGAACCACCCTGGTGCCAGAGCGTTCCCGCCGACCTGGTTTTCGAGGACCGGCTGGCGGTGCTCGCCGGGGCCACCGCGGTGATCGCCACCGACGAGCACGCCGCGGCCGCGTGTGCCGGGCTCGGGTGCTCGTGGGTGCTGTGGGATCCGGCCGGCGCGCACCGTGGCCCGGTCGAGCTGTTCGCCGCGCCGCAGCGGATCGTGGACGGCATGGCGCCGCTGGCCAACGTGTTCGCCGATGAGCTGGCCCGCGAGGATCTCGCCGCCGCCCGCGGGGCGCTGTGCGCGGAGTTCGACGCCGTTGCCGAGCTCGCGGAATCGGTGTTCGCTGAGCGGGGCGGTAACCCGGTACGCCGGAACGCCGAGCTTGCCGCGGAGAACGCCGCGTTGCGGGCCGCGCACCACCGGCTGCGCAGGCGGATGCACGCCGAGCGGCAGCTGCTGATGGAGCAGCTCGTGGAGGCCGGTGGCGGTGGGTCACGGGAACTGCGCGCGGAACTGGACCACGAGCGCGAGCTGCACGCCGCGCTCGCCGACCGGCACAACACCACGGTCGCCGAGCGGGACGCCTGCCGACGCGAGCTGGAGGCGTTGCGCAGCACCAAGTTGTACCGCTGGAGCACGCCGTTGCGGGCGCTCTACGGAAAGTTCGGCCGACGATGAGCCGTTGCACGGTCACCTTCGTGCTGGTGACCTACGGCCATGGCGAGCTCGCCGCGCGGTGCCTCGACGTGCTCGCCCGGCACACCGGGGAGCCGTACGAGGTCGTGGTGGTGGACAGCGCGTCCCCGGACGGCGCGGGCGAGTGGCTCGAGCGCAACCTGGCCGGCGTCACCGTGCTGCGGATGCCGCACAATCTCGGGTTCGGTGCCGGCTGCGAGCTCGGCGTCCGGCGGGCTCGCGGCGAGTTCGTGTGCTTTCTGAACGCCGACGTCGAGGTAACGGCGGGCTGGCTGGAGCCACTGCTGGAGTTGTTGCGGTACAACGACAAGGCTGCGGCGGTGGCGCCGGTGATGACGTTCCCGGACGGGCGCCTGCAGGAGGCGGGCAGCATGATCGGCGGGGACGGGTTCAGCCGCGGATGGGGCGACGGCGAGCAGTGCACCGACGAACTGTACCCGAGGGTGGTGGACTACGCGTCGGCCGCGTGCCTGCTGGTCCGCAGGAGGGCGTTCTACGCGGCGGGCGGGTTCTGCCCGGACTATCACATCGCCTACTACGAGGACGCCGACCTGCAGTTCGAGCTGCGGCGCAGGGGCTGGCAGGTGTGGCTGCAGCCGGAATCCAAGGTCGTGCACGTGCGGCACGGCACGAGTTCCACGCGTACCGCGGAGCGGCTCTCCGAGATCAACCGGAAGACCTTCCGGGAGCGGTGGGCCGCGGAGTTGGCGATGCGCGCCCCGGCGGTGCACGCGCCCCGCTACCCGCACCGGCTGCACTGGCTGCGGGACATGGCGGCGCCGTTTTCCGTGCTGCTACTGATGCACAGGGTCCCCGCCGACGGCCGTGAGCTGGCCGCGGTGCGGGCGTGGCGGGCTGCCGACCCGGCGGCCGTGGTGACCGTGCTGGCTGCCGGGGGCACCGGTGCGGCTTCGCTGCGGGCGGATGGTGTCGAGGTCGTGTCCGATGTAGACGACGCGGCGGCGTGGGGGCTGGACCGTGCGGGCTGCTACGACGTGGTGGTCACGTTCGGCGTGGCGGCACATGGTGAGCTCGGTGCGGCGGCGGACGATCAGCCGCAGGCGGTGCGGGTGTTCGACTTTGACGGGCTGGCGCACGTGGACTACGAGCACCGGTTCGCCACGGCCCGCGACACGACGCGCCGGCGGGAACTCGGCGCCCTCGCCGGCCGGGCGCGCCGGGACGCCGTGCGGGCGTTGCGGGACGCCGACGTCGTGGTGTGCGCCCAGCACCCGGAGGCGGACTGGGCCGGGGAGATCAACGCGGACGTGCCGATCCACCTGACCGCCGGCCAGCCCTACGAGGTCACGTTGGACAAGGTGCTGGTGGACTGCGGGCTGCCACCTCGCCCCACCGGTCACGGCTGAGGGGAGGGCGCCGGCTTGGGTGTGTCCAGGATCAGGTAGTCCATTTCGGACTTCGGGATCTTGCGGTACTCCCGGACCCGCGCCAGGTAAAACAGCGCACCCAGCACCGTCCAGGCGATCAAGGCGGTCCAGGACTCCGGGCCCAGCGCGGCCGGTGAGGCCGGGACGAGCAGCAGCCCGATGAAGCCGAGCCCGAACAACCCGCCGAGTGCCGCGAGTACTCGCTTGCCCGGCGCCTCCCGGAACAGCCGGAACGCCACGAAACACGTGTAGCTGTAGGCGATCGCGACGCCCACCGCGGACATGTCCACCACCCACAGCAGCGCCTCGCGGCCGAACCACGGCGTTACCAGGCAGATCGCGCCTGCGAACAGGATGCCGACGTACGGCGTGTTGAACCGGGGATGCACCCGCGCGAAGGCGGCGGGCACGATCCGCGCCCTGCCCATCGCGAACATCAGCCGGCTGGACGCCATGAAGAATCCGTTCAGACCGGTGAAAACCCCCATGCACACCGCGACGGACAGCAGCAGCGTGCCGACCCAGCCGAACAGCCCGGCCACCGCATCGCCCGTGCCCCACTGCGGTTCGGAGGCGACCAGGCCCTGCCACGGGGTGGCAACCGCGGTGGCGAGCACCATCATCGAGTAGAACACCGCGGCCGCGACCAGCGCCAGCACGATCAGCCGGTATGCCTTGCGCGGCGGGAAATCGAACTCCTCGGCCGCTTGCGGCACGTTGTCGAAACCGACGTAGGCCCACGGCGCGATCGCCACGATGGCAAGCACCGCGGCCCACGCCGAGGTGTCCGGGCTGAACGCGGGGACGAAGTTGCCGAACGAGGAGTCCGGATGCAGGAACACGCCGAGCGCGACCAGCCCGGCGCCGGCGATCATGATGATCACGAAGGCGAACTGCAACCGGCCGGACAGCGCCGCCCCCCGGATGTTCAGCACCGCGAACACCACCAGCGCGAGGCTGGCGATCAGCACCTCGCCGAGGTAGACATCCCAGCCGGCGATCTCGTACATCCGGCCCCATTCCGCGATGGCCGGCAGCATGTACCGGCACAGCAGCGCCAGCGCGGAGGCGTTCAACGCCACGATGGAGAGGTAACCGAGGGTCAGGAACCAGCCGCACAGGTAGGCGTGGTTGCGGCCGAATCCTACGTACGAGTAGGCGAACTCGCCGCCGGACACCGGGATCTTCTGGATCATGAAGCCGTAGCTCACCGCGATGACGATCATCAGCACGCCGCCGATGAGCAGTCCGGCCACCGCGCCGAGCGGGCCGGCGGTACCCATCCAGTCCGTCGGCAGGATGAAACTTCCCCAGCCAACGGCCGATCCCAGCGCGATCGCCCATACCCAGTGGGGCTTCAGTGTCTTGGAGAGTCGAGCCCGGTCTGCCATGAGTGCACCTCGCAGGTGTGGGCCACGCGCACCCCAATATGCATCCATATTGCGGGTGCGGTGCCGTTAGCCGGGGATCGCGGCCTCGATATCCGTGAGCATTCCGTCGACGCCGTTCAACAGTTCGGAGATCACGTCGCCGTCCGAGATCAGCGGCGGCGAGATCATGATCATCGTTGCGCCGCGGTCGTCCCCGCGCAGCAGCACGCCGGTGCGCCGGAACGCGGCCGGCAGCACGTCCTGCAACACGTGTCGCGCTTCGTCCTCGGTCAGCTCGCTACCGGTTTCCGCGTTCGCGGTCAGCTCTACCGCGTAGAACAACCCGGTGCCGCGGACGTCCTTGACGCAGCGGTGCGCCCCGGCGAGCCGCCGCAACCCGTCGTGCAGCACCGGCCCCATCCGCGCCACGTTGTCCAGTGCCTTCTCGTCCCGCATCGCGGTGATGTTCGCGACCGCCACCGCGGTGGATACCGGATGCCCACCCCAGGTCGCGCCGTGCGTGAACGACCCGCCGAGCGGCGAATCGAACAGGGTGGCCACCAGCGAATCGCGTACCAGCACGCCGCCGAGCGGGCTGTAGCCCGAGGTGCTGCCCTTCGCGAAGGTGATCAGATCGGGGTCCGCGCCGACCAGCTCGCTGCCGAACCAGCGCCCCAACCGGCCGAACGAGCAGATCACCTCGTCGGCGACCAGCAGCACCCCGTACCGGTCGCAGATCTCCCGCAGCTGCGACCAGTAACCGTCTGGCGGCACCAGCGCGCCGCGACCGTTCTGCACCGGCTCGGCGAACACCGCCGCGACCGTGTCCGGGCCCTCCTCGATGATCGCCTGCTCGATGGCGCGCACGCAGTCCAGCTGGTCGGCCGGGCCGCAGTCGCCGGTGTAGCCGATGGTGTTCGGCACCTGCCGCACGCCGGGCAGCAGCGGCTGGAACGGCTCGCGGATCTTGGGTACCGCGGTGACGGACAGCGCGCCGAGCGTGGTGCCGTGGTAGGCGAACTCCCTGCTGATGAACTTGGTGCGGCCCGGTTGTCCCTGGCTCCGGTGGTACTGCCGGGCGAACTTCAGCGCGGTTTCCACCGCTTCGGAGCCGGAGTTGACGAAGAACGTGGTGCCAAGTCCCTCCGGAGCCAGCTCGGCGATCAGAGTGGCCGCTTCGATGGCCGGCGGGTGCGCGGAGCCCCAGTTGCTGGCGTACGGCAGCTGCTCCATCTGCTTACCGGCCGCCGCGACGATGTCGCTGCGGCCGTGCCCGATGTTGACGCAGAACAGGCCGGAAAGGCCGTCGAGGAACCGCCGGTTGTCGCTGTCGTAGAGGTGGCATCCCTCGCCGCGCACGAACACCGGCAGGTCGTCCGACCACCAGGCTTCCTTGCGGGTGAAATGCGGGCCGAGGTGCCGCCGGGCGTTGGCTCGCAGGGCTGCGGTATCCACGATGCACGCCTCCCTTCGCGGGGTGAGACCTCGACGATGGCAGGCCGCTGGTCCCGTGGGTAGAGCCAGACACTTGGAATTTCATGGGTCCAGTTCCTTGCCGGGGCGCATCCGGCGTAGTGCGATAGGCGCACGACGTTGGAGGTACGGATGCCACGAACACTCGTCGAGATCGACCGCGACTCGGAGGAGCCGCTGTACCGGCAGGTCCGCAACGCGGTCGAGCACGGCATCGCGGTCGGCACCTACGACCCGGATCACCCGCTGCCGAGTTCCCGTGAGCTGGCCAAGGAGCTCGGCGTATCCCGGAACACCATCAACCTCGCTTACCAGGAGCTGATCGCCGAGGGCTTCGTGGAAAGCCACGAGCGCAGTGGGCTGTTCATCAACAGGGAGATGCGCCCGCACTCGGCGCGGGAGCTCGACGCGCCGTCAGCGGAACGTGGCATCGAGTGGTCGCGCCGGATTCGCACGTTCGCCGACCGGGAGCTGCCGCACCTCGAGAAGCAGGCCGACTGGCACCGCTACCCGTACCCGTTTCCCGCCGGGCAGATCGACGTGGCGGCGTTCCCGGCGCGTTCCTGGTCGCGGTGCCTGCGTGAGGCGCTGTTCCACCCGCATGTGTTCGCCAGCCTGCAGGACAGCGTGGGTTCGGACGACCCGATGCTGGTCGAGATGATCCGCAAGCACCTGTTGCCGTCCAGGGGGATCCAGGCGTCGCCGGAGGAAATCCTGATCACCGTGGGATCCCAGCAGGGCATCGACCTGCTGGCGCGGGCGTTGCTCGGACCGGGGCAGCGGGTCGGCGTGGAAGACCCCGGCTATCTGGACGCGCGGCACATCTTCCTGCGGGCGGATGCCGGGGTCACCGGGTTTCCGGTGGACGGTGCCGGGGTGCGGCTGCCCGAGTCGTTGCACGGCGTCGATCTGGTGTACCTGACACCGAGCCACCAGCATCCGACGAACGCCACGCTGCACATCGGGCGTCGTCGGCAGCTGCTGTGGCTCGCGGCGCGCAGCGGCACCATCGTGGTCGAGGACGACTACGACAGCGAGTTCCGGTACCAGGGCAGCCCGACGCCCGCGCTGAAGGCGTTGGATACCGCGGGAGACGTGGTTTACCTGGGCACGTTCTCCAAGTTCCTCTCGCCGGGTCTGCGGCTCGGTTACCTGGTCGGGCCGCCGGAGCTGGTGCGCGAGCTGCGGCTGGCGCGGCGGTACGTGAACCGGCACCCTTCGGGACAGTTGCAGCGGGCGCTGGCGTTGTTGATCTCGTCGGGCGAGTACCAGCGGGCGATGCGGCGGTACCGCAACCGGCTGATGCGCAAGTGGAGCCTGGTGTGCGCGGCGGTGCGTACCCAGTTCCCGTGGCAGCCGGGGCCGTTCCCGCCAGGCGGGGTGAGCCTGTGGGTCTCCGGCCCGCCTGAGCTGGATGGCGTGCGGCTGGTGGAGCTGGCGGCGCAGCGCGGCGTGCTGGTCGAGCGCGGGGACATCTTCTTCCTCGCGGATCCGCCGCCGCGCAACCACTTCCGGATCGGGTTCGCCGCGACCCCGGTCGCCGCGATCGACCCCGGCCTGCGGATCCTCGGCGAGGTCGCGCGCCAGCTAGGCTCGTGAGTCTAGCTGGCGCGCAGCACCGCAGCGGCCAGCAGCCGTAGCTCCGCACCGGCGGTGTGCCGGCGGCGTTCCCGCTTGGCCCGCACCGCGAGCTCCACGAGCGGGGCCAGCCGCCGCTCGGCCATCCGGAGCTTGCGCAGTGCCACGACGTCCGAAGTGGACAGCGTGTCGCCGTTGCGGGCGAGCAGCAGGGTGGCGAACTGGGTGATGCGGCGCAGCTCGTAGGCGGCGATGTGGTGCAGCTCGCCGCGTTTCGACGCGGGTAGCCCGCGCAGCCACCGCTCGCCGCCGAACCCCGCGCCGAGCGCGAGCAGCGTGGCGATACCGGGCAAGCCACGGTCCAGCTGGGGAAGCTGCCAGCCGGTGACGTTGTCCCCGTGCTGGCGATACGAGTACAACGGTTCGTCAACGAACACCACGCGGCCGGTGGCGAGCGCGCAGGCCGCCATCCACTGGTCGTGATACGTCGCGGGGGTCTCCGGCGGGAACGGCAACACCCGCTCGCGCACCAGTTCGGGGCGCAGCACGCTGGCCGCCCCGGTGACGGTGTTCAGCAGCAGCAGCGAGACCAGGTCGGCACACTGGTTGCGGCCGTCCAGCCACGCGGAGTCGGCGAGCACCGAGCCGTGCCGGTCGATCAGCCGCATGTCCGAGTAGACCAGCTGCACATCCGGGTCACGCAACGGCTCGAGCAACCGCGCCAGCTTGGACGGATCCCACACGTCGTCCTGATCGGACAGTGCGATGGCGTCGGCATCGGCCGGAACCCGGTGCAGCGCGCGTTCGAAATTCCGGTAGAAACCCACGTTCCGGTCGTTTTCCACCAGCACGAACCGGTCGTCGCCGGCGGTCAGCTCGGCAACGGTACGGCGAGCCGCGCGGCTCGACCCGTCGTCGCACACGATGCACACCCAGTTGCGGTGCGTCTGGGCACGCAGCGAGTCCAGTTGCCGCGCAAGGAATTCCCGGTCCGGGTTGTACGTGGTCAGGCAGATCGCCACCCGCGACCCGCCCCCTGGCCAGCGAACCGGCAGCGGGCGCGGCTCCGGGCCGGGCAGTACCCGCACCGAGCCGAGCGCCCGGCGGATCCGCCGCCCGCCGGACAGCCGGACCTCGAGTTCGAACCGCACGTCACCGGGCGTTGCCCGGCGCGGCAGCACCACCCTGGCCCGCACGCCCGAATCGCGCTGCGCGTGGATGCCGTCCGCGGCGAGGTTTCCGGCGACGTCCGGGCGCGGCTCGCCGGCGATCGCCGGCCAGCGCATGCCGTCCACCAGCACACTCACCGAGCGCACCCGAGCCGTCCCGTGCGCCACCCAGCCGGACAGCTCGATTACCTGCGCGCGTCCACAATGGACTGGCTCGTCCGGTAGCTCGAGGGCGTAGAACAGCTCGTCGCCGGAGCGGCGGTTGATCAGCCAGCTCAGCCCTGGGACGCGCCGGGCGAGCGCCAGTTGCGAGCGGGTGGTCCGCAGCGCCGCGGTGGCGTTACGCAGCCGATTCCGTACGTCGGACAGTTCGGCGGAGAGCTCGGCCGCGGCCCGCCGGCTGCCCTCGCGCTCCTGCTCGACATCGGCGAGCTCGCCGAGCGCGAGGCCGAGCCGGCTGTCCAGGTCGGCCGCGCGAGCGCGCAACCGCTCGTTGGCCTCGTCCCGCTCGGCGAGCAGCTTGGCCGCGTCGGCCTTCTGCCGCTCCAGCTCGGCTCGCAGCCGCTCGGCGCGTTCTCGCTCGGCGGCAAGGGATTCGGTGAGCTCACCGACCCGGGCGTGGTGCCGATCCAGCTCGTCGGCCCCGGCGCCATCGGCGTTGTCCATCAGCTCACGTCAACGCTCAGGGCGAGACGTTTTCGGAAACCGACACCGCGTACTGCTGGAACTGGGCGATCAGCTTCTTGTCATCCTTGCCGATCGGTTCCTGCGCCACGACAACCCGGATGACCCGGTCACCGGCCGCGTACACCGCGCGGTACGCCCCCTTGTCGGGGAACTCGCTGCGCTGGGTGACCTTGGCCGACGCGGGCAACCCACCGCGCGCACCATCCTGCATCCCGGAATTCCTCGCCGCGGAGTACAGGTCGTCGACCAGCTGCGTAGCCGCCTGCTGGCCGGAGGTCTCGAAGGCCATCGCCTCGTAGGTGAAGTCGTTGTCCTGCGAGCCCTTGAACACCAGGTTCCGCACCCCGGCGTCGCCGAGCGCGGAAACCTCCTCCGCGTTCAGCAGCCCGTTCTGGTTGGCCTGCCGCACGGCGATCCGGCCGCTGGAATCGTCCGACTGCCCCGGCGGATCGGGCACCGCCTGATCCAACGGCTTCGGCGGCTCGTTCTGCTGGCTCTGCCCCGGCTCGCCGCCGCCACCGGCCTGCCCGCCACCGCCATCGCCGCGGAGCACGAAGAACCACACCGCGACGCCGGCCACGGCGACCAGCAACACGACGCCGAACACCGCGAACATCGTCTTGCTCTTCTTCTTCGGCTGTGAGTCCTGATCGAACACCTCGGGGCCCTGCTTGACCCAATCCGAGGTCGACCCGGGATGCAGCGGCGGGAAATCCCCGCCCCACGGCGGGGAGTCGTCCTCAGCCACATGCCACGGCGCCTGCGGCTCGAAGCCCTGCTGGACCGGACCTTGCGGGAACTGGCCCTGCTGACCCTGCGCGGGGAAACCGGCAGGCGGCGAACCGGGCGGCGCGGGGAAGCCGCCGGCCGGCGAGCCGGGAACCTGCCCCGGTGGCGCGTACGGCGGTTGCTGTGCCGGATTGTGGGTCGTCGGCACCGCCTGGGTGCGTTCGGCATCGGAGCCCTGCCAGCCGGTCACCGCCTGGGTACGCTCGGTGGGACCGTCCGGCGGCGCTTGGGCGGGCGCCTGCGGATTGCTCGAGACGCCAGGGACCACCGAGATGATCTGGGTGGACTCGGGGTTCTGCCCGCCATGTGGCCCGCTTTGGGCCTGCTCCGGCTGCTGCGCATCCGGCTGCGGAGCCTGCTGCTGCGGGGCCTGGGCCGGGGTCTGATGCGGCGTGGTCTCCTGCTGGTTGCCGGGCGGCGTGCCGGCTTGCGCATCGGTCGGCGCCTGCTGTGGCGCAGGGGTTCGAGCCGGTTGCGCGGGCTCCTCGGACGCGGGTTGCTGGCCCTGCTCACCAGGTGCTACCGCGGAGGAGAGCACTTGGTCGCGCCGGACGCGGTAGTCGTCCGCGGCGATCCGACCCGCGGCTAGCTCCTCGTCTAGCTTGCGCAGTTCCTCCTGCCAGGTCACCCTGGCACCCCCTTTCGGGTTCGTGGCCTACCCATCGTCCCAGCGCCCAATTGTTCGGTGCCGCATTCCGCGCGGCCCCATCTTGCCGGGTCGACGAGCAGCTGTCGCGTGCCGAATCGCGTGGTTCGCACACCCCGCAGCCGGACGTGGACTTCGCACATTTTGCACGCCGTCCCCGACGCCATCGTTGCCCAGTGCCAAGTCGTAACTTATTCCCGGCTCACGAACGAGTGGTCGGCGGATCCCCTGAATCACCGCCACCCGGCCGTTCCCGCTCGCCCAACCGCGCCTGCAAGTCCGCCACTTGGCCCACGACCTGGGCAAACGCTCCCTCAACTCCGTCAAGTACGGCGCCGAGCACCCGCTTGTTGTGCACGTCGTAGTGATCGATGGCGCGCAGCACCGCACGGCGCAGCAGCGGCGCTCCCGGTATCCGGGACGGTGTCTCCGCCTCCGCCCGCCACCGCAGCGCCTCGCGGGCCGCGCGCAACCGGACAAGCGGCTCGCTCGGATCGGCTGGCTGCTCCGTGCTGCCAGCCAAGGGCACCGGCCCCGCGCCGCCGTCCGCGCTCTCCTCGACGACCGCCGGAGCGCTCGCCAGCCACTCCGCGTGCGCCCGCTCCAGCTGCTCGCTGACCCACTCGGCGGCCGCGTCCAGCGTGCGGGTGCGTCGTACGTGCTCACGCGCGGCGCGGCCCCGCACGGCCGCCGCCTCCGGGTCCGCGGCGACCGTGCGCATCGCGTCCGCCGCCGCGTCCAGGTCGGGCTCGGCCCACAGCGCGTCCGGCGGGTACGGCGCGCAGCCCGGCCCCACCTCGACCATGTCGTGCGGGATCAGCCACGTGGCGTCCGAGTCCACGAACTCGCCTATTCCCGCGTAGTCCGTGCAGATCACCGGCAGGCCCTGGGCGATCGCCTCCGCGACGGTGAACCCGAAACCCTCCGAGCGGTGCAGCGACACGTAGCAGTCCGCGCCCGCGTACAGCTCGGCCAGCTCGTCCGCGTCCAGGTAGCGCTCGAGCAACGTGATCCGCGGATCGTCCCGCACCAGGGCACGCAGCCGTTCGGCCGAGGCGATGTCTCGATCCGCGTTGATCGTCTTCAGCACCAGTTCGGCCCGCTCACCGTCCGGGAACGCCCGCTGGAACGCCTCCACCACGCCCCACGGGTTCTTCCGCTCGGCGACACTGTTGTAGTCGAACGCGAACAGGAACCGGGGCGGCTGATCCGGTTGCCGCACCGGGTTGGCGTGGGTGGACACCCGGATCGGGATCGGGAACACCCGCACCGGCTTGTCGGTGTGCTTGGCGATCGCCTGCCGGCAGAACTCGCTGATCGTCCAGATCTCGTCGGCATGCTCGAACGCGCCGTGCATCTGTTCGGGGAACTCGTCCAGCTCCCACGACCACACGCCGATTAGCCGTCGATCGGCCACCGCGTGCGGGTAGCGCTGCACGATCGAACCGGTCAGGTCCGCGTTCACGGCGAGCACGCTGACCCCGAACCGCGGCTCGCCCGCGTCGTCGGGGAGCGCGAGCGCGGCGCGGTTCGCGATGAACCTGTCCTCCACCACGCTGGCGACCGGCAGCCCGGCGCGGTTGATCGCGGCGTGCAGCCTGCGGCCGAGCTCCCCGACCCCCAGCTCGGCCGTCAGATGTCCCAGCAGGTTCACGCCGAACGCGGTGTCCGGTTCCCGCGCACCCGCCGGATCCTCCGGCGCGGCCCACTCGGCGAGCACCCCGCCGGGCACCGCCGAATCCCGGCACCAGTCCCGGAAACCCTGCGCGCCCGCGCCGAGCGGATCGCCGAACGCCAGCTGCAGATCGGTGCGCCACTCGTGCAGCAGCATCGTCCAGCGGTTCAGGCCGGCGAGTCGCTGCAGGTGATCAACGGGTTCGGCGAGCCAGTTCCGGAACGCCTTGCCGCCCTCGGCATAGGCGTGCGCCGGCGGCGGGCTGTCCGGCCATGGCCGGTCGCGCTCCGTCGCCAGCGTGTAGCGCTGCCACGTGACCCGGAACAGGTTGCGCAGCACCGGGTCGAGCGGTGTGCCGTCCGGCAGCTCGTCCAGCCAGGACGGTGCCCCGGCGAGTTCCGCGCGGTGCCCGGCTTCCAGCAGCGCACGGCGGTACTCGCCGGTCGCCTCGCGCAGCACCGGGTGCTCGGAGAGCAGGGTGCGCGGTCGATCCGTGCAGTACCGGGAAAGCACGTATGGGGTGTCCGGGTCGTAGCCGATGAGGTTCACCAGCCGCGGCTGGACGTCGGTGCGCTGGAAGGCGTTCCAGCACGCGGTGTGCACGCTCTCGTCCAGCCACACGTGATGCGGGAAGGTAGGCGCGTACCGGTCGAACCACGCCTGCTCGCCGAACACTGGCCGCAGCGGATCGGTGAGCTCGAAACGCAGCGCCGCGTGCGTCCACGCGTCCAGGAATTCCTCGGAGTCCGGGCCGACACATACCAGCCCAGGGCCAAGGCGTCCCGTGCCGACCAGCGCGGCCTCGTCGAACTCGTCGAACTCGGCCGGCAGGCGCCGTGCGAAGTACGGGGTGAGCACGGTGCCGTGCTCCGCGGCCAGCTCCGGCAGCTCCGGAACGCCCGCGAGCAGCCACATCGAAGCGTCCAGGTAGCTGACCGTGCTCGCCTGACCGCGCAATTCTCGCAGCAGCACCGGTTTCACCGCGGCGGCGAGCTCGTGCCGGCGGTAGCCGGTGGCCATTCGGAGGAACGTGTCGGGGTGCACGCCGAACTCGTCCGGCCCGAGGATGCGCACGCCGTCCTCGGACCGCTGCGGCCCGGTGCGCGGCGCGTCCAGTACCGCGATCGCGAACTCGTGCTCGGGATGGGCCCGCAAGTAGCTGGCCGCGAGCACCCGCGCCCTCGGCAGCTCCGCTTCGAAGGTGATGGTGCACCCGATGTGTGTGTCGGTCATGTCGCTCAGCTAACCGGTAGGGCACGGACCACCGACGTGACGGTGCGCTCGAATTCGTTGGCCAGCGCCCGCTCCCTGCCGGCCGGCAGCTGCGCGAGACCGAACCGCACCACGTAGTCGCCTGAGCGGTAAACCGTGCGATAGGTGTTGGACTTGTCGTTCAACTTCTTCTGGACCTTCAGTGTGTTCTGGCCGGGTAACGCGGGACCGGGTTCGAAGCCGGACGTGGTCAGCTGCGCCCGCAGCGCGGCGGCGGTGCGCTCCGCGGCTGCCGGATTTCCGATCGGGGCCACCAGGATGGCATAGCCGATACCGTCTTTCGCCGAGCCGCGGTAGGTCACGCTCTTCGCGCCGTTCGCGGTGAGCACGTCGGCTTCGGGTCGCGTGTACAGCGACAGACCCACCCCCTTGCGGACCGCCATCGTGGAGTTGTTCTTGTTCGGGACGCCAGGGAACTTGGGCAGCGTGCGCTCCAGCCTGCTGGTCGGATCGTTCGGCTGCGGTTGCCGCTGCGGCGGCCTGGTGGTGCTCGCGATGGCGCCCGCGTCGGCCTGTGCGTTGCCCGCGATATCCGGTTCCCCGGTCAGCGACAACCCGGCCACGAGCAGCCCGGCCACCGCCAGCATCCCGATCCCCCCGAGAATCACGCCGCGCGGTGCTCGTGAGTCTTTTTGGGTGCTATAGCCCCCAAAAAGACTCACGACTGGTGGGACGAACGGGCGGGTGGGCGGATCGGCGTAGGGGTCCGCAATCGGGGGTTGCAGCAGCGCCGGGTTGGTCCTGGTCTTGCCGCCAGCCTGCGATGCCCCCTCGGGTTGTTCGACCACGCTTTCCTCGGTCGGCCAGTCCGGTGACGGCATCGTCGGCCAGTCGGTCGGGGGAGTCGTCGGCCAGGCCGGCTGAGCGGAGAGCGCGTCGGGTGTCCCGGCAGCGTCCCGCGGCCTGGTGCTGCGCCACCGCACGGGGGTCACCGTGGAGTCCGCCGTGGAGTCCGCCGTGGGGTCTGAATGGGTGTCCGAAGTGACGTCCGGACTGGTGTCCGAAGTGGAGTCCGTGGGGTGCGAAACCGAACCGAGTTTCGGTGGGTGTGGCGACGGCGGGGCGGCCGACGACGCCTGCGCGAGGAGCTCCTCTCGCTGCTTGCGGTGCTGCTCCGCGGTGATCCGGCCGTGCGCGAGCTCGGTGTCCAACCGACTGAGTTGGTCCTGCCAGCCCATCGTATTGCTCCTCATCGGCGTTCTCGAACGGCCTGCTGGGGACGGTGGGGCACCCCCGGAGCTGCCCCAGTCGGCGACGGTCGCTCCCCAGTCCCTTTCACCGTTACGGGTGAGTACGGCACGGATACCGTATGCCCATCGTGGCGATCTTTCCCAGAGCGAGACGCGCGTCGGCGTTCCCAATGCCGGTACGCCCCGGCGATCGGCTGCTCCACGAATCGATACAGCAGCTCGGCGCCGACCGCGATGGCCAGCAGGGACACCAGGATCGCCCAGCCGAACCCGATCTCCGGGGTGAGCAGCCGCAACACCGGGAACGCCATCGGCACGTGCAGCAGGTAGATCGCATACGTCCGCTTCGCGAGCACCGAAACCCAGCGCGCCCGCGCGATCCGGCCGCTCGCCTTACTGCACAGCACCAGGATCAGCAGGAGCAGCAGCAGGGTCCGCGCGTAGCCGGGCCCGTCCGGGGTGTCCTCCCAGGTAAGCACCGCGCGGACGCCGAGCCAGAAATGCACCGCGCCCAGCGCGACCCCGGCAAGCGGATTGATCTTGCGCTTGCGTACCAGGGACACCAGCTGCCCGATGAACACCACGGGCAGGAACGTCACGATCGTCCGCAGGTGGTGCATGGGGATGCTGTCCACGGTGTTCGTGAACGAGATCAGCACCGAGATGCCGCTCGCCGCGATCGCCGCCGGCAGCCACGGCCAGCGCCGCAGCAGCGGGATGCACGCGGCGAGAAACGCGTAGAACACCACCTGCACCGTCAACGTCCACGTCACGCCGAGCACCGAGGACGAATCGGGGATGCTGAAGTTCAACAGCAGCGCGTTCTTCCACAGATCGTCCGCGTCCGCAGGCTGGTTCGCGGACAGCAGCCCGTTCGTGACCAGCAGCCACGCGATCAGCACCGCGACCCATAGCGCGGGCATCAGCCGTACCCCACGCCGTGCGACGAACTGGCTCGGCCGCTCCGCGAACGCCACGTGTGTCACGACAACCCCGCTGATCAGCAGGAACGCGCCGACACCGATGAACCCGGCCAGCTCGTTCAGATGCAGCGGGCCGATGATGCCGCCCTCCACCGCGTCCGCGACCAGGAAGCCGTGCTCGTTCAGCCGTGCCCAGTTCGCCAGGTGGTTGTACACCACCGCGATCGAGCAGATCACCCGCAACACGTCGAGGCCGTGCATGTAGTGGCCGGGGCGGGGATCGGCGACGGTCGTCGCGTTCATACCTGCTCCCACCGCCGTCCACCAGCCGACCACGCCAGCCGCACCAGCCAGTAGCCCAGCTCGGCGGCCAGCACCGTGCCGAGCACGGCCAGCAGGATGCCGACGCCCACCGGCAGGTCCACCACGGCAACCACCGGCCAGCCGACCGCGCCGGGCAGCAGCACCAGCCACCACACCCGGTCGGAGGCCCAGCGCACCACCGGGCTTGCCGCGAACGCCGCCGCCACCCGCCCCTGGGTGAGCACCGCGACGGTGAGCAGCAGGCCGGCGTAGGCCGCGGCCACCGGATACCACCAGCCGGTCAACTCGGGGAGCAACGGCTCCGCGACCGCCACCAGCGCCCAGCACAGCGTGCCGAGCAGCCCGGCTAGCCACACCGGGACCGCCCGCGAGCGGGCCAGGTACACCAGCTGCCCCGCCACCACCATCGGGTAGAAGGATGCGTGCCCGGCCAGCTCCCGAAGCTCGTGGCGCCACGAACCCAGCACCACCAGTGCCGCCACCACGGCGAGCTGCCCGGCCGGCAACACCCAGCCAGGCCGTAGCCGTGCGGCAGCGGCGGAGGCCAGCGCGCCGCACATGGCAAGCAGCACCACCCAGGCGAGTGGCACCAGCACCGCGGCGTCCGGCAGCAGGTGACTCACCAGGCTCACGTTGCCGAGCAGGCGGGGGACGTTCACGGTGGACGTGGCCGGCTCGGTCCACACCCGCGCGCCCGCGGTGAGCAGCGCACCCGCGGTCGCGGTCACCAGCACCACCGGCACGTACAGCCGCGCCAGCCGCCCCCACGCACCGCGCCCTGACACGTAGCCGCACGCGGCGAGCAGCAGCATCACCCCGAACGGCCCGAAGTCCTCACCCAGCCCGAACGGCCGGTTCACCCAGCGGCGCAGCACGTCCACCAGCCCGAGGTAGGCGTCTTGGCGATCCACCCATAACCCGACGAGGTAGCCGTAGACGACCAGCACGGCCGCGGCGGCGCGAAGCAGGGTCACCGCCGGTTCGGCTGCCACCGGGCGCAGCCGGGGGACGGTCGCGGTCTCGATCATCGGCGCCCCGCGGGGAACGCGTCGACCTGCTTGTCAAGCAGGCGGCGGAACGCGGACTCCACGACCGGCGCGTTCGCGCCGTAGACCTCCACGCGTAGCACGTCGCGTCCGCGGACGTAATGCGAGCGGTACGCCGTGATGTCCCGCTGGTCGGCCGGGTTGGCGATGCGCCGGACCCGGACGCCGGGGTGCCTGGTTGGCCGCACCTGGTAGCCGCCGCGCTCGTACAGCTCATCGAGGGCGTCGCGGGCGCGGCGCGGATCGTCGCTGTCCCGCACCGTGAACCGCCAGACCGCGCGCGTCGTGCCGCGGTCCTTGGTGATGATGGCCTGCATCTGCGCGACGCCGTTGCGCACCAGCAGCCAGACCTCGCGCTTGGTCAGCGAGGACTTGCCGAAGAAATCGCCCGGCCGCCCGTCCCTGTCCATGACGATCGATCCTGCCGGCCGAACCAGCGGATCGGGTGGGGTGACCGGCTCCGGCCGTCGTGGTTCCAGGTCGGGCGTGCTGACGTGGTACTTGGTGTACACCGGGTTCGACCCGTCGCCCCAGGCGAGGTAACCGGCAAGCGCCACGGCCAGCAGAACGAGCAGGGTGCACACCACACCCACGGCCCGCCCGGCTCGCACACGCCTCCGCACGGGCCTAATGGTGCTCGATCCGCGCCGCTGCGTGTACAGGTATCGCGATTTCGGCTCGGTTGGTGGGAGCTTGACGTGCCGTTCGGCCGGAAAAACACCGCCATCAGCTCGATGATTCAGCCGTTGCGCCCTGTTCACGCGGCGCCGGCTGGGCTATCCAGAAGTATGGGCTTGCGCAAGTGGGACGCCGTGATCGCGGCGTTGCTTGCCGTGGCTGTCGTCGCTGTCGTGATCATGCTGTTGCCACGGGACGCACCAAGCACCACCCCGCCCGCGGGCTCGCCGCGGCCGTCCGCGCCCGCGCCACCCACCGGGCCGGGTGCGCTGGTCGTGAAGATCGACAACGTGTCGGCGGCCCGGCCGCAGACCGGGCTCGGCTCGGCCAGCACCGTGTACGTCGAGCCCGTCGAGGGCGGGCTGACCAGGCTTGCCGCCGTGTACACCGGGCGATTGCCGGATGTCGTCGGCCCGGTGCGCAGCGCACGCGAAACCGACGTGCAGCTGCTCGCCGCCTACCGCCGCCCGGTGCTGGCGCACTCGGGTGCGGCGCCGGAGCTACGTTCCCTGCTGGCCCGCGCGCCGCTGGTGCTGGCCTCGCCCCGGCAGGCCCCCGGTGCGTATTACCGCAGCGGCGTCCGGCCCTCCCCGCACAACCTGTACCTGCGGCCCAGCCTGCTGCCGGCCCGCACCGGAGCCTCGCCTGCCCGTTCGGTGGGTCCGGCACCTCCGGGTGGCCGTCCGGTTGGCGCGCAGCACGTGGCGTACCGCGCGGCGTCCTACGACTTCACCTGGTCGGCACGGGCAGGTCGGTGGCTGGTTTCCATGGACGGCACACCGTTGACGTCCGGCGAGTCGGGCCGGGTCGGCGCGGCGACCGTGGTGGTGCAGCGGGTCGGCCTGCGCGGCGGCTCGTCGGTCCGGGACGCGTCGGGGAACGCCTCCCCGGTGGTGCGCTCGGTCGGCAGCGGGGATGCCGTGGTGCTGCGTGACGGCCGGCGCTTCACGGCCCGCTGGTCCCGGCCTGATGGTTCCGCGCCGACCACGTTCACCAGCACCGATGGCGCCCGCCTGCCGATGGCCCGCGGCCCGGTGTGGATCCTGCTCGTGCCCGGCTGACCGCCCGTCGGGTCACACTTGGGCGTAGTGGCTGGGCCGCGCTCGTACAGTGTGGGTATGGCTTTTATGGCGGGCTTTGGGCGAGACAAGACGGCGATGGTGGATGCCGCGCAGGCGTTGCCAGGGCGGGCGGAGCCGCTGCCGGTACCCGAGCGGCACGCGGTCTTGCCGGACCGGCGGATCGTGCCGCCGTTTCCGGAGGGCACGGCACGTGCGGTGTTCGGGATGGGCTGCTTCTGGGGCGCTGAGCGATTGTTCTGGCGGATGCCCGAGGTGTACGCGACCGCGGTCGGTTACGCGGGCGGGTACACACCCAACCCGACGTATCAAGAGGTGTGCACCGGGATGACCGGGCATGCCGAGGTGGTGCTCGTGGTGTTCTCCCCCTCCGAGGTGTCCTACGTCGATCTGCTGCGGGTGTTCTGGGAGGGCCACGACCCGACGCAGGGCATGCGGCAGGGCAACGACATCGGGTCGCAATACCGTTCGGCGATCTACTGGGCCGATGAGGGCCAGCGCGCGGCCGCCGAGTCCTCCCGCGAGGCGTACGGCGGGGTGCTGCGCCGCGAGGGGCACGGCGAGGTCACCACCGAGATCGCGCCGCTCGGCGAGTTCTACTACGCCGAGGACTACCACCAGCAGTACCTGCACAAGGTTCCGGACGGCTACTGCGGCATCGGCGGCACGGGTGTCGCATGCCCGATCGGCCTGTCGGTCGAGGCGCCGACCAGCGATGGGTGACGGACGGGACTGTGCTGCTACTTCTTGACCGATCGTTGTCGGGGTTGCTGACCAGTACGTAGACGATGGCGGGTACGAGTACGGCGGTCAGGATGAGCGTGCGCAGCGGCAGGGCGAGCTGCGAAAAGCCGAGATGTTCGAAGAGCCATAACGCGAGGGTCAGGGCCGGGTAGATCGACAGCCACGTGGCGAGCGCTTGAACCAGGCGCTGACGACCGTGGCCGCCGGTGGTCTTGTTGGGTCTGGTCGAGCTGTGTTCTGACTTCCCGAGCACGTCAGGCTCCACCAGAAGACGCAGCATGGGCATCCCAGACACCGGTTGCGGCTGTCTCGTGTGCATACTCCGCGAAGTCGCGGGGCGGCCGGCCGAGAATGCGCTCGACGGTGTCGGTCACGTTGGACCTGCGCCCGTCGAAGACCTCGACCATCAGGCTGGCCAGTTGCGTCGCGTACTCGGCCGGCACGCCTCGTCCGGTCAGGGACGAGACGAACTGCTCGGGCGTGACCGACAGATAACGAACCTCCCTGCGGGTCACCCTCGCTATCTCGCCGACGGCATCGGCGAAGGTGAGCAGTCGTGGTCCGGTCACGTCGTGGATCCGGCCGGCATGGCCGTTCTCGGTCAGCGCCGCGACGGCGACATTCGCGATGTCCTCTGCGTCAGTGAACGGTTCCGCGACGTCGCCAGCCGGAAGTGCGACCACACCGGCCCGGACCAGTTCTACGAGGAACGCCTCGCTGAAGTTCTGCGTGATGAACCCCGCCCGCACGATGGTCCACTCTGCGCCCGAGTCCCGCACCGCCTGTTCGCACCGCTCGGCCTCGTCAGCACCGCGGTCAGCAAGCAGGACGAGGCGCCGGACGCCGCAGGCCACTGCCAGGTTTGCGAAGGAACCCACGGTCCTGGCCGCGCCGGGGAACGCCGCGTCAGGATAGAAGGCCACATAAGCCGCGTCCATGCCTCGTAGCGCGGGTTCCCACGTGGTGTCGTCCTGCCAGTCGAAAGGCGGATCGGCGCGCCGTGAGCCAACCCGTACCGGAAAGTCACGCGCTACGAGCCCGGACACGACGCGGCGTCCGGTCTTCCCTGTCCCCGCGAGGACTAACGTTGCTGGCGCAGTCGCTGTCATGATCCACAGTCCACCGGAACGCCGGGCTACGGGCCATGGTCGAGGCTCGCAGGTCCATAAGGGTCCGTCTTACACTACGCCGGTGGACCCCTTGTCGATCTTGCTCGACGGAGCCAGGGCCAAGGGCGCGTTTGTGCTGCGGACCATCCAGAACTCACCCTGGTCGGTGCAGGTACGAGACAGGGCACCGCTCAGCGTAGTGGCGATCCTGCGCGGGATGCCCTGGGTTGTTCCCAGTGCCGGCGATGCGGTCCGACTGGACGCAGGCGATATCGCGATGATGCGCGGCCCCGACGCGTTCACCTTCGCCGATGATCCCCGTACTCCGATCCAGGTGGTCGTTCAGCCCGGCCCCCGACGGACGACCCCAGCCGGCGCGGAGCCGCCCGAGGTCGCGGACACGGGGGTGCGCACCTGGGCCAACGGCGTGCGAACCTGCGATGACGGCGCGGACGGCTCTTCGGTGCTGCTGATCGGCAAATACCGGCGACCAGGCGAGATCGCCACGCGCCTGCTCAGCGCGTTGCCCCCGCTTCTGGTCATCCCCAGGGCCGCCCACGGCGAATCCGCGCTGGTGTCGCTACTCGCCGGGGAGACCGTGCGAAACGAGCCAGGCCAAGATCTCGTGCTCGAACGACTTCTGGATCTCCTGCTAGTCGCCATCCTCCGCGCATGGTTCATCAGGCCCGATGCCGATGCGTCGCCCTGGTACCGAGCCAACGGGGATCCCGTCGTTGGGCCCGTCTTGCGCCTCATACACGGCCACCAGGACCATCCTTGGACGGTGACCTCGCTCGCCGGGCGGACCGGGGTGTCCCGAGCGACATTGGCCCGCCGCTTCACCGACCTCGTCGGCATGCCACCAATGGCATACCTCACCGCGTGGCGAATCGACCTGGCCGCCGATCTCCTCAAGGAGTCGGACGCCACGATTGACTCTATAGCCCGTCAGGTTGGTTATGGCAGCGCATTCGCGTTCAGCGCCGCCTTCAAGCGAGCCCGCGGGATCAGTCCACAACGCCACCGCAACCGGACGTGACCGCCGGTCCTGGAGCGGAGCCGGCGCCTTGATGGTTGTCAGAGTCAATCCAGCAGATTGCAGGGGAAGACAGGAGGGCCAAATTCCGGGGTCAGGCAGGACATCAAGATCGTCCTCACCGCCGACTACGTCGCCTGGTACAACCACCACCAGCAGTATCTGCACAAGGTGCCGGACGGCTACTGCGGCACGGGTGTCGCCTGCCCCGTCGGCCTGTCGGTCGACGCGCCGACCGGTAATGAATAGCTGACGTTTCAGGACTCCGAGCTGTTGTCATCGGGGTCAGAAGACGGCAAGGCGGGGACGCCTGCGCGGCGTTGCTGGGATGTCTCGGCTGCTCGAAGTGCCTCCGAGTAACCATCGACCTGGCGCATGCTCGCCAGGAATTCATCCACGGCGAGCGCGATGGTGTCCTGAAGCGAAGTAGTGCCGACGAATGCCGCAGCCAGCTGCAACTCAAAGCGTGTCCGGTCGGTAAGGCGGTATCCGGACGGCGTTCCCCTGTTCGGGTTCGGTTTTGGCCCTCGACGTCGACGGAGCGCCTCCTCGGTCATATCGGCACTTCCCTCTATACTCAGAAACTAAGTTTCTCAGTATAGGCGCTTTCGGGAACCCGATCGGTCGCGTCAGTGAGGCGGTCGACAGGCTGACGATCGGGCGGAAAGGCGGCGAGTGATGGCCAAACAGGGATCCGCGATCGAATGGACCGAGGTCACCTGGAATCCCACCACGGGCTGTGACCAGATTTCGGCTGGATGCGACTCGTGTTATGCACTCGCGCTCTCTGCGCGACTGAAGGCGATGGGCTCGGACAAGTATCAGAACGATGGCGACTCGCGTACTTCCGGCCCTGGCTTCGGCGTCGCTATCCACCCGCAGGCACTCGAAGAGCCGTATCGCTGGCGGAATCCGCGCGTGGTGTTCGTCAACTCAATGTCCGATCTGTTCCATGCCAAGGTGCCGCTGAGTTTCGTTCGTGACGTGTTTGCCGTTATTGCGGACACCCCGAGACACACTTACCAGGTGCTGACCAAACGCTCGAAGCGGCTTCGGCGCGTTGCCGAGAGGCTGGACTGGCCGCGCAACCTGTGGATGGGTGTATCTGTGGAGAACGCCGATGTGCTCTCACGGGTGGATGATCTGCGTGCAGTTCCGGCGGCGGTCCGGTTCTTGTCCTGCGAGCCTTTGCTGGGGCCGCTGGATGGCATCAACCTGGACGGCATCGCCTGGGTGATAGCGGGTGGGGAGTCCGGTCCGCGTTACCGGCCGATGGACCTGACGTGGGCGCGTGGCATCCGGGACGTCTGCCAGGCGGAGGGTGTGCCGTTTTTCTTCAAGCAGTGGGGCGGACGCACACCCAAGTCGCTTGGTCGTGAACTTGATGGACGTGTGTGGGACGAAATGCCGGTTGCCGCATCTAACGGCTGACGGGGTAGATCGTCTGTCTCCGCATCCGCAGCTTCTTGTCAGGTAGCCGTCGTTCGACGACGCCTTCTTCCGCGAGCCGGTCCCACGCGCGGGTCAGGTGCATCGGCCGTGCCAGCCCCAAGGTTGTGCCGTGGATATCCGTCAGGCGCGCTTCTACCGGTAGCGGACCGCTTTTGACATGATGCCGGATGTTCTCCGCGATCAAGGTGATCCACTCCTCTTCGAGCTTGCGCTCTGCCTTGTCGACGCGTTCTTCCAGGTACCGAGCGGTATAACCCTCGTCGTCCACATCGAACAGATTGGGCTGCTCATCATTCAGTGATTCCAGTAGCTCGGCCGTCTCGATGTTGTGCTGGTGGTGACGCCACTCCTCGTTCGCTTTCGACACAGACTCGTTGAACATGTAGGGGGCAGCGGCATGGCGGTAGAACAGCAGCATTACGAACAGCGGATTGTGGTGTGGCCTTCGGCGGATTGGTACCGCGAACGACTGGAAGCCGGTGTCGTCATGGACCTTGCGGCGGAACTGCTCGACGATGTGCATTGCTGCGCGCGCCGCTGAGCCTTCGTCGTTAGACAACCGAGCGTTACGGAACTCGTCCTGCCACCACGGTCCGCCCAAGAAGGCATCCATCCGTGCCAGTGTTGCTGACCGGCCCCCAGTAGTCTCTTCGTCTTCTTCGTCGCCGGTCAGGTAACCGCCAATCCGGCCCACCATATGCACGTTGAAGTTGAGCAGCACCTCCGTGATCAGTCTTGTATCGCGTCCAAGCAGCGTGTGCCTTAACTCGGCGTATGGTAACGCCGTGCCAAATGGATCAAGGAACGCGAACAGCGGCGAGGACCCCGCGACCGATAGAACATGATCCACATGGCCCTGCACGTCGCCATCCAAGACCTCATAGCTCAGTCCAGGCCCTGCGTCCTCGGCGAGCACGGTGCGCAGGTTGTCGGCGTAGGTTCGATTGCGTTCCACAAAGACGCAGTGCAAGGTGCGCTTCCACGTCTTCACCGTCTCGGCGGTCCGGATAGCGATCAAGGGAGAACCCGGTTCTCCCTCTGCGGCATCTCCTTCGGGCTCGTACCGTCCCGGTCCGGCGTACCCATCCAGGTACACCACCCGACCGTCCACACGGCCGACGCTGGTCATCGTCGTGAACACGGTCGGATACCGAGCGAGAATCCCATGCTTGAGCACGGCCGCTGCCTGCTTGGTCTGGAAGAACCGATCATTCGCGGTCACGGTCACCCCCTGGCACGGCGTCAATACACATTGGCACGACAGTGCCGAGCCGAGCATCCGCCGATTGGGCACCCGTGCGCGCCGACCTCAGGTCCGAAAGCCGCGTTGTACGACCATCTCGTGGCTGAGCTACGTCAGTTCGGTGGCCAGCTCATTGCTGGCGGCTGTAGCTGCGGACGGCGAGCGGGCAGAACACCACGAAGAGGATCACGCACCAGATCAGCGTGGTGGTGACGGTGCCGCCGATCGTTGTGCCGTTCAGCAGGGCGCGGCAAGCGTCCATGACTTGGGTGACCGGGTTGACCTCGGCCCAGGCTCGCAGCCATCCGGGCAGCGTGCTGGTGGGTGCGGCGAGGCTGGTGCCGAGTTGCAGTGGCAAGAACGTGATGAAGCTGAAGGCCACGACGGCGTTGGCGTCCTTGACCAGGACACCAATAAATACGGTGACCCAGCTGACGCAGAACCCGAAGAGAATAGCGAGGCCGGCGGCGGCGAGCGCGGCCGCGAGGCTGCCGTGGACGCGGAAGCCGAGGAGTGCTCCGATGGCGAACAGGATGGCGACCGCGAGCAGGTAGCGGACGATGTCGGCCAACACGGACCCGAGAAGCGGTGCGAGGCGGCTGATCGGCAGGCTGCGGAACCGGTCGGTCACGCCGTTCCGACGGTCGAGGTTGATGGTTGTGCCGGTCGAGATCATCCCGGCAAGCCCGGCGCCCATGACGAGGATGCCAGGGAAGAGGTACCGCAGGTAGTCGGTGGTGGAGCCGGCGACCGAGCCGCCGAAGAGGTAGAGGAACAGCACCAGGAACAGCGCTGGAGTGACGACCCCGTTGACGATGGGGCCCGGGCTGCGGGTGGTTTTGGCCAGGCTGCGGCGGGCGAGCACGAGGCTGTGCCGGAGCCAACCGAGCGGCCGGGTTCCGGGTTGGGTGCGGGCGGGTGCGGTGGTCATCAGGCGGCCTTCGTGAAGTCGGTGGTCGTGGCGGGTGCACCCGTCAGGGCGAGGAAAGCCTCGTCGAGGCTTGGCAGGCGCAGCGACAGCTCGGTGACGCCGATGGCGTGCTCGCGAAGCCTGGCGGTGATCTCGAAGAAGTCGTCGTCACCGGTGACGGGTACGACGAGTTCGTGCCTGGTGGAACGCTCCGGGCTCCGGTCGGCCACCGAGGCGAGGATGGCCGCCGCAGGCTCGGTGTCGGCGGGGTCGTCGAGGCGTACCACGACGGCGCGCCCGCCGACCTGCTGTTTCAGCTCAGCGGGCGTGCCGGCGGCGATGACCCGTCCGTGGTCGAGGACGATGATGCCGTCCGCGAGGGCGTCGGCCTCTTCGAGGTACTGGGTGGTCAGCAGCACGGTAACGCCTTCGGCGGTCAGGCCACGGATCAGCTGCCACAGCTCGTCACGCTTGCCGGGGTCCAGGCCGACCGAAGGTTCGTCGAGGAAGATTACTTCAGGGCGGCCGACCAGGCTCGCGGCCAGGTCGAGGCGGCGGCGCATGCCTCCGGAGTAGCTGGCGACCGGCCTTCTCGCCGCGTCTTCGAGCCCGAACCGGGCCAGCAGCTCGGCTGCCCGTTGCGTGGCGTGCCGCCGGGGCATGTCGAGGAGCTGCCCGATCATGACCAGGTTCGCCAGCCCGGTCAGTTCCTCGTCGACGCTGGTGTGCTGGCCGGAAAGCGCGATCCGGCCGCGCACCTGTCCCGGCTGGCCGGCCACATCGAAACCGGCCACCGACGCACGCCCCCTGTCGGATCGCAGCAGCGTCGCCAGGATGCGGATCACCGTCGTCTTCCCTGCCCCGTTTGGCCCCAGCAGCCCAAGGACCTGCCCGCGAGGCGCGGCCAAGCTGACGCCATCCAGCGCGACGGTCTTGCCGAACCGTTTGGCCAGCTTCTCGGCCTCGAAACCGTGCTCGCTCATCGCGGTCTCCCTTCGTGTCTTATTCAGATGTTATTAACATCTGAATGTTCCGAGTATCCTAGCGGTGGATCCAAGGGAGGAGTCGTGATGGTCCGGCTGACCAGGGCACAGCAGCAGGAGCGCACCCGCGCGGCCGTGCTGGCCGCGGCGAGGGAGGAATTCGCCGAGCGTGGGTTCGCCGAGGCGAAGGTCGACCGGATCGCCGAGCGGGCGGAGCTGACCCGTGGCGCGGTGTACTCGAACTTCCCGAGCAAGCGCGCGCTCTATCTGGCGGTGCTTGTCGACCTGGTCGAACACACCGGCACCGGCAAGGCGCCGGTGTCGTCACCCGATCCGGCCGAGGCGCTCGGCACGTTCGCCCGGGTCTGGCTCGAACGGCTACCCCTTCTCGGCGACACACCCACGAGCGGCCACCTGCGGTTGCGCTCGCTGGCCGGCGTGCTCGACGAACCGGCTCGCTCCGCGCTGGCGCAGGTCACCCGGCTGGAGTCGCTGCTGCTCGCGTCCGCGCTCGAATCGCGTGCGGCAACCCGGACAAGGCAGGTGCGGCTGGCCGAGCTCGTCTTGACGTTGCTGACCGGCTCAGGCCACCTGGCCGATACGGCGCCCGGATTCGGCGACCCGTTCGACGTGGCCCGCGCGTGCGAGCGGCTGGCCGGGATCGACCTGGCCGAGGCCTGGGACCCGCCGCACCTGCCCTACGTCACCCCGGCACAACGCTGCGAGGACAGCTGGGTTCCGCCGGCGGAGTCGCCGGATGAGATCACCGGTCGCCGGGCGGGGCTCGACGCGGACGGTGTGATCGCGGTGCTCGGAGCCGGCCGGCTGGCCGCGGCCGAAGAGGTCATGCGCGCCGCCGGCCAGGGGGACCGGGTCACCGTGGCCGTGGTGACGAGCGCTCCAGCTGAGATCGGACGCCTCGTGCGGCTCAGGATCAGCGACCTAACCGGGTGCCTGCGGCGGGTGTTCGCGCCGGAGGACTGGCCGCGCCTGCACCTCGTCTTCGACGAGGACGCCCGGATCGCGTCGGCAATCGGAGCAGCCGCCGACGACGACACCGAGGACGCGGTGCGCGTCCGGGCCGGCACGATCGTGGCCCGTGCCAGTGGACGAGGAGCCGGCTACGCCGCGGCGATCGCGGGCGACTCGGCCACCGACTCGGCCGCCGACCGATCTGGCGGGGCCGGCCGGTGACCCGGGTATCGACCAGCGCCGACCTGCTGGTGAGCGTGGCCGCGGCCATGGAGCGGTTCGTGGCGAACTCCCCGAATTCGCTGCCACCTAGCCGTAGCACGTCGCGGTCGCGCGCTCCCCGCTGCGGATGCTCTCGCTGATCACGATCCCGTTGACGGTGATCCGGCAGGTGATCGCGCCACCCGCGACGTTCTCGCCAAGCAGCCCGTACGCGCTGGCCAGTGGCGCGACGACGTTCAGCGATGTGGACCACCGGGCACCGACGTTGTCGTGGTGGACGACCTCGCGGCCGGGAGCCAGATACGTGACGGCGGCGATGCCCGGTCCGCTCGTCAGCACCTCGTAGTTGATCACTATGGGTACCTTCGCCTGCTCCACGTGCTCGAGTGTCCGGTGGAGTTCGCGGCGAATGCTCTGCGCGTCATACTTCGGCAAGTTGCCGATCAGCACGGTGAACACGATCCCCACGACGCACATGGCGATGCTGATGAGCGCGAGCAATTTGCTGGACCCGAAGGCAGCGACAACACCGACCAGCACGCCGGCTCCGGCGATGATCGCAGTTACGGTGTGTAACGTCAGCAGGGGCGCCCCGGCCGTTCCCACGATGCCGCAAAGGAATGCGATCCAGGCAAGCCGAGCGAACCGGCGCGGCTTTGGCTGCGCAGGCTCCACCGCAGCGGATGAGGCAGACATCGCGGGGGATCTCCATACCAGGGCGCCGGTCGGCGCCCGACGCTTACATCTCGGAATGATCAGACGAATTGTTACCGAGAGCTACTGGAATGGGGATCACCCGCTTGGGGGCTGTCGCGAACGGTAACAGTGAACGCGCGGCGCGCAGCGGGACGGAAGCCCGCTTTGGTCGCGGCCTATACTTTCGCAGTATGGATGACCTGGAAGTGCGGGAGCTGCGGTACTTCGTCGCCGTTGCCGAAGAGCTGAACTTCACCCGTGCCGCCGAGCGCCTCGGGATGGCGCAGCCACCACTGTCCAGGGTGATCCGGCAGATCGAAGCGCGGCTCGGCGTTCAGCTACTCGAGCGCAGCACCCGGCACGTCTCGCTCACCATCGCGGGCACCACATTGCTCGACGAGGCGAAGGATGTTCTCGACGCGGTCTCGGCCGCATCCCGCCGAACCCGCCGTGCCGGCACCACCGCGCCACGGCTGGTGATCACCGCGAAGTCCGGGGTGGCCACCGGTCTGCTGCAGCGAATCGTGGACGCCTATCACTCCCGGTCGACCGCTGCACACGCCGAGATCGAGGTGAGCGGATGGGGCGAGCAGGCCGGCATGGTGCACGACGGGCGGGCCGACCTCGCGCTGCTCAGCTCCCCGTACGACGCGAGCGGGCTGGACGCCGAATCGTTGACCACCGAGCCGCGGGTGCTTGCCCTGCCGGTGGATCACCGCCTCGCGCGCCGCCGGGAGCTGCGCTGCCAGGACCTCGCGGGCGAGTCGATGCCACGCTGGGCCGATTCCACCGCCGCCGAGCGCGCCTACTGGTCGGGACGCGCGGCGGGCGGGCCGACCGAACCGCACGGTCCGGTTGTCACCGACGGCGCCCAACTGCTTGAGGTCGTCGGGCTCGGCCAAGCCGTCGCGCTGGTACCGCGGTCCATGGCCGAGCTCAACCCGAGGGTCGACGTCGCGTACCGGGCGGTGAGTGACGCCAGCCCGTACGCCGTCGCGGTCGCCTGGCCGCCCGGTGCCAGATCCCGGGCGATCAGCGAGTTCGTGCGCGTGGCGATCGAGTACTCCGCGCGGCTGAACGCCGGCGCGTACGCCGTGGCGGTTGATTAGGGTCGGAACGCTAGAGTGGCTGGGTGTCCACCGTTCTGGTAACCGGCGCCGCCGGCTTCATTGGCTCGAACTTCGTGCGGTACTGGCGAACCGTGCACCCTGGCGACACGGTGATCGCGCTGGACGCGCTCACCTACGCGGGTAACCGGGACAACCTCGCGGATCTCGCGGACCTGGAGTTCGTGGAGGGCGACATCCGCGATCAGCAGTCGATGGAACGCCTGCTGCGTAGCAGCCGGGTGGACGTGATCGTGAACTTCGCGGCCGAATCGCACAACAGCCTCGCGATCCTGCGGCCAGGCGAGTTCTTCGCCACCAACGTGCTCGGCACGCAGGCGTTGGCGGAGGCCGCGAGGCAGGTCGGCGTCGAGCGGTTCCATCACGTGTCCACCTGCGAGGTGTACGGCGACATGGATCTCGACGATCCGGGTGCGTTCACCGAGGATTCCCCTTACCTGCCGCGAACTCCCTATAACGCGGCGAAGGCCGGTGGCGATCACGCGGTGCGTGCCTACCATTTGACGTATGGCCTGCCCGTGACGATCACCAACTGTGCCAACAACTACGGGCCGTACCAGTTCCCTGAGAAGGTCATCCCGCTGTTCATCACCCGCGCGCTGCGCGGGCAGCCGTTGCCGCTGTACGCGTCCACGAAGAACCGCAGGGAATGGCTGTACGTGACCGATCACTGCCGGGCGATCGACGTGGTGCTGCGGGACGGCAGGCTTGGCGAGACCTATCACGTGGGCAGCGGGTTCGAGGCGGATATCGAGACGGTCGCCGACACGATCCTCGCCGAGCTCGGGCTGGACGCGTCGTTGAAGACGATCGTGCCGGACAGGCCCTCGCACGACCGGCGTTACCTGCTCGATTCGACGAAGCTGCGCACCGAGCTCGGCTGGGCGCCAACCGTGGATTTCGATGCGGGCATGCGGGAAACCGTCGCGTGGTACCGCGAACATGAGTCCTGGTGGGCGCCGCTGCTCGATCGCTCGCCGGTGGAAGAAGCCGGGTGGAGTTCGGCAACCAAGCGGTGAGTGTTCGCGAGCCTGGCCAGTGACGCGAGGGTTGTTCCGCTGTCGGGCGGGGTCGCTCGTGGCCTGCTCGCATCAACTTCCGCGCACCCCCACACCCCAGGGTTCGTTTTCCGCTGTGCCGAAATGTTGGGTGATGGTTTTCCATCACATAGAACACGTGAACGCACCCGCAGACGCTCTGGCCGGTGGTGAGTTGTGGCAGCTCACTGGCGAGGAGTTGCGGGACGAACTCCGCTCGGCGGAGCGGGTGCTCAACCGCGCGTTCGGCCGCTCGCTGCAGGTGATCAGTGAGTTCCTGGCGCGGGGCGATACGTGTGGCTATTCGAGTTTGCGGCGGTATGTGCATGATGCGGTGAACGTCACCGACACGGACGCCCGGCATCGGATCACCTACGCCCAAGCCCTGATGGGGACCCGCACCGTCACCGGTGCGGAGATGCCGGCACCCCTGGCGGAAACCGGGCAGGCGGTGGTGGAGGGGACGCTGAGTCCGAGGCAGGTGGAGCAGATCCACAACACCCTCACCGACCTGCCCGACGGGACCCCCGACGAGGTCCGGACCCGCGCGGAGCATGATCTGGTGGC
>WHSZ01000052.1 GCA_009379845.1 Pseudonocardiaceae bacterium | reverse complement strand
GTGGCCAGATGCCCAACTCAGCCGCTACCTCGGTGTTGGACTTGCCGTCCGCACAGCCCAGCACGATGCGGCACCGCTGCGCCAACGCCTGCGAGGACTTCGCTCGCCTGGACCAGCGTGTCAGGGTTTCGCGTTCTTCGTTGGTCAACACCACCGGGGCTACGGGACGACCTCGACCTGTCATCCACCGATCCTACAATTCTTCAACGAATTTCGGACGCAGGACACTAGCCACAGCATCCAGCGATTCTTCATGCTCGAAGGCATGCGCCCGTAACCATGCCAACGCGGTCTCCGCGTCGACGTCAAGCTGCGCGATGATCATGCCGGTGGCTTGGTAGACCTGGATTCGTTGCAGCGGCGCACCCCTCAGCCAGTCATTCGGGGCTACGTCATGGGCCATCTCCCCATCACCCAGTGTCCCGCCTGAACGCAGACCCAGCAACGTCCACAGTGCGGCGTCAGCCACGCGCAGCGCGCCGGTCAATGCCACTGGCGAGAGCGGGCCGGGCTGGACGTGGTACAGATCGAGTACCCCGACCCCGATCGAACCGGCCTGCAATGGAAGCACATACTGGGCGCGGGCCGGGGTACGGCGCGCCGCGGCGGCGTATACCGGCCAGCGGGAATCCCCGATATTGTTCAGGTCGGCGATAAATATCGGTCGGCCGTGGATGAACGCGTCGACTCCCGGCCCCTCACCGAGCCTGAACTGCAACTCGTCGAGGTCCCGGATCAGCTCGTCGGTCGCGCAGATGAGTTGTTGCTGCTGCGGGCCGCTCATCACGGTGATCGCGGCCCCGGTCACCGGTAGCGCCGCGACGCAGGCGGCGCAGATCCGCTCCGGCGCCCTGTCGCCGCCATCGACCACGATGGTGGTCAGGCCGTCGACCAGCTCGTGGAGATCGGTCATCGATGTTCCCGCTGAGCACCGGGACGGGAACAAGAGTTGGACCCTGCCTCGTTTTTGATCGTGGCCACCCGCCGAATCCTCGATGTTGGGCCAGACAACGATCGACTCCACCGAACCGTGAGTACCACTGTTGGCACGCCTGCTTACCGGTCATCCGTTCCGAATCGTTCTCTTTATCGGTGGCCCGTCCGGCGACGCTACAACATTCGTGTGAGGCGGCGTTAGGAACACGCGCTGCGCTGCTAGTCTAGCGCGGTCGAGCCCAAGACCCCGGCTGACATTGTCAGTGGATGGCAGGTTTTCCAAGACGGTGCGGGTTTCGAATGGGCCTTCGACTCTACACCTGGCCCCCTCGGCCAGCTTTTCCCATTGCCGTGATTCGGTCGTACCCACGAAGCAAAGGCGTTGCGGCAACACGTTTTCGGTGGCGTTGCCGCATGATCGAGATGTTCAGGGGCCGCGTCTCGCCGGCGTTGACGCTGCTCGCCCTCCTCGGCGAGCCCGATCGACCTGCCGCGGCCGCTCCACAATCCGACCTCGGCACTTGGCGGGCCTTCCGCCGAGAGTTGCCGGGGCCGACGGCGCCGGCGGCGGAATCCTGTCGGGGGGGGGGCTTCCGCCGCCGGCCAGCCGCGGTGGTTCGTCGCCGAGCGGCCGCGCTCAGTTCCGCCTCCCGCCGTGTCCCGAGACGCATAGACGGAGAGCCAGGCGCGTCGCGTCGAGAGGTTCGCCATGAGTCGAGGCGAGTGGGCAGAAATCCCGGCACCGAGGAGTGCGCGGCACAAGTTGCCGGTTCCGGCGATGGGATGGCGTGCGGTGTACCTGGCAACAGCCAGCCTCGGTGGACCGCCGTGGCTGTGTCAGAACGGGACGGTGGCCGGCGAGCCGATGCCGGATCCGATCGACATCACGATCTGGGTGCCGATCCTCCCGGACGGCTTCCCGAAGCCGCAGGCCGAATGGGTGCGCTTCGGCGACATTCTCGACGTGTATCCGCAATAGCGTCAGTGGGTTTCCGCGACGCGGGCGGCCTCGGCCCGCAGCGCGTCCAGCACGGTGCGCACCGCCGGCCGCTCGGCGGCGCCGCTGCGCAACACTGCCTCCACGTGCCTCGCGGCGCGGATCCCGGCGAGCGGTCGGCGAAGCAGCCGCCTGCCGCCCCGGGTGTCAACGGTGTAGCGAGGAAGCAGCGCGACACCGAGCCCGGCGGCAACCAGCTCCTCCGTTACCCGGAAGTCGTTGATCCGCTGCACGATCGTCGGCCGCACCCCGGTACGCACCGCGAGTGAGCGCAGCACGTCGTCAACCGGGTAGCCCACGTCCACGCCGATCCACGGCTCCTCGGCGAGATCGGTCAGCTGGACCTTGCGCCTGCGCCCCAACCGGTGCCCGGCCGGAAGGGCCACGTCCAGCGGCTCGCGCAGCAGGTGCACCACGTCGATGCGGTCGTCGTCAAACGGTGCCATCTGCTCGTCCCGATGCGTCACGACCACGTCGAAGTCCGCGAGCAGCCCGGAAACCCCCGCGGGGGTCATGTCCACGTCGCGGCACTCCAGCCGCAGACCGTCCACATCGGACGTCCGGCGGATCAGCCCGCCGAGCAGCAACAGCGCTCCGGACGGGAACAGCGCCACCCGCACGGTGCCGCGGGGCCGGGAACGGTACGCGTCCAGCTCGGCCTCGACCCGTTCCGCCGACGCGAGCACCTCATCGGCGTGCCGAACCAGTGCCCACCCCGCGTCGGTGAGCCGTAGCCCCCGCCCGGATCGCTCGGTGAGCGGCACGCCGACCTCGGCTCGCAGCCCGCGCAGCTGCTGGGATACCGCCGAAGGCGTGCAGTTCAGCGCGCTCGCGGCGGCGTGCACCGTGCCGCGATCGGCGAACGCCCGCAGCGCGCGCAACCGCGCGATGTCCATGCAGCAACGCTACACGTAGGCCTAACAAATATTCGCTTGTTCTTCACGTTGCTACCCCGCACGCTCGGGAGCGTGCCCGTGCGCGATCGCCTGCTCGCCGTCCTGGTCGCATCGCTGTGGGGCGCTAACTTCATCGCGATCCACGGGGTCCTCGAGCACTTCCCGCCGCTGTTCTCCGCCGCGCTGCGGTTCGCGGTGATCGCGATCCCGACGATCCTGCTGGTACGCAGGCCGCGGGTGCGCTGGTACTGGCTCGTCGGCTACGGGCTGTGCTTCGGCACCGCGCAATTCGCCCTGCTGTTCACCGCGATGCACATCGGCATGCCGACCGGACTCGCGTCGCTGGTGTTGCAGACCGCGGCGCCGTTCACCGTGCTGCTCGGCGCGGCGTTGCTGCACGAGCGGCTGCGTCCACGTCAGGTCGTCGGCCTGGTGCTGGCGGTCGGCGGCATGAGCGTGATCGGCTGGTACCGGGCGGAGGTCGCCGCGCTGCTGCCGGTGCTCCTGACCGTGCTCGCGGCGCTTGGCTGGGCGTTCGGCAACATCTGCAACCGCAAGGCGTTGACCGACGGCGTTGAGCTGGACAGGAGCACGCCGCTGCGGCTGACGATGTGGATGTCGGTGGTACCGCCACTACCGATGTTCACGCTGTCCGCGATCGTGGAAGGACCAGCCGCGGGATGGCGGGCCGTCGGCACGTCGGTGCACAGCACCACCGGCTGGTTGGCACTCGGTGGCCTCGCCTACATCGTGCTGCTCGCGACGCTCGTCGGTTCGGCGGTGTGGACGACGCTGATGCGCCGCAACCCGGCCGGCGTGGTCGCGCCGTTCTCCCTGCTGGTGCCCATCGAGGGCATGGCGCTGGCCTGGCTGCTGCTCGGCGAGCAACCCGCCGTTGTCGAGGTGCTTGGCGGCGCCGTGGTCGTCCTCGGCGTGTTGCTTGGCATCCCGCGCGTCACAGGCCGTGCCGGGTCCGGCGGGAAAAAAACCATGTCAGGAGATGGCAGGGTTGGGGTGGACACTGCTTTCCGGGACGAACGGCAGTTTCGGGCAACGCGGAAGCAGCAGAGGAGGCGGCGGTCGGATGAGCGGAACATCGCACGGCAAGGTCGCCCTGGTCGCGGGCGCGACGAGGGGTGCGGGACGGGCGATCGCGGTGGAGCTTGGCGCGGCAGGCGCCACCGTGTACGTGACGGGACGCAGCACGAGGGAACGGCGGTCGGAGATGAACCGGCCGGAAACCATCGAGGACACCGCTGAGCTGGTGACCAAGGCCGGCGGCGAGGGCATCGCGGTGCCTGTCGACCATCTCGAGCAGGATCAGGTCCGCGGGCTGGTTGAGCGGATCGATACCGACCACGGCCGGTTGGACGTACTCGTGAACGACATCTGGGGCGGGGACGTATACCTCGAGTTCGGCAAACCGCTCTGGCAGCAGTCCCTGGACGGCGGGCTGCGCATGCTGCGGCTCGGCATCGACACGCACGTCATCACCAGCCACTACGCGCTGCCGGTGCTGATGCGCAACCGCGGCGGGCTGGTCGTGGAAATGACCGATGGCACTGCCGAGTACAACGCGCGGTACCGCGAGGAAGCCGGCCTCTTCTACGACTTCGTGAAGGCAGGCGTGATCCGGCTGGCGCTGGCGCAGAGTGTCGAACTCGAGCCGTACGGGTGCACGGCGCTGGCGGTGACCCCTGGTTGGCTTCGGTCCGAGGCGATGCTGGACCACTACGGCGTCACCGAGCAGAACTGGCGGGACGCGACCAAGGTCGTCCCACACTTCGCCATCTCGGAATCGCCGACCATGACTGGTCGCGCGGTCGCCGCGCTGGCCACCGACCCGGACGTGGCCCGCTGGTCGGGGCAAGCGCTTTCCAGTGGCTACCTGGCGCGCGAGTACGGGTTCACCGACGCGGACGGCAGCCGGCCGGACGCGTGGCGCTACATCGTGGAGGTGGAGCACGCCGGCAAACCCGCGGATACCACGGGTTACCGCTGAGCGTTGCGGGCCGCGATCGCGATACCCACCTCGGCGAGCGCGGCCCGCAATTCCGGTGGATCGAGCACCTCGACGTGCGTACCGAGCCCGGTCAGCTGGCCGAGCGCCACGCCCCATCAGTCGTTCGGCTCGCACCCCTCGATTATTGCCCGAACGCGCGGTGCGCTCGAGCGCGAGTCCGGGTCCACGTCCGCATCACGAGGCTGATCGCCGAACCGAGCACCACGGCGACGGCCAGGGACAGCAGCAGGCTCAGCGTGGTGTCGGTGACCAGCTGACCGCCGAGATAGCCGACCATCGCGACATACGTGCACCACAGCGCCACGCCGAGCGCCGACACCGAGACGAACGATGGCAGCGACCACCGCAGCGTTCCGGCGAGCAGCGCGCCGACCGTGCCGCCGCCCGGCAGCCACCGAGCCACCACCAGGATCGGTTGGCCGTAAACCTCCGAGCGGCCGGTCAGCCACTGCCAGGCGGAACGCATCGCTGGACGGTGCCCGACGCGATCGAGCAGCGACATCCCGCCGTACCGGCCGACGAGGTACAGCACCTGGTCGGACAGCAGGCAGCCGGCCGCCGCGACCGCGATCACCGGCAACACCGAGACGTCCTGCTGAGCTGCCGCGACGCCCATCCCGACAAGGGCGACCTCGGTGGGCACCAGCGGCACGAGCGAGACCGCGAACAGCACCAGGAGTGTTGTTGTCGATACGTCCACGGCCCCTCAACGAACCCGGTCCCGAAAAAAATCCATCGAAAATTGAATTGCTGAGAAAACCTCAGCCGTCAGTGGACTAGACCAATTGGTCGAGCCATTGCCGACCAATCGCGAGGCTTGCCTGGTGTGCAGGTTCCGCCCACCGGAGGTATTTCTGAAACATTTTCAGGTAAATCCTTTCGTTGCCCGACAACGAAAGGAGCAACCAATGCGGAGAATGCGGGCCCGTCACGTCTTCGGTATCGCCGCGGTTTGCCTGGCATTACCGATATTTTTCGCCGGTGTGGCGCAGAGTCACGGCTATACCCAGAATCCACCGAGCCGGTCCTACAATTGCGCGCAGGGAACGGTCAACGATTGCGGCGCGATTCAATGGGAGCCGCAAAGCGTTGAGGGACCGAAGGGTTTCCCGCAGGCAGGGCCACAGGACGGTCAGCTGTGCGCCGCCGACAACGCGTCGTTCGCGGAACTCGACGATCCTCGTGGTGGTCAATGGCCGGCCGTTGACTTGACAGCCGGACGGGACTTCCAGTTCACCTGGTCCCTGACGGCGCGGCATGCCACCACGTCGTTCCGCTACTTCGTCACCAAGGACGGTTGGGATCCGAGCGCGCCGCTGACCCGTGATCAACTGGAGCCGGAGCCGTTCCTGACCGTGGACTTCGGTGGCCAGCCGCCGGCCACCGTCGAGCACACCGGCCGGCTCCCGGATGGCAAGAGCGGCCGGCACCTGATCTACGGCGTGTGGGACGTCGCCGACACCGGCAACGCGTTCTACTCCTGCGCGGACGTGAACTTCGGCTAGCGGTGTGTGAAGGACGCTTTCAGCACGGTCGATGTGCTGAAAGCGTCCTTCAGTACTTAGCGGTGGGCGCGGTTGACGGCGGAGACGACGGCGCGCAGCGAGGCCTTCACGATCGACGAGTCGATGCCGACACCCCAGAGCACGTCGTCACCGACCGCGCATTCCACGTATGCCGCGGCCTTCGCGTCGTCACCCGCGGACAGCGCGTGCTCGGTGTAGTCCAGCACGCGGGTGTCGTAGCCAACACTGGCCAGCGCGTCCACGAACGCGGCGATCGGCCCGTTGCCGCTGCCGGTGATTTCGTGCTCGACGTCCTCGATGGTTACCTGCGCGCGCACCTCGGTGTGCTCGTTGGTTTCCGAGTCGTTGATCCCGTGCCGGTACAGCTCAACGGGAGTGCGCGGCATCAGGTACTCGGTGGCGAACGCGTCCCACATCTGGCGCGGGTTGACCTCGCCGCCCTGCGCGTCGGTGTGCTTCTGGATCGCTTGGGAGAACTCGATTTGCAGCTTGCGCGGCAGGTCGAGCTGGTGCTCGGTCTTCATCACGTACGCGACGCCGCCCTTGCCGGACTGCGAGTTCACGCGGATCACGGCTTCGTACGTGCGGCCGACGTCCTTGGGGTCGATCGGCAGGTACGGCACTTCCCACGGGTACTCATCGAACGGTTGCCCTGCCCGCTCGGCGTCCACCCGCAGCGCATCGAGGCCCTTGTTGATCGCATCCTGGTGACTGCCGGAGAACGCGGTGAACACCAGGTCCCCGCCCCACGGGTGCCGTTCGTGTACCGGCAGCTGGTTACAGTGCTCAACGGTGCGGCGGATCGTGTCGATGTTCGAGAAGTCGATCTGCGGGTCGGTGCCCTGGCTGAACATGTTCATGCCAAGCGTGACAAGGCAGACGTTGCCGGTGCGCTCACCGTTGCCGAACAGGCAGCCCTCGATCCGGTCCGCGCCGGCCTGATAGCCGAGCTCGGCGGCGGCCACCCCGGTGCCCCGGTCGTTGTGCGGGTGCAGGGACAGCAGCACCGAGTCGCGGCGCTCAAGGTTGCGGCTCATCCACTCGATCGAGTCGGCGTAGACGTTCGGCGTGGCCATCTCCACCGTGGCGGGCAGGTTCATGATCACCGGGCGGTCCGGGGTGGGCTGCCAGATCTCGGAAACCGCGTTGCACACCTCGGCGGCGTAGGACAGTTCGGTGCCGGTGTAGGACTCCGGGGAGTACTGGAACCGGAAATCGGTGTCCGAGTACTTGCTGGCGTATTCCGCGACCAGGTCCGCGGCCTGGGTGGCGATCTTCTTGATGCCTTCCTGCTCCTCGCGGAAGACCACCCGCCGCTGCAGGATCGACGTCGAGTTGTAGATGTGCACGACGGCCTTCTTGGCGCCCTCGAGCGAGGCGAAGGTGCGCTCGATCAGGTCGGGCCGGCATTGGCTCAGCACCTGGATGCGCACGTCGTCGGGCACCGCGTCCTGCTCGATGATCTCCCGTACGAAGTCGAAGTCGGTCTGCGACGCGGCCGGGAACCCGACCTCGATCTCCTTGTAGCCCATCCGTACCAGCAGGTCGAACATGATGCGCTTGCGGTCCGCCGACATCGGATCGATCAGGGCCTGGTTGCCGTCCCGCAGGTCCACCGCGCACCACAACGGCGCGCTGGTGATGCGCTTGTCCGGCCAGGTGCGGTCCGGCAGCGACACGTCCTCCACCAGTTCAGGGAACGGGCGGTACCGGTGCACCGGCATCGAGCTGCCCAGCTGCGGGTTCCAGACGGGCTGCTCGGCCGGAGCGGGCCGGGAGGGAAAACGTACTCGGTTGACGCTGGGATGCGAGGGCGTGGAAACCTCAGGCGAGGTACTCATGTGATTGATACTCCTGCTGTGCCAGTTGGTCGGATGACGACCGGCGGGCAACACTCAGCTCCGCGGCGGGGAGCCGGTCTGATCAGGCCCCGTCGCGGCAGCGAAGCAGGAGAAGCTGTGCCACGCTCATCACTGTAACCACATCGGCGGATTTGACGAAACTCCGGGCCGGTGGATCGCGAACTAGCCCACTCCGGTGATCGTGTCGCGCCGCGTCCGAATCGGTACTACTCGCAGGTAGCAAACTCGCGGACGGGTCCCTAAACTCCGGAACATGTCTGAGAACGCCGACGACGGCGGTCGGCACGACGCGGTTGCCGACCACGTGGACGAGGATTCGGCCCCGCGTGGCGCGCGCAAACCGAACCGGCCGAAGCGCGACTGGGCCGAGGTGCGGGAGCGGATCGCCGGCATCCTCGCCGCCGTCGTCCGCTGGGTCGGACTGGTCTTCGCGGTGATCCTCGTCGGGCACGTTGTCCTGGTGATCGGCGAGGCGAACCCGGACAACTGGATCACGGGCACCGTCGCGAACTGGGCGGATCCGCTGGCCATCGGGTTCAAGGACCTGTTCATCATCGAGGACGACAAGCTGCAGGTGCTGGTCAACTACGGCATCGCGGCGATCTTCTGGCTGATCGTCTCGGCGATCTGCGCGCGGATCATCCGCAGGCTCTCCGGCCCCGGCGCCTGACGCCCGCGGCTAGAACGCGGGTTCTCCCCAGGTATTGGTGAAGGCGATCTCGCCGAGGGCGTGCCGGCTGCGCGGTTGCCGCTCCCGCTGCACGAGCCTGTCGTCGTCGAGCGACTCCGGCTCGGCCTGCGCGCCGACCGCGATCGCCGCCAGCGGCTGGGCGTGTTCGGGCAGCCCGAACTCGCGGCGCGCGGCGTCCGCGTCGAACCCGGCCATCTGGTGCGCGACGAGCCCTTCCGCCACGGCTTGCAGCACCAGGTTCTGGCTGGCCAGCCCGACCCCGTACTCGTAGAGCGGGATCTCGCCCTTGTCGTTCCGTGTCACCGCGACGGCGAGCAGCAGCGCGCCCGCGCGATGCGCCCAATTCCGGTTGCCACGCTCCAGCGTGCCGAGAATGCGGTCGAAGGTGGGCTCGCCGCGGCGGCCGACCAGGTAGCGGGCAGGTTGGGTGTTTCCCCGTGACGGCGCCCAGCGTGCCGCTTCGAGCAGCGCGCGCAATTGCCGCTCGGTCACCTCGGTGTCCGGGTCCAGCGCGCGAGGGCTCCACCGCGCGGCGATCACCTCGTGCAGCGGGGTGCTGGTCTCCGCGCGCTTCGCCAGTGGCGCGATGTCCTGTTCGGTCACGCCTTCACACCGTAGTACCGGCTAGATGGCGTAGCCCCACGCGGTGATGGCGTAGGCACCGAACCAGGCACTGCCAACCGCGAACGCGCTGAGCGTCAAAACCATGGTGGCCGGGCGGCGCCTGGCCAACGCCAGCGCGATCGGGATGAGCAGCGTGAAAGCCGGCACCAGCAGCCGTGCCTTGGAGTTCATCAGCCCGTTCGACCCGAGGTTCATCGCGAGCACCCCGACGGCGTAAACCAGCAGCGGCCACTCCAGCCGCTGCCGGAACCCGATCACCAGCAGCGCGATCGCCGCGACCAGCAGCGCCACGGTGGCGACCTCGAGCACCGAACGGGCGGACGCCAGCACCTCGGCGCTGAACCGCAGGGTCGCGAGCCCACCGTCGAACCGGGAGTCCCAGCCCTGCTCCTGCAGCTCGAACCAACCGCCAGCCGAGCCGGTCTGCGCACCGACCCAACCCAGGTAACCGAGCAGTCCAACCGGCGCGAGCACCGCGCCAAGCCATGGTCGCCAGCTGTCTCGCCGCTGCATGATCGCGACCAGCATCGCCAGCCCCACGGCGAGCAGCAACGCGCCGGCGGTCGGCCGGGCAAGGCCGGCGAGCGAGCAGCACACCCCCGCCAGCACCCAGCGGCGTTCCAGCACGAACACCAGTGCCCAGGCGGCCATCGCGCAGAACATCGCCTCGGAGTACGCCATGGACAGCACCACGCCCATCGGCGAGCCGCCGAACAGCGCGACCAGCGCCCAGCCGGCGCGCCGCGAACCCCCGGCGATCACCTGGCCCATCCGGGCCAGCGCGTAGGCACTGAGCAGCCCGAACGCCGCGCTGATCATCAGTGCGGAGGCCACCAGCCCGATGCCGGGCAGCTGGGCGAGCAGGTGCACCAGCGTCGGGTACCCGGGAAAGAACGCGAGCGGCGTTTCCGGGGTCCGCTGCCCGAACGCGTCGACAAGGCTGTCCGGCACGTGGCCGTACCCACCGGAGGCGATGCCGAGGTACCACTGCCCGTCCCACGATGTCAGCGCCTGGCCGATGGTGGTGTCGTTCTCGTGTCCCATCCAGCTCAGCACGAACAACCCGAGCTCGCGGACCGCGAAGAAGATCAGCGCGGGGGCCAAGAACAGGGCGGCACCACGGGCCCGCCGGACGAACGGGGTGTCCTCTTCGAGGTCCGGTTCGGCGCCCGCCGGTCTCAGTAGTCCTTCCGGATCGGCTTCCGCTGTTGATGCGGCGTCCGACGTCGAGTTCGACGTGGCCGCAGCCTCCGTGGACGAGACCGACCCCGACACCTTCTGGACCTCCAAAATCCATGCGTCCGCTGGCGGCAGTCTTTCTAGACTAAGTACCAGTTGTCCTTCACGGGCGGGTGCGCGCCCGGGTGAGCGTGTCCGGCGCCACACGACCGAGTGGTGACGTTGAGTGTCGCAGGTACCCTGCTCGAAAGGCAGAGCGCACGGTAGCCGGTTACCGGGAGCAACGGCCGCAAGGCAAACGACGGCGTACGGTCGTCAGAGGAGGTTCGACCCAGTGGCGCTGGTCGTCCAGAAGTACGGCGGTTCCTCGCTTGAATCCGCGGAACGGATCAAGCGGGTCGCCGACCGGATCGTACGCACCCGTAAAGAAGGCAACGACGTGGTGGTGGTCTGCTCCGCGATGGGCGACACCACCGACGAGTTGACCGATCTCGCGCTCGAGGTGAACCCGGTGCCGCCGGAGCGGGAGATGGACATGCTGCTCACCGCCGGTGAGCGGATCTCCAACGCGCTCGTCGCGATGGCCATCGAGTCCAAGGGTGCGGAAGCCATCTCGTTCACCGGCTCACAGGCCGGCGTGCTCACCACATCGGCGCACCAGAACGCGCGGATCATCGACGTCACGCCCGGCCGGGTACGTCAGGCGCTCGACGAGGGTTACATCGTGCTGGTCGCCGGGTTCCAGGGCGTCGCGCAGGACACCAAGGACATCACCACGCTCGGCCGGGGTGGCTCGGACACCACCGCGGTAGCGCTCGCCGCCGCGCTGAACGCGGATGTCTGCGAGATCTACACCGACGTGGACGGGGTGTACACCGCGGATCCCCGGATCGTGCCGAGTGCCAAACACCTGAAACAGGTGCCGTACGAGGAAATGCTGGAACTGGCCGCGACCGGGGCGAAGGTGCTGATGCTGCGCTGCGTCGAGTATGCCCGCCGGTACAGCGTTCCGATACGCGTCCGCTCGTCCTACAACAGCAAGCCCGGCACCCTGGTGACCGGTTCAGTGGAGGATCTTTCCGTGGAACAAGCGATGATCACCGGCGTTGCGCACGACCGGTCCGAAGCCAAGATCACCGTGACCGGCGTGCCGGACAACCTCGGCGTGGCGGGCAAGATCTTCCGCGCGGTTGCGGACGCGGAGATCGATATCGACATGGTGCTGCAGAACGTATCCGGCACGGCGTCCGGCCGCACGGACATCACCTTCACGTTGTCCAAGACGAACGGGCCGAAAGCCGTCTCCGCGATCGAGAAGCTCAACGAACAAGTGGGTTTCGACCAGGTTCGCTACGACGACCACGTCGGCAAGGTTTCCCTTGTCGGTGCGGGAATGCGCTCGCACCCGGGGGTGACGGCCACGTTCTGCGAGGCGCTCGCCAACGCCGGTGTGAACATCGAGATCATCAACACCTCGGAGATCCGCATCTCGGTGTTGATCAGGGATGACGACCTGGACACCGCGGTGCGCGCGATCCACGAGGCATTCGATCTGGACGGCGAGGAAGAAGCCGTCGTACATGCGGGGAGTGGTCGCTGATGGCCCCCACACTGGCGCTCGTCGGCGCGACCGGAGCGGTCGGCGGCGTGATGATCGACATTCTGAACGCGCGGGAAACCGTGCCATGGGGCGAGATCCGGCTGATCGCGTCGCAGCGCTCTGCCGGCAAGAAGATGACCGTGCGCGGCGAGGAGCACACCGTGCTCGGCCTCGCACCGGAGGTCTTCGACGGGGTGGACATCGCGATGTTCGACACTCCGGACGAGATTTCCGCGGAGTGGGCGCCCGTCGCGGCCGCCCGCGGTGCGGTCGCGGTGGACAACTCGGGTGCGTTCCGGATGGATCCCGAGGTGCCGCTCGTGGTTCCCGAGGTCAACGCCGACCGGATCGGCGACCGTCCCAAGGGGATCATCGCGAATCCGAACTGCACCACGCTGTCCATGATGGCCGCCCTCGGCGCACTGCACAGGGAGTTCACCCTCACCGAACTCGTCGTCGCGTCGTACCAGGCGGCCTCCGGCGCGGGCCAGGGCGGGATCGATCGGCTGTACGCGGAGCTGACCGCGGTGGCAGGTAAGGATCTCGGGGTCCGTGCCGGGGATGTGCGCGAGGAACTCGAGGCAGCCGGTCTGTCCCTTTTGGACTCACCGTTCGCGGGCGCGCCACTGGCGATGAACGTGGTTCCGTGGGCCGGCTCGCTCAAGGAAGACGGCTGGGCCTCCGAGGAACTCAAGGTGCGCAACGAATCCCGTAAGATTCTCGGGATTCCGGAGCTGAAGGTGTCGGCGACGTGTGTGCGCGTTCCGGTGGTCACCACCCACTCGCTCGCGGTGCACGCCAGATTCGAGCGTGAGGTCACCGTGGAGGCGGCGCAGAAGGTGTTCGCCACGCAGCCGTCGGTGGTATTGATGGACGACCCCACCACGGGCGAGTTCCCCACCCCAGCCGAGGTGGTCGGCGGTGATCCCACCTACGTCGGGCGGATCCGCCAGGCGCTCGATTTCCCCAGCACCCTCGACTTCTTCGTGTGCGGGGACAACCTACGCAAGGGTGCCGCGCTGAACACCTACGAGGTCGCGGAGGAACTCACCAAGACGTTGCCGTGAAGGCCACCTTGCGGGCACTAGATGCCCCGAGTGTGCCCCTCGGTCAGCGGTAAATCGTTCGCGGAAAGCAGTCGCGTCGGGCACAGTCCGGTCATGTTCATTCGACGGGAAAAGCCCGCGGACGCCGAGGGGATCCGCGCCGTGCACGCCTCCGCGTTCGCGGCCATCGTCGAACCCGGCAGCACCCCGGTAGAGGTCGGGCTGGTCGACTCGTTGCGGGACAACGACGCGTGGCTGCCGGAGCTGGCGTTCGTCGCGCTGAACGGCGAGGAGCTGATCGGGCACGTGATCTGCACCCGCGGGCACGTCGCCGGAAAGCCCGCGCTCGCACTCGGTCCGATCGGCGTGCGGGCGCAGCAGCAGCGTACCGGCGTGGGCAGCGCGTTGATGTACACGGTGCTCGGCGCCGCGGACGCGCTGGGTGAACCGATCGTCGTTCTGCTCGGCCACACCGAGTACTACCCGCGGTTCGGCTTCCGCCTGGCAGCGGAGTTCGGAATCACGCCACCGGTGCCGGAGTGGGGACCGAATTTCATGGCCCGCGCGCTCACCGCGTACCGCCCGTCAATTCGTGGCGAATTCGCGTACTCCGAGCCGTTCACGAATCTCTGACGGCTTGACGCATGCCACACATGTGTTTAATCTGCGTTGCGCTGTTCGGCTTTGATCATCCACGAACAAATACGTTCCGACCAGGCGCGGTGTGGCGCCCGGGAAGGGGCTCGGGTGGAGGAGACGGTCACCGACAACGCGGCCGTGACGCTCGTCGGTTTCGGTGCGCTCATCGTTCTGCTGTTTTTCCTGATCGCGTGGTACAAGTGGCACGTCTTCGCCGCGCTGCTCATCCCGATCCTGCTGTTCGCCGCGTTGCCGACCGTGGATCGCGTGACGTTCATCGACGCGTTCGAGACGGGATTCGGCTCAACCATCGAATCGATCGCGGTAGTGATCGTGCTCGGCTCGATCATCGCGGAAGCACTCCGGCACACCGGAGGTATCGAGCGCATCACCTCATCGATGATCAAAATGGTGGGGCGGCGGCGCATGCCGCTCGCGTTGACGCTATCCGGCTTCGTCATCGGGATCGCCATCTTCTCGGATGTCGGCTACGTGATCCTGAACCCGCTCGTGCACTCGGCGGCGCTGGAAACCGGTGCCACGATGAGCACGATGGCCACCGGATTGGTCGGCGCGATGCAGCTGACCCACGCGATGGTGCCGCCGACCCCCGGCCCGCTTTCCGCGATCGCACTCGTCGGTGCGGACGTGGGCAAGGTGATCCTGTTCGGAACGCTGATCACGCTCATCGGCGCGCTCGCCGGATGGCTGTTCGCCCGCCTGGTCGGCCACCGGGTGCCCTCGCCGCCGTCCGAGGAGTTCACCGGGCAGGCCGTGAGCGAGCAAGACCGGAAGCTTCCCCCGCTTGGTTTGGCCTACGCCCCGATCCTGGTGCCGTTGGTACTGATCGCCGGGCAGAGCGTCGCGGATCTGACCTTGCGGGAAGGTTCGATCCCGCACGACATACTCTCGTTCATCGGCTGGCCGGTGTTCGCGCTCAGCGTCGGGGTCGCGCTGTCCTACCTGCTCTCGCACCGGATGACCGGCAAGCAGGACAAGGAAAACCGGCGGGACAAGTGGATCGAGAACGCGCTGCGTGGCTCCGCGATGATCATCGTGGTGACCGGTCTCGGTGGCGCGTTGAGCGAGATCCTGCAGGCGACTCCGGCGGTCGACACCATAGCCAACTGGGTGGCCGGCACCGGACTGCCGACCATCTTCCTGCCGTTCGTGCTCGGCGTGGTCGGGAACATGATCACCGGCTCGACCACGGTCGGCGTGATCACCGCGGCGTCCATCGCCGCGCCAATGATGGAGCAGCTGAGCCTCTCGCCGGAGGCGACGATGCTGGCAGGCGCCGCCGGATCGGTGATCGTGAAGTACGTGAACTCCAGCTATTTCTGGGTGTGCACGTCACTGTCCCGGATGCCGCTTCGCTCGGCGCTGATCTCCTACGGTGGCGTCACCCTGGTGAACGGCGTGGTATCCATGCTGGCGGTGTTCGGATTGTGGGCAGCGGGTGCGTTGTGATTCAGCTGTGCATCAGGGGTTGTCGGCCAGATAGCGGATCGCCGCGCCGGCGCCGCCTTCCCGGTGAGGTATGCCCGTGATGCGCAGGCCCGCTTCGATACCGGAGAGCGTGCCGAGCAACGTCAGGTCACCAAGGTCGCCGAGGTGGCCGATGCGGAAAACCCGACCGGCCAATTTGGACAGCCCGGCGCCGAGGGACATGTCGAACCGGTCGAGGATCACGCTACGCAGCGCGTCCGCGTCGTGTCCATCAGGGACGCACACGGCGGTCAGCGTGTTGCTGTACTCCTCCGGCACCTGGCAGAGCAGTTCCAGGTCCCACGCCTGAACGGCCTGCCTGGTCGCTTCCGCGTGCCGGGCGTGCCTGGCGAACACCGTTTCCAAACCCTGTCCCAGCAGCATGTCGAGGGCTTCGCTCAGCCCGTAGAGCAGATTTGTTGGTGGCGTGTAAGGGAAGAACCCGGCGGGGTTGGACTCCCACATGGCCAGCCAGTCCCAGTACGCCTTCGGCAGGGTGGCCGATTCGTATGCGCGCTTGGCCTTCTCGCTGATCGCGTTCAGCCCGAGGCCGGGTGGCAGCATGAGCCCCTTCTGCGAGCCGCCGACCGTGACGTCGACGCCCCACTCGTCGTGCCGGTAGTCGATCGAGCCGAGCGAGGAGATGGTGTCCACCATGAGCAGCGCCGGGTGCTCGGCCCGGTTCATTGCCACCCGAACCGCGGGGATGTTGCTGGTCACCCCGGTCGAGGTTTCGTTGTGCACCACCGCGACGGCCTTGATGGTGTGCTGCTCGTCGGCGCTCAACCGGGCCTCGACGGTGTCCGGGTGGACGCCGCTGCGCCAGTCGCCCGGCACGAGTTCGACGTCAAGGCCCAACCGTCCGGCGAGATCCGCCCACAGCGAGCCGAAATGACCGGTCTCGAACATCAGAACCCGGTCGCCAGGGGAAAGCGTGTTCACCAGCGCCGCCTCCCATGCGCCAGTGCCGGACGACGGGTAGATCACCACATCATGTTCGGTGCCGAAGATCGTCTTGAGCCCGTCGAGCACCTTGCGCCCCAGCGTGGCGAAGCTCGGGCCCCGGTGATCGATGGTCGGGTAGCTCGTTGCCTTCAGCACCCGATCCGGAACGTTGGTGGGTCCCGGGATCTGCAGAAAGTGCCGGCCACTGCGATGGGGCATCCCGTGCTCTCCTCGAATTGAGAAAGATTCCGCGATGCGGAACCAATCACGTCAACGGCGCGACATTGACCCTATCTATTCCCCCTCTTAGGCTCGAAACTCGATCTCGCCGTGAAGTTTCTTTCCGCACAATGGAAAATGTGTGAGGAGTACCGGTGACCGATGGTGGTGACCTGTCCAACGCGCTACGCGAGGCGCTGGACGGTGAGGTGCGGTTCGACGACTACAGCAGGCATCTCTACGCCACCGACGCGAGCATGTACCAGGTGCGGCCGGCCGGTGTGGTTTTTCCCAGGCACCGCGACGATGTGGTGGCCACCGTGGAACTCGCCCGCGGGTTCGGGGTTCCGGTGCTGCCGCGCGGTGCCGGTACCAGCCACTGCGGGCAAACCGTTGGCGAGGCGGTGGTGCTGGACTTCTCCAAGCACATGCACGGGCTGCTGGAACTCGACGCGGAGGCCGGCTGGGCGCGGGTGCAACCCGGCCTCGTGCAGGACGAGTTGAACCTGGCCGCCGCGCCGCACGGCCTGTTCTTCGCACCGGACACCTCCACGAGCAACCGCGCCACGCTCGGCGGGATGATCGGCAACAACTCATGCGGCGCTCGCTCGGCGCGCTACGGCATGACGATCGACCACGTGCACTCGCTTGACACCGTGCTGTCCGACGGGTCGCGGGCACGTTTCGCGGAGCTGCCGGCGGATGCCGCCGCGCGGCGCGCCGAACGGGACACCCTGGAAGGCCGGCTGTACCGGGAACTCCCGAAGCTGGTGGACGCGTGCCGGCCGGACATCGAGGCGTGGCCGCAGGATTTCTGGCGCCGTGCCGGCGGGTACCGGCTCGATCGGTTGATCGAGGACCGTGTCGATCTGGCCAAGTTCCTCGTCGGTTCGGAAGGAACGTTGGCCGTGGTCACGGAGGCCACCGTCGCGCTTACCCCGAAACCCGCCGCGACCGTGATGATCGTCGGGCACTTCACGTCCAGCACCGCGGCGATCGCCGGAACCGACGACGCGATGAACGCGGGCGCCGCCGCCATCGAGCTGGTGGACAACTTCATCCTGGACCTTGCCAGGCGCTCGCCGGAGCACGGCCACCTTGCGCGGGCGCTGGAGGGCGAGCCGGCCGCGTTGCTGTTCGCCGAGTTCTACGCCGACTCGGTCGCCGAGGCCGAGGCGAGCGCGGCCAGGCTGGAGTCGCTGTGGGCCGCGGGCGGGCACGGCTACGCGGTGATCCGAGCGACGAGCGCGGCCGAACAGCAGCCGTATCGCGCGCTGCGCAAGGCGGGGCTTGGGCTGCTGATGGCGGCCGGAAAGCCGAACGAGCGCTCCATCGCGTTCGTCGAGGACACCGCCGTTGACCCGCGCTACCTCGCGGAATACACCGAGAAGTTCGCGGCGATACTCGATCGGCACAACCTGCGGGCCGGCTTCTACGGGCACGCCTCGGCTGGTTGCCTGCACGTGCGGCCGTTCCTCGACCTCAGCCGGCCTGACCAGATCAGCACGATGCGCGAGGTGGCCGAGGAGATCTGCGATCTGGTCACCGCGTACGGCGGGGTGAACTCGAGCGAGCACGGCGACGGTTTCGCCCGCAGCGAGTTCAACCGCAAGATCTTCGGTGATCGGCTGTACGAATCGATGCGGGACGTCAAGCGGTTGTTCGACCCGGATTCGGTGCTGAACCCCGGAAAGATCGTGGACGCGCCGCCGATGACGGACAACCTGCGGGAACCAACGCTGCCCGTGCCGACGCCGCTGAGCACGCATTTTTCCTTCCATGCCGGGATGCGGGAGGAAGCCAACCGCTGCATGCGGATCGGGGCGTGCCGCAAGCCGGAGACCTCCGGCGGCACCATGTGCCCTTCGTTCATGGCCACACGCGAGGAGGAGCACTCCACCCGTGGCCGGGCGAACGCGCTTGTCAAAGCGTTGTCCGCGGCCGATCCGAAGGCCGCGCTCGCCGACGATCGGCTGCACGAGGTGCTTGATCTGTGCCTTGAATGCAAGGCGTGCAAGCGCGAGTGCCCGATGTCGGTGGACATGGCGACGTTGAAAAGCGAGGTGCTTGCCGGCAGGTACCAGAAGCACGGCGTGCCGCTGCGGGCCAAGGTGTTCGGGCGCATCCGGTCGCTGAACAGGCTCGGCGCCGCGACCGCGCCGCTTTCCAACCTGCCAGGCAGCGCGGCGCCGTTGCGCTGGCTGCTGCATCGCCTGGTGGGTATCGACAAGCGGCGGCCGCTGCCGCGTTTCCAGCGGCGAACGCTGGCCCGCTGGTTCGCCCGCAGGCGACCGGAAGGGCCGTTCCCACGCGGCGATGTGATCTTTCTGGCCGATTCGTTCGCCAGCTTCACGGAGCCGCACATCGGGCGGGCCGCGATCGAGCTGCTCGAGCGGGCCGGCTGGCGGGTAAGGCTCGAGCGGCGCGGATGTTGTGGCCGCGCGCAGATCTCCAAGGGTCTGCTGGACGATGCCAGGCGTGCCGCCGGGGACCTGGTTGATCGGCTGTACCCGGACGCCGAGCGCGGCGTGCCGATCGTCGGCTGCGAGCCGTCCTGCGTGACCACGTTGCGCGACGAGCATCCCGCGCTGCTGCGTGACGAGCGGGCAGCCGTGGTTGGCTGGCAGGCACGCCTCGTCGAGGAGCTACTCGCCGAGGCCGTCGAGGACGGCTCGCTTCCGGTGGCCGCGCCGGTCGCGCGCGACGTGCTGTTCCACGGGCACTGCCACCAGAAGGCGGTCGTCGGAACCGGGGCCACCATGCGACTGCTGCGGCAGCTGCCGGACGCGAACGTGCGGGAGCTGGACGCGGGCTGCTGCGGGATGGCCGGCTCGTTCGGCTTCGAGACCGAGCACTACGAGCTGTCCATGCGGATCGGCGGGCAGCGGCTGTTCCCCGAGATCACCACGGCCGCACCGGAGGTGGCGATCGCGGCGACCGGGGTGTCCTGCCGGCAGCAGATCAGGCACGGCACAGGCCGCCGCGCGCGGCATCCGGTGGAACTGTTGCACGAGGCGGTATTCGCCGATTCCGCGTCGACGTCGACGCGTTGATTCCCCGGTGCCGCGCGGTGTCGCGATTCCCCGGTGCCGCGATTCCCGGTGCCGAGTTAACGCCGCACAGCACCGAATCGCGGTCACCCTGGGCTCAGCGAACCGCGTTTGGTAGTGGCCGTCGCCGTGCTGATCAGCGCGACGGCCACCACGGCGACGGCAATGCCGACCAGCCCGGACGCGGCGAATCCCCATGACGGCGCCGAAGCGTCGATCACCAGCCCGATCGCCGGGTTGCCAGCGGCGATGCCGAGCCGGGACGCCGCGTCCTGGAAACCCATCGCCGTACCACGCACCTGCGGCGGCGCGAGGCTACTCACCGACTCGGCGGTCGCGGCCAGCGTCGGCGCGCACGCCACGTTGGTCGGAATCAGCGCGAGTGCCAGTACCCACCACGGCTGATCCAGCCACGCGACCGGGATGACCAGCACGGCCAGCAGAAACATCAGGGTCCGTTGGGACAGCGGCCTGCGCACCGCGCCGTGCACGACGCCACCGACGACCGAAACCGCGCACATGATCGTGATGACAAGGCCGGTGAATTCCACGTCCCCGGACGCGCGCAGCGCCGCCAGTACCGCGATCTCGGTGCCAACCAGCACGAACAGCGCGCCGAACGCGGTGATCCAGGTCGCGACCAGCGGCCTGCTCACCCAGTCACGCAGCCGAGGGCGTGGGGCGCCGTCCCGCCGCACCTCCTCGGCGTTCCGGATCGGCGGGTTCACGATCCAGAGCGCCGCGCCGCCGACGCCGAACGCGACGCCGATCGCGGACAGCGCCGCGGTGCCCGAGGACGTCGTGGCGATGGCGACGCCGAGCGCAGGGCCGGCCATGAAGCTGAGCTCCACCGACATGGAGTCAAGGGAGAACGCGGAGCGGCGCTGCGACTCCGGTATCAGAGCGGCCAGGATCTGCTTGCCGACCGGACCGGCAGGGATAGCCAGCATTCCCGCCGGCAGGGCCGTGAACAGCAGCACGGAGTACGGCAGGTGTGGCGCGGTCAGCCAGTAGGCGGCCGAGGTGATCGCGCACGCCGCGATCACCGGCCGCAGCCCGTGCGCGTCAATGAACCGGCCGACCAGCGGCGCGCCGAGCGCGGTCCCGCCCGTTGTCATCGCCCCGACCAGCCCGGCCGCGCCGTAGCCCCTGCCCAGCTCGGTGACCACGTGCAGCGTCATCGTTATGCCGGTCGCGGTCATCGGCAGCCGTACCGCGAACATCAGCAGCAACGAGCTGGGGACGCCCGGTCGACGCAGGACGTCTCGGTAGGGCTGCAGCGGCACGCACGTCATGAAACCGGCCCTTGGTACGCCCGTGCAACTTCATTTATCGAGCGGCGCCGAGTAGCGAAAGGAAAAAGTGGTAGTTACTATCAAAAGATAGCTACCGCCATTTAAGGAGTGGGCATGACGGCAACCACGGGTACCCGCCGCTGGTGGGCGCTTGGCGCACTGGCGATCGCGTTGCTGACCTTCGGGTTGGACGTGACGATCCTGAACGTCGCGCTGCCAACGCTGGCCACCGACTTGCGGGCGTCCACCGGCCAGCTGCAATGGTTCGCCAACGCCTACACGCTGGTACTGGCCGCCGGGCTGTTGCCGGCCGGCATGCTCGGCGACCGGTTCGGACAGAAGAAGCTCTTGCTCGGCGCGCTCGCGCTGTTCGGGGTGGCATCCATCGCCTGCGCGTACGCGGGCTCGGCCGAGTTGCTGATCGTGGCGCGGGCGGTGCTCGGGGTAGGTGCCGCGTTCATGATCCCGCTGTCCATGTCGCTGCTGACCATGATGTTCGCCGGCGCGGACCGGGCTAGGGCGATCGCGGTGTGGGCCGCGGCGATGGCCATCGGCATCCCGCTCGGACCGGTGGTCGGCGGCTGGCTGCTGGACAACTTCTGGTGGGGTTCGGTCTTCCTGATCAACGTGCCGCTGGTGCTACTGGGATTGGCGTTGCTGGCCTGGTTGCTGCCTGGCACCAAGGGCGCGCCAGGGCAGCGGATCGACGTGACCGGCGTGCTGCTGTCCATCGCCGGGCTCGGCACGTTGACGTTCGGGCTGGTGGAGGCCGGTGAGCGTGGCTGGGGTTCGGCGCCCGCGCTACTGCCGATGATCACCGGTGTGGTGGTGCTCGGCGCTTTCGTGGTGTGGCTGCGGCGCGCGCGGCAGCCGATCGTGGACCTGGCCTTGTTCCGCTCGCCCGGCTTCACCTGGGGCTCGGTGCTGGCGACGCTGGCGTCCTTCGCGCTGATGGGTGCGATGTTCGTGCTGCCGCAGTACTTCCAGGCGGTGTTCGGCACCGGCGCGCTCGGCACCGGGTTGCGGCTGCTTCCGGTGGTCGGTGGGCTGCTCGTCGGCGTGCAGATCGCCGACCGGCTGCGCCCCCGGCTCGGCGCCAAGATCGTGGTCACGGCGGGATTCGTGCTGATGATCGGCGGGCTGGCCCTCGGCGCGCTGACCGACGTATCCGACGGGTACGGGTTCACCGCGGTGTGGTTGTCGGTGCTCGGCGTCGGACTCGGCTTCGCGCTGCCGCCCGCGATGGATGTGGCGATGGGCGCGCTCTCCCAGGGCAGCAGCGGTGTTGGCTCCGGTTTGCTGCAGGCGATGCGGCAGATCGGCGGGACGTTTGGGGTGGCGATCCTTGGCACCGTGCTTGGCTCCGGGTATCGCGCCCAGGTGAACGTGACGGGATTGCCGGGCCCGGCAGCGGACGCGGTGCGGGACACGCCGGCGGCCGGCGTGCAGGTGGCCCGCGCCGTCCGGTCCCCTGAGCTGCTCAATTCGGTGCGGGAGTCGTTCGTGCACGGCATGAGCGCGACCCTGTGGGTGTCTGCCGCGTTCGGCGTGCTCGGCGTGCTGCTCACCATCGCGTTCCTGCCGCGGCAGGCGCAGGATGTCGAGGAGTCACAATCTGAGCATGAGCACGTCGCCGGATAGCCAGCCGATGGGACTGCGGGAGCGGAAGAAGCTCAAGACGCGCGGCGCGATCCAGCAGGAAGCGCTGCGGCTGTTCATCGAGCAGGGCTACGCCGAGACCACCGTCGAGCAGATCGCCGAGGCCGCGGAGGTATCGCAGAGCACCTTCTTCCGGTACTTCCCGACCAAGGAAGAAACCGTGCTCTACGACCCGCTCGATCCGGTGCTGCTGGAGTCGTTCGCACGTCAACCGGCCGAGCTCACCCCGATCGCGGCCATCCGGGCGGCGACCAAGGAGGTGTTCTCCTTGCTGTCCGAGGCGGAGTGGGAACGCGAGCTCGAGCGGCAGAGGCTGGTAATACTCGCGCCCGAGCTGCGCTCCGCCCTGTTCGACAAGTTCGTCGACGGCATGGCGATGCTCGCCGAGGCGGTGGCCGCGCGGGTCGGGCGCGACCCTGCGGACCACGACGTCAAGGTATGGGCCGGCGCGGTGATCGGCGTGCTGCTGGCGGCGATGACCGAGACGATGCGGGAGGGCAAGGACGGGCTGTCGGACATTCCCGGCAACTTCGACGCGGCACTGGCAACACTGGACAACGGCCTGGCCCTCTGACTCACGGGTTGTCTGGACGTAGGTGCCGGACGAGGAACTCGGTCTGGTCGGCTACCGCGCGCTCGAACCATTCGCCGACGTAGATGTCGAAGTGCCCGATCGGGTAGTGCTTGATCTCTGCGCGCGGGGCACGCGCCGCGTGCTTGGCGGTATTTCGGGCCGGGCAGAGCGTGTCGTTGTCGGTGATGCACCACAGCCCTGGACAGCGCACCTCGGCGGCCTTCGTGCCGGGGCGGTAGAACGGCACCCGCAGGCCGATCCGCGCGGCCACCCGGTTCTCCCAGCTCGTCCGCTCGGGTATGAGCGCGTCCATCCCCGGTTTGGCGTCCCGCGTGTTCATCATGCCGAGCTTGCGGTGCCCGGCCACCGCGGGCAGGTAGTGCGGCGCGCGCCCGAGGAGCGAGCCCACCTGGTCGACCAGCGCGTGCCCGGTCAGCCGCAGTGCCGAGATCGGCGGGATGCGGCGCACCGTCGCCAGCCCGTCGGAGAACGGGCATTGCGCCACGATCGCGGCGATCCGCGAGTCCTCGGCGGCCATGGTTACCACGTGGCCGCCGGAATACGAGGTGCCGAACAGCGCCACCCGCTCGGCGTCCACCCAGTCGATGCCACGACCGCACGCGATCGCGGCGCGCCAGTCGTCCAGCTGGCATCGGATATCGACCAGTTGCCTCGGCTGCCCGGCACTCGCGCCGAAGAATCGGTAGTCGAACAGCAGCACACCGATGCCCGCGGCCTGGAAGCGCTCCGCGTACTCGTCGAGCCGGAGCTCCCTGGTCGCGGCGAACCCGTGCGCCATCACGACGAGCGGGTGCGGCCCCGCGCCCCGCGGTCGGTACAGCCAAGCCGCGCAATCGACGCCGCTCGAAGAAAACGTCAGCTCGCTGCGATTCATCGCCAAGAGTCTGACGGCTGGCGCCACGACATGCCACAGCGCTGGGCCCTGTCGATGGGTTTTCTTGACCGATTCCAGAAAATGTGCTGTGCTGACATGCGTCATGGATCTCAAGCGCGACCGGCACCTGCCCCGGTGCGCTTCAGGTATCCAGTAGCTCCCACCACGGAGTGCCCGGCGCGCCCGCTCGTTCGGCGAACGGGGCGCCGGGCCGGTTCTTCCCGCTACAGCTCCGGGTACGGGTTGATCTGGTCGGCGCGCAGGTGGATCGGGTCCTCCGGGCCGGCCGGGTAGACATCGAGATCACTGCTGGTCAGCAACTCGTCGACAAGCTCCGCGCTGCCACAGACGTAGGTGCTGATCAGGTCGATGTCGGTGGCCACGCACCACGCCTGGTCCTCCGGCCACCACAGGTTGGCGGTCTGGTGCCGAGGCGGTGCCTCGAAACTCTCCGGCGCGTCGTCCAACGTCGCGGAGTACAGCCAGAGCGTTCGGCCGGGCATTCCCACCTCGGCGTTACGTGGCAGCCGCTCCAGCCCGCCGAAGCCGTGCCACAGGCCGAACCAGCAGTTCCCCGGCGTTTTGGTGTGCCGGCGCAGGATCTCCACTAGGGGCCGGCCGGCCTCCTCTGGCAGGCTGCCCTGCTCGGGTGCCTCGTCGTACACACTGGCCTGGCCGTACTGCCACTCGTTGATGTTCGCGATCCCGGTGATGCCGGGCCACTGCATCAGCCGGTGCGCGGTACGGCCATTCGCCCGCGCGACCTCCGCCCAGCGCACCTGTCTCGAGGTGCCGTGCACCTCCAGCCATGCGGGGTGCAGGATCCGCGCGTAGGCCGGCAGGCCGGCTGGCAGCAGCGCGGAGACCCGGGTACCGAAGTCGGTCGTCCCGTCGAGCACCCACCGCGCTGCGGCGGTGCCCAGCTCGGGACTCGCGGGGACGAAAGGAACGTGTGCCGAGGTGGGGGACATAACACTGCAGTGTGCCAGTAGAGCGTGAACCGCTGCCTACCCAGTGGGGATCGCGCACCGCGCTGCGCCACGGACTGGCGACGACCGCGCGGAATCACGCTAGGACGGGTGACGGGCCTCACCCGGCAGGGGGAGAACGGGAATTCGTTCCGCTTGTTGATCATCCCAGGGTGATCAACTTCTTCGGCCGGAGGGCCACTTTTGTGTTTACTGATCGACATCATGGCGACTGATGTGTTCACGATATGCGAATTCCAGGTATTAGCCGTATGGGTGACCCCCTGGATTTTCTGCGCTTTACGTGGTCACGATATCGAGGCGCGTTAATTACCGAGCGTGCGAAAAGAAAACCACGAGCCATTGTGCGTGGACATTGGTAAGGAGCTGGTGATGAGGAAAGGCTTGGCCAAAATTGCTACCACCGTCGCGGTCGGTAGCATCCTCGCGATGACTGGCGCGGGTATGGCGCATGCGAGTATGAGTGGGCCACCTTCCGGTGGTTCTGGCTCAGTGACCACATCGCCGGAAATGAGCGCGGACGCGATCCAGAAATTGCGCGACCGCCTCGCCATCAAGGCGAATGAGGGAGATGTTGCCGCTACCCAGCAGACCACGCGTGACGTGCAAGGAGTGGTCGCCTCACTGCAGAACCGCTCGGAACCGTGGGCCGCGCGCAGTGAAGTCCGAAGCAATGTGAACAGCTCGCACGAGCTTTCCGCGCGATTGGACAGCAAGCTGGGCGAACTTAAGCAAGCCAACGCGCGGATTCTGCCCGGTGGTGATCTATTGGGTACCGTGAACGACCTGCTGAAATCACTTCTGACCACGTTGACCGGATTGTTGGACGGGCTGCTCGGTGGTGGCGCGCCACCGCTGCCCGTTGATGCGCCGGCGCTGCCGCCCACACCGGCTCCGCCGGCTCCGTAAAGCACTAATTCGGCAGGGGAGAAATAGGGGAGAAAAGGCGGGTGTTCGGTGCGGTGAACCCGTACCGAACACCCGCCTTTTACTTTTGGTCGGATTACTGACGACCTGGCGCGGACCAATTTATGCGCTGGCCGTCCGGCGCGGTTTGCGAGCACGCGGCCGGGATATCGACGGTCCGAGGGCGAGCCCGGTGCGCAGCGCCCCGGCGGCCTCGCACATGGCCTCCCGGAATCGAGTGCCGAGGCCGAGGAAGCTCGCGTACCCGTGGATCAGATCGGGCTGCCGGCTCAGCGTCACCGCGACCCCGGCCTCGCGCAGTCGTTCCGCGAACGCCTCGCCCTCGTCCCGCAGCGGGTCGAACCCGGCGGTGGCCAGGTACGTGGGTGGCATACCGGAGAGGTCCTCGGCCGCCAGCACCGAGAACCGTGGATCGGACCGCTGCTCGACATCCGGCACGTAGTGGTCGCAGAACCAGTCCATCTCCTTGTCGGTGAGGAAGAACCCGTCCCCGAAAAGGTCCCTGGACGGGTACCGGTTCACGCCTTCCACACCCGGATAGATCAGCAGCTGGAACACCGGCCTCGGCGGGTTGGTCGAGCGACCGAAGGCGTGCGCGGTGACCGCGGCCAGGTTGCCGCCCGCGCTGTCCCCACCCACCGCGATCGCCTTCGGGTTGACGCCGAGCTCCGCCGCGTTCTTGGCCGCGTAACGGAATGCCGCCGCGGCATCGTCGACCGCGGCGGGAAAAGGGTGCTCCGGAGCCAACCGGTAGTCGACGGACAACACCCGCACGCCGGCCTGCTTGGCGAGGAACCGGCAGGTGTTGTCGTGGCTGTCCAGATTGCCGATCACCCAGCCACCGCCGTGGTAATACACCAGCAGCGCGGAACCCTCGGCCAGCCCGTCCGGAACGTAGAGCCGGGCCCCGATCGATCCTTCGGAAGTCGGGATCTCCAGCTCGCGTGCCGCGACGGGTTCGACCGGCGGCCCGCTGACCACCGGCCTCGACGCGTCCAGCGCCGCACGCGCGGCCACCGGATCGCCCTCGACCAGCCTCATGCCGGACATCCGCTGCAGCCACAGCAACAGCTGTGCGTCCGAGGAGAGCGTCAGGCCATCGATCCGGACCGGTGCGCCGACCAGCGCGCGTCGTAGCGGTCTGGGCAGGGCGAACAGGAAACGCGCCGCGGCCGCCTGCGCGGAAACGGGGATGCGGTCGATCGGATTGGCCATGATCACTCCCGAACTGGACGCCTGAGTACCACGTGATGCTACTTATGGGTAGATGAGCGTGGTAGGAGTTGCAATGGAGCTCTAACCCTAGACCTGGACCGGGCTGAAGGTCGTAGTGTGCGGCGGTGAGCGCACCGACGGCGGGCCGATTTCGGCGGCGGCATGGGAGGATCAAACCCAATGACGATCTCGGTGGTTGGCATCGGTGGGTCGCTTCGCGCGGACTCCCAGTCGGAGCGCGCGCTACGCATCGTGCTCAGCGGGATCGCCGATGTCGGTGGGAAGACCACGATCATCGCCGGGGACGATCTGGTGATGCCGTTCTACGATCCGTCCGCGGCGGAGCGCCCGGCGATGGCGACCCGGCTGGTAGACGAGTTGCGTGCGGCGGACGGCGTGGTGCTGGTCTCGCCGGGGTATCACGGCACGGTTTCCGGGCTGGTGAAGAACGCGCTGGATTACGTCGAGGATCTGCGTGAGGACGAGTACCCGTATCTGGACGGGCGCGCGGTCGGTTGCGTGGCCACCGCGTACGGCTGGCAGGCCGCCGTGACCACGCTGACCGCGTTGCGCCAGATCGTCCACGCGTTGCGTGGCTGGCCAACCCCGCTCGGTGCGGCGATCAATTCCGCACAGGTCGAGTTCGGCGTGGACGGCAACTGTTCGGACGCGCAGGTCGAGCAGACCCTGCGCACCATCGGCCAGCAGGTGGCCGAGTTCGCGCAGGCACGCACGCGGTGAGCGCCGCGGTGCCGGATGAATACCCCGCGCTGTTACCGGGTAGATCACAGGGGGTTGTCGGACTGTTTCCGCCGCTTCGAACGTTGAATCAGCTGACGGTTTCGTCTGGAAGGAGAGCAGGCATGGTGGAAGCGCTGTACACCGCGGAGGCGATCGCGGCGGGCGACGGTCGCAACGGCGACGTGCATTCGTCGGACGGGGTGATCGACGAGCGACTGGCCGTTCCAGAAGGCATGGGCGGTCCGGGCGGCTCGTTCACCAACCCGGAGCAGTTGTTCGCCGCCGGCTACGCCGCGTGCTTCCACGGTGCGCTACGCCTGGTGTCCAGCCAGGCCGGGGTGGACCTCGGTGGCGACTCCACGGTGACCGCACAGGTCGACATCGGCAAGAAGTCCGGTGGTGGTTTTGAACTCGGCGTGCGGATCAGCGCCTCGATGCCAGGACTCGAGCAGGCGAAGGCGGACGAGTTGGTCGCGCAGGCCCATCAGGTATGCCCGTACTCGAACGCCACGCGCGGCAACATCGAGATCGAGGTGAGCGCGACGACCTGAGGCGGCGCGGCCACCTCCGAGACCAAACGGGGAAGGAAGTGGACCATGAGCAAGGCTCCCATCACCAGCCCGCTCAGCGAGGCTGACCGGAAAAATGCCGGTAATGTGCTGCAGGCGACCCTGGTCGACCTGGTCGATCTCTCGCTGACAGCAAAGCAGGCGCACTGGAACGTGGTCGGCGGCCATTTCGTCAGCGTGCACACCCAGCTGGACGAACTGACCGCGACCGCGCGCAACTACGCCGACCAGGTGGCCGAGCGGGCCAACGCGATCGGTGTCTCGCCGAACGGCAAGGCCCGCACCGTGGCGGAAAGCAGTGGGATTCCGGAGTTCCCGGATAACTGGCAGACCGACACGGACGTGATCGCGGCGATCGCGGCGATTCTCGAGGCACTGGTCCAGCGGCTGCGGGCACGGATCGACGAGACCGACAAGTCGGATCTGGTGACCCAGGACCTGCTGATCGAGATCAGCAAGGAGCTCGAGAAGGCGCACTGGATGTGGCAGGCGCAGCAAGCCTGACGGCTCGTGAGTCTTTTTAGGTGCTATAGCACCTAAAAAGACTCACGTGCATTTCGCGTTGCTCGCAACGCGAAATGCACCTCAATAGCCGTCTGCTTCATGGTTTCGGCGACCACCAGTGACCCGTGACCGGCGTCGTAGTTGTACACCTCGTAGTGGATGCCGCGATCGGCCAGCCGGGCGAGGTAGTTCTCCACCTGCCGGATGGGGCAACGGGGGTCGTTCTCGCCGGCCAGCACCAGTACCGGCACCCGCACCGAGTCCACATAGGTAAGCGGGGAGCACTCCCGATACACCTCGGGGACCTCGTCAGGAGAACCGCCGAACAGCGCGCGATCGAAGGATCGCAGCTGCTCCATCTCATCGTCGTAAGCGGCGACGTAATCGGCCACCGGTACCACGGCGATGCCCGCTGCCCACCGGTCCGGTTGCGTGCCGAGCGCCAGCAGGCTCAGATAGCCGCCCCAGGACGCGCCGTTCACAACGCAGCGCCCCGGATCCGACAGTCCACTGTGGATCGCCCAGTCGTGAGCCACGGCCACGTCATCGAGTTCGGTCAGGCCCGGCCGGCCCTCGATGGCATCCCGCCACGTCGACCCGTAGCCGGTCGAACCGCGGTAGTTCACCTCCACGACGACGAACCCGGCGTCCAGCCAGACCGCGCGGTACGCGGAGAACCGATCCTGGTCACAGGCGTGCGGACCACCGTGCAAGCTGAACACCGTTGGCAGCGGCCCTTCCGGAGCGTCCGGAGGGCGGGAGATCAGCGCGTGTACCTCGCCACCGGGGCCGGGCACGAAAGCGTCGGTCATCGGTACCGAGCCCGGTGCCTTGTCGCCAGGTGGCTCGAGCAACACCGTGCCGGTGCCATTGGTGAGCTTGCTGCGAATCACGGATGGTTGTTGTGCCGCCGTCCAGCCGTACTCGACGACTCCGTCCGGACGAACCGATGCACCGCCGATGGTGCCAGGCGGGGTGTCCAACGTGGACAGCTCGCCGCTGGCGATGTCGTAGCGATGCATGGTGTTTCGCGCCCGGTAGGAGTGCACGACGAGCAGCGCGGATCCGTCCGGGTACCAGTCGGCTTCCACCTCGCCAGGCAGATCGAGGCTGATCTCCCGCTCGGTGTCCTCCGCGACGTCCCAGATCAGCAACTCCTCACGGCCGTACCGCTCGTGCAGCACGAGCAACCGCTGATCCCCGGCGACCGGGCTGAAGTCGAGCACCGCCAGCCCCTTGGCCTCGCCGTCGTGCTTCTCCGCGACGGTCGAACCGTCCAGAGTGGACAGAACACGCAGCGACGGATGCCGGCTGTCGCCGTGCTCGGAATGCGAGATGGCGAGCAGCGTCTCGTCCCTGGAAAGCGCGCCGATACCGGCGTCCTGCTCGTGCTCGTAAATCACTCGTGCCGAACCATCCTGGTGCAGCAGCAGCGTGCTGCCCTTGTCACTGGAAACCCCGACCGCGGCCAGCGAGCGGCCGATGTCCAGCCCCGCGGGGTAACCGTCCGGCACGCCGGGCAGGGCGGGTTCCGCCGCGGTTCCTGGCCGGAGGCCGGTGAACGGCTCGCGGACCCAGCTGCCGTACTCGTCGCCGTCGGTGTCCGCGAACCACCAGATCCACCGGCCGTCCGGGGGGAGCGTGCCGTGCAACGTGCCGTTCGGCCGGTCGGTGACCCTGCGATGCGTGCCGCTCGCGCGGTCCCACGCGTAGATTTCCCAGACACCGCTGGCGTTTGACAGATAGACGTTGCGGTCAGGGGCGTCGAGCGCCCAGTCGGGGACCGACACTCGGGCGGCCTTGAATCGTGCGCGCCAGCGTTGCTCAGCCGACGCATCGTCGAAGAGTTGATCGGGTACGTCAGGTCTGGGATGTCTCTGCACATCTCGATACTGCCCCACCTTCGTTTAGGGCTGTGACCTGGGGTTATATGAACGTGCGGGTGCACGTGCAGCGGCAAATTCGCTTCGCGCGGGCAACCTCTTGTCACTGTCTTGCGTCTTCTGGGCGGACCACGAAAAAGTCGTCCAAAGTCGGGGAGAGATCATGAAAAAGTGGACCAGGTCAGTGATTCCGGCTGCCATCGCGGCGATCGCCGTTGCTCCGCTGAGCGGTTCGGCGAGCGCCGCCCAGGTCGATGAGAATGCCGTAGGGCCGCACGGATATCAGGATCTTCAGCTGAACATGCCGGAAAATCAGGCGAATGCCACCGGGCTGCTCGTCGACCGGCAGGCCGAAGGCAAGTGCCACTACTACTACCTGCGGCCAAGTGAAGGAAAACCGCACCCGGGGTCGGGCGTCTTCGTATCCGAAACCAAGGGCGTCGTGATGATCGGTGGCACGGATCAGACGCATACCCCTGAGGGTCTGGGTTTCGGCGACCACTTCGCCGAGGTCAAGGCCGCGCACCCGACGTTGCACTCGACGGACGATCCGTCCTGGGTTTACACCGCTCCGGTTCCCGGCAATCCGGACGCCCAATACCGGTTCGCTTTCTCCGAAGAGGGAACGGTGAGCGATTTCGGGCTGGAAGCCAAGGATATGGCCGAATGCGGTAGCTGATCGGGTGGACACTCGGGTGGACACTTAGCCCTGGCGAGCCGGTCGCGCGCCGAATGCTTAGGCTTTCCCGCGGGCCGATGCCGTCGACGCGAAGAAGTTCCCATGACTCAGCCAGGTGGTTTTCCGCAGTACCCGGAGAATCCGAACTACCCGCACCACAACTATCCGGGGCCGTATGGTCCGGGCCCGTCCGGGCCATACGGCCAGCCAAATCCCGGGCCTCCCCCGGACAGCAACCTGGTGTGGGGCATCCTCACCACGGTGCTGTGCTGCCTGCCGCTCGGCATCGTCTCGATCGTCAAGGCCAATCAGGTCAACACGTTGTGGTTCACCGGTCAGTACGACCAGGCGCACCGGGCCGCGGACGAGGCGAAGAAGTGGGCCATGTGGTCCGCGATCGCGGCCGGCGTCCCGATCTTGCTCTACATCATCTTCGTGATCATCATGCTGGTCGCGGTTGGCGTGAGCCTGAACGAGGTGACGCCGTGACGCTCGCCGTGCCGCGGCCTCCGGTAGCACGTGCGCTCGGCCCGCCGCTCGCGGTCGCGGTCGTTGGCACGCTCGGCTGCGCCGCGGTGTGGTGGGCGGACCCGACCACACCGGGCGGGCCGATCCCGGTCTGCCCCTCCAAGGCGCTGCTCGGCATCAGCTGTCCCGGCTGCGGCAGCATGCGGATGATCTACAGCCTGCTGCACGCCGATGTACCGGCCGCGCTGCACTACAACGCGCTGGCCGTCGCGGTGCTGGTGTTGTTCGGCTGGAGTTTCGCGGCGTGGACGTACGGCCGGTTGCGCGGTCGGCTGGTGCGTAGCTGGCTGCACTGGCGTTGGACGCCGCTGGCGTTCCTGGTCGCGATCGGCATGTGGTTGATCGTCCGAAATATCCCGTTCGCTCCGTTCGGTTCGCTCCACGTGTAGCGTTTCCGCGTCGTACGGGCGCCCGACCGGGTACGCTCCGGCCTGCCGGTGTGTCGCACCCGCTACCAGCGCGATAAGTTCAACCCGACTCTGCCCGGCGGTATCCCGCAGGGGCCTCGATGTACGAGGGGGAAGCCCTATGACGAATCCGTACGGCCAGCAGCCCTACGGGCAGCCCCAGCCCGGCTACGGCGGGTCGCCATACGGCGCACCGGTTCCCGCCCCGTACGGCGGCCCGCCGTCCGGCGGGATGCCCGCGGCGCCCTATGCGCAGCCGCAGCCCGGCTACGGACCGCCACCCGGCCAGCAGCCATACGGGATGGGGCCGGGCATGCCCCCCGGTGGCGGCATGCCCGGCGGCCAGGACATCCCGGACTACAAGGGATGGGCTATCGGCTGCATCTTCCTCGCCTGGATCATCGCGATCTTCGCCATCATCAAGTCCAACGAGGTGCAGACCCACAAGATGCAGGGCAACCTCGTGATGGCCAAGCAGGCGTCGGACACCACCCGGACGCTGTGTCTCGTCGCGACGATCCTGGGTTCGTTCGGCTACCTGGTTGGCATCATCTTTCTGATCATCGGGCTAGCGGCGATCTAGCTGCTCCCGCTCCGGCGCGCGCACCGCGGCCTGTGCCAGCTCGATCTGCTCGAGCGTCTTGCCCTTGGTCTCCGGGATCATGGTGAGCGCGAAGAAGAACGCGAGCACCCCGACGCCGGCGAACATGAAGAACACCCCACCGGTGCCGACCGCGAGAAGGACGGGGAAGAACAGCCCGACGAGCAGGTTGCCCGTCCAGTTCATGAACGTCGCCATGCCCATCGCGGGTTCGCGTACCCGCAGCGGGAAGATCTCGCCGAGCAGGATCCACACCATCCCGCCCCAGCTGAGCGAGAAGAACACCTTGAAAAGGGACAGGCAGGTGATCGCGATCCAGCCGCTCGCCCCGCCACCGCTGATGTCCCCTGCCAGGAACACCAGGCCGAGCACCGCCATGCAGGCTGTCATGCCGAGCGCACCGAGGATCAGCGGTATCCGGCGGCCGATCTTGTCGACGAGCAGCAGCATGATCACCGTGACCACCACGGTCAGTGCGCCGAGGCCGGCGTTCGTCAGCAGCGCGGCGGAATCGTCGAAGCCGAGTTCGGTGAGGATCGTCGGCGCGTAGTAGATGATCGTGTTGATCCCGATCACCTGCTGCAGGAACGCCACCCCGACGCCGATCACCAGGATCCGGCGCAGCTTCCGGTCCCGCAGCAGGGCCGTCACCTTGGTTCTGGCGCCCTGCTCGGCGACAACGGTGCGGATCTCCTCGAACTCGTGCTCGTTGCCCCGGCTGGCCAGGATCGCGCGCGCCTCGTCCTCGCGGCCCATCTTCACCAGCCAGCGCGGGCTTTCCGGTTGCCGGTACACGCCGATGAGCAGGGCGATCGCCGGAACCAGCGCGAGCCCGAATGACCAGCGCCATTGGCCGGCATCGTCGAACGCGACGTTGACGAGATAGGCGGCCAGGATGCCGGTGGAGATCATCAGCTGGTTCAAGCCGGAGAGCGCGCCGCGGTGCTTGGCCGGGGCGATCTCGGCGAGGTAGATCGGCACGGTGGCGGCAAGCGCGCCGACCGCGAGGCCCATCACGAACCGCCCGATCACGATCAGCTCCAGGTTCGGGGCGACGGAGGCGATCAGGCAGCCGACCGCGAATACCGCACCGGCGAGCAACACCAGCCCGCGCCGGCCGCGCCGGTCCGCGAGCCTGCCGGCGGACAGCGCTCCCAGCATGCCGCCGACGAGCAGCGAGCTGGTGACGAAGCCGGTCTCCAGCGGAGAGAGGCCGAGTTCGGGTTCGATCAGCAGTAGCGCACCGGCCACCACGCCGAGGTCATAACCGAACAGCAATCCGCCGAGGGCGCCGAAAATGTAGGTGGCCGCTCCGGATCTCGCGGAACCAGCCCGGTCAGGGTTGGTGCTCATCTGGTTGCTCTCCCCTCACCAGGACCCGCACCCGTTGCGGGTCAAGAGTGTCGTGCTCCACCCGCAACTCGGCTTCGCCGGTGCGGCCGTAGCGCGTGCGTAGCCACACGGCGCCGACGCCACCAACCTCGCCCAACGGAAACGGGTTATCACCTAACAGAATCGCGGGCCCGTCAAGTACTAACCGCAGGTTTCCACTCCGCGCCGGCCGCGGCGCACCGTGCTCGTCGACCACGCGGAAGACCACCCGCGTGGCGTCCGACCCGTTCGCGACGAGCGTGTCGTCATCCGCTCGCGCCTGCAGGCGGTCCCTGGCGCGTGCCGACGAGAACGTGCGGGAGCCGATCGGGAGGTCGTTTCGGTACGCGTCGACACGCAGCTCCGGCTCCCGCGTCGCGTCAACCGACCGGAAATCCGCTAGGAACGGCGCGAATCGCAGGTTCGGGAACCGCTCGCGCGCCGGGTGCAGGGTGGCGAAATCCCTGCCGTCCACGAACAGTTCGAGCCGGTCCGCATTCGAGCAGATCATCGCTTCGGCGCCAAGATTGTGCACCGAGAACTCGCCGTCGAAGTCCCAGTAGAACGCCGGCTCGATTACCGGGTGCCGCGCCGGATCCACCTGGGCGGTGTAAATCGCCGCCCCCAGCTTCGGTTCCCTGAACATGTCGAAGATGCCGGTCGACTTGATGCCGGATCGCTGGTTTCCGTGCCCGGATTGGTAGTCGTACGACGACCAGCCGAGCGCGCCACAGTACCGCTGATCACCGGCCGCTTGGTCGTGCACCATCGCGTGTGCGACGGCCTGGCCGTGCTGATCGACGACCGGGTCGGTTCGCCGGTAGAACTTCGCGGGTCCGCTCAGCGTGCCAACCGCCTCGGATACCAGGTACGGACGGTCGGTGCGCGGCGGGCGCAGCTGCGGATAGCGGGCGTCCGGCCGCTTCGCGTAGTCGTTGTAGCTGAACACGTCCTGCTGGAAGTCGGTCGTGCCGTGCATGTTGAAGATCATCGCGCCGGTGGTCTGCCTGGACGCGTCCAGCTCGCGCGCGATGGCCTGGGTGCGGGTGTAGAACTCGGTGTTGTTCGGTGTCTCGTTCAACCGCGCGCCCCACAGCACGATCGAGGGGTGGTTGCGATCCCGCAGGATCATTTCCCGCACGTCCCGTGCGGAGCGGTCAAGCCAATCCGCGTCGCCGAGGTAGCCCCAGCCGGGCGCCTCGTCGTACACCAGCAGCCCGAGCTCGTCGCATGCGTCCAAAAAGGACTCGTCCTGCGGGTACACGGTGCAGCGCACCATATTGTGCCCGTGGCGCTTGAGGATGCGCACGTCCTGGTACTGCACGCGGGCCGGCATGGCCGAGCCGGTATAGGGAAAGTAGTGGTGTCGCCCGGAACCGAACAACTGTAGCCGTTCGCCGTTCAGGAAGAACCCGCGTTCGGTGAACTCGGCCTGCCGGAAGCCCACGTTGACCAGGTAGTCGTGCACCGGCCGTCCGGCGATGCTCAGCGTGACCACCAGGCGGTACAGCTTGGGATTCCCGGTGCTCCACAAGGTGATGTCGGGCAGTCCGCGCAACGTCGTGCTGATCGTGGCGCGGCCGGGCCGATCCAGCGCGAGCGGCGCGGTTTCGGACGCGATCGGAACCCCGTCGTCGTAGAGCTCCAAGGTGAGTTCCGCATCCGTCCTCGGCGCCGCGACGTCCACTGTTGCCCGCACGTCGATGCTCCGGTTGCCCGGCTCGAGTACCGCGCGCGGCCTGGCGAAGACATCGGCCAGATAATTGGCAGGCACCATCTCGAGCGTGACGTCCCGGTACAGCCCTGCCGGCTGCCACAGGTCCACCGAGTTGGCCGGTTTACCCGGCCGGTTAGGTGGGGTGTTGATGTCGAATCGACCGTCTACCACCACGTCCAGCCGGTTGCCCTGCTCGCGTACGTGGTCGGTGATCTCGTATTCGAACGGCAGGTATCCGCCGACGTATTCGGGCAGCGCACGCCCGTTCAGCCACGGTCGGGTGGCGGTCATGCCGCCCGCGAAACGCAGCAGAAATCGGGCCGATCCGTCCGCGCCGGGCAGGTCGAATTCTTTTCGGTATAGCCAGAAACCTTCCCAGTCGGCTGGATTCCATTCCCGCCAGGAAAGCTCCGCCACGGTGTGCGGTAGGTCGACCTCCTCGAATCGACCGGAATAGCGCGGTGCGTCGCCCGGATTCCGCAGCGGTCCGGCGAACCGCCATTTCGGGTTCAACGATTGGCGCCTGCGGACCGGTCCGGTGCTGGCGCTTGCTCGGCGTTGCGGTGGTGTGCTCGTCACGGACGCCATTGTGCCCGCAAGAACGGCGGTTGCTGTCAACCGAGCGACGTGTCTGCGGGTAAAAGGATTGCCGGGAAATGAAGATCTTTCGGGCATGACTGTCCCCAGTCTCGTTCGGATAGTCCAAAATGGATAGTCGAAAGATGCCGTGATCAGATACGTGCGCGAGGACAGCGCGAAGCGGCCACAAGTAATAGATCGACGGGCAAACGCCGAACGAGCCGCACACCCTTAGCCATGCTTGCCACTTCAGCATTTCGGCTGGATGCGCTCAAGGGGCCGACCGGGTTATCTCGTTATCCGGACGGGCAACCTGCTGTGATCGTTTTCGATATCACAATGAAAAAATATGGTCGGACTATTCGCTTTCCGGCGTTAGCACATCGATATGCGTTCCCCGGCCCGCGGTGTCCCTGAGGTAGGCGATCGTGTCGGCATCCAGCTCGAGCTCGGCCGCGCCAACCGAATCGACGACGTGCTCCGCGCGGCGGGATCCCACGATGGCCACGTCGACCGCGGGATTGGCGAGGGTCCAGGCGATCGCGAGCTGGCTGAGCGTGGCGCCACAATCCGTGGCGATCTCACGCAGGGTGTCCACGATCGCGAGGTTGTCGTCGAACGCCTTCCCGTGGAACGCGGGATGCGAGCAGCGCCAGTCGCTCTCGTCGAAGGTGGTCTCGGTGCTGAACGAGCCGGTGAGCATCCCGTGTGCGAGCGGGCCGTAGACCAGCACCCCGATGCCGCTTTCCTGCGCGTAGGACAGGATGCCGTCCTCCACATCCCGGTTGAACAGGTGGTATGGCGGTTGCAGGCTTTCCAGTGGCAGGTGTTCGGCGAACGCGGCCATCTCCCGCTCGTCGAAGTTGGAGACGCCGACGTGCCGGATCTTGCCCTCGTCGATAAGTTCGCGGAGTGTCTCGGCGGTTTCCGCGAACGGGGTTGCCGGGTCCGGCCAGTGCACCTGGTACAGGTCGATCACGTCGATGCCGAGCGCGTCGAGGCTCTGGTGCACGCCTTTGCGCAGCCATTCCCTGCTGGAATCGCGCGGGTTCCCGTCCGGCCGTAGGCCGCCCTTGGTGGCGATGACCAGCTCGTCACGGTTCTCGCCGCGCAGCGCCTTCCCGAGCATCCGCTCCGCCTCGCCGAAGCCGTATGCCTGAGCGGTGTCGAAGAAGTTGATCCCGGACTCGAGTGCGGCGTTGATGGCCCGCACGGCTTCGTCCTCGGTGTAGCCGCCCCATTCACCGCTCAGTTGCCACGTTCCGAATGCGATGGGTGAGACCGTTAAGCCGGATTTGCCCAGCGTCGTATACCGCATGTGCTTCCCCTCTCCCTGCCACGGCTCGTCCCCGCACTCCCCGTGGTGATGTTTCGCTGTTAGGCAGGCTAATACCTACCGCCGGCGCTTCTACCACGCGGTTTGGGCGCGCTCGGCGATTACCTTGCGCGGTCGGTCAGCCTGCGGGGCACGTGCGGCATGCTGACCGGGTGCTGACCGGCTGCCGATCGGGTGCTGACGGGGCGGGCGCTGACGGGCGGGTGGGTGGATGCTGGAGTTGATTCGTCAGGCGGTCTCCGCCGATGCCTTCGTCGGTCTGGCGCTGGCGACCGTGGTGACCGGGCTAGTGCGCGGGTTCTCAGGGTTCGGTTCCGCGATGGTCTTTGTGCCGGTTGCCAGCGCGCTCAGCAGCCCGGAGACGGCGGTCGTGCTGCTGCTCATGACGGACGGGCTGCTGAGCATGCCGATGCTGGTGCCGGCATCCCGGATCTGCGTGTGGCGCGAGGTGCTGCCGCTCGGGCTGGGGGCGGCGGCGACGGTGCCGCTTGGCGTCTGGCTGCTGGTCGTGGTCGACCCGGTGGTGATGCGCTGGATCATCTCGCTGCTGATCCTGGTGCTGATCGCGTTGCTTGCCAGGGGCTGGCGCTGGACGACGCAGCCCGGCCTGCCGTACACCGTCGCGGTCGGCGGTGGCGCCGGGCTGACCGGCGGCATGACCGGGCTCGGCGGGCCACCGGTGATCCTGTTCTGGATGGCCGGCCACGGCGACGCGGCACGATTGCGCGCGAACATCATCGTTTTCTTCGGCATGACCGGTGTGTTCAACGCCGTGTCGTACTTCTCAGCCGGCATGCTGACCGCCGAGCGGGTGGCCAGCGGCATAGCACTGATTCCCAGCTATGGCGTGGCCCTGCTGCTCGGCGTGTGGCTGTTTCGCTTCGCCACCGAGCGGTTCTTCCGCCGGCTCGCGTTCGGCCTGTGTACGTTCGCCGCGCTGAGCAGCATGCCGTTGTTGGATGGTGTGTTCTGAGTCAGTGGTCGCCGCGCACCCATGGGGGTATGGGGGTTCGGCATCAAGTGCAAATCCGGGTTTGACCTGGATTTTCGGGGTTTGGCCAGGTCAGAGGGTGTGTGATAGCGGCCACACGCGGCACGTAGCGCCCCTGAGCGGCCATATCTGATCCCGTATGATCCCACGGCGTGGCCGCCTGCGGGCACTGGTGGCCGCTCAGGGGCGCGAGTGGCCACGCACCCGGTCAGAACGTCAGGGACCAACGCCGTTCGTTGTCGGGTGCGTCGATCCACACACCGTGTGTGCCGTCCGGCGTGACGGTCAGCCCGTAGCGGTCCGGGGTCGGGTTGCCCGCCTCTTGCCACCAGGCGTAGGCAGCGTCTACCTCGTTCCACAGACGACGCGGCCCGAGTTGGTGAACCGTCCACGGGTCTTGCCCGCGTACGAGCGTGACCCGCGCCCATGATCGTGACCGCACGTCGTGCAACTCGATCAGGCGGCGGTCCTCGGTGACGTCCTCCACCGTGAGGTAGCAGGACGGCACCCGGAGCCCGATCGTGAACGCAGCACGGGCGAAGGTGACCATCTCGAACAGCTCCCGGCCGCTGTGCGCGGTCTGCGTCGACTCGGCCGCGTCCACCTCGTCGGCGCTCGGTTCGAGGAAGTCCCGGCGCTGGTGCCGTACCCGCATAAACGCCAGGTTCGCTCCGCACCGGCCGGACGCGGAACCGTCTTCGCGGACCTCCAGTCGGGTGAGCGCGTCGTCTCCGTAGTCGGTGCCCCACGGCGCGACGATCACGCCACCGGGCTGTGTCTGGTCGATCCACGGCCGAGGAATCGTACGGACGGACGCGGTGCAGATAACCCGGTCGTACGGCGCATCGGCCGCGTATCCCTTGGTGCCGTCACCGGTCACCACCACCGGCGCGTAGCCAACAGCAGCAAGAGCACGGCGAGCGTCGTCGGCCACGGCCGGGTCCACCTCGACCGACACGACGTGCCCGTGTTCCCCCGCACGGTCGGACAGCAGGGCGGCATTCCATCCGGTCCCTGCCCCGATCTCCAACACGCGGTGCCCCTCGCGCACGTCCAACGCGGCGAGCATGGCTGCCACTAGCGACGGCTGACTACATGAGCTGGACGGCTGCTGCCCGGTCTCGCCCGGTTTCGTCGCACCGTCGTCCACTTGCGTGATGATTGGTTCGTCTGCCTCGACCAGCGCATGCCAGCGTGGTTCGTCGTCGTCCCGCGACACGTCGATGAACCCGTCCGTGGCGGGGTCATCGACCCACACCACGGACGGGATGAACGGCGCACGCGGCACGGTGAGTTGTTCGTGCCAGTCAGTCACGAATGTGCCGCCCTACTTGTCGTCGTCGCCCTCGTGCTTGTTCTGGTCGTCCTTGCTGCCCCAGTTCTCCCGCTTGTCCGTCTGGGCCTCGCCCTGACCGTCACGGTCGGCGTCCTTCTTACCCATCGTCCTACCTCCTGTTATCTCCTGTGCCGCGCGGTTGGCGCGGAACTCTCTCCACTGATCGTGACTACGGCGTCCACGGCCGAAACACAACCGTCAGGACCCAATCCGTCACAGGGTGTGATCGAACGGCGCTTGCCCGGTGCCGGGTAGCCACAGCCCGAGCGGTGCACGTCGGGCCAGCCGAGGCGCTCCCGGCTCATGTGGTTTCGGTAGCTCCAACAGGGCTTGGATGGTGGACAGGGCGTCGCCCTCGTACGTCCACACCACCTCATCCGCGCCAGGTCGGGAGGCCAGCACGGCGCGGGCTGCGGCGGCTTCGGTCTCGCCGTGGATGTGAATGCGGTCGTAGAACTCCGGCCACCCGTACGAGCCGACAAGGACAGCTACGTGACCGTCTTTGTCGGTGAGGTGCTGGAACCGGAACCCGCGTGCGGCCAGTGTCCGCAACCCCTCATCGACGGTGTTCACCAGCGGCCCCCGTCAACCTGTCCAGCCAACCGCAGAGCGGCCGTGCGGGACACCACCGGCAGCCGCCGCGTGTCGGCGTCCGTACGGTCCCGCTGGACAGGGACACGTCCCGTGTCGGCGGCCGCAGGGGCACCGTGACCCGCGCGGAGGGCGTGCCGCCCGTAGTGCTGCTCATCGTTGGTTTCCTGTGCTATCCGGTGTTGGAGGTCGGCCACGGTTGGGTGGTCAGGCATCCAGCCGGACAACACGGCCCGGATACGGGCCTGTCGAGCACGCTCGGCCCGACGACGACGCGCCAGCAGGACCAGGCCAGCAAGGCCACACGCGGCGAGGATCGTTAACGCGGTCACCACCTGGACCACCTGCCACCACAGCGGGCCGGGATCGACCATGACCGGCTGACGTGCAGGCACACCGCGTTCCCCACCTTCCCGTGACCGTGGATGGACGCGGGACCGGTAACCGGTCGGGGAAGGCTTACGGAGGAACAGCCCACAGCCACCGATCCCGCTTGATCACGACGTAACCGGATGGCCGACGATGTGCGTCACCATGTGTGCAGCACCATCACACCGGTTGTCACCTGCGGCTACGCTGGTTACGAAGGGCATGAACGGATCGGGAGCGTAGACACGATGGCGCGGGAACCAGTACCGATAGTCGAGCTACGCCGCGCCTTGGGCGAACAGCTCAGCGCTTTCCGTCAGGCGGCCGAGCTGACCCAAGCGCAGCTTGCGCGCGAGACGTTCTGTGACCGCACCACGGTGGCGCATGTCGAGAAGGGCCGTGCTAGAGCCGATGTGCGGTTCTGGGAGACTGCCGACCGGGTGACCAATGCCGACGGTGCGCTTCTCGCTGCTTTTCGTCAACTTGATGCGGCTAAAACCGAGGATGAACTACGTAATCGGCAAGCGGACGCGGCAGCAGCCCGCGCGAAGGTAAACGAACTTCGAATTCCTGATGTTTCCGTTTGGCAATCGCCATTGGCGCATCACGACGATGAGCTGGCCGCGTTGGAGTTGGCGCGTCGGGTCGCGGCGAGTGATGTTGGTGATGAAACGCTGACACAGCTTGAACTCATTTTTGATGACCTGGCGACCGCTTATCCCGCGTCATCCCCACTAGAGCTACTTCCGCGAATTCGCCAGCAATTGGCTTACGTAATGAGTCTCATGGACGCGCGTAAGACGCTCGCGGAACACAAGAGATTGTTGATCGTTGGTGGATGGCTTTCGTTGCTCGCGGCAACGGTGCATATCGACTTGAAACAACAGGCGGCAGCCTCTGCCCGCCTGCGCACTGCCGCCAGTCTCGTTCAACACGCGGATTTCAACGAGATCCGAGCATGGTGCTATGAAACCGAGGCATGGCGGGTTCTCACTGATGGCGGCTACCTGCGAGCCGTCGAACTCTCCAAGGCCGCGCAGAAGTTGGCCCCTTTGGGTAGCTCCGTCGCAATCCAAGCTACAGCGCAGGAAGGCCGCGCATGGGCAAGACTAGGACAGTCTCAGGAAACATACTCTGCGATTGATCGAGTAAATAAGCTGGTAAGCCCCTTGGTCAAACCTGAACGAGCCGAGCATCATTACAGGTACGATCCCGACAAGTCTGTCGCTTATACGGCCACTACATTGACGTGGGTGGGCGATCCAGCGGGTGAGTCCTATGCGCGCGAGGTCATTTCCCGATTGAAGCCAAGCGACGATGTCCAGAAGTGGCCTCGCCGGGTTGCGTCGGCCAATCTTGATCTAGCACTAACGCTCGTGGCGAGCAACCGGCTCGATGAATCTAACCACGCCGCCCAGCAAGCTATTTCTTCCGGACGAATAGTGCCGTCAAACTACTGGCGTGCGGCCGAAGTTGTTTCAGCCGTTGAGTCTCGTCAGCTCACAGAAGCGAAAGACTTGCGAGAAGCCTACGAAGAAATGCGCCGAGCATGACGCCGTGAACGCGAATACCCCGGCGTCGGGCCTGGTGCTAAGACGTATCGGTATTGGACGATGGCCGGGCGATGGGGCAATCCCCCACCCCCGGCCATCGTGGTTACGCGGCGTTGCGCCAGCGGTCGTTGATCGTGTGGATGATCTCGCGGCGCTGGTCGAGGGTGGGCAGGTCGTAGAGGTGCTGATCGAGCCAGGCCACGGCATCGGTGTGGGGGCGGAAGGTGAGCCGTGCGCCACGGGTGCCGAGTTCGCGGAGCCGGTGGCGATTGTCGTCGGGCAGGGTGTACATGCCGACGTTGGACAGGCCGAGGTCGACGCTGGTGCCGCCGTGCGTGATCGGGTCTTCCACGATCTTGATCACGAGGGCCACGGGACGATAGCCGTAGCTCTGCCGGTTCACGTTCGTGTTGTCCACGTCCACGGCGAGTGCGACGAGTTCGGCCAGATCGGTCAGTTCGCGCCATGCCTGCTGCATGTCGTCGCGGGCGTGGAAGAGGCCCGTGTTTACGGATCCGTTTACACACGACGTTGAGCGCCGGAATCATTGATCATGAAATGCGAGAAGGTCCCCTAACCGTGCTGGTCAGGGGACCTTCTTGTACGTCGGGGTGGCGGGATTTGAACCCACGACCTCTTCGACCCGAACGAAGCGCGCTCCCAAGCTGCGCCACACCCCGAGGCATCAAAGCCGCTGGCAAGTCTAACGGACGTCGCTGCGAGCCCTGAATGCGGCTCCACCGCGCCGTTTCGCCGGTGCCGGCGCGGTGCCGCGTGGCACCAGCGTGAGCAGGCTGGCCTCCGGCGGGCAGGCGAAGCGCACCGGGGCGTACGGCGAGGTGCCGAGCCCCGCGGAGACGTGCAGCCACATCCGGGTGCCCCAGCGGGACGGGCCGCGGGCCCGGGTGCGGTCCAGCTCGCAGTTCGTGATCAGGGCACCGATGCCCGGCACGCGCAGCTGCCCGCCGTGCGTGTGCCCGGCGAGCACCAGGTCGTAGCCGTCCGCGCCGAACGCGTCCAGTACCCGCGGCTCGGGTGAGTGGGTGATGCCGATCCGCAGGGTGGCTTCCGGCGCGGGCGGGCCGGCGATGTCGGAATACCGGTCCCGGCGCAGGTGGGGGTCGTCGACCCCGGCCATCGCCACGGTCATGCCACCAAGTTCCAGCTGGCGGCGCACGTGGGTGAGGTCCAGCCAGCCGCGTTCGATCAGCGCGGCTCGCAGGTCGCGCCACGGCAGCGTGGTCCCGTAGGAACGCTTGGTCCTGGACGGCCGCAGCAGGTAACGCGCCGGGTTCTTCGGCCTCGGCGCGTAGTAGTCGTTGCTGCCGAACACGAACACGCCTGGCCGGTTCAGCAGCGGGCCGAGCGCGCGGAGCACCGCGGGCACCGCGCGCCGGTGTGCGAGGTTGTCGCCGGTGTTCACCACCAGGTCGGGTTCCAGGGCGTCCAGCGCGGCGACCCAGCGCTGTTTCGAGCGCTGTCCCGGCAACATGTGCAGGTCCGAGATGTGCAGGATACGTAGCGGGCGGGCGCCGGTGTCCAGTACCGGGAGCGTCTCGGTGCGCAGCGTCCAGTGGCGCCTTTCCACCCCCGCGGCGTAGGCGAGTGTGGCGGCGCCGGCTGCCGCGACGCCGGCGGCCATCTTTCGTACTGCGGTGTTTAGCTTCGCCACAGCTGCGAGCGTACGTGTTAGTTGTCGCGATTCGGTCAGTACTGTGGCTCGGGTGGCAGAACTCAAAGCACGGCTGCGTGCCGATCTCGCGGCCGCGATGAAACATAAGAACACCACGACGGTCGCCGCGCTGCGCTTGGCCCTTTCCGCGATCGGCGCCGAGGAGGTCGCTGGCAAGACGGCAAAGGAACTCAGCGATGACGAGGTGCGACGCGTTCTGACCAAGGAAGTGAAGAAGCGCAAGGAGGCCGCGCAGGCCTTCACGGACGCCGGCCGCACCGAGCAGGCCGCCACTGAACGCGCGGAAGCGGACGCGCTCAGCGGCTACCTGCCGGCCCAGCTTTCCGACGCGGAGCTGCACGCGCTGGTGGAGGAGGCCGTCGCGGAGGTCGCGGGACAGCTCGGGGACCCGCCAGGACCGCGACAGATGGGGGAGGTCATGAAGGCCGCGAACGGCCGGGTGGCCGGGCGCGCCGAAGGCGGCCGGGTGGCCTCGGTGGTCAAGGCGAAGCTGGCCGAGGGCTGAGCTGGCCGAGGAGTGAGCAGGCCGGCGCCAAAGTTCCGGCCCGACGATGCCGACGGGCGAGCACGCCGGCCCTTGTGAAGGCCTGATCGGCCGGCCAGGCCTTCGGTCAGGCGCTAGGGCGTGTCTGACAAAGGTTTCGGTCGGTGGCTGGGATGCTGCCGGGTGTGTCGCGTTTTCAGTTGCTTTCCGATGATCAGTGGGTGTTGATCGAGGACTTGCTGCCAGTTCGTACCGGTAAGCAAGGTCGGCCG